>NZ_CP035382.1:3386818-4064182 GCF_006874705.1 Leclercia adecarboxylata | reverse complement strand
TCCCACACCGCAGGCGTGGCGGGCAGCATCGCCAGCAGGATCAATCCCACAACAAAAATAGCCAGCCCGATGGTGGAGATCAGCGGCGCAGAAAGGGTATCGGCCCAACGGCCGGCATGGGGCGCAATCAGTACAATGCCAATCGGCCAGGGAATAAACAGCAGGGCGGACATGACAGGGCTATAGCCATACACGCTCTGAAAAAGGAAAGGCAACGCAATAAAGGTAATGCCCTGGCTGATAAAAGAGGCCAGCGAGGTTAAGGCTGCCAGGGTAAAACGTCCATTTTTGAAAATGGCAGGCGGCAGTAAGGGGGCCCGGACACGGCGGATATGCCAGATAAACGTCATAATGCTGATGATGGCGAGGAGCCCCCAGCTGACGGTCTCGTGGTGGCTCGCAGTCTGATGGCTGGAAAGGCTATTCGCCGCCATGATGGTTGAACCTAACAGCGTCGCCGACAGCACCGCCCCGAGCGTATCTAACGCAGCGTTGCCGGAGGTTGGTTTTCCGGGTAATGCCTTGCCAGCCAGCACCAGTGCGAGCGTTCCCGGAGTCAGGTTAATGGCAAACAGCCATTGCCAGCTGAAAGTGTCCAGAATTGTGCCGCCCAGTACGGGAGCAATAGCCGTACTGGAAGCAATCAACAGGGCATGCAGTCCCAGAACGCGCCCGAGCAGTCGTCCCGGGAAAACGGATCGCAGGATCGCCGGGGCAATACTCAATGTGGCCGCGCCGCCGATCCCCTGCAAAATACGCATTCCGATCAGCGTCTCCGGCGTTTTTGCCAGCGCGCAGCCCAGGGATGTCAGCGTAAACGTAGCCAGTCCTCCCAGAAAAATGGGGCGCGTTCCGTATCGGGCCGCGAGTGAGGCGAAGATCAGTAACGTCATGGCAGCCGAAAGCAGATAGCCGTTGGCGAACCAGACAGCAATATTGGCGGGCACCCGCATCGCTTGCGCCATGGAGGGCAGGGCAATGTTGATCATGGTGCCATCGAATACCCCCATCAACGTGGTGATCATCACTGCGATCATAACCCTGGCGCGTTCCTGACCTGGCAGCCCTTCGTCACCGGGTTGGTTTGAAAATAATGTATTCATCCTGACTCCTGGGGATGGTGTTTTGATGAAGAAACTATAATCATGGGGCATAGAGTGCGGAAGACGCATCGTCCACACTGAATCATTGCACCGAACGCCTTATCTGATTTCGCCTCGAGGTTAATCATGTCTGACCCTGATTTTAACTTGCTTGTCGCGCTGGACATCCTGCTGGCAGAGGCCAGCGTTGCAGGGGCCGCGCGACGCTTAAACCTGAGTACATCAGCCATGAGCCGAACGCTCAGCAGGCTACGGGAAGTAACGGGCGATCCGATCCTGGTGCGGGCCGGACGCAACATGGTGCTGACGCCCTGGGCTGAAGCGTCCCGGGACCGCGCCCGGAACGCGGTGCATGAGGCGAGGGCGGTACTGCAACCCTCACTGGAGACGCTCAAGGTGGAAAATCTGGCGCGGCTTTTCACCATCAGAGCCAACGATGGATTTGTTGTCGCGTTCGGTCCGGCGCTGATTGCCGCCGTAGCTGAGGCCGCTCCTGACGTGTGTATCCGCTTTGCGCCGAAGCCTGAAAAAACGTCGCGCTATCTGCGTGAGGGCCTGGTCGACCTGGAGATTGGCGTACAGAGCAACATGGGCCCTGAAATTCGCCTTCAGCGGCTTTTCCAGGACAGATTTGTGGGTGCGGTCCGTAAGGCGCATCCGCTGGCGACGTTACCGCAGATCGGCGTAGAGGATTATACCGCCTGGGGCCATGTGGTGGCCGCGCCCGACGGTTCCTTACACGGCTTTGTGGATGACGCGCTGGCAGAGTCAGGCATGAAACGTAAGGTGGCAAGCGTGGTGCCTGGCTTTCCAACGGCGTTATCCGTAGCGCTTGCATCCGATCTTATCGCCATGGTGCCGGCGCTCTATTTAATTAATCAGCAGATGACAGAGCAGTTGCACGTTTTTGAACTGCCATTTAAAACCCGGACCATAACGGTTTCGCAGATGTGGCATCCCAGAATGGAAAAGGATCCCGGCCATCGCTGGCTGAGAGAGAAGATTAAAGCGGTGTGTCAGACGGCGGGTAGGTGAAACTGCGCTCCGAATGGCAACCAGGCAATCCGGAGCGCTATCCTTTATACGTGCAGTTCTGCGACGACCTCGGCAACGCTTTTCACGCGGCGAATGCTGCCGATGCCTGTGCCGAGAGAGATATAGCCCTCGTCAGTATTGCCTTCAAGCATTCCCAGGCGCAGACCGCGTAATCCGCCCATCACCTTCGCCAGCTCTTCCTTACTGGCACCCGCTTTATCCAACGCAACCAGTTTATCGGCGAGCTTACCCGGCAACGAACGGTAGTAATCGGGAAGGGTGCGGAACAGGCACATATCCAGCCCGTTCGCGGCGATAATTTTGTCTTTTACTGATTGCGGTACGCGGCTTTCAAGCGTGCTGATAAATACCGAGCCGGCAAACACACCCTGTGCGCCCAGGGCATGTGCGGCTCTGGCGGTTCGGTTGTCGGTTATCCCGCCCGCAGCCATAACCGGGACATTTTTCACCGCGTCGGCGATCAGCGGCACAATGGAGAAAGTGCCCAATGTGACGCCGGGCAAGGTGCCGCCTTCATCAAACCCCGTCGCCACAATAATATCGGCCCCGGCGGCTTCCGCGAGTCGGGTGTTTTCCGGAGAAGGGTTGATATCCCGGAAGATGATTTTGATCCCTGCGGTTTTCAGCTCATCAAACAGGGCAGGGATAATGGAACCTTCGCCGTAGCCGGTGTAAACCACTGCATGCACAGCTTCCTCTTTGATGACGTTGAGGATGGACGGTGTCCAAATGTCATTTTCTGCCGTCGGGATCAGATTGACGCCAAAAGGTTTCTCGGTGAGCATTTTGGTTTTGCGGATCTCTTCGCGCATTTTCTCGGCTGTCGCTTCCGGCGTTGAGACCGCTGTTTCGGCCGTTAATCCGGCATTGGGTCCGAGTACCCCGAGACCTCCGGCGTTACTTACCGCCGCCACCAGACGGGCATCGGTGAGCCATGACAGAGGCCCCTGAATGACATTTTTTTCGATACCCAGAATATAACTAACACTCTGATTTTGCATGAGACATTTCCTTTAACTAAGACGGTTCGTAGACCGGAATAGGCTGAGTCTACTCGCCGCTTTTGTTCTGAAAAATAGCGAATATCCTTCATCACTTTTACAAAATCAGTAACAATGGGCGTGTTATCTATTTCGGGATGAAGGCGTGCTATGCAAATCAACGTGTATGAACTGATGCGGATCTTTATTGAGATCGTCGAGTCGGGCAGTTTTTCCCAGACGTCAGAAAACCTGCAAATTCACCGGCCCGCAGTGACCAGAGCCATCAAACAGCTGGAGCAGCACACGGGGGTGCGTTTGCTGCACCGTACAACCCGGCGAATCACGCTGACACCCGAAGGGGAAGAGTTTTACCGCAGCAGTAAGCCCTTGCTGGAACAAACCGATGCTTTATTAGGCTCTTTTGTCGCGGGCCGTTCATTATGCGGGCAGCTGCGTGTGGATATGCCCGTATCGATTGCCGCAATGCTGGTTGTACCCAGGTTGCCGGATTTCTATCGCCATTATCCCGGAATTGAAGTGGTGCTCAGCAGCTCCGACAGGCGTAAAGATATGCTGCGTGACGGCCTGGACTGCATCGTCCGTGTCGGTCCGCTGGAAGACGGTGACTATGTGGCTCGCTCGCTGGGTAAGATTCAACTGGTCACCTGTGCCAGCCCGGCATACCTTGCGGAGTATGGCGTGCCTGAAACGCTGGACGATCTGCAGAATCACCAGGGCGTGAACTGGTTTAACATTAACAGCCGACAAATTATGCCGTGGGTGTTTCAGTCGCCGTCTGGCATTGAGGAACTTAATCTGGCAGGCAAACTGGTGCTGGATAATTCAGAAGTCTATATTGCGGCGGGTCTGGCCGGGCTTGGGTTATTGCAGGGCATGGATTTCTTTTTACGCCCGTACATCAATGACGGACGTCTGGTAGAAGTGTTGCCTGGTCATCCGGTTCCGGCGCGACAGTTGTCCGTGCTTTATCCGCACCGGCATATTTCCCCGAAAGTGCGGGTCTTTACGCAGTGGCTGGAGACGGTTTTGAAGGCGTATACCTAAAATTGGGGCAGGGTGGACTGAATGAAAGTGATACTGGTGCGGCACGCGGAAACAGAGTGGAATGTGCGGGGAATTATTCAGGGGCACAGTGATAGTGCGTTGACCCGTCGGGGATTGCATGAAACATCGGCCTTACTGGCCGCGCTTGCAGCAAGTGATTACCGTATCGAAGGTGTTTACGCATCTCCGCTTGGCCGTGCATGGCAAATGGGCCAGAGCCTGGCTAAGGGCTTTCGCTGCCCATTGACAGCAGAACCAGCTCTTAAAGAACAAGCCTTTGGTCAGTTTGAAGGAGTGTCATCAGAGCTGCTCATCCAAAACTATCCAAACGATGCCCGTGCATTATTCGAACTTGATGCAGCGTATTGCCCACCAGGTGGTGAATCTCTCGCGCAGGCTTCTCAGCGGGTTATGCATTTTTTACATCACCTGGAATCAACGTCACATCATCAAACAATTTGTATTGTGACACACGGGCATGTCAGTCAGGGCGTTCTGGCGATTCTTAAAGATGGGGTAATCGATTATTTCCCACGATATGCACAACCCAACGCGAGTTACTCCGTGTTCGATCTGATAAACGGGAAATGTACTGATGTCAGATGGGGAATTGCCACACACTTGCTTCAACTTCGTTGGTGAACAACACGAGAATGAAAACTCCTCTGTGATAAATGGCTGGATAGGAAAGGGAAGGTTGTGGTGCACGCGTATTGGGTTATCTGCATAAGGATAAGGAACAGGATGGTGTAGGTCTATATATTGCATTTAACATAATATACATTATGCGCATTAAGGTAGTAACAGCACAATTATCAGATTTAGTTCAGGCTAGACCTCATCTTTGTGGGATTCTGATAACGACACATGCCGCGGGTTTTTAACGGTGAATGACGGTCATCGGCCTTAACTCATCTAAGCCACAAGACTATCGTGAAAGACATCGCGTTCTGGCGCCACTCTTTCATCACCAAAGGAAAAAGATTGCTTTTGCAGGCAGCGTGAAGCTACGTTGAATACTTTGATTTCTGGATGTGGCCTTCTCTTATAAATACGGAAAACCTCCAAATGACTGATGCACATCAGGATGGCGCAATGATTAACCGGTCTGCCAGAAATAGCTGGTTGATCATTTCCGCCCGTTTTATCTCTGACTTCGGCGCTTTTCTAAACATGGTGGCGTTATCCACCTATGTTTACTTGCTAAGCCAAAGCGTGACGCAAGTAAGTATTTTTCTGGCCTGTCGCGTCACCGGGGGAATCTTAGCAAGCCTGTTTGGCGTCCCTTACTTCAGACGCTTTACCGGGCGCTTGCCCCTGGTAATACTGGATATTCTTCGCGCTGCGCTGCTGGCATTATTGTTAATTTTCCCTTCTTCCGTACAACTTTATCTTTTACCTTTTATCGCTCTGGGAATTGGTATAGGTAATTCCATGTTCGCAATTGGGTTAAACAGCCAGTTGCCCTCTTGGGTGGATGATTCCCGCCGGGTTGCAACGAATGCCTGGTTGACGTCGGCCTCTGCGACAGGTGCTGTGACGGGCAGTATGGTGTCAGGTATATTGCTGGCTACAAACGGTTATGAGCTGGTATTCGTCACCAATATTGTCACTTATCTCCTGGCCGGTTTATGTATTCTGCCTTTACGCTTTCTGATTATCCCGGCGGGAGCCGAGATAAAAAATCAGCGTAAAGAGTGGCGTGATCTTGTTAAGGGGCTACGGGCGGCACCGCTGATGGCTGGAATGTTGCTGATAACAATGGCTGATACTCTCGGTAGTGCTGCCCATAACGTCGGCTTTCCAGTCATTTCAGAGCTTCTGACGTCGGCATCTCCAGGCAAAACCATGGGTCTTCTGCTGGCGGTCTGGGCCGGTGGGAAATTTGCAGGTGCAAGATCGTCGAATTATTTTCTGCTTAAGCGAGGGATACCAGCTGAGAGTCTATTTTTTTATGGTGTGGCCTTAATGTCCCTGGGATTTATTTTAACTTTCCAACAAAATACCGTTTCTCTGGCATTATTTTTTATTTTATTTGCGGGTATTGGAGATGGACTTGCGGATGTGAGTCTGATTTCACGAATTCAAAGTGAAGTTGAATCTTTACGGCTACCTGTTTTTAGTTTGATGACTCTGTTACAGATGACAGGTTTCGGTGTTGGAATGCTGATAGTCGCCCCCTTTTATATCTGGTTAGCCCCCTCGTTGGTCATTATTATTTTTCATGGCATCCCATTACTGACGTTGATCTTCGTATGGCTATACAGCCGACGTGGACACGCCTCACGTTAGACAGGAATTGCCAGCGACACTGAACAATAAAAAGCCGTAAGCAGCTTCCCGCTTACGGCGACAGGATCGGTGATAACCTGTTATGGCAATCAGGCAGCCTTAACTGCTCTGATTTTTTTACTGCCATCTGCATCTGACTCTGCTTTATCTGTTGCAGTTGCGGCATTAAGATCAGGGACCTTGCTGGTACGCAGAATATGCTGCACGGCCTCTTTCTGCTCGGCAAGAAACAGCCCAAGATTCTCAGCCTGCGTTTCATCCATCTGCATTTCGCTTTGCAACAGCCAGTCGGTGAACGCTTCTGCCATGTCCAGCAGTTTGTCGTGAGCGTCAGCCTCTTTCTTACTGGCAAATGTCATTTTCTCTTCACCTTTTCTTACGACAACAAATTTTGTTTCAACAGCCATCATATGCCCCCTATACTGTAATTATATACAGTATAGCAGTTTCGGATGAGTGTTGCAGCCAAAATGTGCTCACGTATGACGGCATGGTGCGACTCCCGGTCGCAGGATTATTATGAATCCTGCAAGCGTGCCAACATTCTGACCCGGCAGGCATAAATAATCGCGCACAACAGCAGACTCAGTAATGCGGTGCAGATAAATACCCCCGCTCCGGTCATGGCCAACATCACGCCACCGATTAACGGCCCGGCAGCGATCCCTAGCGTCGTCAAGGTCGAGGCCCCCAGATAGGCACCGCGATGCTCTGCCGGTGCCAACTGATCGAGCAGAATGTTCAGGTTCGGCATCAGAATCGCCTCCCCCATGCTGAACACGGCGGTCACCGTCAGCCAGGCCCAAACTTCCGTCGAACGGGTGGCAAACATGCAGAGCTGCGACAAAGCGAAAATTAATCCCCCTATAAGAATGCGTCCCGGCAGGCCGATCTGCGCCAGAAACCGCATAATAAAGCTCTGGAACACCAGCACGGTACAGGCATTGGTAACCAGTATCAGGGTAATCAGCTTAACCGCCGCATTGCTATCCAGTAACATCAGGTACTGGGGTAATACGGCTTCGTAATGGATGAAAACAATGCTGCACAATATGCTGCACAGCAGTGCCGCAATGTAGATTCTGTCCCTGGCGATAATTCCCATTACCTGGTGCAGTTTAACCGCCGGCGCGTCACCGCCCTGCTGTTCGCCCAGCAGTTTTCCCGCCGGGATAAACAGCAGCACGTAGACAAAAAACGGCAGATAGGTCAGTCCGGTGATCAGAAACGTCCCCTTCTGAGATGTCAGACCAAAGACTAACCCCACCAGCGGGCCAAACACTGCCGCGACGTTGATCAGGTAGTAGCGCATCTGGAGCGCAAGCGCGCGGCGGCGGCGATCGCCCAGCAAATCACTCATGAGTGCACGCACAGGAGGATCAACCCATGCAAAGCAAACGCCGATGATCATCAGGCCGGTAATAAACAGCCCCATCCCGGTAGCCTGCGCCAGCGTGATATAACCCACGGCGGAAAAACCACAGCCCAGCAAAAGAATTATCCGGCGTCCCAGCCGGTCCGAAATCTGCCCGCCATACATACCGAGTACCACCGACAACAGCGCGCTGCTGGTCATCGCCACGCCAATAGCAATCGGCGACATATGATAATTCTGCGTCATGATTACGGCGATAAAGGGCCATGCCATAAAATAGCTGAAGCGGATAACGAAGGTAAAAAAGAGCAGCGCATGAACAGTCGCCGGGAAGGTTTTAAGCGTCTGAAATAGACCCGGTGCCGCACTAACTTCAGCGGCGGGTTTTATCGTCATAAGTCATCCTAATGATTATATTCATTAACATATAAAATCGCTATGCACTATAAGTGACTAAATATTAATATGATTTTTTGACGACAACCGCAACGCAAATGTTAAATAAATGTTTAATTTACCAACTTATGACGTGAGGTCTATTTGTCGCAGAGAAATATAAGGGAAAGAAGGATTGAGGAGACAGAATGCGAAAGTTAATACTAAAATCACCGGCAGCTCGTTGCAGGCTGCCGGTCTGAGAAGCTTTAAAATCTGCTGGCGTCGTCCCCACCAGCAAAACAGTCTTCGTCCAGCGTCAGGCTACCTATTTTATGCACCGGGCCACACATGCTGACCTGAAACTCATCACCGAAGGTGATTTGCAGTTGCCCACCCGGCATATTCACGCTGACAGCGTTATCAACCCGACCTAATTTGCGCATGACGCTGGCCGCCGCGCAGCTGCTGCTACCGGATGCCATAGTAAAACCGGCGCCCCGCTCCCAGATGCCAATACGCAGCGTATTGCGATCAACAACCTCCACCAGCTGAACATTGGTGCGTTTGGGAAACAAGGGATGATTTTCAATCTGCGGCCCTAAACGGTGAACCAGCGCCAGATCGAGCTTATCCACCAGCACAACACAGTGAGGATTGCCCATAGAGACCAGCGAGACCAGAAGGGTTTCGTCCGCCAGCTTCAGGGGATAATTCAGCGCTTCGGGTTGTTCAATCAGGGCAGGCAATGCTGCCGGACTGAAGTTAGCCCGTCCCATCTCCACCGTGATTTGATGGGGATCTTCATGGACCCTGCAATGTACGTCCCCGCCCGCGGTGTGCACTAAAAATGGCGCGTGTCCGACGCGGCTGATATCAAAAAGATAACGGGCATAGATGCGCAGACCGTTACCACTTTTTTCGGCTTCTGAACCATCGGGATTGATAATTCGCAATGTGGGATCGTGCCGATCGCCACTGTCAACAAGCAGACCGTCAGATCCTAACCCATAGTGGCGATGGCATATGAGACGAACCTGCTCGATGCTCAACTGCTCTGCGACAGAACGATGGCACACCAGGTAATCATTACCGAGTCCGTGATATTTATGGAATAACAAAGAAGTCATGGATTGCGTTCTGAATTTGATTATTTAACAAATACATTACCGTATTTTTCATTCCGCAGGACAAAAAAGTGAACGCTGTTTTCGTTCATGTTCAATAAGCCATTCTTTACGTGCAATCCCTCCCCCGTAACCGGTCATCGCCCCCTCTTTGCCAATAATCCGGTGGCATGGAATAACAATAGCTATTCGGTTGGCACCGTTTGCTGCGGCCACCGCGCGTACGGCAGCGGGTTTCCCAATCTGCCCGGCAAGAGACTGATACCAGGAGGTTTGCCCGTAAGGAACCTCGCGTAGTGCCTGCCAGACAGCACGCTGGAAATCAGTGCCGGGCATATCCAGCGAGAGATCAAAAAGTTGGCGCGTACCGGAAAAATACTCATTCATCTCCTTCTCCGCCTGGCGGGTATGGTGATTTTCCCCGGACATGATCCGCGCCTTCAACAGACGCTGGAGATCGCGAAACTCCGTCTCCAGCATACGCCGATCGGTAAATTCCAGCAGACAGACGCCCCGCTCCGTGGCGCACACAAACATGGGGCCAAGCGTAGTCGTAAAACGATGAATAACGATCACCCTACTCTGCTCGGTTGGCGCGACGCCGGTAAGACGCTTACAGCTATAGCCAAAACCGCTTAATGACTCGTAACCACTATCAAAAGCAACATCGGTCGCGTTACGCCCGCCTTTTAACTCCTGCAGGGCAATATTCACCCGCTGCATTCGCTGAAATGCCTGAAAGGTAATCCCGTGATTTTGCAGGAACCAGCGTCGCACCCGCTCGGGGCTGATATTATGCTGACGTAACGTTGTATCGCTTATTCGGGTTTTCGGATCTGCGCGAACAAGTTCAAGCGCCTGTTCAATGAACGACGGAGCACTGTGCGCATTTTCAGTTGGTCGGCACACTTTGCAGGGGCGGTAACCGGCATCCAGAGCAGATTTAAAATCTTTATAAAACTCGACGTTCTCACGTTTTGGTTTACGCGCCCGGCATACCGAAATACAGAATACGCCTGTCGTTTTGACCCCAACATAAAATACCCCCGTATACCCGGAATCACGTTCAAGTAAGGCCTGATACCAGAGATCGCACTGCTTAATATCGAGCACTTTCATCAACAAAGACCCCGGCAAATGACTGTTGCGACTGGATGCGTTGCAGCACATTTTTCAGCTTCGACTGAATGGCCGAATGCACAACGTTTCCCATTGAAATACGGCTTACACCTGCTTTTTTCAGCCTCCCGAAGGTGGTGAGGTCGGGCATACACATGACGTTCAACGGCAGGTTCAACGCTTCAGAAATGATCTCTATATCCTGTTCTGACGTCAGACATGGAACAAAAAGTCCGTCTGCGCCCACCGCTTCGTAGAGCCGACCCCGGAAGAGCGTTTCCTGCAACGCTTGCTCATGATTAAGCAGGTAGGTATCGGTACGGATATTTAGAAATAATTGATGATTACCGGCGTTCAACCGGGTGCGGATCGCTTTTAAGGTTCTGGAAAATGCCAGCGCATCATCAAGCCGTCTGACTCCGTTGACGACTTTACTGTCCTCAAGGTTTATCCCCACCACACCCGTCTCTGCAAGTCGCTTAAGATGCTCAGCTATCTCATCCGCGTTAGTGCTAAACCCGGCTTCGACATCAACACTTAACGGCAGATTACTTACGGACCCGATCCGCGTGACAATATAGAGCAATTCGTCAAAAGACATTGCTTCTCCGTCTTCGTAACCCAGCATTGCGGCCATGGCTGCACTTGAGGTCCCCAGTGCCTGATAACCTGCCTGTTGCGCCGCTATCGCACTGGCCGCATCCCAGACATTAGCGATAAGCAAAGGTGTGTTTTGATGGTGAAGTTCAGCGAAGGTCATGATTATCTCCTGTAATAAGCTACAGGGTGAAACTAGAGCATTCGATGGTTCCCTCACAACCGAAAATCGGACAACCATTTTTTCAGCACGATTAAGGGGCCCAGGCCCCCTGATCGTTACAATGCCTTATCGGTAAACAGCGGTACGTTGCAGGATGTGGAAATATGATCCAAATAGCCGCGCAGCGCCTCTGTATACGGAAAACCTTTCACAATCGTCAGCGAATTGAGAACCGGGAAGAGATAAAAATCCGTGATGCTGACAGGATTGCGAGCGCTCATATACGCCTCGATGTTACTGAGCGCCCCCGACAGCGTATCGATGTACGTCTGGCTATTGGCCATTAACGCATCCAAATCGCCAAACGCCTTAATCTCGCGCTGGGTATAGGCTTCTCGCGCGGCTGGCGTGGCGAGTTCTTTAAAATCGGCGCGGGTGAAACGCGGGATCGCAAGGTTAAATACGGCGCGGGTATTCTCTTTGCACCAGGCTTCAATCGCCGGGTCGCATTCCCCTTCAATAACCGGAGCGCCGTCAAGCTGGTCAACGTAATGAACGATATCCATGCTTTCCGGCATGTAGACGCCCTCTTCTTTCTGCAGGATCGGCACCACCTTTCTACCCACCATGCGGGTTGGCGTTTCGGCGTCGCCTTCCATAATCACACCCAGCTCGACAGGCACCTTTTTAAGACCAAAGATCATTCGCGCACGGATACAGAACGGGCAATGCTCATACACATATAGTTTCATGGCACTCTCTTTTCAGAACAGTTCAATAACGGGATGACTCATACCATAGCATCTGGCAAACAGAGTCACGTTTTCCAGCCTAACTTTAGTAGGTTAATGTCAGAAGCCTGCTGGAAATCAACTTCATAATCAGTACAATCCTTGTGACAATATTGTTAATGAGATTTAGATATGAAGTTATTTTCCACCGCGCGTACGGATGTGTTGCTGCTGACTACGGATCTGGCTGACAACCTCCAGCTTTTCCTGCTGGAGAACCGGGCGTATTTCGCGCCCTTTGAGCCATTGCGTAATGAGGACTATTTCACGCTAAACAGTATTACTCAAAGAATTGAAAGTGCGCAGAGCGATTACGACGCGAGAAAATGTCTGCAATTGGTTTTCACTTTAAAAGACGAACATAAGATCATCGGCAGTATCAATTTCACTAACTTCATCTTTGGCGTTTTCCATGCGTGCTATCTCGGATTCTCGCTCGATCCTGCTTATCAGGGAAAAGGACTAATGCACGAGGCGCTGAAGGCATCGCTGAACTATGTGCAGGCGAATTATGGTTTTCATCGGATTATGGCAAACCATCTTCCTGATAACGCCCGCAGCAGTAAGACTCTGGCCAGGCTCGGGTTTGTGAAGGAGGGATATGCGCACTCCTATCTCAAAATAAACGGGGTCTGGCAGGACCATGTGCTCAATTCACTTGTTCTGCCAGAAGTAGAGTGAGTGGCCTCTGTCACTGAAACACGCATCACTAATAATACGTCAGCGTATAAGTCGCCACCGCGTTAACCTCCCCGGCCTCTACGCGGCGTTGCGTCTGGTAATAACGTGCCAGCAGAGGGATCGCATATTGTCCCTCTGCTGCGGTTCCCATATCCATTTCTTTGTGGAACATTACCGGCGCATTCTGGTAAAGCAGCTGAACCCCAATACCGCGCGCCTGATTATGACGGGCATCGTTTTTTAGCACGCCCTTGTCTTTGATGGATGCGGATTCATTACCCTCCAGGCGCAGCTTCACTCCCACAGCGCTATTGCAGTCGAGCTGTAAAGCAAACGGCATATCACCTGCGGTATCGCCTACTCGCTCAAATTTATTCAGGTTGGTCGGGGGGAGTTGGACCGTGGTAGGCGTGGATGCGCTCAGGGTACAGGCCCCCACTTTGATTTTTCCTTTAATGTCGATGGCTGCCACAGAAGTATCGCCAGCGAACAGAAAATGGTTATCAAGATAATCCAGATTACCAGAAGCCACTGCGGCCGCCGTTTTCACGAGTTCGACTTTTACCCGCAACGTTCCCGTCCGAAAAGAATCATCAGATTGTCCCGCACGGGTGCGAACCCTTGCGGTAAAAGGCACGGTCGTCATCCGTGCCGGAAAACCGCCAAAGCCGCTGATGGCTCGTAACGATATTCTGACGCCCACCCCATTCAGGTTTGTATGGTAAATTTCAGGGGATTGCGCCAGGCCCGACATAAAAGCGTTAAAATCAAAATCACGATCATCAGAATGTCCGTTATTACAGGCTATCCACTGCTCACCGCCATCACTGATCTCATTCCATGAAAACGTTTTGCTGTAGACCGGCGTCCCGGGCAGGGCATTAGCGTGAACCACCATGTTGCCAACGTCCACTCGCAGGGTTGAGGCTTTTCCCTGCGCTAAAAAAGGGGTGCATGCCATGGCCGGTGCGGTATGAAGCAAAACAAGGAATAACCACCCTTTTAACCGGCTGGCGAGGGTTAAGACGCACATGAAAGACTCTGCTGTAAAATAAGAGGTGAAGAAGACGTCAGTACGGGTGATAAATCGTACCGGGCAATACATTGCTGATTAGCGGCGGCTCCCCACTTTGCTTTGAGACGCCCTGCTTTTCGAAGACCCGCTAAATAAACCTGCCCGTCGTTCGCGACAATCCCCTCAGACATATCATTATCAAGGGCTGTTACCTGAGTGCCAAACGGCAGCGGCTGGCTATTTTTTTGTAAAATAAATAACGCTTTATAACCAACACGGGCGCTGAAATACGCCATCACAATGGCATCTTTTGTGGGAACCGCCGTCACCGAACTGTTGGATAAATCAACGTTGGCAGGCAACGCATGGCTATCCAGTGAAACCGTATTGCGATGGTAGGCCGTGGCAAAAGGCAGTACGGCATATCCGGAGGCGTTTGTCCTGATAGTCTTCTGATTTTCCAGCGGCACATCACCCGCACCATTCGCATTCACTAATATCACCGGGCCATCCATTTCCTGAGAGAGCACCAGCCCATGCCGATGCAGCAGCACGCCGCCGCTGGCACCGTAACTGACCCGTTTCATCTGGCTATCTTCGCTATAGCTGGCATTAAGCGCGCCCTGACTGCCGGTGTATCCCAGCGATACATCACCGCTTTGCCCTTGCTGGCTATCCGTACTTTGCTCCACGGAATAGCTCAGAGAACGGTCGTCCAATAACGCGCCATTAATACCCAGCGTCTGGGTGGCTCCTTTCTTTTGCGATGAGGAGGTGTTGTAGCTGACATAGCTGTCCGGGAGGAATTTCGCCAACGGAATCGAAAGTGACAGTGACAACACTTTGTCGTTATCTTCCTGCTCTGAAGAGTGAGTATCACTGTAACCGAGGGACCATGAGACGCCGTGAAATTCGCTGCTGATCCCCATGTTCGCCGTGCGTTGCGCTCCCTGTGTTGACCAGTAGCTGTCCTGATTCAGGCTGAGATATAACGACAAGCTTGAGGCGATTGTCTGGTTTAACGTCACCTGAAGCGTCGATTTTTTGTTCTCCTCATCCGAATCATCGCTGTCATCCCCAGAGACATCTGCCAGTGAAGCATAGCGAGCGTGGGAGTAGCGCCAGGCATTGACCCTGACCAGCGTGCCGAGCTGTTCAAGGCCCTTAGTGTATTGCACCTGCCACGCCCGCCCGGCGCCCTGCGCCTCACGAGTACTGGCATCCGATGTGGATAATTGCAGCGATAACGCCCCCCATTCCCCCAGCCCTTTCCCCATCCCTAGCGAAAGATTGCGATACTGTTCTGCCGCCTGAAAGCCGCCAAACCCGGTGACCGCATGGCCAAAGCCGCGCATCAGTGAAAACTGCGTCATCAGCGGCTGACGGGTATTGCCGCTGGCGGCATAGCGCCCGGCGATCAGCGTATATTTCAGATATCCTTCGCGCTGCATCTGGTTTACCGAAGAATAAGGCTGGTAAAAGCGGCGTACCTCACCGCTGGATTCTTTAACCGATACCTCAAGATCGCCGCTGTTAGCCATGGGATAGAGATCGTTGATCACAAAGGCGCCCGGAGTAACATACGTTTGATACAGAACGTAGCCATTTTGCCGAACGGTGACCCGGGCATTACTTTTAGCAATGCCGTGAATGGTGGGCGCAAAGCCTTTTTGAGAGTCTGGCAACATCTCATCATCAGAGGCGAGGCCCACCCCCTGCACCTGTATCGGTTCGAAAACATCACCAGAGGTAAAGGCGTCGCCCAGCGTTAACTCGCTTTTCCAGCGCACAATATCGCGCTCCAGCCAGGTCGCCGAACTGCTCCAGTGCGTTTTTTCATCGCTATTACTGGTCAGACTCCCATCCGAACGCAGGCGCCATGCTCCCAGGTTAGCGCCATTCTTCATCAGCAAATAGTTGTCATTTTCCTTTCCGCCCTGCCGATCCCGCTGGCTGGCACCGGAATAACGATAGTTAAGCTCAACCGCATTAATCCCCTCGTCCCATTGGGTAACGGGGACATCACCGCGAGCATGTTGGCTCATCAGCGCCTGAGGGATTGAGAGCTCCAGCTTTTGCTGCTGAAAGTCAAATGTGGTTCGACTGTCTGGCAACACCTTCGTCAGGTCGAGACAGGCAGCAGGCTTATCGGTATCCATGTTCCGCGCCAGAACAGCAGGGTTAACACCCGCCTTGCGCAGATCCGCTGAGGTCAGACAGGGAACCAGCGTTCCATGGCTATCATGATGAAACGCGACATCTTTGGGTGATTCAATGCTGACATCATTCACCATCCAGTTGACCAGATAGTGACCTTCCGGTTGGGCATGGGGAGCGTTGAAACTGCTTAAATCAACCGGAGGTAAATTCTCGTTTTTTTCCAACAGATCCATATTAAACGCTGGCTGCGCCAGAGTTGGCTGGCAATATCCCCAAACCGCTATTAACAGATAGCCATAAGGATACAGGGCGATATTCCAGCGGTTCATGGCAAGCGATTAACGTGCAGCGAGGGAGGCGCTGAAATGCTGAGGCGCGCCAAAATCATCCAGCGTGTTCCAGGAAATATTATGCGCAGTACTTCCTGCAGGAACCGTATAATCCTCATGTCCTCCCGGTGCCAGTATGCTATGGTCAACGGAGGTTTTGACATCCTGGCTGCCAATCGTAAATGACGTTACGGTGACATAATAAGGCGATGGGTTAACAGCCTGGAGCTGATTGCCATTTTTGCTCCAGTGCAGATTTTTGGCTGCTTCCAGCGACGAGCCCGATAAGCCAACGGGACGATAAATCAGCTTCAGTTGATTCTTAATCGCAAACTGCAAGATATTTTCGTTCGACTTGCTTGTATTTTCCGGAATCACCTTGATATTGAGCATAAATAGCGACTCTTTATTTTCGACAAGATGACCGGAGGTCTGGATCACCCGTAAGGCGTTAGTATTTCCCGGGTCAAGGCGAAACAATGGCGGTGTGACAATGAAGGGGGATTTATTCCGATCCCCAATGTCGCTTACCCAACTTTGGATCAGAACGGGAGCATCTGAATTCGTGTTCTCAACAGAGATGTCAGCTTCATTTTCGCTTGAAAGATAAATTAAACGGGTTCCTCCGATTGAAACCCCGTCCGCCAGTACCGGGGAGGATAATAGTACCAGAACGGATAATAAGATCAGATTTTTCACTTTCATTGAATGCTTCTTTAAGATGCTTACAAAAACAAAAGAGCAGAATTTCTCTGCCCTTTATAAAACACTACCCATTTAATAATAACTATTCGTAATTAATATCAATGTTAGCTGTTGCATTAATATTACCGGCGGTGACATCAACGTCAGAATCACTCTTCAGATCGGCCAGGAAACCAAAAGTAATATCCCCATTCCCATCAGCCTGTTTGGCGGTGGTTTTTACCTGATGATCAAAGGTGAGCTGTGTGCCCTGTGTCGAGCCATCATCGCTGGAATACACTTCTATTCCAACACCTTGCGCCACACCCTCACCTGCGTTCATAGCAAGTACTCCATCAGCTTTGCCGTGGGCGTGGGTATCAGGCGTCCCCTCCAGACCGATGCTGACGTTTTGTGCCGTCGGACACCCCGTCAGATGGATTTGAAACGGCGTTTGTGCCGTGGTTTGCTCATGTGATTTCAGTGTATCCATGTTAACACTACCGAAATTCACATTAACATTGCCGGAATTATCGGCGATCTGACAGGTTTCACTAATGATTTTACCGGAAAAATTAACGGTATGAGCGTGAGCCGGGACACCGGTAAAACATAAGGTCAGGATAGCGCCCGAAAATAAAAATTTAGACTTAGAATTCATTTTTGTAGCCTGTAAAAAGACAGATTAAATTACTGCCAAATAAACAATGCAAATTGCATTCAATTAATGCGTGACAGCTAAGAAGATTCTTAGGTCTGCACAAGTGGCTGAGGAGTATAAAAAATAAAACTGATTGGCAAAATCAACAAGATGTTCTGATTTGTAAACTTTATAGATATTCCGTGTATTGCAACACTAACGCAACAGCATAATTACAATAATTTCCTCTACGCAGATCAAAGATATATTTCTGAAGAAGATGGAAAATCAACCAGGCATTAACTAATCCATGGGAAATAGTTTACCAGGAAACTATTTTGCAGTAATCTGTCATTCAGACAGGACGTCTGATGGTTAAGGGTTATACCTGCATGTCGATCGCTCAAGGAGAGAGGAAAATGTCCATGCGTCATATCGCCATTATTGTTGAACTACTCGTATTACTCATTCTGCCCGCAATCAGTCATGCCTCATCCTCCGCTAAAATTACTTTTTCCGGACGTGTTTTTATGGTGGGGTGTTTAATCGATCAACAGGGTAAAAGCGTGCAAATGTTATGCGGGAAATCCCCGCATAAGCAACGTATTACTCTCGCGTCACACTCTCCTTCAAATGCTGAATTTGCTTTGCCAGGCAATCGGGGTGAAGCGTACGTCCAGTGGTTAAATAAACAACACACTGAAGCCGATCTGATCGTCCGATATCGCTGAAGGAACGTTTATGAGGGGCGAACGCGGTTAACTATCCACATCCCCGCCAGCATAGCCAAAACAAACAGCAGCCCCTTCCCGACGCCCGCCCCCAACAATATCAGGGACGGCCCGGGACAAATGCCCGCCAGCCCCCAGCCCAGACCAAACAGGATCGCCCCCACCAGCAGCGCGCGGTCTACGGCGTTATTCTTCGGCAGCAGGATGGGCACTCCGCAAAACGCCCTTTCTCTGCCTTTGACCAGCGCAAAACCAACTATCCCCACCGCAATCGCCCCTATCATCACGAAGGCAAGAGAGGGATCCCAGGCCTGAGAAAGGTCAAGAAACCCCAGCACCTTTTCCGGGTTTGCCATTCCGCTTATCAGCAAACCCACGCCAAAAATCAGGCCACACAGAAATGCGCTAATTATCATTATCAGTCCTCCTAACCCAGCCAGAATCCGGTCAGCGTTGCGGTAGCAATGCCGACAGCCATAAAGGTCAGCGTGGCGATCAGAGAGCGCTTAGAAAAACGCGACAGGCCGCAGACGCCATGCCCACTGGTACACCCGGAGCCCAGACGCGAGCCGATGCCGACCAGCAAGCCGGCAACAATAATCATCGGCCATGAGGTTGGAACGTTAATGTCCGGTAAGGGGAAAAACAGGGAGAACAGCAGCGGCGAGCCAATCAGACCAGCCAAAAAAGCCATCCGCCACCCTTCTGTTCGGGTCTGTTTCGTCAGCATTCCCGCCACAATGCCGCTGATCCCGGCAATGCGCCCGCAAAAGTGAATCAGCAGTATGGCAGCGAGCCCGATTAATACCCCGCCGCCGAGGCTGCTCAGGGGCGTAAAGTGAGAGAAATCAATCGTCATGGTCGACTCCTGCCTGTGGGCAATAGAGGTCATATAAGGTGTTGAGCAGCGTGAAGATCCGCGGATCCTCAATCCGGTAAAAAATCTGTTTGCCTGTGCGCCGGGTCTCCACCAGCTTTAAGCGCCGCAGTACCCCCAGCTGCTGGGACAACGTAGGCTGGTGGATCCCCACCGCCTCTTCAAGCTGCGCAACGCTCGCTTCCCCCTGGCTTAACTGGCACATCAGCAGCAGCCTGTCGGCATTGGACAAACCGCGCAAAATCTCCGCGGCACCCAGCGCCGCCTGTTTCATGGCATCCTGAATATCAGTATCGGTCACTGTAGTCATGGTTTCCATCCATCAATATACAATTTTATATAATGTATTTTAGTATATTGTAATCCGGGCCGTGCTGCAAAAAAAAACGGCAGGGATCCTGAGATCCCTGCCGTTTGGTTGGGTCAGACTGGGTTAGAACTGATAGCTGATACCGGCCTGTACGCTGGCATCGTTATCCACATCACCCGTACCGAAGTACACTCCGGTGTTAACGGAGAAGTTGTTACCGATGGTGGTATTAATACCCGCCCCGAAGATACCCATTGAGGTGTTATGACCGTCGGTGTTGTGATAATCCGCCGCTTTGATGTCGGTATTATCGCTAAACTCGGTCTGGTAACGGGCATCGGCCCATGGGTAGAGCTCGACGTTCTTGTTGAGATCCGCGAGCTTAGTGGTCACGTGCATACCGACGCTGGTATTCCACTGCGAAACCTGGTTATCGCTGAAGGTCAGCTCTTTGTCAGAGAAGCCTTTCTCCTCTGCTTTATCCCAGCCTAAAGTCGCATATGGCTGGAGGACGGTCTCACCCGGCAGCATCACGTTGACACCGGTACGCAGCTGGGTGGTATACAGGTTACCATCCGCGGAGCCGCTTAATGCTTCGGTCATGCCGCTGGTGTCCTCTTTGCTGTTTTTCGCCGACATTGAGTAACGCATATCGCCGTAGCTGAAGCTGCCGTCAACGAACATACCCCACAGGTTGTCGTGCAGCGCCTGCTGCCAGCCGGCATAAACGCTGTAGTAGTTGCCATAGACAGTATCGTTGAAGCTGTTAGCGCCGCCGCTGTTGCTCTGGTCGCGGCTGCGGGTCCAGCCCAGCGCCACACCGCCGGTCAGGCTGTCGCCGTTTGTCAGGTGGGTCGTCCAGTCAACGCCGCCCTGCACACCCTGGGTGATGTCCTGGTAATCAACGTCATCGCTGTAATCCCCATGATGGTAGAGGAAGTCGCCCCAGAGTTGCGCCCCATCCGCCGTGTGGCCATACAGATTTTGCAGGTGAACCTGATCCAGGCGGTTTGCCAGATCGTCCGTTATCATGCGGCCTGCCTGTTTGGCGGCATCCAGACCGGCAATCGCCCCCTGGACATCGCTGGCCAGTTCACCGCGCGAGCTGTCGAGCAGTACGTTGTAAGCATTCGGTGTGGCAGTCAGCCCGGCACGTTTACTCAGCTGTGCCGCCTGCTCAATGGTCAGGGAATCATTGTAGTTGTAAGCGCCGCTGCGGCTTTCAACCTGCTGTGAACCGTTGCTGAACTGGGCTTCAACGGCATCGGCCGGGTTACCGGTGGTAGAGAATGTCGCGATCTGAACGTTTTTCTGGTTCAGGGTAGACGGGGAAATCTGGGTTACCGTCAGGTTGTTGTTGGTCCCGGTGACGTTACCAAAATCAACGGTGCTGTCGGAGGTCATTGCCACCTGGACATTGCTGCCGGTGGTTTCGGCCACTAAACGGGAGCCATTCTGGATAGTCCAGCCGGTATTGTCGTTTAACTTATCGATGTCGATATTGTTATCCGAGGTGGTGTTTACCGTTTCAAATCCGCTGATCTGGCCGGTGATGGAGCTGCTGGCATCCATCGACAGCTCATCGGTGCCGGTACCCGCATCCACGTTACCGGTGACAGAGGAGTTATTGGCCAGCACGACCGTGTCATCTCCCGCTCCGGTCGTAATATTGCCGTTGACGGTAGCGTTATTCAGATTCACCGTGGTGTTACTTTCATCGGCGGTAATAATGTTGCCGTTCAGGGTGCTGCTGTCGAGGGAGATCTGCGCCGTAGAGGAGCCATTCCCGACAACCGCAACAGAGCCATTTACCGTGGTGCCGTTGGTCAGCGCAATAGTGGATGCCTGCTGACCATAGATACCCATCGCAATTGTTTGCCCCTGAAGCGCCGAGGTAATAGTTGATGCATCCGCGTTGCCTGCATAGGCCCCTTCGAAATAGCCCTGCAACGTCGCGTTAGTTTCATTTGCCGTCACGGTACTGTTATCAACGCTAATGGTGTTGTTGCTGTTAGTGAAAGCATAAATAGCGCCGTTAACGGTGCTGTTCCCGGCAACATTAATGGTGTTATCCCCGCCGGTCACGGTATAAATAGCACCGCCAAGGGTACTGCCATTTTCGATATTAACGGTGTTGGTACCCTCATTGGCACCGGAGTCAACAAAAATAGCCGCCCCACCCATATAGGTTTTCGCATGCGATGCCGCACCGTAGATGAGGTTGTCATTCTCTCCGGTCAGCGTGGAATTATTGATATCAATGTTAAAGCTGCCGTTATCACCCGGCTTGTTGTTGCCACCCTCAATCATGTCGGTGGTCGCGCCGTTCTGCAGGGTAATATTTTTGGTACCACCATAATTAGCCTGAATAAACGTCCCGCTCATGTCGGTGCCGTCTACGGTCAGTGACTGAGTATCTTCCTGTTTGTTATCCCACAGATAGATAGCGTCATTGCCGTTGCCGGTGCTGTTGGTATTGGCATCATTGGTGTAAGCGGAGCCATTATCATTAACAGCCCAGGTCTCGGTGCCATTAGGACCATGATAATTCGTACTCTTGAATCCGCAGGTGCTGGTTGGCGCATCGGCTGGAGAGCAGTCTGCTGCTAAGGCATAGCCGGAAAAAGCAGTCAGAGAGAACAGGATGCATTGTGATAACAAGGTACGGCGAGTTTTATAGCGCATTTTTATATCCCTAAGATGATTCTGATAAACAATCGATCGAAGAGATTCTTACGCAATAAAAACCAATTAAGAATAGTCTTGCCGCCTGCTATTTGTAATATTAATTTCACGCGCACCATTTTAATAAAAATCTAAAACCCAGCGTAATCAGTGTGTTTTTTATATTAATAGATTCATGTAATGAATGGTTCCGATCGCTTATTCAACACCTAATGCCGCCATAGCCCCCCATTTTTATATATCCCCCCTAGTGATTATAAACATGCAAGAACGAGGAGCGTCAGAGCGCTAAAAATAATGTTTAGGATACTAACATTTTGTTTCATTGGCGGGAGGAAGATGCAGCTCCCGCCCGAAGGTTATATTTTCAGTTCAGGAACAAGGGCTTTTTTGTCCGACATGCAGGTTTGCCACGCCTTGCCCGGCTCGCCATTATCCAGCACCGAGGAGGTTCGATATTCCACCGTGCGGGTACGCTGGTCAGACGCCACGTACTCTATGGTCGTCCAGCGGGTATTGGCATCCTTCCCTTCAGCGGTGAGTTCGATGGTCTGGTTTTTCACAATTTCGGCGCATTCGCTTGCCGCGGCCTCTACTTTGCGAAACTTTTTCTCTTCGGGGGACGTGCCCTCATTGGACATACACCCGGTAAACAGCACACAGGCGAGAGATAACAGGCTGATTTTTTGCAGCATCACGCAGTCCTTTTGTTAAACAAGCATTAGCTGAAGCGTAGCCTATGCAGCTGCGCTCTTCCTGGCTTTAACGGAGCTGCTTGATGTTGGCATCAATTTGCTTTTGCATGGCACGCCGGGTAGCCGGGGTAATTTTGCCCGGAAGCAGCGCTTCGGCATAAACGGAAAATCCACTGGCGACATCGGCAATGCTCGCAATCAGCCGGTTAACCTGCGTTTCACTGAGATCCGCCTCCTGGGTGCCCAACCACAGCAGATGCTGTTTATTAATATTTAACGCCTCGCCCATAATATCCATCTGGTGGTATCCGCCTGGGCCTTCGTTCCAGGTGACATCAAACGCAGGCGCCAGCGACCACGTCCCTTCGGCAGACATTAAATACGCGAAATTTTTTGGGTGATCGTCGCGGTTATTGAATATGACGTTAAAGACAACCCGGGCAAAGGCGCGCGCTTTTTCTCGCACATCGTTGGTACAGAACTGCGTGGCGCGCATAAAGGTGGCGTAATCCAGCGAGCCCGGCGCCCGATAATCCGCTCCGGTAAATGCCGCCAGGCTTTGCATCGGTACACGCATCCCGGCTTGCCGATCGAAGCGCTTGCTGGCAAACGCCGCATAGCCGCCCGGCAGATCAAAATATTCTGTTTGCGGGGTATCAATGCCGCACTCCCGCAGGCACTGGGCATAAACCATCTCAATGGCGCACACTTCGGCAGGCTCATCCCTGGCAGGAAACTTGATCAGCCAGGGTTCATAGCCCATTACGGGGATCGTGGTGAATCTCCCGGTGACAGTGTCACGATAGAGCAAGGCTTTAGGCCTTGCCCCCTGCGGAGAGCCCCCCATCTGCAGCAGCCGGTGTAAAAATGCCCCGCCTTCGCCTTCCAGCACCTCCCTTACCTCTTCTGCAAGCTGCGTCAGGGGGATATCGTTCTGTGGCGCGGCAAGATCGGCCTGAACAGGCACAAAAGACATCGCCCCCATCGCATTACTGCCAATGTAGGTCAGTCTTTCAAGGGGGCCGACACGGGCCGTACTCAGGCCACGCTGCCTGAACAAGCGATCCATCAGCAGCATACCCCAGCCGTCAGGCAGGGAGTCATAGACCGGGCCAGGCAAACCTAACTGGTGAGCGGGAAAATTTTGTCGCAGCTTGTCACCCTTAAGAGGAAGACTAAACGCAGATAATTCAAAACCTTTTTCCAGCGCCTGCGGGCTGTATTCGAAGAAGATCAGCGGCCGCCCGGTCAGTGCGATGGTGGTCGCCAGCGTTCCCCACAACCAGCGTTCACCCCAGCCCTCGTAATAAACCTCTACGCGATCAGGCATCATGACTCCTTTTCCTTATGCGCTGGCGGGACGCGCTGGCTTCGAAGCGCTGAAGATCGTCCAGGCTCTCGAGCTGCGGCTGAAACAGGTTCTCCAGCTCAGGGGTAAGACCCAGCACCATCGCCACACGAACCACAACTTCAAAGCCGACGTTGCGCCCCGCCTCCAGATTTGAAACCGTATTCACCCCCACGCCAGCCCGTTGCGCCAGTTCGGCCTGGGTAAACTGGCGGCGAATGCGCTCCTGGCGTAATCGCTCGCACAGCAACTTAACGATCTCATCAGGCTTTTTGAAGTTTAAATCCATTATTTTGTACCTTAACCGCGATTTTTGGCGTTAACACACAATATTATAGAGTTACTCTCATCGTTTCGCTATCAGCCATAAATCACAAAATAAGAGAATTAACGCGAAGAATCAGGATTAAACAACATAATGCTGGAGTTAAGCGAGTCATGCTTTCACAACCGAAATCCCCTGCTGACTCACCGCATCCACCCAGCGGCTGTCGGTATCCGGTTCAACCACCAGGGTGTTGATCAGCGAAAGCTCGCCGATCGTGAAGGAGGATGCGGTATTAATTTTTTCCGGCGAGGCCAGCACCACCGTTTCTGCAGCTCTGCCGGAAAATGCCCGTTTGATGCACGCTTCTTCATAATCTCCCGTGGTTAACCCGGCCTCAGGGTGGATCCCGGTCACTCCCATGAAAAACAGATCCGCATGGATATGCGCAACGCCTTCAATTGCCGCGGCGCCGACCGTGACAACCGAGTGGCGGAACAGGCGTCCGCCGATCAGGATCACCTCCACCCGGGGATAGGCCACCAGCGCCAGGGCAATGCCCGGGCTGTGGGTCACCGCCGTGAAAGGCAGATCCGCAGGCAGGCAGCGCACCAGCTCGGCGGTAGTGGTTCCGCCGTCGATAATCACCACCTGGCCGGGCGAGATCAGTTCGACGCCCTTCTTCGCCACCCGCTTTTTCGCCTCGATGCCCAGATGGCTCCGCTCGGCAAAGCTGGAGACCGCCTTTGATGCCGGCAACGCGCCGCCGTGTACCCGCTGTAAACGCCCCTCGGCGGCCAGCTCGCGCAAATCCCGACGAATGGTGTCTTCCGACACGTCAAATTCCAGGCTGAGGGTTTTGGATAACACTTGCCCCTCGGAACTCAGTTTTTCGAGGATCAGCTGTTTGCGTTGACGAGTGAGCATGGGACGGTTCCTGAGGCTGCATGTTTGATCTTGATATTGCACGAATGTGCGGTTTATGATGCCCACTCTACGTAAACAGGAGGCACCGTGCAATCAAATCGTGCAGAAGTACGCATTCTCGATAGCCAGACGTTGTCAGATGACTGGTACACACTCAAAAAATACACCTTCGATGTGCGCCGCCGTAACGGGGAGTGGCAGCGCCAGAACCGTGAAGCCTATGATCGGGGAAACGGCGCCACGATCCTGCTCTACAACCGTGAGAAACGAACGGTGATCCTCACCCGTCAGTTTCGTTTTCCGGTGTACATCAACGGTCACGACGGCTATCTGATTGAAGCCGCTGCCGGGCTGCTCGATAACATGGCGCCGGAAAAGCGCATCAAGGCCGAAGCGGAAGAAGAGACCGGGTATCAAATTGACCATGTGGAGAAAGTCTTTGAGGCCTTTATGAGCCCCGGTTCGGTCACCGAGAAACTCTACTTTTACATCGCGGAGTATCGCCCTGGCGATCGCACCAGCGAGGGTGGCGGCATTGAGGCCGAAGGTGAAGATATCGAAGTGCTGGAGTGGCCCATAGAACAGGCGTTGCAGGCCATTGATAACGGCCTGATTGTCGATGGCAAAACCATTATGCTGCTGTATCACGTTGCCCTGAAGGGGATCTTCTAGCCTATTCGCGCCGACAGAAACGGATTTCTGTCATCCTGCAAACCGCATCATCTACACTTCTGAAAAGAGCAAACCGGAGATGCCTGCATGACCGACTGGAACCCCGCCCTGTATCTGCAATACGGCGCTGAACGCACCCGACCCGCCTTAGAACTCCTTTCCCGCATTGCGCTTGACGAGGTTACCGATGTCGTCGATCTGGGCTGCGGGCCGGGCAACAGCACGGCGCTGCTTCAGCAGCGCTGGCCCTCGGCGCGCATCACCGGAGTCGATACCTCGCCCGCGATGCTGGTGGAGGCCAGAGCCGCGCTGCCCGACTGCCGGTTTGTAGAGGCCGATATTCGCCACTATCGCCCGGAACAGGCTCTGAGCGTGATCTACGCCAACGCTTCGTTGCAGTGGGTTGAGAACCATTACGACCTGCTGCCGCATCTGGTCTCGCTGCTGAAGCTGAACGGCGTGCTGGCGATCCAGATGCCGGATAACGATCTGGAGCCGACGCACATGCTGATGCGGGAGGTGGCCTTTGAACAGGATTATCCGGATCGCGGCCGCGCGGCCCTGGCGGGCGTCCATGCGTATTACGATATTCTGACCGAGGCGGGATGCAAGGTGGACATCTGGCGCACCACCTATTTTCACCAGATGAGTTCGCACCAGGCGATTATTGACTGGGTGAGCGCTACCGGTCTGCGGCCCTGGCTGCAGGATCTGAACGAGAGCGAGCAACAGCGCTATCTGCATCGCTATCATCAGCTGCTGGAAGAGCAGTATCCGCTGCAGGAAAACGGGCAGATACTGCTGGCCTTCCCGCGCCTGTTTATCATTGCCAGACGCGAACCCTGATTACGCCTTCGCCTCTTTCAGCAGCTGCTGGATCACCTGCTCCTGCTTGTCGTTATTCCCCTCCCCGAAAGAGGCGTAGCGCAGCTGGCCTTTGGCATCGAAGAAGTAGTGCGCCGGCCAGTAACGATTGCCGAAGGCCGTCCAGATCTTGTAGTTGTTGTCAGTCACCACCCGGTACGGCAGTTGCCATTTGTTGATGGCCTGCTGCACCGACGTCAGCGGTTTTTCCCACGGATATTCCGGGGTATGGACGCCAATCACCACCAGTCCCTGGGCCTGATATTTATTGGCCCATTCGCGAACGTGCGGCAGCGTATGCTGACAGTTGATGCAGTCCCAGGTCCAGAAGTCGATCAGCACTACCTTACCTTTTAACGACGCCGGGCTGACCGGCTCACCGTTCAGCCATCCGGTTCCGCCTTCCAGCGACGGCATAGCGCTGGTGGTGACGGGCTGCGCCACCGGCTGAAGCCTGGGCTGAGGGGAGCTTTCCGGCACCAGCTGCAACAGCGTTTTCTCAAGCCGGTCGGCTACGCCGTTTGCTCCCTGAAAGACGCTGTTCAGACCGAACGCGGTAAACGCCACCGACATCAGCATCGCAACCCCCGCCGCTTTTCGCAGCCCGTCCATCAGCCCAGACTGGGTTTTCAGACGCGCAATCAGCGCCTGCCCGCTAAAGCCGAGCAGCGCGAGCATGACGGCGCAGCCGCTGCCGTACGCTGCCAGCAGGCTACCGGTAGCAATCGGGTTATGGCCTGCGAGACTCAGGCTGAGAATGGCCCCCAGCACCGGCCCGGCGCACGGCGACCACAGCAGCCCGACCGCCAGCCCGGCGAGCACTGCCGAGGCGATGCCCCGGGTGCGGCTGCTCCGGGTATTGATCGCATTGCCGAGACGTAATGCGGGCCCGGCAATGCGCTGCGCAAATGGCGGGAAGATCAAGGCCAGCGCGGCGAGGCTCAACAACGCCAGCGCAATCCAGCGTCCGACAATCGTAGCGCTGACCACCCAGTCGCTGGCGACGGCGATCAGGCTGGCGACCAGGGTAAACATGATCACCATCCCAAACAGCATGGCGATAAGCTGGCGCTTCTGGCCGCGAAAACCGGCGAACAGCAGCGGGATGACGGGAAGCGTACAGGGGCTGAGCAGGCTGACCATCCCACCTAAAAATGCGATTAAAAGAAACATAACACACCTCACTAAAGCGGTTGGCTGCGACTATTGCAGTGAGGCTATTACAGCGTGGGGAGGTATCTGGCATGTGTGGGCAATTGGGGATTTTGTCAGGTGGTGTATTCGTTTAGCGCCGGGATACAGTGCGGTACAAATGGTGCGGCCTGACTGCCCGGCGGGGCTACGCTTGCCGGGCCTACAAGGGCAAAGCAAGGGTTTTGTAGGCCGGGTAAGGCGCAGCCGCCACCCGGCAATTCACATCACCGGCAAGGTAATCCGTGCGCAAAGCCCGCCCTCGGGGCGGTTCGCCAGCTGTAACTGGCCGTCAAGCTGGGCGGTCAGCTGGGCGGCAATCGCCAGCCCCAGCCCCGTACCGCCGGTTTCCCGGTTGCGGGAGGATTCCACGCGGTAGAACGGCTGCAACACCGCCGCCAGCTCGTCTCCGGGAATACCCGGGCCGTTATCCTCTACGGCGATCAACACCGTTTTGTCGTGCACCGTCAGCGTCACCTCTGCGGCATCGCCAAACTTCAGGGCATTATCCAGCAGATTAGTCAGGATACGGTGCAGCGCCTGCGGACGGGTAGCAAAAGGCAAGGCGGTGCGGGCGGCAGTAAACTGCACGTTTTTACCGGTATCGGTGTAATCGCAGATCAGGGTATCGATAAAGTTATAGAGATCGACGTTGCGCACCGGCTCGGGCGAAACCCCGGATGAACGGGCGTAGTCGATCCCCTCCCGCACCAGCCGGGTCATGCTGTCCAGATCCTGGGTCAGTTTGTCGCGCAGCTCGGGCTGGTCGGCCATCTCCACCCGCAGCCGCATCCGGGTGATGGGCGTCTGTAAATCATGTGAGATAGCGGCGAGGATCTGCGCCCTCTCCTTCAGCGAGGTCTGGATCCGGGCCTGCATGGCGTTAAAGGCGCGGGCTGCATGCTGCACCTCCAGCGGGCCTTGCTCGGTGAGCATCAGTGGATTGGGGCTGGCGGGCTCAAGGGTATCGACTGCCCGGGTAAAGCGGGTAAAGGGACGCACCACCTGGCGCACCGCCAGCCAGGCGCAGATCGCCACCAGCAGCAGCTGAATAACAAACACCACCGGCAGCCAGCGGGCCACCGGCGGCATCCGGGGGGTGAGATCCAGCGTCAGCGGCGAGCCGTCGCCCAGGGTCAGGTGCGCCTGAATATGCGAAACCGGCCCCGGCACCGCCGTGAAGCGCAGCGGATACCGGGTTTCCAGGCTCTCTGTTATCGTGCGGACCGCATCCCGGGAACGGGCGTCTGCGGGTGGAGCGCCCGGCTCGCCCGGGCCCAGCACATAGTGATAGTTATCCCGGTCAAGACGCGGAAGCCACTGCGCCCGCTCACTGGCGGGCAGCCGGTCAAGAATCGCCACGCTGGTGGAGACATCGTCCTGCAGATTACCCAGCATCACGTTACGCACGCTGCTCATGCGCTCGGCCATCACCAGCGCCAGGCTCAGGCCGTTGGCAAGCAGCAAACCCAGCAGGACGATCAGCAGCAGACGATAATGCAGCGAACGCGGCCAAAGCCTCATTCTCTGACCTCAAGAATGCTCACCGGCATCGAAAAGACATAGCCTTCACTGCGCACTGTTTTTATATACCGTGGTGAGCGTACATCCTCATTCAGACGCTGTCGCACGCGGCTGACCAGCAGATCGATGGAGCGTTCGAACAGCTCCGCATCCCGGCCCTGTGTAAAATTCAGCAGCTGATCGCGGGTTAATACGCGCTGGGGATGATCGACAAACACCCGCAGCAAACGGTACTCCGCCCCGCTCAGCGCCACGATGGTGCCGGTGGCATCCAGCAGATGACGGGCGCTGGTGTCGAGCTGCCAGTCGCCGAAGGCGATGATCCGTCCGGCTTCGGTCACCTGCAGGTTGGGCGGCAGCGTGCGAAAGCGGCGCAGTATCGCTTTGATCCGCGCCAGCAGCTCGCGCGCCACAAAGGGTTTGACCACATAATCGTCGGCCCCCATCTCCAGACCCAGAATGCGATCCATGTCGTCGTGGCGCGCGGTCAACATCAGTATCGGCAGATCTTTATGTTGCCCGCTGCGCAGCTGGCGGCACAGGGTGAGTCCGTCGTCACCGGGCATCATGATATCCAGCACCACCAGATCGACCGCCTGTTTATCGAGTACGGCACGCATCTCTTTGCCGTTGGCGGCGCCGGTGGCGCGATAGCCCGACTTCAGCAGATAATCGACGACCAGCTCGCGAATATCCCGGTCGTCATCGACGACAAGTATGTGATCGATTGTCTCCACCCTAAGCTCCTGTTTATCAGCAATTCGCCAAAAATAGCATAGTTGGCTTACAACCGATCCGCATCCACCACCGCCTTGACGAAGTCCTGCGGATCTTCCTGCGCCGGATTGTGGCCGATGTTGCCGGTAAAGGTGCGATGCTGATATTTGCCGGTGAATTTCGCGGCATAGGCTTCAGGAGCCGGGTGCGGCGCACCGTTATTGTCGCCTTCGATGGTAATGGTCGGCACGCTGATGGTCGGGCCAGCCGCCAGCTTTTGTTCATAGCTGTCGTAGCGGCGTTCTCCTTTTTCGAGCCCCAGACGCCAGCGGTAGTTGCTGATAGTGACCGCCACGTGATCCGGGTTATCCAGCGCTTTGGCGCTGACGTTAAAAGTGGCGTCGCTGAATTTCCAGCCGGGCGAGGCCAGAGTCCAGATCAGTTTCGCGAAGTCATGGGTGTTGGCGGCATAGCCCTTTTCACCGCGCTCGGTGGCGAAATAGAACTGATACCACCACTGTAACTCGGCCTGCGGCGGCAGCGGTTTTTCCCCTGTCTTCTGATTGCCAATCAGATACCCGCTCACCGAAACCAGCGATTTCACGCGCTCCGGCCACAGTGCCGCCACGATATCCGCCGTTCTGGCCCCCCAGTCGTAACCGGCGAAGACCGCACGTTTGATTTTCAGCGCATCCATCAGGTTAATGACGTCTTTCGCCATGGCCGCTGGCTGACCGTTGCGCGGCGTGCCCGGCGACAGAAAATGCGTCGTCCCGAACCCGCGGTTGTACGGCACAATCACCCGGTAGCCTTTTGCCGCAAGCTGAGGGGCAACCTGGGCATAGCTTTGAATGTCGTACGGCCAGCCGTGAAGCAGGATCACCGGTTCGCCGTTTTTCGGCCCGATATCGACATAGCCAATATTCAGATCGCCCGCGTCAATCTGGCGGATCTGGTTAAAAGCAGCGGCATAATCCGTGCCCGCCGCTTCGGCCTGACAGGCGGAAACGGTCGCGAAAGAGAGGGTCAGCGCCAGGGTTGAATAAGCCAGTTTGTTCATCATGGTGGTATCTCCGGGTCAGTAGAATTTACCCGCTTATCTCACCACCCTGATGTATGCCGAATATGTGCAAAATGGCCCGTTTTGCAAGCCGCTGTATCCTGCCCGCGCCCGGATACACTGGGATACAAACGCTTACGTCAGCTGGTAATATTTGTCCGGCAGTTTGCGCGCCGGGATCTGCTGCTCATCGTTCATCTGCAGCAGATCAATCTCCATCGCGTTGCAGATGGCATCCAGCGGTAAATCGTTATTCTCGGTGCCGAAGGGCTCCTCCAGCTCTTCCGCCAGGGTATCCAGCGAGATAAAGGTGTAGGAGATCAGCACCGACACGAACGGCGTCATGTAGTGCAGATCGCTGACCAGCGCAAACGGCAGCATGATGCAGAACAGGTAGACGGTGCGGTGCAGGATCAGGGTGTAGGCAAAAGGCACCGGGGTGTTGGCGATACGCTCGCAGCCGGCCAGCACGGTCGACATATCATTGAGACGAATATTCAGGCTGTGGAACAGGATATCCGACAACTCCCCTTTCCGGCGTCTTACCGCCAGCCATTCGCCCATGATCAGCAGAATGCGGTTAGCAGGCGAGCTGGAATCCATCGCCACGCGCAGGTTTTCCTCGGAAAGATACGCCGAAAGCTGGTCGGCCTGGGGCTGTCTGCGCAGGGTCATGCGCAGACAATGGGCAAACGCAATCTGCAGGCGGACAAACTCGCCAAGCGCGGGGTCGTCCGGCAGCGTGTTTTTGACTTCGCGGAACAGCGAGCGCGACGCAATCATCAGCTGGCCCCACAACTGCCGCGCTTCGACATAGCGTGCGTAGCAGGCGTTATTGCGGAACCCGAGGAAGATCGCGATGGCGACCCCGAGAATACTGAACGGCGCTACCGTCAGACGAATGCCCAGCGAGGTGTACCAGGGCAACATCAGGATCACGACGATAGAGAGCAAAAAGTTTAGAAACAGGCGGGAAAAGATTTTGGTCAGCACGGAACCGTGCCAGACAAAAATCAGACGCAACCAGTGCTGTTGAGGTCGAACAATCATAGTCAGCTTCATCGGGAAAAAAGAGCGGTGACTATTAAACGTGATCGTCGTCACGGTTGCAAGTATGTTAAAAAATGATGACGTTATTGCGAGGCGAAAGGCAGACCGCACGGTGTTGAGGAGGCGGTAACAGGAATAACTTAAAGTATGTTGTAACTAAAATGGATGATGGGTCAATAACGGTGCGGTGTTTTTCCCCTCACCCTGAGGATGAGGGGAAGTTCAGCGGATTAGCAGAGCGGTTTTACCGCTTCACGCATCCCTTTCTGCAGAATCGCATCCAGATCCTGCGTAACCTGTTCCACCAGGCCAGTAACCTGAGTCAGATCCTGCTCCCAGTGCTCGCTGACGCTCAGTACCGCGCTCACCAGCTCGCGGGTTGTGATCTGTCGATCGTGATGCTGGGTCCACAGCTGCTGGAAGCGGGTGATCCAGTGGGCATCGTCCTGCACCGGGTAGCTTTCACCGTTACGTTCCGCACGGTAGAAGGCAATCAGCGCCGCCAGGGCAAACGTCAGACGCGCCGGGAGTTTGCCGCTGGCCTGCTGCCCTGCCAGAAGCTGCGGCAGAATACGCGTGCGGTACTTGGTCATGCCGTTGAGCGCAATCGACAGCAGCTGATGTTTGATATACGGGTTGCGGAAACGGCCCGTGACTGCACTGGCGAAGGAGGCCAGCTCATCACGCGGCAGATCGAGCACCGGAATAATCTCTTCATGGATGGCTTTTTCGACAAAGGCGCATATCCCGGTATCGTTCATCGCCTCACCCACGGTATCCAGCCCGGCCTGGAAGGCCACCGGCACCAGGGCGGTATGCGCCCCGTTGAGGATCGCCACTTTACGCTCTTTGTACGGTTTGATGTCATCAACAATCAGCACGTTCAGTGCCAGTTTGTCGAGACGCAGCTCTTGCGCCAGCGATTTTGGCCCCTGGATCACAAACAGGTAGAAGTGTTCGGCGGTATCGAGGAAGGCATCATGATAGCCGAGAGAGGCTTCAAGCTGGGCCACTTCATCACGCGGATAACCGGTGACGATACGATCAACCAGGGTTGAGCAGAAGCTGTTAGCGTCGTTCAGCCACTGGGTAAAGGCCGCAGGCAGCGCCCACTCCCGGGCATAGCGCAGCACCAGCTCGCGCAGGGCGTCACCGTTATAGTCAATCAGTTCGCAGGGGACGATCACCCAACCTTTATCGACAGCACCGTTAAAATGGCTGAAACGCTCGAACAGCAGACGCGTCAGTTTCGCCGGATAGCTGACCGCAGGCGCATCCTCGAACTTATCCCCGGCGTGATAGCTGATGCCCGCTTCCGTGGTGTTGGAGAAGACAAAGCGCATCTCCGGGTTGTGGGCCAGCTTCAGGAATTCATCGTACTGGTCGTAAACGCTGATTTCGCGGTTCACCGAGCGGATCAGACGCGCGTCGCTCACCGCTTCGCCCTGCTCGTTCAGGCCACGGATGATGGTGGTGTAGAGGCCGTCCTGAGTGCTCAGTGAAGGCGGGAAATCGCTTTTGATTGGGCGGACAATCGCAATACCGGCGTTCAGGTCGGTATGTTCATTGAGCAGGTCAATCTGCCAGTCAATAAACGCGCGCAGGAAGTTGCCCTCACCAAACTGGATGATACGTTCAGGATAGAGAGCACCGGGGAAATCACGACGGTTCAGTGTGTTCACAATGGGGTCCTTGTAATGATTAGTCATACAGCCTGATAAGATTGGTACGATAACTTATCAAAACTTAACGACCACGAACCCCTGTTTTGATCAAATACGGTGTGAATTGTGACAGGATTTATAAGAATTTGTAGAACACCGAGGTGGCCGTCATCTCACCGTCCGGCATCAAGGCATAGCGCGGGATCTCCCCCACTTTCTGCCAGCCCGCCCGCTGATAGAAGGTCTCCGCCCCGCTGCCGGTTGACGTGTCCAGCACCAGCACTGTTTTACCTTTATCACGGGCCACGTTTTCCAGGGCCTGCATCAATCGTCCGGCATCGCCGTTGCGGCGTGCGTTCTGGTGAACCAGCAGTTTGGCAACGTCCGCCCGGTGCGGCTGGTTGTCGGGCTGATCGGTAATAAGCTGCACGGTGCCGGTGAGTTCGCCCTCTGTGTTAGTCGACACCAGCATGGTACGTTCACCCCGCGCGACGCTGTCGGCTACGCCGCGCCAGAACGCGCCAGCCTGCTCATGGCTGTAAGGCAACATAAAGCTTACCGACGCGCCGCCGGTCACACAGCTGTGCAGGATCTCCGCTAACCGGGGAAGGTGCGCGAGAATATCGTCACGGGAAAAGATCTGAATAGCGGGTGATGTCATCATTATTCTCCTTTTTATCAACGGCATCACCATGCGCTTTACATTTTCGTAACACAAGAGCGACTGTCAGAGGATTTTCTTATCTCAGCAGCCGGTACCGCGCTGCTGTTTCATGGAGTACATCATCTCATCGGCGGTCTTCAGCCAGCCCTCCAGATCGTCGCGATCGTGGTTGAACTCGCTCACTCCCCAGGAGAATGAAAGCGACCACGGATATTCGGCGTGCTCATTCCACACCGCAGCCTGTTCGGTGAGAAACTGCATGGCGACCCATGCGCCCTTTTCGTCGCTGTTGGCAAAGAGGATCGCGAACTCATCTCCGCCGTAACGCGCCAGCACGTCGGCTTCGCGGAAGGTGGAACTCAGCAGACTTGCCATAGCCTTCAGGGCGTTATCGCCGTCGGCGCGGCCAAAGCGAGCGTTGATCTGTTTAAAACGGTCGAGATCCAGCCAGGCGAGGGTCAGCGGCTCTGCCCGCCGGCGCGCGGCGCGAATGGCGTAGGTGGCGAGGTGATGAAATCCCCGGCGGTTATACAGCCCGGTCAGGTCGTCGATGATGCTGGCGCAGATCGCGGCGAACTCCACCTCAACCAGTGCAGCCAGATCGGCCAGCGCCTCGACGTCAGAAGCTGAGAACTGCCGCGGCTGATGATCGATAATGCACAGCGACCCCACCGTGGCACCATTGGGCAGGTGCAGCGGATAACCGGCATAAAAGCGGACAGGATCGTCGTCGGTAGCCAGTGGATTATCGGCAAAACGCGCATCGTCCAGGGTGTCGGGTACCACCAGCGGCGTGTCACTGAGCACGGTATGGCCACAAAAGGAGAGATTTCGCGGCAGATTCGTCGCGTCCGCGCCATCTGCAGATTTGACCACCACCACATGCTCGTCAACCAGATTAATCATCGCCACCGGCACGGCAAACAGGCGTTTTGCCAGCCGGGTCAGCCGGTCATAGGACGGGTGATTTTCGATCTCCAGCAGCCCGGATTCGCGCAAGGCGCTGAGACGCTCCACTTCATTGTTGGGTCGTGAGGGTGATTTCATACGGGGCTCCGGACGTCAGGCTTTTTAAAAGCTTAGTGCATCCTGACCCCGGTTAGTGAGCAAAGATGCGGTTTTTCCCTTCACGTTTCGCCTGGTACAGGGCGGTATCGGCTGCCTGTAACCAGTCTGTAACATTTCCCATCTCCCGGGTGGCAATGGCAATGCCAATACTCATCGTGCAATGGACCGCCTCTTCCGCCACGTCATCGATCACGGCGGCGGCATCCATAATCCGGGTCGCGACAAGATGCGCCTCGTCAAGCGTAGTATCCGGAAGCAGAATCACAAACTCGTCCCCGCCCAGCCGCGCGGGGGTATCGCTCTGGCGGGTAGCGATATGCAATATTTGTGACACTGTCACCAGGAGCATATCCCCTACCTTATGTCCGAAGCGATCGTTAACCTCTTTGAAGTTATCGATATCGATGAACATCAGCGCCGACTCGCGACAGGTCTGCCGCAGCTTATGTAACTCATGATCGATACGCTTCTCGAGCAGACGCCGGTTGGCAATGTCGAGCAGCGGATCCATCATCGCAATGCGTTCCAGCTCGCGGGATTTAAAGCGCAGCCGCATGGCGATACTGTTGGTGAGCACGCTCAGCGCCACGGTATAGATACCGATCAGCGGCAGCGTCGCGTACATCGTACGTTGCGACACCCAGGGGATCAGCGCCATCCCCTGCGTCAGCCAGCTGGCCATAAAAACCGCCAGCATCACCGCACCGGCTTTTTTCATCAGCGGGAAACCGCCCGCTGCCAGCCGGTCGGCCATTAAGATAGTGGCAATGGTGATAGAGGGTAGCGGATTCGCCGCCATCATGGCGATCCAGAAACCGCCCGCTCCGGCATCCAGCACCAGGTTCTGGTGTTCCGTACTGAGCGGCGTTGCGGATCGTCGCGCACGCCAGAAGGCCAGCGTCGGCCAGATAAAGGCGTTGATCCCCAGCAGACCCATAAGCCAGGGTGAACGTTGCTGCTCCACCAGGGCTGAAAGAATGGGGAAAAAAGCAGAGAAATGTTCCAAGCACTCGCATCAGAAACATGCGTTTGATAAACCGACTGCCAGGCACGCGAGGGGGTTTACTGAGTCTGTCAGTTCCGTTCATCACACGAATTTTCCGATATAATCACCCTATTATATTATTGACGGATAAAATACGTATCAAGGCATTTATCAGTTTTGTGAATATATGGTAGGTGCCCTCTCGCCGCGCAGGCAAACGATTACAGCTGTTCCGATGGCGCAGGGTTTTGAGCGGCAGTGGTTAGCTCTGTCATTCGCGCGCTGGTACGATTTCGCCCTGCTTTTTTCGAGCGATACAGATAATCATCCGCTTCGCTCATCAGGCGATTAAAAACGTCCGTTAGCTGCCGCGACTCCGATTTTCCGCTACCCAGACCGATACTGACGGTCAGAAACAGCGCCTGCCCGCGCCAGTTGAACGGATGTTGTTCAATGGTGGAGCGAATACGCTCCGCCAGGGCATAGCCCTGCTGCGCCGACGCGGTGTTCACCACCACGGCAAACTCTTCGCCGCCCATTCGCGCCACCCGTCCCTCGCTCCCTACCGTCTCCTGCACTTTGCGCGCAAAGGCCGCCAACACGGTATCCCCGCACTCATGACCGAAGTTGTCATTAATGCTTTTGAAATAGTCGATATCCAGCAGCATCACGGTCAGCAGCGGGCTTTTACGCATCCCCTCGTCGCTCTTCAGCGCCTCGTACAGCCCTGAACGGGAGTAAACCTGGGTTAAAAAATCATAATCGGCACGCAGGGAGACCTGGCGGATCAGGGAGTTGATCGCCGCCATGCTGACCGACACCATGATCGGGCAGATTGCCATGGTGGCTATCCCCAGGCGCGCCGAGAACATCATCGGGGTGGTGAGCGGTGTGGTCGCCACGATGGTAATGACGGAGTTGGCGACCAGTGTGATCTCCACCGCCCCGGTGACAAAGGTCAGCAGGCAGGTTGCCGGCAGTGAATAGCGCACCGCACACCAGATCAGCGCCGGCATCGGAAACGCCAGCGCACCGGCCCCGCCGATCGCCACCGAGGCCACGACAGAAATAACCAGTAACACCACCGGCATTAAATGCGTGGCGCGCAGGGCCCGGTTGAACGCGGGCCAGGTGATGGTCAGCAGACAGGGAACGATTAACACCCCGGTTGAAAACTGCTCACTAAACCAGTCGGCGACCAGCGGCCAGAAGGTGCGATTGTCCAACCCGACTGACGACAGCGCCCCGACCAGGGCGCACAGCAGCGCGGCCAGCAGGCAATAGTTAAACAGCCGCAGGGCATTGACCGGATCCGGGGTACTGTTTTTCAGCCGCCTGTCGCGCTGAACCAGCAGCGCAACGGTGACAATAAACATCATATTCGAGAGGTTAATGCCCAGCGAGGTGATACCCCAGTTGGTGGTGATAAGGTCGTACAGCAGCATGGCAATGTACGATATCGCATAGTAGTGCAGCCGGTTGAGGTAAGCATAACGGGCAAACACCCCCGCCATCACGCCATTCAGCGGCCAGAACATCGACAGTGACTCCACCAGACGTAGCTGCGCGCCAATAAAATAGAACAGCGTGGTCAGAGCAAATATTCCCGCCGCATTACGCATGGCGCTTTGCGGCTGAAAAAGCGCGAGAGTTCTGGTGGAGGCAGAAGACATGCAATATCAATCCATAGGGTTGCTTTTAACAATGATTTATCACCCGCGCGGGTGAATGTTAAAAGTTTGGGATTAATGTATATCACATTAGGGGTAATACGATCACCACTCCGTTAACGGGGTTTAACGATGTGGCAATAAATACACCGACACAGGATCCCGTTAATAGACCGAACGACCCAGCTTCTGGCTCAGGCGCTCCAGCACCGCGACCCCCGCCAGCGAGTTCCCCGTCTCGTCCAGTTCCGGGCTCCAGACCGCGATCGCCATTTCATGCGGCACAATCGCCACCACGCCACCGCCGACCCCTGATTTGGCAGGCAGCCCCACCCGCCAGGCGAACTCCCCGGCGTTCTGATACATCCCGCTGGTCGCCATCAGGGCATTCACCTGCCGCGCCTGCATTGAGGTGACCACGGGCTCAGACAGATGCGGCGCTTGACCCTGCGCGGCCAGAAACAGAAAGGTGTCAGCCAGTTCAACACAGTTCATCTTCAGGGCGCAGTAGTGGAAGTAGTTTTGCAGGACCGTCGGCACATCGTTATGGAAATTGCCGAACGATTTCATCAGCCAGGCAATGGCCGCATTGCGCGCCGAGTGTTCTAATTCAGACCGGGCGACCGCCGCATCGTAGGTAATATCGCTGACCCCGGAGAGCTGGCGCACAATCTCCAGCATCCGCTGACGGGGCGCGCTAAGACGACTTTGCAGCATATCGCACACCACCAGCGCCCCGGCGTTGATAAACGGATTGCGCGGTTTGCCCTGCTCGATCTCCAGTTGCAGGAGAGAGTTAAACGGCTGACCGGAGGGATCTTTCCCCACCCGCTGCCAGATCTCCTCCTCGTCATACTGGCGCATGGCCGCCACCAGACTGAGCACTTTCGAGATCGACTGAATGGAAAAACGCTCGGTGGCATCCCCGGCCTGGAAGCGCTGGCCGTCGACGGTACGGATGGCAATCCCGAGCTTGTTGCCGTTGACCGAGGCCAGCGCCGGGATGTAATCGGCCACCTTGCCCTGACCCAGTAAGGGACGTACTTGCGCCAGAATGGCTTCCAGCATCTGATTATTGATGTTCGCAGCCATCGGTTGCTCCTTGCTCACAGGCCAAAAACGGCCTGCGAGTATAACAGAGGCTTATGGATGACGTCAGGCCGGAAGTCGGAACCGCGATACCGCCTGTAACAGCAGGCCGGATTCATCATGTAGCCGTTGCGAGGCTTCGGACGCGGTGTTCACCAGGATATCGGTCTGGTGCGCCACCTGATTCAGCGCCTGTAGCTGGCCGGTCATCCGGTGAATGCTCTCCCCCTGGCTGAGGGTGGCGACCGAGATCTCATTCAGCAAACTACAGAGGTTGCCGACCAGGCCGATGACCTGCTGCAGGTTATCTTCAAGCCGGGTGACCGCTTTCGAGCCATCTTCGATGCCCTGCAACGAGTGGTTAATCAGCTGCTGGATGGTCTGCGTCGAGTGGCTGCTTTTGCGCGCCAGCAGCCCTACTTCCCGCGCCACCACGGCAAAACCGCGCCCCTGATTCCCGGCATGCGCCGCCTCGATGGCCGCGTTCAGCGCCAGAATATTGGTCTGAAACGCCACGTTATCGATGATTGCCACAATGCCGCGCATCTCGGCAGATCGCTCCACGATCGCCGCCATCGAGGCATTCACCGTCTCCATCATCCGATCCCCGCCTGCCGCCATCGCCCGCGCCTCGTCCGCCCGCGAGCTTGCAAGCCTGGCGTAGCCGCTGTTGCCCTCGACGTGAGTCTCCAGGTCGGCAATGTGTGCAGTGACCTCTTTCAGCTCCTGCGCCTGACGCGCCGACTGGTGATACAGCTTTTGATTTCCCTGCACCAGCGATCCGATATTGGTCACCATCGAGGTGGTCGCCTCGCTGACCTGGGTCACCAGCTGCTGCAGGCCCTGCTGGAGGGTGTCGACGCTGTCGCCAAGCTGCGCGATCTCACGGTTGAAACGCTTAACGCCTGGTGGCTGCGCGGACAGATCTCCCGCCGCCAGCATGTTGATATGGGCGATAAGGCGACGCAGCGGCACGATCACCCAGCGCGACATCGCAAACCACACCGCCACGGCGATGGCCAGCAGGACCACCGGAGCCAGTAAGAACAGGAATTGCAGGCTGGAGAGACTGGCGGTCAGCAGTTGACGCCCCTCAGCGGCGCGCTGGGCGCTTGCCTGCTGATAGCGGGCGTAGTTGTCATTAAAGTCCGCCTGAAAAGCCTGGGCGGGTACGGCGAAGAAGGCATCGATCGACTGGCTGTTGACCAGCCCGTCGGCCTGTTCCCGGATGGCATCGAAGAACAGCTGATAGCTGGTGAGCAGGGCCTCATCCCGCGGCGGCTGCATTGCCTGCCACGCCTGCCACGCCTGCTGAGAATCCCGTAACGCCTGCTGCGCCTCATCCATCAGGCTGTGCCAGCTCCCGTCCGACCCGGTCTCTTTATCCTGCATAAAGTAAACCCCCGCGCGGTTAAGCAGATCGCTCGCCGCCAGCAGCGAGATCCGCGCCTGATCGACCTTCGCCTGTTGCAGGTACGCCATCTGGTTACGCTGTTCATTGCGCTGGGCATCACGCAGCGAGACGGAGAGTAAAACCGAAGAAGAGATTTGCAGTGCGGAAAAGAGCCCGATAATGCAGAAGATCCCCGCCAGCAAACCAAACTGCCGGGGAGTAAAGCGGCGGAAAATTTTGCTTAAGTTCATAATTGTATTCATTAACAATGCCTTAGACGTGGGCGAGTCTACGCAGTGAAAATGACAGAACTATTTCAGGGAGATGACAAGGGACTGTAGGTTAAAAACTCGCTAACCCCTTTTAAAATACTAATGATTTAATTCGAGTAATAATCGGGTATTGATATACAACTTCTCACGCCCAACGTTCATTTCCTCCAGCACACCAATCTCAACTAATTGCTTGAGGTAGGATGAAGCCGTCTGCCGTTTTGCAACGCCAGCCTCTACAAGGTTTTCAATCCGACAATAGGGCTGTGCAAAGAGGGCCCTCACCAGTTCGTGTGTATAAATCTTGGGTAATTCCTTACGTACATAGTCAGTAGTCTCCGCCATCAACGCTCGGACCACTGCGATCTTCTTCGTTGTCCATCTCGCCGTATTCTCTATCGCTTCGAGCATAAAAAGGATCCATGCCTGCCAGTCCCCATTCGCAGTCACACTACGCAATAAGGTGTAGTAATCGTTACGTCTTTCGAGGATGAAGCGAGACAAATACAGAATGGGTAATGACAACAATCCTGCCTGAATTAAATAGAGGATATTCAGGATCCGTCCCGTTCGTCCATTACCGTCGGGGAAAGGATGAATGCATTCAAACTGATAGTGTGAAATAGCCATTTTGATCAACGGGTCGACATCATCCTCGGCATGGAGGAAGCGCTCCCAGTTAGCCAGGAGATCGCGGATAGTTGTTTCGCCAACTGGCGGCGTATAAACCACCTCCTCGTACTGGTCGCGCAAGACGGTACCCGGCGTCTTACGAATATCGGTTTGTACGGCTCGTAGTGCAGTACAAATTTTTATCGCGGTATTGGTGCACAAGTGATAGCTGTTGAGATGGAGATATCCATCGTATAACGCAGTGCGGTAGCGTAGCGCTTCCTTTGTAGCGGGATCGGCATTTTCGGCACGATCAACGTATTGAAAAAGCCGATCGCTGGTGGTCACAATGTTCTCTATACGGGAAGAGTCTTTTGCTTCCAGCATCGGTAGGATATTAATCAATAAACTTTGATCGGGTATTAACTCACCCGCAGTTTTTAACTCAGCAATCGCTGCGCGCGCACTGATACAGGCTTTGAGTACACTACGGGTTTCAATGCTATCCAGATCCGGAGGTAACACCGGAAGTTCATTATAAGGTACGACGGGATCCCAGCTCATATGTTTAAAAAAACCGTTTTTATCGACATATGACCATTTTATGTCGATGGTATAAACATGTCACATCAATATGTTTAAAAAAACGCATTTTATCGACACATGTCGCAAATATGCCGAATTGCCCGGCGGCGCTGCGCTTGCACGGGCCTACGGGCTAAGGGGTTCATGTAGGCCGGGTAAGCGCAGCGCCACCCGGCAAAACACCGGCGCTAGATCACACCCGGTCTTTCCACACCGTCTGCGCATTGCAGAACTCATGCAGGCCAAAGTGCGACAGCTCCCGGCCAAAGCCGCTCTTCTTCACGCCGCCGAACGCCACGCGGGCATCGCTGGCGCTGTAGCCGTTGATAAACACCCCGCCGCACTCGAGCTGGCGGGCAAAGCGATCCGCCATTGCAGCATCGGCGGTAAACACCGTTGCAGAGAGGCCGAAATCGCTGTCGTTGGCAAGCTGAAGGGCGTGATCGGCATCGGTTGCCACGATGATGGCCGCCACCGGGCCAAACAGCTCCTGCCGAAACGCGGTCATATTCGGGGTGACGTTACCCAGTACGGTCGGTGCATAGTAGTTCCCTGCCCCCGCCACCTTCTCACCGCCCAGCAGCAGCGTTGCCCCTTCGGCCAGCGTGGCCTGCACCTGCTGATCCAGCTCGTCGCGCAGATCGAAACGCGCCATCGGGCCGAGATAGTTCTCTTCTGCGTCAGGCGCGCCCATTTTCAGCGCCGCGGTCGCCTCCACAAAGCGACGGCTGAACGCATCCGCAATCCCCGCCTCAACGATAAAGCGCTTGGCCGCCGCGCAGACCTGTCCGGTGTTCTGATAGCGTCCAGTCACCGCCGCTTTCACCGCCAGATCGAGATCGGCATCATTCAGGACGATAAAGGGATCGGAGCCGCCCAGTTCAAGCACGCATTTTTTCAGCGCCGCCCCGGCCTGAGCCCCAATCGCCGCCCCGGCGCGCAGGCTACCGGTGACGGTCACCGCTGCAATGCGCGGATCGGCAATCATCTGGCTTACCCCGTCGTTGGTAGCATTCACCTGACTAAAAACCCCCTGGGGGAAACCGGCATCGTTAAAAATCTGTTCGATCAGGTTCGCGGCACCCAGCACGTTCGGGGCGTGTTTCAGCAGATAGCTGTCGCCCGCCAGGATAATCGGCACCGCGCCGCGCAGCACCTGCCACAGCGGGAAGTTCCACGGCATCACCGCCAACACCGGCCCCAGCGGACGGTATTCGATCACCGCGTCCGCTACCTGCGTCGCCTCGGTATTCAGCATGGCCGGGCCGTGATCGGCATACCAGTCGCAGAGACCGGCGGATTTCGCCACCTCCCCACGCGCCTGGGCGATGGGCTTGCCCATCTCGCGAGTGATCATCCGGGCCATCTCTTCGCCACGGTTGCGCAGCGCGGTGCCCAGGTCACGTAATTTTTGCGCACGCGCCGCCACCGGTACGCTGCGCCACTGGCGAAAGGCGGCATCGGTCTGTGCGAGGGCATGTCCAACCTCGGTGGCGGTCGCCCAGGGCCACGTACTCAAGGTTTCGCCATTTGCCGGGTTGATGGACAGGGCATGGGTAGCAGAAGGTGTAGTCATGATCGGCTCCGTGTAATAACAGTTGCTACAGTGTGGCCCGATCTGCTATTTCTTAAAAATGAATAATAGTAACCACCTTATTCACGTTACGAGAATGATATGGATCTGACCCAGCTGGAAATGTTTAACGCCGTCGCCCAGACCGGCAGCATCACCCAGGCCGCGCAGAAGGTGCATCGCGTCCCCTCTAACCTCACCACCCGCATCAAACAGCTGGAGGCCGACCTCGGCGTGGAGCTGTTTATCCGCGAGAACCAGCGGCTGCGCCTCTCCCCGGCGGGTCACAATTTTTTGCGCTACAGCCGGCAGATCCTCGCCCTGGTAGATGAAGCCCGGATGGTGGTGGCGGGCGATGAACCCCAGGGGCTGTTTACCCTCGGGTCGCTGGAGAGCACGGCGGCGGTGCGCATCCCGGCCTCGCTGGCGCAGTTTAACCAGCGCTATCCGCGCATTCAGTTTGCGCTGGCGACCGGCCCTTCGGGGACGATGATCGATGGTGTGCTGGAGGGGACGTTAAGCGCAGCCTTTGTCGACGGGCCCTTAACCCACCCGGAGCTGGAGGGGATGCCGGTCTACCGGGAGGAGATGATGCTGGTGGTACCGGCCGGTCAGCCGAAGGTCGAGCGGGCTCTGGCTATTAGCGGACACGATATCTACGCCTTTCGCGCCAACTGTTCCTATCGCCGCCATTTTGAGAGCTGGTTTCATGCGGATCGTGCCACGCCAGGGCGCATTCATGAGATGGAGTCCTATCACGGCATGCTGGCCTGCGTGATCGCCGGCGCCGGGATTGCGCTGATGCCGCGCTCGATGCTGGAAAGTATGCCCGGTCATCAGCAGGTGGAAGCCTGGCCGCTGGCAGAGAACTGGCGCTGGCTCACCACCTGGCTGGTGTGGCGCCGGGGGGCGATGACCCGCCAGCTCGAGGCGTTTATAGCACTGCTAAACGAAGATCAGCCACCAGCGCCTTCTCCATAAACAGGCTCAGGGGATCGGGCGCGTACGGAGGGAATGCCTCGCACAGCTGATAGCCACAGCGCTCATACAAACGAATAGCCAGCAGTTGCCTGATGCCGGTCTCGAGGCGCAGGGTATGACAGCTGCGGCTCAACGCTTCATCTTCCAGCGCCGCCAGCAGTTTTTCACCCAGCCGCTGCCCGCGATGGGTCGGGTCGATCCAGACCCGCTTCATCTCTCCGCTGCCGTCGCCGTTCAGCACGATGGCCCCACAGCCGACGGCGTTGAGCTGGCGATCGCGGATCACCATCATGATCAGGCTGTGTTCCGGCAACCCGGTCAGATCCAGCAGATGATTGCTTTCCGCCGGATAGAGCGTGCTCTGGTAGCTGTCGAGATCGGCAATCAGGTTAGTGATATCCGGATGGGCGGGCGATTCTGAGGTAATGGAATACATGGCAGGCTCCTTTTGTCGTTTTTCTCCACCATAACGCCGCCTGACGAGCGAGCAGGCATATTTTTAACTTATAGCTGCCGCCAGCCATTGCGCCCCCTGCGCCTGCGGCGTAAGTTTGGGCACAGTCACGGTTAAAATCTCAGGAAAAACAATGAACACCAAAGCCCGCAAAGTGATGATTATCGGCGCCGGAAACGTCGGTACCTCCGCCGCCTACGCCCTGCTGAACCAGAATATCTGTGAAGAGCTGCTGCTGGTGGATATCAACCAGCCGCGCAGTGAAGGCCACGCCTGGGATCTGTCGGATGCCGCCGCCTTTATGCCCGGGATGATGACCATCTCCACCCGTGAGGCGAGCGACTGTGCCGATGTGGATATCGCGGTGATCACCGTCTCCGGCGGCGCCCTCAAACCGGGGCAGACGCGGCTGGATGAGCTGACCGCCACCGCCAGCATTGTGAAAAACATTGTCCCGCAAATGATGGCGGGCGGGTTTAACGGCATTTTTCTGATCGCGACCAACCCGTGCGACATCATCACCTGGCAGGTGTGGCAGCTCTCCGGCCTGCCGCGTCAGCAGGTCATTGGTACCGGCGTCTGGCTGGATACTACCCGCCTGCGACGGACCCTGGCGCAGGCGCTGGATATCGGCGCGCAGAGCATCGACGCCTTTATTCTGGGTGAGCACGGGGATACGCAGTTCCCGGTCTGGTCGCATTCGGCGGTCTACGGCTCGCCGATTGCTGACGTTTATCAGCGTCACACCGGCAAAACCCTGGATTTTGATGAACTGGCCGAGCGCGTGCGCAAACAGGGCTTTGAGATCTATGCCCGTAAGGGCTGCACGGAGTACGGCATCGCCGCCACTATCGCTGAAATCTGTCGCAATATCTTCACCGGCAGCCACCGGGCGCTGGCGATCTCCTGCATTCTGGAGGGTGAGTATGGGGTGGACGGCGTGGCGATCGGCGTGCCGGCGGTGCTGGCCCAGAGCGGCGTCCAGCAGATCATTGAGCTGAAGCTGGCAGAGGATGAACTGCAAAAATTCCGCCATTCGGCGGAGGTGATCAAAGCCAATATCGCCCGCCTGCCCTGAGCCCTTAAGGCGCTAAGGTCAGGGTGGCATCCAGCTGGCTTAGGGTCTGTTGCACCCCTTCGTCCAGCCGTTTGTCGGTGACAATATCGGTCAGGGTGTTGAGGTGAGCCACGTTAAACAGCGACCAGGCGCCATATTTCGAGCTGTCGGCCAGCAGCACCCGGCGGCGGGCGTTGGCGATCAGATCCCGCTTCAGGGCCGCTTTCTCTTCCGTCGGCGAGGTGATGCCGCGCTGCAGATCCCAGCCGTTACAGCTGACAAAGGCGATATCCGGCCAGACGTTTTGCAGCAGGCGGCGACCGTGCTCGCCAATGCAGGACTGGCTCGAGTCGTCGATGCGCCCGCCAATGATCGTCACCTCAATCTGCTTAAACTCGGACAGAAACAGGGCGATATGCAGATCGCTGGTGATGACGCGCAGCGGCAGATGGGTCAGCTGGCGCGCGAGTTCAATCATGGTGGTGCCCGCATCGAGCACCACCGCGTCGCCGGCCTTAACAAAGCTGGCTGCCGCGCAGGCGATGGCGTGTTTCTCCGCCAGGCTGCGCTGCATCTTTTCGCTGGTGGTGGGCTGTGAAGGGATGAACCGGTTCAGGGTCACGCCGCCGTGGGTGCGGCTGATAACCCCCTCCTGATCGAGCTTAATCAGATCCCGGCGAATGGTCGCGGGCGAGGCGTCCGTGGCCGCCACCAGCTGATCTACCGTCACCAGATTGTGCCCTTTCAGGTAGTCCATTATCTGTTCTAACCGGCTATAGCCCTTCATATTATTCCCGTGTGATTTGCATCGCTAACTGGATAGAGACCGTCATGCTCTCAGACTTCGCTTTACCTGTCCACGCAATGTCGAACGCGGTGCCATGGTCGGCAGACGTGCGAATAAACGGCAGCCCGGCGGTGATGTTCACCCCGTCGTAAAAGCCGAGTAATTTTAACGGAATATGCCCCTGATCGTGATACATCGCCACTACCATGTCGTACATTCCTTCGTGACACTGCATAAACACCGTATCCGGCGGGCATGGCCCTGACACATTCAGACCCTGGGCCTTCATCGCTTCCACCGCCGGACCGACAATCTTGATCTCTTCGTCGCCAAACAGACCGTTCTCCCCGGCGTGCGGGTTGACCCCGGCCACGGCGATACGCGGATTCTTATACCCCACGCGCTTGAGGAAGGTATCCGCAATGCCAATCACGGTTTTTACCCGATCCTGGTTAAGGGTATCAAGGAATTTGCGCAACGCGATATGGGTAGTGATGTGGATCACCTTCAGCTGGTCGGTATAGAGCACCATCGCGTAATCTTTGCTGTCGGTGAGGTGCGCCAGCAGTTCGGTATGGCCCGGATAGTGATGGCCCGCCAGGTGCAGCGCCTCTTTGTTGAGCGGCGCTGTGGCAATGGCTTTCACCTCGCCTGCCATCGCCAGCTCGGTGGCGCGACGCACGCAGCGGTAGGCCAGATCGCCTGCCTGGGCCTGCACCACGCCGGGCTGCAACGCCTCGGGATCCGCCAGCGGCTCGTCCAGCACGTTGATGATGGCCGGGCCGAACTGCGCCTCGCTGACGCGGGTAATCACGCGTAACTCCGCCGGGGCGGTGATGCCCTTCTCCAGCACCCGTTGCAGGGTACGGGCGCAGCCGACCACCACCAACGGCGCGCCGGACAGCTCGCCTCCGGTCAGGGATTTGATAATGATCTCCGGGCCAATGCCCGCCGGGTCGCCCATGGTTACAGCAATGATATTAGTCACTCATCTTCTCCTCGATAAAATGCAAAACCTCAAGCAGCGTGGTTTCAGTACCAAAACCACCCGCTTTGGTCATGACTGGCCCCTGCCAGCGACAACCCAAAAACCGACCAAACGGCACGCACTGCGCCACTTGTCCGCGTATGGCAAATCCTTGCGCGTTGAGCGCGCTGGCGACCGCCATTGCCACGTCGCCCCCGGAGACGTACAGCGCCGCCGGGCTATGGCTCTCCAGCACCCTGCGCGTGAGCTCGCCAAGAAACGCGCTGATGGTCTCCCCGAGCGCGGCACGGCTTAACCCGCGCTGCTGACACAGGGTGTCGATCTGATGCCGGGCCTGTGTATCGGCGCAGGTATGCACCACGCAGTGCTGGCCTGCCGCCAGCGCAGCAGCGATTTGCTGCTGATAGCCCGCCAGCGCATCGCTGAACACATCATTGATATCTATAAGTACCCTGCTGACGTTATGCTGAGTGCCCACCCGCTGGATCTGCTGCTGAGCAATCTCACTCATCGAACCGATAACCGCCAGCAGCTGACGCGGCGTCGCCAGACGGCGCGCCAGGGCATCGCACAGCCCGGCGGAGCCCACCAGCAGCGGGCGTTCATCGCAGGTAAAGGCCGCACTGATAATCTGATCCAGCTCGTCGTCGCTCTGCGCATCGACAATCACCAGCTGCGCATCACTATGTAGTGCTGCCGTCAGCTGCTGCGGGGTGACGACCACGCTGTTAAGCCGGGTTTGCTCCGCCAGCACCGCCGCAATGTGGGCATGACGCACCGGGGTTTTCGGGTCGCTGGCAAATTCGGTCTCTGTGACCGGCACGCCGTTAACCAGGCATACGCCGTTTCGCGTGGTGCGCCCCGCCGCCGGGAAGGCCGGGGCGATAATGGCCTGACGCTGACCGCTGAGACGCAGCAGCGCCTCCACCTCTGCCCCCGGGTTGCCGCGCAGGGTGGAGTCGATTTTCTTCACCAGCCATTTCGCGGCGTTAATCTCGGCAGCGTAGTGCGTCAGCTTTTCAGCGGCCTCTGATGCCCGAAGCGCACGACTCTCGCTATTAATAACCAGCGCATCGGTGTCGCCGGTAAAGGGAGTCTGAAACGCCACGCTGACTTTTTTACCGCTTAATGCCAGGCTAACCCCCGCGTCGTTCGCACCGGTAAAGTCATCGGCGATCGCCACCACTTCTCTGTTCAGGTTGTTCATTCCATCCCCAAAGGTTCGCATTTCCTGATAATGATTATATTCAATCACGTTTGATTATGTGTGAGCAAGATCAAGGTATTCAATTTGCGAATAAATTATAAATTTAGACACACGATGAGTGTGATTGCCGGGTTTGAGCGAAATCAATCACAGACACAGCAACAGGAGAGCAATGTGTTAACCATTAACAGTACAATTATCAGCGGTGCGGGTGCGATCCCGGCCCTCGCGCCACTGCTGGCAGGCAAGACGCGCCTTTTACTGGTCACCGACGGCAATATCGCTCGTCTGGACGCCGCTCGCGCCATCCGCGCCTTGCTGGAAGCCGACAACCGTAGCGTCAGCGTGATCGAAAGCGTGCCGCCGGAGCCCACCAACCATGACGTTCGCGCCCTGCTGGCGGAGATCAACAACACCGACTTTGATCTGGTGGTAGGCGTGGGCGGCGGCAGCGTACTGGATGTGGCGAAACTGCTCTCCGTGCTGTGCCATCCTGCTTCACCGGGGCTGGATGCCCTGCTGGCGGGTGAAAAACCGACCCTGCGACTCGCCTCATTACTGATCCCGGCCAGCGCCGGCACCGGCTCTGAAGCCACGCCGAACGCGATCCTCGCCATTCCTGAGCAGAGTACCAAAATCGGCATTATCTCTCCGGTGCTGCTACCGGATTACGTGGCGCTGTTACCCGAACTCACCACCAGCATGCCGCCGCACATTGCCTCCTCCACCGGGATCGATGCCCTGTGTCACCTTATCGAATGCTTTACCGCCACCGTGGCGAATCCGGTGAGCGACAACGCGGCGCTGATTGGCCTGCGCAAGCTGCTGAACAATATCGAAACCGCCTGCGCCGAGCCGCATAACCTGGCTGCGAAGCTGGAGATGCTGTGGGCCTCGTACTACGGCGGCGTAGCCATTGCCCATGCCGGAACCCATCTGGTGCATGCCCTTTCCTATCCGCTGGGCGGCAAGTATCACCTGCCGCACGGGGTCGCGAACGCCATTCTTTTAGCGCCCTGCATGCGCGTGGTGCGCCCGGATGCCGTCGAAAAATTTGCGCAGGTGTGGGATCTGGTGCCGGGTGCGGATACCTCCCTGTCGGCAGAAGAGAAATCCCACGCGCTGGTGGCGTGGTTTGCCGCCCTGGTGCGCCGCCTGAACTTACCGGACAACCTCGAAACGCTGGGCGTACCGCGGGATGACATCGCCTCCCTGAGCGATGCCGCCCTGAACGTAAAACGCCTGATGAACAACGCCCCGCGTCAGGTCAGCCATGCCGAGGTGCAGGGCATTTATCAGACCCTGTTCCCCGAAATTTAACATCGAAGGAGTGAGAAATGCGTAACAAGATTGAAGGCGTGCTGACGGCAATCGTCACCCCTTTTACGGAGGATGGCGCGCTGCATCTGCCGGGACTGAAACGCCAGATCCAGCGCCAGCTGGCGGCGGGAAACGGTATTTTCTGCGGCGGTACCAACGGTGAGTTCTTTGTGCTGACCGAAGAGGAAAAGGTGGCCGTCACCCGCACCTGCGTGGAAGAGGTCGCAGGCCGTGCGCCGGTGGTGGCGCACATCGGGGAGATCTCCACCCGCGCCACTATTCGTCTCGGCAAGCAGGTCGAAGCCCTGGGCGTAGATGCGGTCTCGGTGATCACCCCATGGTTTGTGCCCCTGACCCAGGCGGAGCTGATCGCCCATTACACCGCCATCGCCGATGCCCTCACGGTGCCGGTATTTCTCTACAACATCCCGGCGCGCACCGGCAACACTATTGAACCGCACACCGCGCGGGTGCTGGCTTCGCACCCGAACATCATCGGCATTAAGGACAGCGCGGGCAGCTATGAGAGCCTGAGCGGTTTCCTGAAGGCTGCCCAGGGCATCGAGGATTTCGCCGTGCTGAACGGCCCGGACTCGCTGATCCACCAGGGCTTTGTCGAGGGCTGTTCCGCCTGTATTTCCGGGCTGGCGAACGTCGCCCCGTCGGCGATCAACGCCATCTGGGCGCGTTACCAGGCGGGCGATATTGACGGCTCGCGTCAGGCGCAGGAGAGCGTCACCGAGCTGCGAACGAATTTATATAAAATTGCCTTCTCTCCGGCCGCCGTGAAAAAGGCGCTGCAGGTGATGGGCGAAGAGGTGGGTGAAAGCCGCTACGCGGTGGCTTTTGATGCGCAACAGACTGAACAGATCCGCCAGATAGTGACGAAGTCACTGCAGTAACCGACGTTTGATTTCGTCCATAAGAATACCGGGTGCCGCGGGCGCCCAGGTTTCCTACGCCCTGAAGAGAGGCAAAGATGAACAATTTTACCGCTGAAGATACCCTGATCATCGTAGGCATTGTGATTGTCTACATCCTGTTTACCACCTGGCTGACCTTCCGGTTGCGCAGTAAAAACTCCGGCGATTTTATGGAGGGCTCCCGGGCGATGCCGGCGTTTATCGTCGGGATCCTGCTGATGTCCGAATACATCGGCGCCAAATCCACCATTGGCACCGCCCAGGCGGCGTTCGAGGATGGTTTTGCCGCCTCCTGGTCGGTGATTGGCGCGGCGATTGGCTTCCCGCTGTTTGGCCTGTTGCTGGTGAAGCGCATCTATAGCACCGGCAAAATCACCATCTCCGGGGCGATTGCCGAGAAGTACGGCACCAGCACCAAAAACATTATCTCGATCATCATGATTTACGCCCTGCTGCTGGTGAACGTCGGCAACTATGTCTCCGGCGCGGCGGCCATCTCCACCGTGCTGAAGGTCAACCTGCCGGTCGCGGCCTTTATCACTGCGGTAGTCAGTACCTTCTACTTCGCCTTTGGCGGCATGAAGGGCGTGGCCTGGGTCACGCTGCTGCACAGCGCTCTCAAGTATTTCGGTATCCTGGTGATCATGGGCTTCGCGCTCTCCAAAACCGGCGGCTTTACGCCAATGATTGAGCAGATGCCGTCGTACTACTGGACCTGGGATGGCAACATTGGCGCCAGCACCATCTTCGCCTGGCTGATCGGCACCATCGGCTCCATCTTCTGTACCCAGTTTGTGATCCAGGCCATCTCCTCCACCAAAGATGTGAAGTCGGCCAAACGCTCCACCTGGGTGGCGTTCTTCTTCTGCCTGCCGATTGCCCTGGCGATTGCGGTGATTGGCGTGGCGGCGAAGTATCTGCACCCGGAGATCGACAGCCTGTACGCCATGCCGATCTTCCTGCAGGACATGAACCCGTGGCTGGCCGGTCTGGTGACAACGTCACTTGTAGCGTCAATCTTCGTGAGCGTGAGTACCGTGGCGCTGGCTATCGCCTCGCTGGTAGTGAAAGATTTCTACGTGCCGTACCGCAACCCCACCCCGGAGCAGGAGTTTAAAGCCACCCGCTGGATGTCGCTGCTGATTGGCTTCCTGCCGCTGATTTTCGTCCTGCTGGTGCCGGAAGTGCTGAAGCTGTCCTTCTTCACCCGCGCCATTCGTCTGTCGATTACGGTGGTGGCGGTCATTGCCTTCTATGCCCCGTTCTTTAAGAGCACCCGGGGTGCCAACGCCGGCCTGATTGGTGCCTGCGTGGTGACCTCCCTCTGGTATCTGCTGGGCGACCCGTTTGGCATTAACAATATGTATATCGCGCTGATCACCCCGGCGGTGATTATGGTCCTCGACCGTCTGATCCCGAATAAAGCGGATCGCAAAGCGCCTGCCCCTGTTCAACATAATGGAGTCTGATATGTCTGTAACCGTAACCCGTGACGGGATTGTTCGCCCGCAGCCGCAGGATGCCCGCGTGGAAACGGCGATGCTGCCCTCTTCCTGCCCGCAGAACCACGCCGCGAACCTGCTGCCGCTGCCGGATGGTACCCTGATGTGCGTCTGGTTTGGCGGCACGCAGGAAGGGATCGCTGATATTTCAGTGTGGGGGTCGCGCCTGGCCCCGGGCAGCAACCAGTGGAGCGAAGCGGTGAAGCTGTCGGACGACGCCAGCCGCTCGGAGCAGAACCCGGTGCTGTTCCTCGCCCCGGACAACGTGCTGTGGCTGCTGTGGACCGCGCAGCTCTCCGGCAACCAGGACACCGCCATCGTCCGTTACCGCAAATCTGCGGATTTGGGTAAAAGCTGGGGCGAGATTGCCACCCTGCTGGATAAGCCCGGCACCTTTATTCGCCAGCCCATTGTGGTGCTGGAGAACGGCACCTGGCTGCTGCCGGTCTTCTACTGCCGCACCCAGCCGGGCGAAAAATGGGTGGGTAACGACGACATCAGCGCGGTGAAAATCTCCGAAGACCAGGGTAAAAGCTGGCGCGACGTCGAGGTGCCGGAGAGCCTGGGCTGCGTGCACATGAACATCACCGCCCTGAATAACGGCCATCTGGTGGCGCTGTATCGCAGCCGCTGGGCGGACAATATCTATATCAGCCAGTCGCTGGACAACGGTGAAAGCTGGTCGGTGCCGGAACCTACAGCGCTGCCGAACAACAACTCGTCGATTCAGGTCACCACCCTTGCCAGCGGCGAGCTGGCGCTGGTGTTCAACCACATGAGCGCGGCGGGTGCGCTGGAGCGCCGCGCCTCGCTGTATGACGAGATCGACGACGGCGATGGCCGTAAAGAGCCGGAGGTGACCCACGGTCGCGCCGCCTTCTGGGGCGCCCCACGCGCGCCAATGACGGTGGCAATATCCAACGACGGCGGGAAAAGCTGGGCCTGGCAGCGCAATCTCGACGAGGGTGACGGCTACTGCATGACTAACAACTCGCTGGAGAAACTGAACCGCGAGTTCTCCTATCCCAGCATCAAACAGGGTGCCGACGGGTCGCTGCATATCGCCTACACCTACTTCCGCCAGGCGATCAAGTATGTGCGCGTGTCGCCGGAGTGGGTAAAGGAGCCGCAACAGTGATTATTGGTCATCTTAACGCCCTGCCGCTGGCGGGGCTCCCGCCGGTGCTGCGGGCGATCCTCGAGCGCCCGGACTGTTCCCTGACGGCGCTCATCGCCCGGGATGATGGACGCTGGCAGCCGCAAGGCTGTCCGTGGTTCTGCCATATCGGCCCGGCGCAGACTCAGCCGCAGGCCGAGCGTCATACCGAATATCACTATTTGTATGCCGATATTCAGGTGGTGCTTGCGGGTGAAGAGACGATCCACGCCGGGATGCAGTCTGTCGCGCAGGTCGGCGACGAAGAGCGCAAACCGGATCTGTGGATTGCTGCCGGGGCGGGACATCCGGTGAGCATTACCTTACGCAGCGGGGATTTTGCGGTGTTTCTCCCAGGCGAGCCGCATCAGGCGCTGTGCGCGGTGAACGCGACGATGACCGTGCGCAAGGCGGTGTTCAAGGTGCCACGCGCCCTGCTGGAGGTGTGATATGCGCCATGCGATTGTCACCGGTGCCAGCTCGGGCATCGGCGAAGCTATCGTCAAACGCCTGCTGGCGGAAGGCTGGCAGGTGACGGGCTTAAGCCGACGCGAAGTGGAGTGCGGACACCCGAACTTTACCAGCCTGAGCGTGGATTTAAGTGACAGCGTCACGTTCAGCGCCACGCTCAATACCCTGCCGGTGCCGCAGGCGATCGTCCATGCCGCAGGAATGATGGCGGCCGCCCCGCTCGGCGAACTGGATCCGGCGGTCAGCGCTCGTCTGTGGGGGCTGCATATCCACGCCGCCGAGATCCTGTTTAACCACTTTGCCCCGCGGATGAGCGCGGGTGGACGGCTGATCGCTATCGGCAGCCGCACCTCACGGGGAGCGGCCGGGCGCTCGCAGTATGTTGCGACCAAGGCGGCGCTGGTTGGGATGGTGCGCAGCTGGGCGGCGGAGCTGGCTCCGCGCGGGATCACCGCCAATGTGGTGGCCCCGGGTGCGACGCAGACCCCGATGTTGAGTGCGCCCGGACGGCAAACGTCACCGCCAAAAATGCCGCCGATGGGGAGGCTGATCGCCTCGGAAGAGGTGGCGGCGATGGTCAACTATCTGCTGAGCGCCGAGGCCGCGCCCATCACCGGGCAGGAGCTGGTGCTGTGCGGTGGGGCGTCGCTGGGGTGAGTTGTGCGGCCTGTTTGCCGGGTGGCGGCTACGCCTTACCCGTCCTACAAAAACCGCACCGCACCGTAGGCCGGGCAAGCGCCAGCGCCGCCCGGCGTTGCAGACCGCTGGGTGCCAAACCACGCCGGGTGGCGGCTACGCCTTACCCGTCCTACAAAAACCGCACCATACCGTAGGCCGGGCAAGCGCCAGCGCCGCCCGGCGATGCAGACCGCAGGATGTCAAACCACGCCGGGTGGCGGCTGCGCCTTACCCGGCTTACAAAAACCGCACCACATCGTAGGCCGGGCAAGCGCCAGCGCCGCCCGGCGTTGCAGACCTCAGGGTGCCAAACCACGCCGGGTGGCGGCTGCGCCTTACCCGGCCTACAAAAACCGCACCACACCGTGGGCCGGGCAAGCGCCAGCACCGCCCGGCGTTGCAGACCTCAGGGTGCCAAACCACGCCGGGTGGCGGCTACGCCTTACCCGGCCTACATTTGTATGAGCGCCTTAACCCCAACGCCGGAACCCGCCATGGAATACGCTTCTCTGCTTGAATTCTGGTTTCACGACCAGCATCAACCGCTCTGGTTTTCCCGCAATGATGATTTCGACGCCCAGTGCAAACACCGCTTCTACCCGTTGTGGCAGGCCGCCTGTCGTGGGGAGCTGTTTCACTGGCGGGACACGCCGCACGGACGGCTGGCGGAGATCGTTTTGCTCGATCAACTCTCGCGCAACCTGAACCGCAACGACGCACGCGCCTGGCAGCAGGACGGCATGGCGCTGATCCTCTCCCAGGAGCTGGTTTATCAGCCGATGTGGCAGGAGCTGGACAGCAACGAAAAAGGCGTCTCGCTGCTGCCGATGATGCATGCGGAATCACGGGTGATTCATCAGGAGGCAGAGCGGCTGTTCACCGCCCTGAACGTGCCGGGCTTTCTGAATGCGGAAATCAAGCACCGGGCGATTATTGAGCACTTTGGCCGCTACCCGCACCGCAACAGCCTGCTTAATCGCCCATCCACCCCCGAAGAGGTGGAGTGGCTGAAGCACAACAAAGGCTTTTAATGGCCGCGCAGGTAAACGGTGCCTTTCAGATAGAGCGCCGCCTGGCCGCCAATCAATACCCGGTCGCCCTTCAGCTCGCAGCGCAGATCGCCGCCGCGGGGCGAGACCTGACGGGCCTGTAGCGACGTTTTACCCAGCTTTTCGCTCCAGTACGGGATCAGCATGCTGTGGGCGGAGCCGGTCACCGGATCTTCCGCCACCGACTCGCCCGGGCAGAAGAAGCGGCTGACAAAGTCATACTCATCCCCCGGGGCGGTGACGCAGACCATCTTATCCAGCGGCATCATGCCGTCGATATCCGGGGTCAACGCTTCAACCTGCTGCTGGTTCTCCAGCACCACCATGTAGTCGCGCCCTGCCCGCACCTCCTTCGCCCCGGTGATGCCGAGGGTACTGAACAGCAGCGCTGGCGGGTTGTCTACCGGCTCGCTGCTCCACGCCGGGAAGTTAAGCGTTAACCAGTCGCCGCTGCGGGTGACCTTCAGGTCGCCGACAAAACGGGTGGAGAAAACGATCTCGGTGTGTGGGTAGTCCAGATACTCAAAAATCACGTGGGCGCTGGCGAGCGTGGCGTGACCGCAAAGGTTAATCTCGTACTGAGTGGTAAACCAGCGCAGTTCAAAGCCCACGTCGGTACGCACGAAAAAGGCGGTTTCCGACTGGTTATGCTGCTGGGCCATCTTTAACAGCACGTCATCCGGTAGCCACTCCTCGAGCGGGCAAACGGCTGCAGGATTCCCACCAAACGCGCGATCGCTAAACGCATCGACCAGATAAAAGGCAATTTCTTTCATTGGGTTAACCCTTATTGTAAGCGTAAAAACAGATGACCTTTCATATACAGCGATGCCCTGCCGCTCATTAACACCCGGTCGCCCTTCAGTTCACAACGCACGTCGCCGCCACGGGCAGAGACCTGCCGGGCAAAGAGCGACGTTTTATTCAGCTTTTCGCTCCAGTACGGGATCAGCATGGTATGGGCCGACCCGGTGACCGGATCTTCCCACAGCGCCGCCCCCGGAGAAAAGAAGCGGCTGACAAAATCGTATTCGCCCTCGCCGCGCGCGGTGATCGACACTTTATGCTCGCCGGGCGTCATGGCGTGAATATCCGGCGTGACCGCCTCAACCTGCTGGCGATCTTCCAGCACCAGCACCCAGGCGCGCCCCTTGCGGGCCTCGACGTAGTTTTCGATCCCAAGCGCGGCAAGCATCTCTGCCGGCGGGGTCTGCGGCTCGCCAGGACAGGCCGGGAAATCGAGGGTCAGCCAGTCGCCGTCACGGCTGACGGTAAGCCTGCCGGAGGCGGTATCAAAATGGATGCGGGCGTCGGGATAGTCCAGCTCGTTGAACAATACCCAGGCGGTCGCCAGAGTGGCGTGGCCGCAGAGGTTCACCTCGCCGCGCGTGGTGAACCAGCGCAGCTCAATGCCGCCCCGGTGGCGCACGAAAAAAGCGGTCTCCGACTGGTTGTGCTCCCGCGTCATATTGAGCAGCGTCTCGTCCGGTAGCCATGCCGGCAAAGGGCACACCGCCGCAGGGTTGCCGCCAAACGAGCCTTCACTGAACGCATCGACCAGATAAAACTCAATCTCCTGCATTGCTTTACCCACTGTTAACGTAATGTTGCATCCTATATTCATGGAAAATACCCTGTTTCACCAGCTATTACTTTTTGGATATAGTGAGATCTAAATCACAAAATGATTGTATTTTCAGCAGGGAAGGTTTTAAGATCGCCGCACCTCATTGACGTAACGACTCCTGGATTTCCCTATGACAACCAACACCGTTTCCCGCAGGGTCGCGTGGCTACGGGTGGTCACGCTCGCCGTTGCCGCCTTTATCTTCAATACCACTGAATTTGTCCCCGTCGGCCTGCTCTCGGATATCGCCAGCAGCTTTGGCATGGAGACCGCGCAGGTGGGGATCATGCTCACCATCTATGCCTGGGTGGTGGCGATGATGTCGTTACCCTTTATGCTGCTCACCAGCCAGATGGAGCGGCGCAAACTGCTGATCGGGCTGTTTGTGCTGTTTATTGCCAGTCATGTGCTGTCGTTCCTCGCGTGGAACTTCACGGTGCTGGTGATAAGCCGGATCGGCATTGCCTTCGCGCACGCCATTTTCTGGTCAATTACCGCTTCGCTGGCGATCCGCCTGGCCCCGGCCGGGAAGCGCGCTCAGGCCCTGAGCCTGCTGGCCACCGGCACCGCGCTGGCGATGGTGCTCGGGCTGCCAATCGGCCGCATCGTCGGACAGATATTTGGCTGGCGTACCACCTTTTTCGTTATTGGGCTCGGGGCGCTGTTCACCCTGCTGTGTCTGATCAAGCTGTTACCCAAACTGCCAAGTGAGCATTCCGGCTCGCTGAAAAGCCTGCCGCTGCTGATGCGTCGTCCGGCGCTGATGAGCCTCTATCTGCTGACGGTCGTCGTGGTGACAGCCCATTACACCGCCTACAGCTACATCGAGCCGTTTGTGCAGACCATCGCCGGGTTCAGCGCCAGCTTTGCCACGGTATTGCTGTTGCTGCTGGGCGGCGCAGGCATTATCGGCAGCCTGCTGTTTGGCAAGCTCGGCAACCGTCACGCCTCGCTGCTGGTGAGCAGCGCCATTGGCCTGCTGCTGGCGTGTCTGCTTCTGCTGCTGCCCGCCTCGGGCAGTGAGACAAATCTCGCCCTGCTGAGCATCGTCTGGGGCGTGGCAATCATGATTATCGGTCTTGGGATGCAGGTGAAAGTGCTGGCCCTGGCGCCGGATGCCACGGACGTGGCGATGGCGCTGTTCTCGGGTATTTTCAACCTGGGGATTGGCGCGGGTGCGCTGGTGGGCAATCAGGTGATCCTGCATCTGTCGATGGCGTCGATCGGTTATCTGGGGGCGATCCCGGCCCTTGCGGCGCTGATCTGGTCGGTGCTGATCTTTCGCAAATGGCCCGTCGCCCTGGAAGAGCAACCGCATCACAGCTAGAGAGGTAATCGGGTGGCGAGCGCCACCCGGTTCAGTTATTACGGGTAGGTTTTAATAATTTCCAGCACGCCGTTAATAATAAACTGCACGCCCATACAGACCAGCAGGAAGCCCATCAGGCGGGAGATGGCTTCGATACCGTCTTTGCCCACCCAGCGCATAATCGCGCCCGAGCTACGCAGACAGCCCCACAGGATCACGCCGATAATGGCAAAAATCAGCGGCGGCGCAATCATGACCACCCAGTCCGGGAAAGCAGAACCGCTGCGCACCGTCGAGGCGGAGCTGATGATCATCGCAATGGTACCCGGACCTGCGGTGCTTGGCATCGCCAGCGGCACGAAGGCAATGTTCGGAGCCGCTTTATTTTGCTTATCTTCCAGCGCGTCCTGCACGTCTGAATCATCCGGCGATTTCGGCGCGGGGAACAGCATTCTGAAACCGATAAAGGCCACGATCAGCCCCCCCGCAATTCGGAGGCCGGGAATGGAGATCCCGAAGGTGTTCATTACCAGCTGCCCGGCGTAGTACGCCACCATCATGATCGCGAAGACGTAAACGGAGGCCATGAGCGACTGATGATTACGTTGTTCACGGTTCATGTCGCCCGCCAGGCCAAGGAAAAGCGCAACGGTGGTTAACGGGTTTGCCAGGGGTAACAGCACCACCAGCCCAAGACCAATTGCTTTAATTAAATCAACCATTTTACGGATTCGTCCTTATCAAAAATTAACCAGGCAAGTATAGGGTCAAAACAACCGTTACAGCTACGCACACATCGTAAGTAATATTTTCGCTCCGAAATCAATTTATCCCGATGATATGACGATCCGCCTGGCGGGCAAAAAAGTGATCTGAATCGCTTTAGCAAATCGTGTCATAAGCAAATGCATTCAGTTGACTTATAGTTGCCTGAGCAATAATATCTGCCGTGATTAAACTACTTGCCAGGGCAACCATTGTGAAAAGCACCAGTGACCTCTTCAACGAAATCATTCCGCTGGGTCGGCTTATCTACATGGTTAACCAGAAGAAAGACCGCCTGCTCAATGATTATTTATCACCGCTGGATATCACCGCAACCCAGTTTAAAGTGCTCTGTTCTGTGCGCTGCGAAGTGTGTATCACCCCGGTTGAGCTGAAGAAAATCTTATCTGTCGACCTCGGCGCGCTGACGCGCATGATGGATCGGCTGGTCTGCAAGGGGTGGATTGAACGCCGCCCGAATCCGAATGACAAACGCGGCGTGCTGGTGCAATTGACCAGCGACGGCGCGGCAATGTGTGAACAATGTCATCAATTAGTAGGACAAAAACTGCACCAGGAACTAACAAAAAACTTAACGGCGGACGAAGTGGCAACTCTTGAGCACTTGCTTAAGAAAATCCTGCCGTAAACAGAAAGAGGTATGACGATGTCCAGACGCAATACTGACGCCATCACTATTCATAGCATTTTGGGCTGGATCGAAGATAACCTGGAGTCGCCGCTCTCGCTTGAGAAAGTGTCTGAGCGTTCAGGTTACTCAAAATGGCACCTGCAACGGATGTTTAAAAAAGAGACCGGCCACTCATTAGGCCAGTACATCCGCAGCCGCAAATTAACGGAAATCGCGCAGAAGCTGAAGGAAAGTAACGAGCCGATCCTGTATCTGGCTGAGCGTTATGGGTTTGAATCGCAGCAGACCCTGACACGCACGTTCAAGAACTACTTCGACGTTCCACCGCATAAATATCGCATCACCAATATGCATGGGGAATCCCGGTATCTGCTTCCGATTAACCACTGTAACTGCTAAACGCCTGTATTTTAGGCTATCCCAGTAGGCGTAATTGTTGCAGACAGTTTGAACACGGACAGCGCGGAACAACCGGAGCGTACTTTAAGTACGTGAGGATTGTGAGCACTGCCCAGGTTCAAAATGGCAAATAAAATAGCCTAATGGGATAGGCTCTAAGACGTATCGAGGAAATTATGAAATTATTCGCTTCCGCCGTTCTCACCGCCCTGGTGCTGGTCTCTGGCCAGAGTTTTGCGGAGCAAACTCCACGTGTCCCGCAGCAGAACAGCCGCGACACGATGATCCTGCCAACGGCTAACGGCCAGTCGCCCCATGACTTTAACCATATGGGCGCAGGCAGCGACAAATCCGACGAATTAGGCGTGCCCTATTACAATCAGCACTCTTAATGCGTTTTGCCCCGCCCGCGCGGGGCTTTTTTTTAGCCTCTGACCCGCGTCGCCCGACGCAGGCGCAAGCCGAAAACGTTGATATAAAGTCCGGCCATCACCAGCAGCGCCCCCACCAGCTGCAACGCCCCCAGTTTTTCATCCAGCAGCAGCGCCGCACTGGCGATGCCCACCACCGGGACCAGCAGCGACAGCGGTGCCACCCGCCAGGTTTCGTAGCGCCCGAGCAGCGCGCCCCAGATGCCATAGCCGACAATGGTGGCGACAAAGGCCAGGTAGATCAGCGACAAAATCGTGGTCAGGTCGAGGGTGACGAGACTGTGCAACATCACCGTCGGGCCATCCAGCAGATATGAGGCCGCCATAAAGGGCAGGATCGGGATCAGCGCACTCCACACTACCAGCGACATCACCGCCGGACGCGTCTCAAGCTGCATGATCTTTTTGTTGAAGATATTGCCGCTGGCCCAGCAGAACGCCGCCGCCAGGGTCAGTAAAAAGCCCAGCAGCGCGACGTGCTGCCCGTTCAGGCTGGCCTCCGCCAGCACCAGCACGCCGACCACGGCCAGGGCAATCCCCGCCAGCTGTTTGCCCTGAAGGCGCTCGCCAAACACCAGCGCTCCAAGGATGATGGTGAAGAACGCTTGCGCCTGTAGCACCAGCGAGGCCAGACCGGCGGGCATGCCGAAGTTAATGGCGCAGAACAGAAAGGCAAACTGACCGAAGCTGATGGTCAGGCCGTAGCCCAGCAGCAGACGAAACGGGATCTTTGGACGGGCAACGAAGAACAGCGCCGGGAAGGCCACCAGCAGAAAGCGTAAACCGGCCAGCATCAGCGGAGGCATGTTGTGCAATCCGACTTTGATCACCACAAAATTCAGCCCCCAAACTACTACCACCAGCAATGCCAGCAGCCCGTCTTTGCGCGTCATACCCTGCCCCTGTTTATTAAATTTTTGTAAACGCTTATCAAAGTAACGAAAAAAACCGCCGAGGAACAGATCATTAATTCTGACAGTCAGGCGAAGCACTTAGGGATAAATTTGGTGGTATACAAGCCTCTTATGCCATGTTAATCCTGATAAGACATAACAAAAACTTCACACGCAATTGTCGGGCAGGAAAATGAAACCATCACTCAGGCGCTCAACCGCAGCGCTACTGGCGTCGTCGCTGTTACTCACCATTGGTCGCGGCGCGACATTGCCGTTTATGACCATCTATCTCACCCGCGTCTATAACATGAGCGTGGAGAATATTGGTTATGCCCTGACGGTGGCGCTGACTATCGGGGTGGTTTTCAGCCTGGGGTTTGGCATTCTGGCCGATAAATTCGATAAAAACCGCTACATGCTGATCGCCATTACGGCGGTGGCTCTGGGCTTTCTGGCGATCCCACTGGTGGATAACGTCGTGCTGGTGGTGCTGGCCTTCTCGCTGATCAACTGCGCCTATTCGATCTTCTCCACGGTGCTGAAAGCCTGGTTTTCCGATGTGCTCAACCCGGCGGAAAAAGCGCGGGTTTTCTCCCTTAACTACAGTTTTCTTAACATCGGCTGGACCGTCGGGCCGCCATTGAGCACCCTGCTGGTGATGTACAGCCTGCAACTGCCGTTCTGGGTAGCGGCCTTCTGCGCCGCGTTGCCGCTGGTGCTGGTCCAACGCTATGTGCAGAAAGGCGTGGCGGCCGACAGCGAGCATGTGCCAGTGCCGTGGCAGCCGTCGGTACTGCTGCGTGACCGGGCGCTGTTCTGGTATACCCTCTCCGGGCTGCTGGCCTCCTATGTTGGCGGCTCCTTCGCCAGCTGCATTTCCCAGTACGTGCTGGCGGCAGACTACGACAGCGATTTCGCCCAGAACGTGGTGGCCGTGGTGCTGCCGGTGAATGCCGCGATGGTGGTTTCGCTGCAGTACATCATTGGCCGTAAACTGTCGGCCCGTAATATCCGCCCGCTGATGACGCTGGGCACCCTGTTTTTTGTCCTCGGTCTGGCCGGGTTTATGCTCTCCGGGGAGAATCTGATCTACTGGGGGCTGGCTGCGGCTGTCTTTACCGTGGGTGAGATTATCTATGCGCCAGGGGAATACATGTTGATCGACAACATCGCCCCGCCGGGCATGAAAGCCAGCTATTTCTCCGCCCAGGCGCTTGGCTGGCTGGGTGCGGCCTTCAACCCGATGATCACCGGGCTGATCCTGACCCATCTCCCGCACTGGTCGCTGTTTGTGATTATGATGGTTGCCATTGTGCTGGCCTGGCTGATGATTTTGCGGGGGATGCGGGTGAAGGCGTGGGTTGATGTGCCTGATTTAGTATCGCGGTAATTGCCCGGCGGCGCTACGCTTGCACGGGCCTACAAAGCCAGTAGGCCGGGTAAGCGCAGCGCCACCCGGCATACAGACCGCACCGGGAACGTAATGGTGCAATATCTCCCTACTGAGAGCATTTATTATTTATATTTAAACCAGAGGAAAAGATGCCCAATTACAAGTAATAAGATAAATGCACCGATCATGGTGATCGCAACGTCAGGGAAATAGACCACTGCAAACATACTAAAAAAGAGAACAGACAGAAAACAGCCCCATCCCCAGATAATTAAAATCACCTCTTCCTTGAGCCACTGTTTAAGAAAACCCATCACTTCCTCAGCATTTCTATAGCAAAATCAATAGGTTCATCATTAGAGCCGAGATAAAATAAAGAAAATATTAATGAGTTCTGAAAGATTTTGTAGGCCGGGTAAGGCGTAGCCGCCACCCGGCGCACAGGCCGCACCGGAATTAATGGTGCAGCATTTCCTCTACCACCTGCTTTTTATACATTTCGTTCGGATAATAGGTCGGCCAGTTATCCATCTCTTTTAATAACGCCTCGTGGGAGGTGTTGCCCATAAAGATATGGAAATGGGCCGACTGGCGCGGACCAATAGTGTGGTCGCTGAACTGGACAAACTTCGGTGCCTTGCTGCTGGCGTCCTTACATTCGAACAGGTAACGCACGCCCTTCTTGCCGGAGGCATAGGTCAGGATCTTGTAGCCGTTAGAGACGTATTCACAGCGGCTCAGGTTTTTCCCGGTGTGAAACTCCATCACGTTGTTCTCAATGCCAATGGTTTCCACGTCCGTAGCGTAGCCGGTGCGGTAATAGGCTTTAACCTCGTCAAAGGTTTTACTCTTGTCTTTCTCGGCTTTCTTCTTGAACACCGGGTCGAGATCGCCGCTCAGCAAAAACGGATAGACCGACTGCCAGACGCCGTCCCAGTTGGAGAGCGGGCGATCTTTTACGTCTTTATCGTCAAACACGCCGTTGGCCGCTTTTTGTTCCGCTTCGGTCATCTGGTGGCCGTGGGAATGGGCATACAGCTGGCCGCTGACCAGCAGCGCCCCCAGAGTCATTGCAAATTTACCAATATGTCCTGCCAAGGTAACGTCCTCACTCCATTTTAAAAGAGTGATGGATGTTATAGTATAACATATCGCAAAACAACCCCGTTAAATCGCCACCAGACCGCGAACGCCCTCCTGTTCCATATCCTCCCCGCGCCCGCGCTGGATAATGCTGCCCCGGGACATCAGCAGATAGCTGTCGGCCAGCTCGGCGGCAAAGTCATAAAACTGCTCCACCAGCAGGATCGCCATATCGCCCCGGTTCGCGAGCTGACGGATCACCTGGCCAATCTCCTTAATCACCGAAGGCTGGATCCCCTCCGTCGGTTCATCAAGTATCAACAGCTGAGGACGACTCGCCAGCGCCCGACCAATCGCCAGCTGCTGCTGTTGCCCGCCCGAGAGATCGCCACCCCGGCGCTGCTTCATCTCCTTAAGGACCGGAAACAGCTGCCAGATCTCCTCCGGGACCTGCTTCGCCTCACGCGCCGGAAAGCGCGATAGCCCGAGCAGCAGGTTCTCCTCCACCGTCAGGCGGGGAAAGATGTCCCGCCCCTGCGGCACATAGGCTACCCCGGCCTGCACCCGCTGGTGCGGTCTGGCGTGTGTGATGGATTTGCCCTGCCAGAGGATTTCGCCGTTGCGCGCCGGGATCAGCCCCATCAGACACTTCAGCAGCGTGGTTTTGCCCACCCCGTTACGCCCCAGCAGGCAGGTGACTTCCCCGGGGAGCGCCTCAAAGCTGACCCCGCGCAGAATGTGGCTCCCGCCGTAGTACTGATTCAGTTCGTTAACCTGTAGCATCCGCGCTCCTTAGCGTCCGAGATAGACTTCAATCACCTGCTCGTTGGCCTGCACCTCGCGCAGCGAGCCTTCGGCCAGCACCCGCCCCTGATGCAGGACGGTAACGTGATCGGCAATGGTTTCCACAAAGCCCATGTCATGCTCCACCACCATCAGCGAGTGTTTGCCCGCCAGGGTGCGAAACAGTTCGGCGGTGTACTCGGTTTCGGCGTCGGTCATCCCGGCGGCCGGTTCGTCGAGCAGCAGCAGATGCGGCTCCTGAACCAGCAGCATGCCGATCTCGAGAAACTGCTTCTGCCCGTGCGACAGCAGGCCCGCCCGGCGATGCCGCTCCCCGCCGAGGCGCAGCAGGCTCAGCATCTCGTTGATCCTGTCTCCCTGCTCGCTGCTCAGTCGGGCGCGCAGGCTGGCCCACACCGATTTATCCCCCTTCATCGCCAGCTCGAGGTTTTCCCATACCGTCAGGGCCTCAAACACCGTCGGCTTCTGGAATTTGCGCCCGATGCCCTGACGGGCTATGGCGATGGGATCCAGAGTAGTGAGGTCCGTCGACTGGTCGTACAGCGCGCGCCCGCTCTGGGGCCGCGTTTTACCGGTGATAACGTCCATCAGCGTGGTTTTTCCCGCGCCGTTGGGGCCAATCACGCAGCGCAGCTCACCCACGCCAATATTCAGCGACAGGTCGGTGAGCGCCTTAAAGCCGTCAAAGCTGACGTTGATCCCCTCCAGCTGTAACACCGGGTCAGTCTGGTCGCGATAGCGATCTCCGGGCAGCTGGCGGGTAAATAATTGCTCGCTCATTACTGGTCTCCCTTGCGGAACAGGCCCGTTACGCCGCGCGGTAAAAACAGCGTCACCGCAATAAAGATCAGCCCGAGAAACAGCTGCCAGTACTCCGGCATCGCCACGGTGAAGACGCTTTTTGCGCCGTTCACCAGCGCGGCGCCAATCACCGGACCGATCAGCGTACCCCGCCCGCCGAGCGCGACCCAGATTGCCGCTTCGATGGAGTTGGTGGGCGACATCTCGCCGGGGTTGATGATCCCGACCTGCGGGACGTACAGCGCCCCGGCCAGCCCGCACAGCACCGCCGACAGCGTCCAGACCAGCAGCTTAAAACCGCGGGGATCGTAGCCGCAGAAGGTCAGCCGGTTTTCCGCGTCGCGTACCGCGGTCAGAATGCGGCCAAACTTACTTTTGGCCAGCGCGTACCCCACCGCCAGCGACGCCGCCAGCAGCAGCACGGTGGCAATAAACAGCGCGATGCGCGTTGAGGTGGCGGTCACCGGGAAGCCCAGCAGCGTGGTGAAGCCGGTAAAGCCGTTGTTGCCGCCAAAGCCGGTTTCATTGCGGAAGAACAGCAGCATCCCGGCGAAGGTGAGCGCCTGGGTCATGATGGAGAAATAGACCCCTTTGATTTTTGAGCGGAAGGCAAACCAGCCGAACAGCAGCGCCAGCAGGCCGGGCACCATGACGATCAGCACCAGCGCCCAGGCGAAATGCTGCGTGCCCCACCAGAACCAGGGCAGCTCGCTCCATGAGAGAAACGACATAAAGGCCGGGAGGCCGTCGCCCGCGGCCTGGCGCATCAGGTACATCCCCATCGCGTAGCCGCCGAGGGCAAAGAACAGGCCGTGGCCCAGCGACAGCATGCCGGCATAGCCCCACACCAGATCCAGCGCTACGGCGACAATCGCATAGCAGAGGATTTTGCCCACCAGCGTCAGCATCCAGGTGGAAACCGCCAGCGGATGCGTGGCGGGCAGCAGCGCCAGAAACGGCAGTACCAGCAGGGCGGCAAGGAGCAGGCCGAGTATGATCGGTAAACTGCGCGGCGCTTTCCGCGCCAGGGTTAAGGTCAGTGGCTGGCTCATCAGTCGATTACCCTCCCTTTCAGTGCAAACAACCCCTGAGGACGCTTCTGGATAAACAGAATGATCGCCACCAGAATCACGATTTTGCCCAGTACGGCACCCATCTGCGGTTCGAGGATCTTATTGAAAATCCCCAGCCCGAAGGCGGCCGCCACGCTGCCGGCCAGTTGCCCCACGCCGCCGAGCACCACGACCAGGAAGGAGTCGATGATATAGCCCTGGCCCAGCTCCGGCCCGACGTTGCCCAGCTGAGACAGCGCCACCCCGCCGAGCCCGGCAATCCCGGAACCCAGCCCGAAGGCCAGCATATCGACGCGCCCGGTAGGCACCCCGCAGCAGGCCGCCATGCTGCGGTTCTGCGTCACCGCCCGCACGTTCAGCCCAAGACGGGTTTTGTTGAGGATCAGCCAGGTGAAAAATAGCACCAGCAGCACAAAGCCCAGCACCACCAGCCGGTTCCACGGCAGGATCAGGCTGGCGTAGACCTGCACGCCGCCGGAGAGCCACGCCGGGTTAGCCACCTCAAGGTTTTGCGCCCCGAAGATCATGCGCACCAGCTGGATCAACATCAGGCTGATGCCCCAGGTGGCGAGCAGGGTTTCCAGCGGGCGGCCATAGAGGTGGCGGATCACCGTGCGCTCCAGCGCCATGCCCACGCCTGCGGTGAGCCCGAACGCCACCGGCAGCGCCACCAGCGGGTAGAAGGTGAGCCACTGCGGGGTAAACTGCGCCATCGCCTGCTGCACCATCCAGGTGGCGTAGGCGCCAAGCATCAGCATTTCGCCGTGGGCCATATTGATCACCCCCAGCAGGCCGTAGGTGATCGCCAGTCCGAGCGCGGCCAGCAGCAGAATGGAGCCCAGCGACAGGCCCATAAACGCCTGACCCAGCAGATCGCTGATGGTTTGACGGTGCTGGATCTGACGCAGGCTTTCTGCGGCGGCTTCCCGCACCCCGGCGTCCGGTTCGGTCTGCGGATGGGTATAAGGCAGCAGCCGGGCCTGCACCTCCGGATCGCTCGACTCGCCCAGCAGCGTGACGGCCTGCTGGCGTACCGCGGGCTGGGTGCTGGTCAACTGGAGACTGGCGACGGCCAGGTTCAGCACCTGACGCACCGCGTCATTATTCTCGCTTGCCAGCTGACGTTGTAAAAAAGGCAGCATCTGCGGCTGGGGATCGCGCTGGAGTTGCTTCGCCGCCGCCAGCCTTTCGGTGACACTGTCACCTGTCAGCTGATGGGTGGCGAGCGCCGTAGCGGCCAGCACCCGCAGGCGGTTGGTGAGCCGCACGGCTTTGGTAGCGCCTGCCGGCTCTCCGCCCTCGCCGAGAGTGGTCAAGGCGCCGTTTTCCCGGGTGAAGGCCTGCTTATTGGTATCGATAAAGACATTTTCCTGCTGCAAGGCGCGCAGCAGCGCCAGCCGGGCGGGATCGGGTGCGGCGGCCCACTGCTCGAGCAGTACCGCCTGTTGGCTGCGGCTGGCGGCAACAAAATTATCGGCGTCCGTTGCCTGCGCCATCCCTGGCAGCAGTCCGGCAAGCCATACGAGAGCGAAGATCGTGCGCATGACGTTCATGGCTTTACCTCTTTATGATCCGGATTCAATTGCTGGCGGTTTTGATCGGGGTGTCGGGCTTTTTGTCATTCCCGGCGATGTACGGGCTCCACGGCTGGGCACGCACCGGGGCTTCGGTCTGCCACACCACGTTGAACTGGCCGTTACCCTCGATCTCGCCAATCATCACCGGCTTATGCAGGTGGTGGTTGGTGGCATCCATGGTCAGGGTGAAGCCCGATGGTGCTTTGAAGGACTGGCCTGCCATGGCGGCGCGGACTTTATCCACGTCGGTAGTGCCCGCTTTTTCCACCGCCTGGGCCCACATGTGGATCCCCACATAGGTCGCTTCCATCGGGTCGTTGGTCACCACCGTGCCGGCGTTCGGCAGCTTCTGCGCTTTGGCCCAGTTTTTATAGGCCGCGACGAAGGTCTGGTTGGCCGGGTTATCCACCGATTCGAAGTAGTTCCACGCCGCCAGGTTACCCACCAGCGGTTTGGTATCGATGCCGCGCAGCTCCTCTTCACCCACCGAGAAGGCGACGACCGGCACGTCGGTGGCTTTTACGCCCTGGTTAGCCAGCTCTTTGTAGAACGGCACGTTGGAGTCGCCGTTGATGGTGGAGACCACCGCGGTTTTGCCTGCGGCAGAGAATTTCTTGATGCTGGCGACGATGGTCTGGTAATCGCTATGGCCGAACGGGGTGTAGACCTCTTCGATATCTTTATCCTGCACCCCTTTTGAGTGCAGGAAGGCGCGCAGAATTTTGTTGGTGGTGCGCGGGTAGACATAGTCGGTGCCCAGCAGGAAGAAGCGCTTCGCCGCCCCGCCGTCTTCGCTCATCAGGTACTCCACCGCCGGGATGGCCTGCTGGTTAGGTGCCGCGCCGGTGTAAAAGACGTTCGGGGACATCTCTTCCCCTTCGTACTGCACCGGGTAGAACAGCAGACCGTTCAGCTCCTCAAACACCGGCAACACCGATTTGCGCGAGACCGAGGTCCAGCAGCCAAAGACCGCCGCCACCTTATCCTGACTTAACAGCTGACGGGCTTTCTCGGCAAACAGCGGCCAGTTGGAGGCGGGATCCACCACCACCGGCTCCAGCTTTTTGCCCAGCACGCCGCCTTTGGCGTTGATCTCGTCGATGGTCATCAGCGCCACATCTTTCAGCGGCGTTTCGGAAATCGCCATCGTGCCGGAGAGCGAGTGCATGATGCCAATCTTGATGGTGTCGGCTGCCTGCACGCTGAAACTCATCCCCATGGCCACCACGGAGGCCGATAAAGCAAAGGCTTTTAACAAGGTACGACGATGCATAATTTTCACTCCTGAAAAACAACGCTGTGCGAAATCGTCCGTTACGGCGTGGACGCAGAAAAAGCATTCAGGATTAGACAGAGCAAAAAGGATGCCAGAACGAAAAATCAGCAGGATCAGGGGGCTGGAGAGGGTTTTGAACGCAGGGGCGGATCAGGATGGCACAGCGTTGCACTTAATTAATGCAACGCTGTGGATAAGCCGTTACCAGACTTCGCTGGCGATTTGGGTGACCAGGCGAACCTTATCCCACTGCTGGGCTTCGGTCAGGGCGTTGCCCTCTTCGGTGGAGGCAAAGCCGCACTGCGGGCTGAGGCAGATCTGGCTTTTCGCCACGTACTTCGCTGCCTCTTCCAGACGCGCTTTCACCCCTTCCGGGTTTTCCAGCTCGCCGCTTTTAGTGGTGATCAGCCCCAGCACCACCTGCTGCTTGCCCGGACGGACAAAGCGTAACGGGGCAAAGTCGCCGCTACGATCGTTGTCATATTCGAGGAAGAAGGCATCGACGTTGACGGTGCCAAACAGAATTTCGGCCACCGGCTCGTAGCCTCCTTCGGAGATCCAGGTCGAACGGAAGTTACCGCGGCAGACGTGCAGCCCGATGGTCAGGTCGTCCGGCTTGCCTTCCAGGGCCTTATTCAGCACGCGGGCATAGGTATGCGCCAGCTGGTCCGGGTCATCGCCGCGCTCGCGGATCTGGCGGCGCTGATCGTCGGAGCAGAGGTAGGCCCAGACGGTGTCGTCCAGCTGCAGGTTGCGACAGCCCGCCGCGTAGAAAGCGTGAATGGCATCGCGCCAGGTTTGCGCCAGGTCGTCGAAGTAAACCTCCAGATCCGGGTAGACGGTGGCATCGATATCCTTACGTCCTCCGCGGAAGTGCAGCACGCTCGGGCTCGGGATGGTCATCTTCGGCTGGGCGTTACCGCTGACGCTCTGGAGGTAGCGGAAATCATCCAGCATCGGATGGCTGCCGAACCCCAGCTTGCCGGTGACGCGCACGCCGTGGGCTTTGGTCTGCACGCCGTTAAACTGGATCCCCTGGTTTGAGTCGTAACGCTCCACGCCCTGCAGGCCATCGAAGAAATCAAAGTGCCACCAGGCGCGACGGAACTCGCCGTCGGTCACTACGTTTAAGCCGCAGGCGCATTGCTGCTCTACCACATGGCGAATCGCCTCGTCTTCTACCGCACGCAGCTGCTGCGCGTCGATTTCACCGCTGGCGAACTTCACCCGCGCCTGTTTGATGGCGTCGGGACGTAAGAAACTGCCTACCACATCGGCACGGTTCGGGGCGTGTTGTCGCTGCATGCTTATCTCCTTTAACTGCCGCCAGGTAATTGCCGACAGTGATAATTCATTATTTGAACATTTAGACTTCTGGATGGCTATATGTCCAAAAGATGTCATAGCCTGCGCCGCACGGCAAACGAGAAAAATTCATCGGTATTGAAAAAAATTCATGTTGGTCTGAAGGGCAAAAAAAAACCGCCAGAGACTGGCGGTAAATGCTTGCATGGATAGATTTGTATTTTGATATCTACGGACCCGGCATTCCATACCGGGCTGCGGATCCTGACCAGGTTAGCATGAGAAAGATAAATGAAGGTTAAACGAGCTATGAGCGGGTTGAGGATGAACGGTAACGCGCGACTAGCCAGACGGCTGTACAGGCGATAACCGGAACCAGCCAGTCGAGCAGGCTGGCCATATTCCACACCTGCCAGTCAAACCCGCCCCACCACGGCATGTTGGCGCGCTTACCCTGGCCAAACAGGGCAATCCAGCGGTATTCAGCCTGGGTCTGCTCACGGGCGATAAACCACAGGGAACCCAGCGCACCACCGATTCCCCATCTGCCCAGTTTCAGGCCGAACAGACACTGGATCGTTACGGCGGCGAACGCGTGTAGTAAAGGGGAAAAATCCATGCTCATCCTTCTGTAAGTCCAAACGTGCAACATGGCATCATAATAAGGCTTACCCTGAATGTGAAAAAATCTGCCATCACCCGACGGGGATTCACTGGCGGCTCCCTACAAAAAATCAGGATTGCCCGGAAAGACCAGCGATGAGATAGTGATCTTTCCCCTTGAACGAAAAAAAACCACCCAAGAATAACAACAACTGTTGTCGACGGTTTCGTTCAATAAGGGTATTACCATGTCTCAAAAAGTTACTGCAGGCCAGGTGTTCTGTAATGTCGCTCTTTTCTTTATCGCTGCGCTGCCACTGGCGGTGACAGGAATTGCCATATTCTTTATGGCAGAGGGGATTGAACGATGGTCTGCCGGCGGGTTTTGTTTAGCAATGGCTTTTGGGATTAGCCAGAGTATCTGGCGAAATCTATCTGGCAAATAGTTTAGCGAAAGCTAAACACACTAAAGCAGGATGTTAATCCTGCTTTTTTATTGCCGTAATCCAGCCTGGTGGCAGGAAGTTATGGCGTCCTGAACGAGATGGCAGCCCTGAATATATGAGAAAAGCCAGCGAATGACGGCTGTTTCTCCAAAAAGTAACTTTTTATTTTCGCGAAAGTATAAAAACATTCAAGAAAGCGGGTATGTAGATCCGAAGCGTTGTATACGAATTCCTTTCCACAGCCAGAAGCGTGATAACCGCGGCTAGCAATCCTATGACGTCTGTTAGTGTGGGTGGCCATGTATCACAGTAGGTCGTCATCGAGTACTGGAGCCATTGTTCAAAAAGGTTTGTGCGCGTATGCATGCTTATATCCTTGATTATATGTAATGAAGGGAAAACATTATCGCATGGTGTACGCGTCGTTTTTTCCGTATAAGGACCTAAAATGAAGGCATACGCATTCAGGGTTTAATTTTTGGCTCTAAACATGATTTCAAGTTAACCCACGAACGCGAATATACCTCTTTCACTCCACCAGATGATCTTTACGCCACGCATTGCATAGAGAAAATTCTTGCCGAAAAGAACTGGAGTGCAGCCACCTTAACCTTTAATCCGCAAACGACACAATTCATCTGGCACTAAAAAACCGCCCGGAGGCGGTTGTTTCCAGGATGCGGCTGTCGATCCCTACATTGTAAATGTTCACAGGTGATAGCCTGCGCCCTGCATAGCCTGTTGCCTGCGAAGGAAATCCATCAGGGCAACCTCCGCCTGCCTAGTGACGTTCGGGGTCACACCATGTATTTACTAACTGCCTCAAAAAATAGATAAGCCCCGACACAATCAGCAACGCAGATAAGGCTGTCAACATAGCAACCGTCATAAGAAACTCCATGTTCTCAGTTTTTGTCCTTAAGAATCTTAGAACGTATTTTGCATTTGTCACTAGCTTCAGCGATCTACGGTGCCCGGTTATCTAGGCATACAGAAAAACAGGTCAAACGGGGCTGATGGCAGACGTGTATGGCAAACCTGGCACCCACTAAAAATGGGGATTGATAGAAACAGTAACGTTTGTAAAAATAAAATCTACGCCTAAGGAAAGCCCTGCAAAAACTTTAGTTTAAGCACAACACGGCAAGCCATAAAAACAATAGAAATATGAAGTCGATGGTTTCTGATCGCTATTGCCCTGACTGTGGAGAAAATGAGCGCAGCAAGACCCGGCACCATACTTCCAGCTACAACAACTCCTACGTATCTTCATCTGACAACGCGAATTCAGGTAACTATAGCGGTGGGACTGACTATGGTGGGAAGAAGCTGCCAGCCACCACTGGTGAAATAATTTTTAATGTCATTGCTGCGATTGTAATTAACAGTATTGGCCTGGTCGTTCGGTCGGAAAGAGAAATCTTGCCGGGATATTCCGGGCCGAATTAGCTTTGATTTGTGAGCCAACACATCTATGGCAAAGAGGGAAACCTCATTTGACAGGCAGTCCTGTACCAAATATAGTCATTGCCACCCTGAATCACTTCATATTGTGTATTCACATAAACTTCTTGAGGTTCAATATGCCCATCCCCTTCATGCCTATATTAATAGGCAGCATCATTAACGCTATTCCGGTATTAGCGTTGTATTTTGCCGTCAGTAAAAACATTAAACGGCTGGCCCCATTAGTTCTCTTTTCAATCGTATACTCAGCTGGAAATTCCCTATATTGGATTTCTAATCAAGTTAACCTGACGCTGATTATCACGTTTACCGTCTTAGTCGTCGTAGGATTGATTTGTCTTTACTCCATACTCAGGCATGAAAGTGGTAGACTGAAGTCATGGTTTCTCGCAAGTAGCGCTCTTATTCTATGTTCGGTTATTCCATTCGTACGGCTGAGTTTGTTTCTGGAAGAAGTCTCACCTACGTTTTTTTATCCGTTGATAGCAGCGTTACTGGCTGTGGGTGTTGTTTCATTGGCTTTCGCCCGAGGTACTGGTGGGCCATTGACTAACGGGACTGCATATCCAAACGGAACTATAACTAAGACTTATGCTACCCAGACAGAAATAGATACGGATTTAGCCATCAAAGGGAGATCTGTGTTATCAGATCCAAATCTGGATGAAGGCGAACGAGCAAGATACCGTCAAGCTCTGGACGAGAAGGACAACGGATAACGCAAGCCCTTCAGTCGCCACGCTGTTAGCGTGGCGATTTTCATATCAGCTAACCTGCCACCCGTTTTCATACACAATACTGACAATAATGTCCGCAGAGCGCTCGAAGCTGCCTGTCATGCCTACTTAAGAAACAAGCTTAGCGTAGGATATTTTCCGTTTCCTGGCGGCCCCCTTGATCACCGTGGGCAGCAGGGTTTCTTCCGTATCTATGCTGAGCTGGGCGGAAGCTATACGCAATACAACATGACATGGGACGAGGCGAACAAAAGCATGACGTTATCTGGCCAGTGGCTGAATACAGATGATAAGTCGCTGCGTACCGCAGACATGCTGCAATGCACTGGATCGGCGCAATTAATGCGCGAACCACCGAAAGCACTGTCTACACTGGAATTGTTCCAGCAAGGTAAGGCCGGAACTACTACATTTTTACATCGGCCCAGGTGAAGTATTTCGGTTCCATGAAACGATTATTTGTGCTGCCAGACCTAATTGGCATTGGGTCCGCGCTGGTTACGGGGTATTTGAAATCAACTCTGATAAAGCTGCGCTCCCCACACTTATATATAATATATTCACTCCAGACTTTTTCATCACCTTCTCTGTCCGATTTATAGGTGTCTACATCGCAGGTTTCGCTTTTATTCCCTGCTTTCCCTACAAGTTTACTACCAGATAACTCTAGCTTAAGGCCTTCAATAGTAATTGTACGTGATTTAAAATCGTTGTCGTTACAACCCGCAAGGAGCAGCGTAAGTATTCCTGCATTTAGTAAGGTGGTTATTTTCATAGCAAGTCCATTAATAAAATAAAATGTCAAAGTATTACAATACTGTGCTTTCGGCAACCCGGTGTTAAAGGTTTTGTGAGAAACTACTAATAATAATGGTGTGTAAGTAGTATCAATCTGTTAATTTAAATAAAGGCAAGCAAAGCGGCCGGTAAGCGGAATCAGTGCGGAGATAAAGCTATCACCTTCTAAGAAGTTACGCGGTAATACTTTATCAACGATATGATGTACGGAGAAATGAGTATTGATGGCAAGTTCTTCCGCGCCAAAGACTTTGTTCGATGCAGTATGCCCACGAGAAACCGACCGTATTGTCACTGAATCGTAATATTAGCATTGGGCGACAGCCCACCGCTAACTAAATAAAATTTAAAAATCCCCCCCGGTGCTTGCAGGCGGCGCATATATTTTCGAAAGCGGAATCGCAGCGTCCAGTGATGCTCTTCCTGGCGCGCGGCACAGCTTATTTCGGTTTTATCTCTGAATTATTGCGAAAAGGCCTGTTCACGCCTGAGCAGGTTAATGCCTCAGCCGGTTTGTCAGACCGTTTCACTACGTGATCCCCGGCGTCATTACAGGCATCGCTCTACGCATGCCTATTCCGCCCTCCTGTATTAAGCGAGCCGCAGGTACTCCATAAAAAACCTGCCAGCAAACATCCAGAATTACCGGCAGGTTTTTCGTTACTCGCGCTGCGCGTTAGCGAGGATTTTCGCCATCCACACGCGGTCAATTGCCCCCGTATCGTAATGAGCGAGGGTAAAGACTTTGGCCTCGCTCATCATTAGCGCCAGTTCGGGGGTGATATTGAAACTTGCCGCAACTTCATGGCGCTCAAGTTCAGGCCGGCGCTTACGACGCTCAATACGAAAGCGCAGCTGGTTGTATTTTGCCCAGGCGATCAGCGCCAGACTTATAAGACAGGCCACCAGCAGGTAGATACTCAACGTACTGAGCGTGGTGTAGAACGGTCTGGTCCCCATAAAAGGATTGTGTTCAATCGCGGTTATCAGACCACTGTAAATCAGCCAGCCAAACCCCAGCCAGGCAACGATGGTTAACAGAGAATCCAGCGCGCGTGGAAACAGCCGTTGTTCAGTAAAAATTAAAGGTTGGATCATGGTTTTAATCTCCCAATACCGCGATCGGGACTCACCCAACGGGCTCTGCTGCGTTTGCGGCGCAGCATGACTTTCGGGAAAGCCACAAGCGTAGTGAACAGGCTCAACATCCAGTACACCACCGGAAACCAGATAATCCAGAACAGAGACGCCGCAATACCTTTCTCGTAGCGTCTTTCAATAATCAGACTGACCGTGAACTGCAACAGACAGACCACGCCCAGCATCAGGCCAGTAAAAGCCGGTGGGAAAAGGTGCTGAACATATAAAGAATCGGGCATCGGAATAAGCAGCCCGAAGAGAAACAACAGAATGCTGACGGCATAGGCAAAGGCCCATGCGGTTGACATACAAAACTCAATAAACAGAGGCCACATACGTCGGTACTCCCAGCTCCACAAGCGACGCATATTGACGATAAACACCTCCGCGCCCCCCTGCGCCCAGCGCAGACGCTGCTTCCAGAGCCCTTTCAGCGTCTCGGGCATCAAAATCCAGCACAGCGCACGAGGTTCGAAGAAAATTGACCAGTGGCGCAGTTGTAACTTCCAACTGATATCAATATCTTCCGTGATCATATCCGGGCTCCAGTACCCCACCTCTGCCAGGGCGCGACGGCGATAAGCGGCAATGACACCGGAAACGGTAAAGACCTGACCATAGACGCGCTGGGTACGCTTGATAAGGCCGATGATAGATGAAAATTCCCCCACCTGGACTCGCCCAACCAGCGTTGAACGCGTGCGGATACGCGGATTACCGGTCACGGCCCCCACGCGAGGGTGATTGAGCAGCGGTGCGACCATATACACCGCCGCATCTTTATCCAGCAGCGCATCACCATCAATACACACCAGAAAATCACTGCGCGCCGCCGCGGCACCCGCCTGCAGGGCTACCGCTTTACCCTGATTTTCCGCCAGATGAATCACCCGCAGCCGCGCATACTCACTTGCTAACTTGTCCAGCACGGCCGCGGTGCTGTCGATAGAACCGTCATTGATAGCAATCACTTCTATATTTTCATAACGTTGTGCCAGCGCCGCTTCGATAGTCTCACGTGCATTCAGCCCTTCGTTAAAGCACGGCACAAGAATGGAGATCAGCGGATTGCCTTCGAGTACAGGTGGCGGTGTGCCCGGCCCCCATGGCCAGTGGCGCTCGCGGTGAAACCAGAAGTAAAGCCCACCGCTTATCCAGAGGGCCGACATAAACAGCGGCCAGAAAAAGACGAAATCAAGGATCACTTCACCGGTAAAAATCACCGCCACGCCGAGCGGAAAACTGAACATCAGGCAAAGGATCAGAAAGGCGATGAGGCGATCGGTCATTTTTGCGGATACCAGTAGGAGGAAAAAGCAGAACGGATCTCTGCCATCCGGGGTTGATCGTTAATGAAATCGTCCGGGTAGTAGCCATAGTTTCTGGCACCGCTCAGCTTGAGCTGCCGCATCCACCCGTTAAGCATTTCACCGCTAATGTTGTCCTGCCCTGCCCCCTTACGCCAGTCGCGTGCCTGAAGTTCAAAGACCGTTTTATCCAGCGCGCCGGGGTAACGGGCTACCTGCCCGACGAGTCTGTCCAGCCAGGCATTGGCATCGTTGACCGGGACATTCTCCATCAGCGGCATCGCCATCGGGGCTGTCCAGTCGTAGGTGCCGAGAAAATCATTCAGATTCTGCGCAAACCAGGTTTCGCTCTGGGGATCCAGTACCGGCATGGCGTAAATGTTGCGGGCGGTTTTGATCTGTGGGCCGCGCACGGCACGCACGGTTTGCGTGAGCTCCCGGGTAAAATCAATCAGGGCGCGACTTTTAAAGCGCGTCCAGCGCGCCAGCAGTTCCGGGTTGGCGCGAATCTGCGCGAGATCGTCCGGGAAGCCTGCTAAACGATAGGCTTTGAGCGCATCCGGGGAGGCATCCTCAAAGTCGGTCAAAAAAGCGTCATCATGGAACAGAATGCCGCTGAAGTTGGCATGGCGCGCCAGGTCCTCGTAGATGTCGTTGATTCTCTGCCGGGCAACCGCACTCCAGGGTGATAAGCGCAAATACTGGCGATTATCTGGCGCAATTCGTCCGGTGTCTGACGACCAGGCCGCCACGCGAGGCACCGAGGGGTCTAACCCAAACGCCAGTACCGGCATCCAGGCGTAAACCTTCACTGCGGCACGGGTCTGCAACTGCCAGGAAACGAAGTTAAACAGATCCGCCCGCATAGGGAGCCAGCGACTGGGGAAATAGAGCGCATTGACGTTGCCGTCCCCTTTCGGATCGGCATAGGCCTGTAAAAAGACATGGGTGATCTTCATATCGAAAACCCGCTGAATGAGCAGATCGATATTTTTACGCTGTTGAGCCAGGTTTTTGTCGTACACATAGTCGAGATCGACATGCATAACCCGCATGGTCTCAGGTTCCCTGACCTGAGCTATCTGGCTGGCGAAGCTACGCAGCGAAGGGTTGTTGGAAATCAGCACCCGGGGAACATCTTCCAGATTTGCGGCATTCGCCAGCCCCTGGTTCAGGGTGAAAGCTATCTGGTAGCCCTGCTGATGCGCGAGCTTAAGTGTTGTCCCGCTCGCCGCACCGTAGGGCCAGACCCAGGCTCGCGGTGCTTTCCCGGTGACCTCTTCGATTTTGCCCGAAATGCGCGACAGGTCAGCACGAATACGCTGTTCAAACTGCGCATCCGTTTCGTACTGTCCGCTGGTTTTATCGTAAAACCGGTTAGCGACTGCGGGCTCCTTACTGCCTTGCGGATTGGCCTGATGGCCGTAATGGGAGGCCCAGGTGTGCGCCCCCACTTCCACAAGCCCCGACTCGCTGGCCTCGCGTACCATTTTCCAGGTGGCAAACTTTTCCCGCGGTGTCTTTAGTCCGCCAAAATCCACCAGCGAATGTTCCGGTGCATCCACCCAACTGCCGACAGGCGCCCACAGAGCAGGCCATTTGAACAACCGAAGCAGCGGCAAAACGCGTGTCGAGAAGCTACTGTATCCATCATCAAAGGTCAGCATCACCGCCTTTTCAGGCAAGGTGATTTTTCCGGCATGGGCATCCAGCACCTGCTGCACGCTAATCGGGTGGTAGCCGTTATCATGCAACCAGGCAAACTGGTCGTTCAGGGCGCTGGTGCGCACGGACAGATAGCGCTGATCGGCGGCACCGTCCTCCACGTCATGCCAGCCCAGCACCAGAAAGCTGTTTGTGGGCCAGCGCTGGTCCGCATACAGCGCCGGACGCTCGGCGGGAGGAAGGTAACGCGGTGCCGCGGCCAATGCACACATGCTCATCATCATCCACCCGACGATTACCCTCGCGGCGAGAAGCCATCGTTTCATCATGAAGCGCCCTTAAAACCTGACATTCAGATCAAATGCGAGGGCAATATTGCGCTCCCGCTTCCCGTCGTATGGACGCTTATCCCAGGTCAGTTTCACCCCGGCATCCACTACGTTATTCCATTGAATACGTTGCCCGTAACCTAACTGATTGATGGCCCCGGCACTGTGCCCTTTTTGCCAGTAGCCGCCCGCCCCCGCCTCAAACTGCTGCTTCCAGACCGTGTCGTAATGGCGGTACAGCACCTGTTCGGCGCGCAGCCCTGCAACCGCTGCAAGATCGCGTTTGGGGTTGTAATAAGGCACATTTTCTTTGCTGTTATGGCTGCCGCCGATGCCGGGGAGAAAATCCAGAGTAAAACGTGGTAGCGTCCAGAGGCGTTCTTTACCGCTGATACCGTATTCCAGTCGATCATTGCCGTCGGTGAAATGGGCACCGAAAAGCGAAACTTGATATTCGCGTCGTTCGTTCTGATACCAGCGTAACCACAGATCGCCACCGTTGGCGTTTACCCCATTACGCAGGGCACGCAGCGGCGTGTTACGGGATAACCGCTCCGCCGAGCCCCCGACCCGCCAGCTGTCGCTGAAATCGTACCAGCCAGAGAGGCGTCCGCCGATTTTCTGATCGCTGCCATCGTTGCGCCCGGAGACCTCCATTTCGGCCCAGCTATTCCTTGACGTCCATTCCACGCCCGCCAGCAGGTCCCGGCTTATGCCCTTCCCCTCCTCAAATTCGCCACGGGCAAAGTTGTAGCCGGTAAACAGTCGCCAGTTTTGGTTAACAGGTGGGCTATAAAGCGCAGCGTTGAGGGTAAAATCATTTTTGCCACTGACCGGACTGTCGGATGAGATGCCCTGAGACCCGGCTATCCGCAGTTCAGCTTTGTTATGCAACGCCATCAGTCGTTCAAGCTGCAACGTGGCGGCGTCATCCGGGCTGCGGGTAACTACATCCTTCGTCAGTTCGTCGGCCTGCTGCCACTCCTGTAGCTCCATGGCCGTCCATGCTTGTTGCCGTTCCAGCTCCAGGTTGCTGGGTTCAATGACTTCGGCAAGCTTAAGTTCGCGCTCTGCGGCACGGGGTAATCCTCTCGCCAGCAGCACTGACGCATAGGCAATACGCAGTGCCTGGTTACCCGATCCTGTTCGCGCCAACCGCTCCGCATGCGTCTCGGCTGCAGGCAAATTATTGGTGGCGACCAGATATTCGGTTTGTAAGGTTCTTGCCAGTAGCCAGCTGTCATTGGGCTCCGGCGTAGGAGAACCGTAGATTTGTCGCAGGTAAGGGTTCTCTTTAGTGTATGTATCCAGTTGCTGCTTCGCTTCGTCGAAATGGTTGTTATCGAGACGGGCAAACAGCAGTTCCTGTTGATCGTCCATGGTCAACGGCTGTGATGCCAGGGTCGAGCCACGCGGAAAATAGATGCTTTCAAGCAGCGACTCGGCTTTGTCCGGCTGCTTCTGCGCAAGATATGCAGAAGCGACCCATCGTCTGGCGTAGTCAGGAACCGGCGTTCCGCTCGCCTCGAGCGACTCAAATTCGGCGATCGCTTCATCCATGCGTTTACGGATAACCAGCGCCCCCAGCCGGTCAATTCTGGCGCGTCGCACATCACCTTGCGCCTCGGGATGGGATTTCCACTCGGCAATCAGCGCGTCATAGCGAGCCAGTGCTTTATCTGCCACCAGAAATCGTTCCTCTTCATTGCGGGTGGGCGTGAACGCAGTGCGGACGGTTTGCGCCGCCGCATCCAGTTCAAGTTGACGTGTAATGGCATCAGGCTGCGGGAAGCGCTCTGAAAGGGTCAGCGCGGGGCCGGCAATGCGGTTGGCCGACATGGCAGCCAGCAGCGTGGGCACCACGTTTTTGTTGTGGTCTGAATCGGTATCGATTTGGCTGGCCGCCAGTACTGAATCCCAGTTTTTCCCCTGAGCATGATAAACATAAGCCAGCAGTGCCTCCCTCTCTGGCCCCGGCTCCTCGTCTGCCCAGCGCCGGGCTTCGGTGATGGCCTGCTCGTTGCGATGGGCATCTGCGAGCGTCATTATCCAGCCGGTGCGGGCGTCGCTATTGCCGGGCTCATCTTGCAGAACGGTTTCCCAGACGGCCAGCGAGTCATTCCACTGCTTTTGGTTACGCAGCGCGCGGGCGGCAGCGACCTGCCCTCTGGCAGGGATGGCCATGCTTTGGCGATAACGCTCCCATACCGCCAGCGTCTCAACGTCATTATTGGCCCATGAGGAAACCTGAAGCCAGTCAGCAATCTCTCCCGCCGTTAACTGTGTCTGCTTTTCCCGAACGGCAAGGTATTGCAATAAAGGCTGGCGGTCGCCATCCCGTGCCTGAATAATAAGTTCGTCGTAGGCAGACATTTCGGCGTATGCCCATGTCGGGAATAACATGCTCACCATTAATAAATATCGTCCTGAACGTAAGGGTTTAATAACGCAAGAGGAGCAGGAAACTCTGAACATGGCTAACCCTTAATCTCTGTTTTAACGTGAGCTTTTCATTTATACATGACTAAAAGATGACGGAAATTTAATAGCTAAGCAAGAAAGAAAAAAGTACAGATGAATTTGTAATGTCATACTTTTTTCGTATTTACCATTATCCAGCCAATGACTACCTGTTTTAAAAAAACACCTGGGCGGCACTCGAAAAGTTAGCAGCCACGCTTGCCTTTTACCAACTCATGAAATAAAAAAACACGCCGGAGCGTGCTTTTCATGTTAAATTCATTCTTTCGTATTAGTCTTTTTCTGCATACTCACTAAAATGGCCTGGCAAACGTCTGTTAAAAATTCTTATCCACAGAAAGCGTGACATTTCTCTGTCGATAATCATAGAAATCGATATTGCTATCGACCCGTTTATAGGTGAAATTCAGTTTCGGCATTACCCCAAAGAAATAAAGGTCGCGATGCCAGAGCGAGAGGTTATAGATCTGTTCGTTATCTTTCCGTCGCGTCGAAAAGATATCACTGTCGGCCTGATAATTGCGTCTGGCAATGGCCGTGGTGGCGGCAAAAGAGAGTTGCCAGGGCATATCAACCTGCACCCCGCTGCGCAAACCTACCCGGTGGTTAGACTCACTGCGAGTGAAGGTCTGCTGATCGAGCAGATCGAAGCCGGCAAACCCTGACACCCGGTTACTGAAGGCATGGGACAGGGTTGTGGAAGAGTAACGATTTTGCCCGCGCAAGAATCGATAATTTTCATCATCATAATCCAGTTTCTGATATTCCAGCGCCTGACTCACCTGCCAGGTGGGCGTAAGTAAATAACTGTATTCGGCGCGGACGCCAGGGCCAGAAGAGTACGCCTCGGTGCCATACCATCTTTTTTCATAAAAAGGTAACAGGGCAAATTGCTGCCGGAAATTACGCCATTGATATCCAGCATAAGCACGGGTGGTAATATCATCAAAATCATGATTATTCCAGTAACTCTTACCGTTTACCGTACCAAGAAATCGCAAGCCATGCTGATCGTAGAGTTGGACATCTTTTTGTAATGCGCCATTGAACCAGAAACCTTCTCCGCGCTGAGGGAAACTATCCTTATTACGAATAAACAGACGATCGCCAACCCGAATGGTTTTACCCGATGAAGCATTATTCACATTGCTGTCATTCAGATAACTCACGCTGAATGAACCCGTTAATGCGCTGCCTTTCTGAATACGCTCAAGGTATTGTGCAATGACCTGCTGAATATTCTCCGGCGGGTTGCTTTGTAATACACGACGAAATTGATAATCAGCCGCGTCAAACTGACGATTTTCAAACATGGCACGCGCTAAATCCAGACGCACCGCAGCAAAGTCAGGGTGCCTGGTCAGAATAGCGCGATAGTGTTCAATCGCCTCTGCATAATGCCCCTGGCTGCGCGCCAGCCCGGCTTTCGCAAAATGAATCAGGGTAGAATCCGGATTGGGAGACGCCGCATAGACGGGTAAAATGGCACGAACCATCGGCCACTTTTCTTCACGAATGGCCTGATCGAGCAGCGCCATCGCCAGCTCTGGCTGTTCCGCCAGTTGAGTATTGGTAACATGCAGTGTCTTGTCGCCAGGCTCGGTGCGCTTGTCCGGCGTGGTCAGTCGTTCAAAGTGGGGGGCAGCAGGAATCGAGTCGGTTTCCGGCGGCGCAGCAAACGCAACGCTGAGCGGGCACAGCAAACTCAGTGCGCCAGTACGCAAAATATTCATAGAAAGGCTTACCATCTGAAGGTCCGGTCAGCCAGGCTGACCGGAAAACGATTTATTGACGTGTCGCGCCAAAGGATGCGTTTTTAGTCGTGTCTGTAAACTGCGCCAGACCGCCCAACTCTTCAGCCGTAGGGCCATTGAAATGTCCGGTGAACGTCCCCTCCTGCCCGCCGGATTGCGCGTTACCGGTGAAACCACCGTTGGCAATGTTGCCCTGCATCGCAATTTCGCTACCAAAGGTATCATTGGCTGCAATGGTGCCAGTGATGGTTTTCGCCGCAAAATCAATGTCAAAGCGAGCATCACTCAGGTTACTTTCACGCATACCCTGACCCACATAGGTCGCCGTTCCCTGGGTTGGCATGTTAGCCGCTAGCGTGGCATCCCCGGTGTAGAAGACCTCATGCTGCCCTGTTTCATGCTGTGTCCAGGTACCGAAGATGGTGTAACTCATACGACCACAGCACCATGATGTTGAGGAGATCAGGAATTGGCCACCACCACGGGTGACCCCATGAGTTTGCACCGAGCCCGCAGAGATCCCGGAGTTGCGCAAAACATATTCACGGCCCTCAGGGGTGGTGTAGGTCCAACCAGAAAGGGTACCGCCGGTGGTCAGGCTGACCGGTGCCGTGGCAGGGGTTTCCGGTGTGGTATCCGTATTGCCGTTATCCGTTTGCACAGGCGCAGTGGTTACTGGAGGCGTGCTGTCGCTACCACCACCACCGCCACCGCCACCACATGCAGTCAGCACAAAAGCAGTCAGTAATAATCCAGGTTTTAAGATCCCCATACGCTAAACGTCCTTGGTTGTGAATAAATTCGTAGAATTTGTAACATAATTTTTGCGAATAAATTTACGCCAAAACATTCAGCATCTCTAATGAATAGTCCTTATTCCCGCCAATTCTAAGATTAATCTTAACAACCACTTACATAACCTTGCGCCTATGGATCTGTTAAGTGGCGTTAATTTGACTTAAGGCGATTAATTAGCGTTTTTTTCACGCGCTTTCTTTTATGTGCCCTAATTCATCCTCTTTTGTGCTTAGTACAAATTATGTCACTCAGGTCTTTACATTTTTTTTCAGCATTTATTATTTTTTTCAACGCAACAACACTGAAATTATTTTAAACGCTCTATCAGAGCAATAATGTATGCGTCAGGCTGAGTTCAACCAACAAACCACTTCCGCTGTTGTTGGTTATTTTGCCTGTTCCGGCGCTGGTTGGCGTATGCCCGAATGACTGAGACAGCGGGCAGCTGGCGGGCAACACTCTTTATGGCAATACGTTCAGCGGTGCTGATTAACCCTAAGATTGATAACTTCTATACGCCGCATTACACGTAGAAAGCCTAAAAAAGTCGCTATGAAGTGGTTTACTGAATTTGGCCACCTGAATAGAGGTGATATCATCACCTCATAGTCAAAACAGGTGACATTATGACCGGACGTAACAGACGCAATTTTAGCCCCGAGTTCCGACTTGAGGCTGCCCAGCTTGTACTCGATCAGCACTACACCGTTGCCGCCGCTGCAACGGCAATGAATGTTGGTAAATCCACGATGGATAAATGGGTTCGCCAGCTTAAAGAAGAACGCGCAGGTAAATCCCCAAAGGCCTCTCCGATGACGCCTGAGCAACTTCGCATTCGTGAATTAGAAAAACGACTGCAACGTGTTGAAATGGAAAACGATATATTAAAAAAGGCTACCGCGCTCTTGATGTCAGACTCCCTGAACAATTCTCGTTAGTTGAGAAACTCAGGACGCGGTTTCCTGTTGCCTTTATTTGCAATGTGTTCGGGATCCATCGCAGTAGCTATCGGTACTGGCTAAGCCGACCGCAGAAACCTGATGCAAAACATATCGTTATACTTAGCCTGGTTCGTGAAGTTCATCATGCCAGTAATGGCTCTGCGGGGGCCCGGAGCATTGCCGATATGGTCAGCGCAAAAGGTGTTCCGTTGAGTCGCTGGCGGGCCAGTAAGATAATGAAAGAGCTGAATATTGTTAGTTGCCAGCAACCGGAGCATCGCTACAAAAAAGCCACAAAAGAGCATGTGGATATCCCTAATCATCTGGATCGCCAGTTTGCAGTAACGGAACCTAATCAGACCTGGTGCGGCGACGTGACCTACATCTGGACGGGCAAACGGTGGGCTTATCTGGCGGTTGTTCTGGATTTATTTTCCCGCAAGCCAATAGGCTGGGCGATGTCGTTTTCTCCGGACACAGCTCTGACAGGAAAAGCATTAACGATGGCCTGGGAAGCCAGGGGAAAACCGGCTGACGTTATGTATCATTCTGACCAGGGAAGTCACTATACCAGCAGGGAGTTCAGACGGTTACTGTGGCGTTATCGTATAAAGCAAAGCATGAGTCGACGTGGGAACTGCTGGGACAACAGCCCAATGGAACGATTTTTTCGCAGCCTGAAATCAGAATGGGTACCGAACTGTGGATACGCTAATTTTAGCGAAGCAAATAGATCAATAACGAATTACATCATTGGTTATTACAGCCAGCTCAGACCCCACCAATATAACGGTGGCTTAACACCCAATGAATCAGAGCGATTGTTCTGGAAAAACTCTAAAGCCGTGGCCAGTTTTTGTTGACCACTTCACTATTACAATCTACATCAGAAAACTCATAACGATATTTAATGCGATGTTCAGGCACCAAATGGTCTGGATATACAGCGTCTTCCTGTCGTCTCAAAATGGCACTAACTGAAAGATGCCAATCTACCTCCTCATGTATATCTACATCCACACAATCATTAATAAAGGATGGATGAAGATGCTTAGAGGTAAAAGAGCTGTGATTACCGGTGGCGGCGCGGGATTTGGTCAGGCGCTGAGCGTGTGGCTGGCACGAGAAGGCGTCGAGGTAGATTTTTGCGCGAGGCGTGTTGATGATATTCAAAAAACTTGCGGTATCATCAAGGCTGAAGGCGGAATGGCGAAAGGATATATCTGTGATTTGACTCAGCCTGAATCCCTTTCTCAGTTTTCTTCACAGTTGTTAACTTCAGACAGACCCATAGACATTTTAATCCTTAATGATGCTCAATGGCTGTCAGGAACGTTAGACGATCAACCAAACACAGAGATTATCAATACCGTCAGTTCGGGACTGACAGGTTCGATTCTACTGACTCAGGCGTTACTACCCGGGTTAAGACGTTCAGAAAGTGCGGATATCGTTTCAATTATATCTTCATGTGGGATTCCAAATTTTACAGATTCCATTGCGCACCCCGCTTTTTTTGCCAGCAAACACGGGCTTAGCGGATTTACAACTAAACTCTCGCAACAGTTGTCCGAAGAAAATATACGTGTGACTGGGTTGTATCCTCCGGATTTCGAACTAACAGGATTAGGTACGTTTGTCGATAGCCGACCCAAAATGGGGGAACGTCTGATGAATGGGCGTTCAGTCTGGGAAGCAATTCGTTTTGTGCTGGCTCAACCGCGTAGCTGCCATATCAGTAGCATCTACTTTGAAGGTCCAACTCGCGAAAAACTGAGAGTCTGAAGCTGAATCTGGCGACGCTTATCGGAGCAGTTAACGTCCGATCCTAACTCATAGCGGGCCTACACGCTCCATGAGACTGTTCGCTTCTGGCACGAAGCGGACGAGCTAACTGAGCTGAAGGTCTGCTGTGAGCGAGAAGCAGACATAGTGGGAATGGATTTGAAAGCTGTTCAATTAACCAAAGGCATGCCCAAGCGCGCCAGAGGTCTGACGCGCACTTAATGGATTTAATGAGGAGAAGATTTTGAAAAAATATTGATAACCAAAACTCCAGCACAAATCAGGAACATACCCGCTATCGCCGGGAAATCAAGCTTTTGTCCACTTACCAGCCAGCCTACAAGGCTGATTAATACGATGCCAGCACCTGACCAAATGGCGTAAGCAATACCTGTAGGGATGTTCGACAGCGTCTGGGCGAGAAGATAGAAAGCGACGCAGTAGCAAACAATGGTGGCTACAGATGGCCATAGACGTGTAAACCCTTCAGAGTATTTCATCAGAGTTGTTCCGATTACTTCAGCGACGATGGCCCCACCAAGCAAAATATATGTATTCACAACCTGACCTCATATCAAAACCCAAAAATCAATTATATCACATAGGGTTAGGTGCGCCTGAAGGCGATCAACACTAACTGTTTAGGAGTTACAAACGTTCTGATCCAATAGTCAGGTTCCATGTAAGTAGCTCTGCTGTTTCATCTGATGTTAAACACAACAACGTCCGCAGTTGGCATAGAGCGGACATCACTGTTTTGCGGCCGCTGCAGTAACGTCGATTTATGTGCGCCCTAAGCATGCCTTATTTGTTTAAGAATGACTGAACCGCGCTGGAGAATCGTTCTGGCTGATCAAGCATGATAAAGTGAAAACTGTCATCGATTCGTGTGAAATGGATATCTGGCGCATTGGTATAGGCTCGACGGTACATTTCATCCACGCTGGATGCAGGCACCCCGAATAAGGCGTCATACGCATAAACGATCTCAATCGGTGCTCTGATGTGGTCAAGCTCGGGGCGCAAATCGGTAATCATCAATTCATACACAGCATCTGCAAGGGTTCTGCGATCGGAACTGAGCCCTGCAGCCAACAGTGCAGGCCTCACCGCCTCGGTCTTAGCTAAACGGGCTATGGATGTTTTCTGAAACGCTACAAATTCTTCCGGCGATTGCGCCAGTATCCAATCTCTTGTTGCAATAGCACGCTGAGAAGCTGATTCGCTGGTCGCCGCAGGGTCAATCATTAACATATAGAACGGCAAAGCATCGACAATCATTAAGCGACCGACCAGGTCAGGATGCTGTGCCCCCAGCATCAATGCAATCTCCCCGCCAAGAGAGTGGCCAATGATCGCAGGAGCTTTGATGTGTTGGGTGCGGATGTATTCAGCGATGGCGTCAACTACCGGAGCGATGATCTTCCCGTCCCGGTGGGAAATAGCAGGTGTACTCGCAAAGCCCGCGAGTTCTAAAATGTGAACGCGATGGTTCAGCTGTAAACCTGATGCTAAATCGGTCCAAATTCCTCGAGACGACGCCAGCCCTGGGATCAATATGACATCTTTTCCTGAGCCTTGTGTTTGAACGGACACAGGCTGCAAGTTTGGATATTCTGATGATATGGACAGAGATTGAGCTTTGGACGTTGGGATGAAGACTGACGTCAATAGAAAAGCCCCTCCGAGCATCGCACGAATATTTTTGGTATACATCAAATCTTCCTGTTTAAGCCAGCCGGTTAAAAAAGAGCGGGACCCCGCGCTCGGCCTGATTAATTCCCCCACTGAGTGTTAACGCAGAAGAACGGGGCAACATCTAAAAATAACTGCTCCTCGCCCTGCAGAATAGAGGGGCCAGAAGCAGACCTGTTAGCCTCAAAAGGCCAGATAGAGTGAATGTTTAATTAAGATCTTTACTTAGAGTAAGCTGTAAATACCCGCGTTCCAGTAACCACTACCCTGGCGACGGCACGCTTTCCAGCCTAACGATATGAGTTCCTTTGCAATCAGCCGATTCATCACCCCATGACCCATGAGCAGCACAGGTCCATTTGATACTTTTGCAGACATGACCAGGATATCCGCAGCCTGAACGGCGCGTTGCTTAGCTATTCCCAAGGACTCTACATTACGGGAGATGCCACAAAGCCACATCACGCGGAAGAGAGATGCCCAGACGATGGGGGATAACTTAACAGCGGGCATCCCGAACAGGGGCAAGTCAGCTTCCCTGAAGGCTTCATCAATGATATCCGGTTCACGCCCTAATGCCTTCAGAGATGAAAGCGCTCTGGGAAGAGGACTGCTTATGATGTGCAATGCGCTGGATGCTAATGCTTTACATGATTGCGGGGGCATATCGCTGCCCGTATCAGAGAGATCATATTGTGAAATCCATTCGTTCATCTCAAGGCTCGTTACCCTCGAAGAACCTGTAAATGACGGCTTTCCATGACGCATCAAAATAATTTCCATAAAGCGCTTTGTTCTTGTGATCCTTTTGACGCCGATAGACTAACGCGATGAAGGCAGGATGCACTACCACCATATTTAGGGTTGACCCTGGATGCTTAGATAACGTGCCAGATGAAGATCAATGTGCGCAGATACAGATAGAATGATACAGCCCGTACCGTCGCTTTTCGCTCACAGCAGACCTTCAGCTCAGTTAGCTCGTCCGCTTCGTGCCAGAAGCGGACAGTGTATTAATGAGAATAAAATCGAAGCAACAGCGCTGGTTAATCGGGTTTGTACGTATATTTATGAGGACTGTCAGCCCATTGGTGAACTGTTTTTTGTCGGGTGATTTCTCTTTATGCAAAGCATTAGCAAAGCAGCACAACACACTGATAACAATGGAACAAGCAGCGTCATTTTAAACCCTGCTACTTGCGCCATCAGACCGGCAATACCATTGCCTGACATCATGCCTGTGCGCATGGCATTGGAGTGAAATGCTGATGCGAAGCCGCTACGTTCAGGCAACGCGTCCTGAATAAGAGAAATGCCTAAGCCGACAAAAATACCAAAGAATAATCCGTTAAAAAGTTGCAGCACAATCAGTTCTGTCATGTTAGTGGCCAGCTGAAGCAGGCTGTAATAGACGGCAGCAAAGAGAAATCCGACCATAATCAGTGGTTCTTTCCCTGTTTTCTCTGCCAGATGAGCAGCGGCAAGCATAACGGGAATCTCCATTATCGCGGTTGCACCCAGCAGAAAACCCGGAAACGAAGCGGGTAAATTAAGCTCGTGTACCAGGTAGAGCGGCATAATGGTCAGGTACATGTTATTGGATAAATTTGCCAGCATCATTACTGCGCCCAGAGCCCAAATCATGCCCGTGATAGGGGCATTACTGGCTTGAGTTGTTTCTGTTCTGCCTGTACTGACAGTTTTTTTATCCTTCGAAAGCAGAAACTGGCTTGCAAGTAAGGTTATGGCCGCAAGCAGGGCTGAGGCCAGAAAATTAAAGGTGAAGCCAAATCGGTCGGCGAAGACAAATGCCAGAGCCGGTCCGGCAATCCATACAATTGACACGCCTGAACGCATTTGCGTATTGAGTCGCGTAGCGTTAAGCCCCGCCGACAGTGAATGCTTTCGGATCATCGACAGGAGTAACGGGATAGACGCATTGCCTGGCCCCATTAAGAAAATGCCGATGGCCAGAGCCTCGACAGGTTCACGACAGAAACTGAAGGCTAAACCCGCCACAAAAAGCGACGTAACAGAAATCATGAAAAGTTGCCTGACTGGATGTCCCTTATCTGCAAGAGATCCCATCAGCTGGCTGAAAAACAATCCTGACAGGGCAAACCCCAGGCTGTAGAAAGTGATAAAAATCGGGCTAGCATGTAACCCGTTTATTAAAAAAAGACTCATTACAGGCAATATGAAGGCATATGAAATGGCGGTCATTACGTTTATGAGGAACAGCCGCCCAGTGATTCCGGAAAAAAAAGCCATAAATAACAACATCTCCATGTAAGGTAATCTTCTTTTTAACACGGAAACGTCTCAGGATAGTCCACTATTTCACTTCATATGAGGTGTGATGGTTTTGGGCTCTTAGCGCTTTGTCAGAAGATTTGTGTCCAGCTCCTTAGATACTCTGACTGAACGTCCGCTTCTCGCTCAAAGCGAGACCAGACTGTTGCAAAAAAACCGGGCATCACGCCCGGTTCTGTTTCCAGCCTAAAAATTCCTTACGAACTCAACCCGCGATTCACCAGCATCGGCTCAATCTGCGGATCGTGCCCGCGCCACTGACGATAAAGTTCAGCTAAATCAGTGCCATTGCCGCGGGACAAAATCGCCTCGCGGAATTTCTGCCCGTTTTCGCGGGTCAGGCCGCCCTCTTCCACAAACCACTGGTAGCCATCGTCGGCCAGCATTTGCGTCCACAAATAGGCGTAATAGCCCGCCGCATAGCCGCCGCCGAAGATATGGGCAAAGTAGCTGCTGCGATAGCGCGGCGGTATCGCGGAGAGATGCAGCTGTTCGCGCTCCAGGGCTGCGGTTTCAAAGGCCTCAACATCCTCTGGCGCTTCGTTGGCGGCTAACCCGTGCCAGTTCATGTCCAGCAGCGCGGCGCTGAGCAGCTCGGTCATGTCATAGCCTTTATTGAACTGGGTCGCACTGAGCATTTTCTCGCGCAAGGAGTCTGGCATCGGCTCCCCGGTTTCATAGTGGCGGGCATAGTGGGCAAAGACCTGCGGATGGCTGGCCCAGTGTTCGTTGATTTGCGACGGGAATTCGACAAAATCGCGCGGCGTGTTGGTCCCGGAGAGCGTAGCGTAATGCTGGCTGGCAAACAGTCCGTGCAGGGTGTGACCAAATTCATGGAACAGGGTGATCACATCATCCCAGGAGATCAGCGCCGGCTGGCCCTCCGCCGGCATTTGATAGTTGCAGACGTTATAGATCACCGGACGGGTGCCAGATTCATGGGACTGTTCGACAAAATTCCCCATCCACGCCCCGCCGCCTTTCGAGTCGCGGGCGAAGAAGTCACCGTAAAATAGCGCCATCCCTTCCCCGTGGTGATCGAAGATTTCCCAGACGCGCACGTCAGGATGATAAACCGGGATGTCGTTGCGCTCGACAAAGGTAATGCCGAACAGCTGGGTCGCCGCCCAGAAGACGCCGTCGGTCAGCACCCGGTTTAGGGCAAAATAGGGTTTGACCTGTGATTCATCCAGGGCGTACTTCGCCAGTCGCACGCGTTCGGCATAAAACGACCAGTCCCAGGCCTGCACGTTAAATCCGTCCTGTTCATCATCAATCACCTTCTGGATATCGGCCTGCTCCTGCAATGCGCGCCCGCGCGCGGCCGGGACAATGCCGCGCATAAACGCCAGCGCGGCGTCGGGCGTTTTCGCCATCTGGTCGGCAATTTTCCAGCTGGCATAGCTGTCGAAGCCCAGCAGTTCAGCCTGACGCGCCCGCAGCGCTACCAGACGACGTACCAGCTCACGGGTATCGTTGGCATCGTTTTTTTGCGTGCGCAGCCAGCCCGCGTTGAACAGATTTTCCCGGGTCTGGCGATCGCGTAGTTGTTGCAGGGCCGGTTGCTGGGTGGTGTTAAGCAGCGGAATGAGCCAGCGATCGCTAAGCCCCTTCTCCGCTGCCGCCTGGGCTGCTGCCGCCTTCTCTGCCTGGCTCATGCCATCCAGCTGATGAGGATAATCCACCACCAGCCCGCCCGCTTTATCAGCCGCCAGCAAACGCTGGTTAAACTGGCTGGTGAGGGCGGCAGACTCCGTATTAATCGCTTTCAGCGCCTGTTTTTGCGCCTCTCCCAGGCGAGCCCCGGCCAGGATAAAGCGCTGGTGCAGTTCCTCGATCAGGCGCAGGGACTCCGCGTCCGGAGCCATCGTCTGCCGCGCGTGATAGACAGCATCCACCCGGGCAAAGAGCGCGTCGTTCAGCCAGATATCATTGGACAGCGCCGCCAGCTCGGTGGCGATAGCCTCCTCCAGCTGCTGCAGATAATCATTAGTATGTGCCGAGGTCATGGCAAAGAAGACGTTGCTCACCCGGCTCAGCAGGCCGCCGCTGTTCTCCAGCGCCAGCACGGTATTGTTAAAGTCAGGCGCCGCCGCAGACCCGGCGATTGCGGCGATCTCTTCGCGCTTCTGGCGGATGGCGTCGTCGAAGGCCGGGCGATAGTGGCTGTCGTCGATCAGATCAAAATGCGGTGCCTGGTACGGCAAAAGGCTGCTTGCGGTAAAGGGGTTAGTGCCAGACATATCAGACTCCTGAATACGATGAATTTCACCAGAGTAGGCCAGCCCGACAGTCGCTGCAATCTCTGTGACCCGAAGGGGGCAAAATGTCGCCTTACTCTGCGTCAGATCACATGCTATGGTAGTAAAACACAAAAAGCGTTGAGGAACAGTGAGATGATTATATTAGTTACCGGGGCGACAGCGGGTTTTGGTGAAAGTATCACGCGTCGCTTCGTCGCCAACGGGCATAAGGTGATTGCCACCGGTCGTCGTCAGGAGCGTCTGCAGGAGCTGAAAGAGGAGCTCGGAGAGAACATTCTGACCGCGCAGCTGGACGTGCGTAACCGCGCATCCATTGAAGAGATGATGGCTAACCTGCCGGCTGAATGGCGTGACATCGACGTACTGGTTAACAATGCCGGGCTGGCGCTGGGGCTGGAGCCTGCCCACAAAGCCAGCGTGGAAGACTGGGAAACGATGATCGACACCAATAACAAAGGCCTGGTCTATATGACCCGTGCCGTCCTGCCCGGAATGGTCGAACGTAACCGTGGTCATGTGATCAACATTGGCTCAACCGCGGGCAGCTGGCCTTACGCAGGCGGTAACGTCTACGGCGCGACCAAAGCCTTTGTGCGCCAGTTCAGCCTGAATCTGCGCACCGACCTGCACGGCACCGCCATCCGCGTGACGGATATCGAGCCAGGCCTGGTCGGCGGGACGGAGTTCTCCAACGTGCGCTTTAAAGGCGATGACGATAAAGCCGGTAAAACCTACGAGAACACCACCGCCCTGACGCCGGATGATGTCACTGAAGCCGTCTGGTGGGTGGCCACCCTGCCAAAACACGTCAACATTAACACCGTTGAAATGATGCCGGTCAGCCAGAGTTTTGCCGGTCTCAGCGTCCATCGCGGATGACCTTTCCCCGCCCGGCCTTAGGGCCGGGACTGGGATGCCCGGCAAAAGAATGGTAGTATTTACCGGTTAATTCTTTGAGAAATCACAACCAATGGCCGCTGAATCGCAACTCAATCCGACCCAACCCGTTAATCAGCAGATTTACCGTATTTTGCGCAGCGACATTGTGCACTGTCTGATCCCGCCGGGCACCCCGCTCTCTGAAAAAGAGGTGTCGGTCCGTTTTGATGTCTCTCGCCAGCCGGTTCGTGAAGCCTTTATTAAGCTGGCTGAAAACGGTCTGATTCAGATCCGCCCCCAGCGCGGCAGCTACGTGAATAAGATCTCCCTCACCCAGGTGCGTAATGGCTGTTTCGTCCGTCAGGCCATTGAGTGCGCCGTGGTACGACGCGCAGCGAACCTTATCGACGATCATCAGTGTTACCTGATCGAGCAGAACCTGCATCAGCAACGCATCGCCATTGAGCGCAAACAGCTGAATGATTTTTTCCTGCTTGACGACGAGTTTCACCAGAAACTGGCACAAATTGCCGACTGCCAGCTGGCCTGGGACACCATCGAGAATATTAAGGCAACCATGGACCGCGTGCGTTACATGAGCCTCGATCACGTCTCGCCGCCGGAGATGCTGCTGCGTCAGCATCTGGATATTTTCAGCGCGCTGGAAAAACGCGACGCCGATGCGGTAGAAAAAGCGATGACCCTGCATCTGCAGGAAATTGGCGAGTCGGTGCAGTTAATTCGTCAGGAAAACAGCGACTGGTTTAGCGAAGAGTAATGGGTCCGCATCCCGTCAAATGCCCGGGATGCGGTAAGTTATTTAGCGCACCACTAAGACCGGAATTTTGGCATAGCGTAATACCGATTCGGCGTTCGAGCCCAACAGATGGGTCGTTACCCCCGGTTTTTTCGAGCCGATAACAATAATATCGAACTCCCCTTCAGCACCCATCGCGATAATTTCATCGCGTACGCTGCCAAAACGCACCGCGGTGTGAATACTGTCAGGCGGAATATCAAAGAGTCGTTTTAACTCATTCATCTTTTTATTTGATTCTGCGGTCATATACGCTTCGAATTTAATGATATCCGAAGAGAAGCCACGCAGCATGGCGCGACTGTTGACCGGGAGGACGTTTAACAGCGTAATTTCGGCATTATCCGCCCGCGCCAGAAACGCGGCATGACGCACAGCCTTATCACTTAAATCCATTTCAAATACATCGACAGGCATCAAAATTTTTTTATGCATACGCCTTCTCCTTATATCGATAATGTTTTATTAACGATATCCAGAGTGACACGCGTTTATCAAACGAAGGTTAAACAGCAGGGTCAGGAAATAAGCGGTCTGCGTAAAGAAGTGTGCGAATAAGATCATGCCGCCGCGAGCGGCGGCATGAGAGAGCATTAGATCTGCGCGGCGTAGTGGGCAACGGTAGCTTTCGCCCCGTTCTTCAGCAACGCAGCGTAAGCACTCATCACGGCGTCAACAAACACCGCATCCAGCGGGAGCTCCTTCCCGAAAATGGTCTCAATCCCCAGCAGGGCTTTGACGCGGCTTTCGCCTTCCGCACTGCCATGTACCGCCGCCTGGATCACCGGCAGCAGCGGATCGCACACTTCGATAGCCTCGCCACGCTCATCGACGCCGCCGACATAGCGCATCCACCCGGCAATGCCCAGCGCCAGCAGCGGGAAGGATTTCTGATGCACCCGGTGCCAGCGCACGGAGTCCAGCATACGCTGCGGCAGTTTCTGGCTACCGTCCATAGCGATCTGCCAGGTACGGTGGCGCAGCGCCGGGTTACTGTAACGCTCGATCAGCAGATCGGCGTAACGTGCCAGATCCACCCCGGTGACTTTCAGCGTCGGGGCCTGCTCGTTCAACATCAGCGCGTGGGCGGCGCGCCTGTAGTTCGCGTCTTCCATGCAGTCGTTAATATGCTGATAGCCCGCCAGATAGCCCAGATACGCCAGGAACGAGTGACTGCCGTTGAGCATGCGCAGCTTCATCTCTTCAAACGGGATCACGTCAGCCACCAGTTCGGCCCCGGCTTTCTCCCAGGCCGGACGCCCGGCGACGAAGTTATCTTCGATGACCCACTGACGGAACGGCTCGCAGGCCACCCCGGCCGGATCGCGCACGCCGGTGATCTGTTCGATTTTGCTCAGGGTGTCAGCGGTGACGGCAGGCACAATACGGTCGACCATGGTGGACGGGAAAGTCACGTTGGCCTCAATCCAGTCGGCCAGTTCACTGTTAACCGCCCGGGCATAGGCACAGGTGACATTGCGCATCACGTGGCCGTTCTCCGGCATGTTGTCGCAGGACATCACGGTAAAGGCTGGCAGTCCGGCGTTTTTACGTCGAGCCAGCGCCTCCACCACCACGCCTACCGCGGAAACTGGCTGATGCGGATTCTGCAGATCGGCGGCGATCAGCGGGTGATCCAGCATCAACTGACCGGTGGCAGGCGCGTGGCAGTAGCCTTTCTCGGTGATGGTCAACGAGACGATCGCGACCTGCGGTTCACACATGGCAGCCAGCACCGCTTCCAGCCCATCCACCTGGGCGTGTAGGGCTTTTTTCACTACCCCAACGACCCGCGCCGTCCAGGCATCGGCTGACATTTCGGCGACGGTGTAAAGATTGTCCTGGGCCTTAAGATCCGCGATCTGCTGCTCGCCGCCAATCAGGTTAACCTCGCAGTATCCCCAGTCGCTGCCGTGGTCTGCTGCCAGCATATCGGCGTACACCGCCTGATGAGCGCGATGGAAAGCGCCAAAACCCAGATGCACGATGCGCGACTGCAGGGCATCGCGGTTGTAATGAGGGAGCGTGGCTTGCGCATGTAATAACGGATTTTTCATGATAGTACTCGTTAATGTGATTAAGCGATGGATCCGGGCCGGTATTGCTGCTCCGCCCCGGCTTACTAACCCAACTAGAATGGTAGACGGCATAAAAAATTCTCTGCCGTTAACCATACTGATTGTTGATAGGTCGATATTGATTTACGTTAACTTTTCACCATCTGGTATGACATCAATTGAAAGTTGTGTGACAGCATTAAAATGTTGTAGACCATTCAACCGAGGCTGGTGACGCTCTCATGTGGCTTCTCTGACAGTGAATCCGTTTCCGTCCAGAGCCTGTCATAGTCATAGCCCGTCAGATCCTCAACAATGCGCCGCACGTGCGGTTCAACCGCCGCTTTGGAGCCGTTAGCCCGCAGGCGTTCCACCTCTTCCACAAAAATCTGGTGAGTCTGTTTGTTCAGACGGAACGTCAGGGCCTGCCAGAGGGCGAGGATCAGCAGTCCAGCCGTGCCGATAAACATCAGCATGGCAATCATGTGAATCGCTTCCGGCGGCTGGACCTGACTCCCCTTCACGAAGCCGCCGGTTTGCAGCAGAAAGCCGACCACGAAGGTGGCAATGGCGACCGTGGTTTTGCGCGAGAATGTCATCACCGCGGCGAACAGCCCTTCCCGGCGCTGGCGGCTGACCATTTCATCAATATCAGGAATGAATGGGAAAACGTTCCACGGGGTGAACTCCAGCACGCAGCGGCCTACCTGATACAGCCCGGCGAGGATGAACAGCGTGGCCACGGTATTCAACGCGGGGATCTGATACACCGCGAGGAAACCGGCCAGGCACAGCATCATCACCGCATAGGCGAAGACATACAGCCGGGCCGGACCGTATTTGATGATCCCAAGGCCAGCAATCAGCGTCACCGGCAGTCCCACGATACTCATCGACAGCAGGCTTCCCGCCAGCGATGACGAAACGTTAAGGCAGTAGACGCAGAAAAAGACAAACACGGTGTTGTAGACGTCTTTACCGGTGAATGACAGCAGATAGATCGCCAGATGCTTTCTGAAGGCGCGGATTTTAAGCGTAGAGGCGTAGGATTTAAACAGCTCGGCAATGGCATTCAGTTTGTCAGCCAGGCTGGTGGGTAACGCAGACTTTTCCAGTTCTGCCTGCATCTCCGGGGTGATCTCCCGCTCCCAGGTCACTTTCCACGAGATAAAGACGCAGACCATAAACAGCACGGCGAAGATGACGCCGTTAATCAGATAGGCACTGGCGCTCTGCTCGCCAAAATAGCCGATCAACAGCCCGGGAATAAAGGTCGCCAGAAAGGTGCCGGACGCCGACAAAAACATGCGGCAGGTGGATAATTTAGTGCGGCCATTAAACTCTTTGGTCATCTCTGATGGCAGGGTTTCCCACGGGATCAGCACCATGGCGGCAATAATTTCAAACGCCAGATAGACCGCCAGATAAAAGCCGTAACTCATGCCGTCGAGCCACAGCAAGGCGTAGACCAGCATCAGCGGCGCGCCAATCAGCAGGAAAAAGCGCCGGCGGCCAAATTTCTTACCAAAATAGTTCTTGTAAAAGTGGTCGGTCAGGCTGCCCATAAACAGGCTGACTACCGCGTCGACAATACGGGCGATGGCCACAATCGATGCCGCTTCCATCGGCGATAAGCCCACAAAGGTGGTGTAGAAAAATAACAGCCAGGCGCCAATCACGGTAAAGGCGCCCCCGCCCATAATATCGGTTAATCCGTATCCAATACTCACCGGAATGGTGATGTTTTTCTTTGCACGAGACATACAGTTTCCTTACCTGAAAAAAATCCAGTTAATTCCCTGAAGGGGCCACCTGTTTTTGTTGTTTTAGGGGGGATAAAAAAGGGCTCTCCTGCATTTACAGGAGAGCCTTCAGGCGTCAGGAGATGACGCGATGCTTATTGTTAACGCCCAGCGCGGCAGATTTGTCTTCCGCGGCATCCTCCAGGATGCTCAGGTCACGGTCACGCACTTCTGGCATCAGGAGGGCGGAGATAAGACCGATTGCGGAATAGACCACCACCATTACCGCAATTGGCCACCAGGAGCCGGTCATGTTGCAGAAAATCCCCGCCAGCACCGGACCAAAGCCAACCGCCACCAGACCGCCCGCCTCTTTTGAGATCGCCATGCGGGTGAAGCGGTTTCGTGAGCCGAACATCTCGGCCATGGTGATATTTTCCAGGGCAAAGAGTCCGAGTACCGCAAAGTTATGGATCACGATAATCGAGGTCATGATAACGCCCGGGGTGTAGGAGTTATCGACAATAATCGACAGCATCGGGTAAGCCAGAATAATGGCGGAAATATTCAGCACAATATAAGGCAGACGACGGCCGATTTTATCCGACAGCCAGCCCAGCAGCGGGATGGTAATAAACCCAAGGATCGAGCTGATCATTAAGGCATCGGTCGGAATGCTTTTATTGAACAGCAGCGTCTGCACCAGGTAACCGGCGAGAAACGTCTGGATCAGACCGGAGTTACCCGCCTGGCCGAAACGCAGCCCGGTCGCCAGCCAGAACGATTTGCTCTTCACCATCGCACCCAGCGTACTTTCCTGCGCAGCAGCCTGTACCGGCGCTTCTTCGGCGTTGACCTGCTCAAATACCGGGCTCTCCTTGAGGTTCATTCGCAGCCAGATAGCAAAGATCATCACCACTACGCTGGCAAGGAACGGCACGCGCCATCCCCAGGCAAGCAGCTCTTCGCGGTCAAGGAAGAAAAACATCACTGCCCAGATGGCTGTGGCGCTCAGGGTACCGCAGTTGGTGCCCATTGCCACCAGCGAAGAGATAATGCCGCGTTTCCCTTTTGGCGCGTACTCCGCCAGCATGGTGCCGGCCCCGGAGATCTCCGCGCCAGCCCCCAGACCCTGGATAATACGCAGCGTCACCAGCAGCACCGGTGCGAAGATACCAATCTGCGCATAGGTCGGCAGCACGCCGATCAGGGTAGTACAGATCCCCATCATGGTGATGGTGATAAACAGCACCTTCTTACGCCCCACGCGGTCGCCCATTTTGCCGAAAATAAAGGCCCCGACAATACGGGCGATATAGCCGGCGCCATAGGTACCCATCGCCAGAATAAGCGCCATCGCGGCCGACTGTTCCGGGAAGAAGATCTCGTGAAAGACCAATGCTGCGCCCAGCGAATAGAGCTGGAAGTCCATAAATTCTAACGCAGTGCCAAGCCACCCGGATACGGCGGCTTTGACCAGGTCAGATGTCGTTCTTTCATGTTGTACTTGAGTCATATTGGCTATCTCAACAGGGTAAGATGCGTACCGCTAAACCGCATTCATCGTTATCAGAAGGTCAGCAATACCTTGCAGCACTGCCGCTGGTCTTTCTCAAACAGTTCAATGGCGTCTTTAACGTGCTGATACTCAAAGGTATGGGTAATAAGTTTGTCAGGATCGATTAGCCCTTTTTCCAGCCAGTCGATCACCACCGGGAACTTATTGGCATTCAGACGGGACGAGAAAACAGACAGTTCTTTGCCGGTAATTCCCTGCTGCACAATCTGGCTCGGCTCGCTGGAGAAGCCCATCAGCACGATGCGCGCCGCCGGCGAGGCCAGAGTAATGGCTTCCTGCAAAATGGAGGGATGACAGGCCGCATCAATAATCAGCGTCGGCTTGATACCCTTCTCGTCCAGCACCGCCTGCAGGGACTGGTTGCCATTGTTGATAACCCAGTCGGCTCCGCTGCGCTGCGCCATCGACAGGCGCTCTTCGATGCGATCGACGACAATCACCTGCTTCACCTTATAGACGCCTTTCAGCGCCTGGACGGTGACCAGCCCCATCGGGCCAGCGCCATAAATCAGGGCCACATCCTGTTCTGTAGGGCTGGCGTGGCCGGTGACATTGGCCGCGATGGTGAAGGGTTCCACCATTACCGCGTGCTTATCGCTGATGGACTCCGGGATGACCCAGGCATTTTTGGCTGGTACCACGGCGTACTCACTGAAGCCGCCGTCGCGATGGACGCCCAGCACCACCAGCGAGGTGCAGACGTTCGGTTTGCCGACCGAGCACGGGTAGCAGTGGCCGCAGCTGATCACCGGATCCACCGAGACGCGCTGCCCCAGGCGGGCGCTATCGACGCCGTCCCCGACGGCATCAATCACGCCAAAGAACTCATGGCCGATGACGCGCGGATATTTAGCGAACGGATTATGGCCGCGATAGATATGGCTGTCGGAACCGCAAATCCCGGCCAGCTTCACCTTGACGCGCACCTCGCCCGCGGCGGGAGCAGGTAACGGGCGATCTTCGATAACCAGCGTATTCGGTTGTTGAATAACGATACTTTTCATCTTTTGCTCCTTTACCAGTTCCACAGCGTGCCGTCTTCCAGACGGGCAACCGGCAGGTAGGCTGGATCGTAGGGATATTTTGCCGCAAGTTTTTCATCAAACTCGATGCCCAGGCCCGGCTTATCGCCCGGGTGCATGTAGCCGTCTTCGAAGGTCCAGTTGGTATTGAACACCTCCAGCATCTGTTCGGAATAGCCCATGTACTCCTGCACGCCAAAGTTCGGCACCCACAGGTCAAAGTGCAGCGCCGCCGCGTGACAAATCGGTGACAGATCCGACGGACCGTGCGAGCCGGTGCGCACCTGATACAGCGAGGCGAAATCGGCAATCCGGCGCATCCCGGTAATACCACCCGCGTGGGTGATGGTGGTGCGGATATAGTCGATCAGCTGCTCTTCAATCAGCTGCTTGCAATCCCAGATGCTGTTGAACACTTCGCCCACCGCAATCGGCGTAACGGTGTGCTGGCGGATCAGACGGAAGCACTCCTGGTTCTCAGCCGGGGTTGGATCTTCCATCCAGAACATCCGGTACTGCTCAATGCTCTTACCGAAACGCGCGGCTTCGATCGGCGTCAGACGGTGGTGCATGTCATGCAGCAGGTGTTCATTAAAGCCATACTTGTTGCGCACGGCGTCAAACAATTTCGGGGTAAAATCGAGGTATTTTTCGGTTGACCACAGCTGTTCATCCGGCCAGTTGCCTTTGGTAGCGGGTTCATACGCCAGCCCTTTTCCTTTAGACATACCGTAGGTGGTTTTCATTCCCGGCACGCCGCACTGAACGCGGATCGCCTTGAATCCCATCTCTTTATGGCGGGCGTAATCTTCCAGCACATCGTCGATGGTGTGGCCGGTAGTGTGGCAGTAAACCATTACCCCTTCGCGGGAGGCGCCACCCAGCAGCTGGTACAGCGGCATATTGGCGGCTTTCGCTTTAATATCCCACAGCGCCATGTCAATGGCCGAAATCGCCGACATGGTGACCGGGCCGCGACGCCAGTACGCGCCTTTATAAAAGAACTGCCAGATATCTTCGATACGGTGGGCATCACGGCCAATTAACTGCGGGCAGAGATGATCTTTCAGGTACGAGGCCACGGACAATTCGCGGCCATTTAAGGTGGCATCACCCAGGCCAACGATCCCTTCGTCGGTGGTGATTTTCAGCGTGACAAAGTTACGCCCTGGACAGGTGACAAAAACTTCAGCCCCTACAATCTTCATTTTTCGGTTCCTTACATCTCTTGTTGTGATGCAGGAAATTTACGCAACAACCCTACTACCATACAAGTATGAAGATCGAAAAACCCTCGCTCGATCACAGAATGAGGCGCCTAAGCGCGCCCCCAGCCTGCCACAATAATCAGCATGCCGCACAACGCAACCAGTGCGCCAGCCCAGTCATACGGGCTCAACTTCACGCCATCCACGACCCGCAGCCACAGCAGCGCGGTGCAGACGTACACCCCACCGTAGGCGGCATAGACGCGTCCGCTGGCCGCCGGATGCAGCGTTAACAGCCAGACGAAAAGCGCCAGGGCGATGCCCGCGGGAATTAACACTAGCACCGACGCGCCTTTCTTCAGCCACAGCCAGGGCAGAAAGCAGCCAATAATTTCGCACAGCGCGGTGGCAAAAAAGAGCAGAGTTGTTTTAAACATATTTAACGTTGTCTGATGAGTGATGCGGTATCATACCCGAATGTGAAAGGATCCTTTCCACATGCCCGATGTGGGTTTGCCCTCAAAATGGACTGTTATAGAATCTGCGGTGGGGATTCGAATTTCCACCATCCATAAGGAAATCGCTATGAGTAAATTGAGCACACGTCTCTGTCTGGTTGCCCTGCTGGCCGCGGTCTTCGTCGCGCCAGTATCCGCCAATACCAGCAAACTGATTATTGAATCCGGCGACAGCGCCCAGAGCCGTCAAAATGCCGCCATGGATAAAGAGCAATGGAATGACACCCGCAACTTGCGCCAAAAGGTGAATACCCGCGTGGAGAAAGAGTGGGATAAAGAGGATGTCGCCTTTGATGCGCGGGATAAATGCCAGCAGAGCGCCAACGTGAATGCCTACTGGGAGCCCAACACCCTGCGCTGCCTGGATCGCCGCACCGGCCGCGCGCTGGCGCCCTGATTTCTGCCCGACATTACCGCGCAGCCTGCTGCGCGGTGCTTAGTAATATTCGATACTGTTTTTAATAGTATACTTACGCGCCACCGCAGGCTTCACGCTCGCGTCCACAATTTCCAGCACGCACTCTTCCGGGTTGTTATGCCGGTCGTACTCGCAGGTCTGTTTCACATTACCCAGCGGTTTATCATTCAGCAGGCTGACGGCGGTATAGTCCATTCGCTTACGCTTGTCTGATGACGGGGTTGCCGTAATCGACAGATGCTGCTCCCCGGCCACGGTGGTTTTCCCCAGCGGATAGCCGTCAGTATCGTAGCGATAGCGGGCTTCCATATTTTTACCGTGGGCGCTGACGATAAACCCGTTGTCGTCGGTATCCCATGTAATGCCCGACGCAGGCATCTCTGCCAGCTGGCATTTACCCTGCAGCCGCAGCTTTTTCTGCTGGGTCTGGGCATCGAGATAGTAGTTGGCATCCAGCACCAGGGCGATGCCGGAATTCGACTCCAGATCCTGCAACTCGAGGCTGTCAAAGCAGCCCTCCGCCGACAGCGTGCCGCTGACGCGCTTCGCCACCTCCCCTTTATCATTGAAAAGCGTCTGGCTAAAGTCCTTCACTGGCCCGCGGAGCGGATCAAAATCGAACTCGTTAGAGAAGCTGGCCATCTCTGGCGTAAACGACAGCGGTGCGGTGGCGTTATCACACCCCGCCAACAGACCCGCCAGGACAAGTACAAGCGCGTGTTTATTCACATGACCTACCGATAGACGAAGATAACTCACGGTCATATTAGCAAATACAACCATTTACATTAACCTTTAGTGTAAACCATAAAAACCAGGTACTAATTAAAACTCCAACGAAAGACAGCCCGGAACCTTTAACCATGTTGAATGCATGGTTTTTTGGTTGTACGTTAACGCGGCAAACAAAAGGAGAGGTTAAATGGCAATACCAGCGTATTTATGGTTGAAGGATGACGGGGGCGCTCTTATCAAGGGCGGCGTAGATGTAGCAAAACGGGAATACAGTATTGAGGTTAAAGGCTTTCATCATAATTTGATGATCCCCACTGACAACGCGACAGGTAAGGTGACCGGAACACGAATACATTCCCCGATGTTAATAGTGAAAGACTTTGATATCTCTAGCCCCTATTTGTACAAGGCTGTGGCAACCGGACAAAATCTGCAGTCTGCGTAAATAAAATGGTATCGCATCAATCATGCCGGGTTAGAAGAAGAATACTTTAACATGCTGCTTGAATGCGTTCGCATCGTTTCTATTTCTCCGGCAATAGCTACGGGCGACAATCCAAACGAGAACCATATGGAAACGGTGGAACTTCGCTATGAAAAGATCACCTGGAAACATAGCGACGGTAATATTATCTATAACGATGCATGGAATAGTCGAGTAACAGGATAATGTTAAGGGGCTTTTAAGCCCCTTAGTCATACAACCAGCGCCCGGCTTTAGCTGACTCAATAATCATTTCAAGTGTAAGAGGCTTAAATTTACGGGTACGCCACTCCTTTTTAATACTGAACTGCCACCAGTAAAACTCCGGCATAAAGTAATTATCCAGATTAAAATTGCTGTGCTCGATGCCGTACCGGGTGAACAGATCAAACAGCATTTCCTCAAGATCCTCCTGCAAGAAATTAAAATGCTCCTGGAGCGTCCATTTCTTTTTTGCCGGGCAATCTCGGTCACCGTACTTCTCAGTGACATAATCTAAAAATTCTTGTTCATCAGGCAATAGCATCAGAAATAAGTCCATGCAATCCGATCTTTCGGTCGGGCTATCAGGTTGTATTTGTTTCTGGTTTCCCCGGCAACAATCGTGCAAACGATCACCGCCTGAGCAAAACCAACATAGGGAACAGCCCTGCCTACTACTGCCCCTATCTTATTTGTATAACGTGCATGTCCTAATACGGAGGTTTCCACCCTCATCCCCCCGGGTAAACGGGCATTCTTAAAAATTCTACGGGCTAATTTTGACGCTATACTGGTGCGTTTAACTTTTGACCCCAGCACCACGCGCTTAGGCAATATAGGCTGACCAGCCAGAATCATGGCGGCGGTTTCTACTTCGATTCCCAGGTGGTTAGCCAGACTCTCAGCAAATATCAACCAGAATAGTTCTTGTGGCGTTACGTTGGCGTTTCAGTGGTAAAAATAAGTACCGCCGAGTTCTTCAGTCGTATCCATAAAACGTGTCCTTAAATTTTAAAATATATCCATATAAATAACAGGGGATAATATCACGATCGAGGAGGATATTGATTCTAAAGATCGGCATGGCTTGCTGTTGGGGTAGTTTAACGTTATTTGAAGAAAATACTTTTTAAGATATTTCAGAAAGATACCGCCAAACGCAGGCACTTGCACTAACCCTGCTACTATTACAGCTATACACAGTCGTAAGGAGGCAGATATGAAACGGTTACCCTGGATTACTGCACTTTTGCTGGCGGGCGTTGCCCCTGCCGCGCTGGCGGCACCCGATAACTGCGAGCGGATCAAAAGCGATATTCAGCAGCGAATCATCAACAATGGCGTACCGGAAAGCGGCTTTATGCTGAACATTGTGCCGAACGATCAGGCCGATAAACCCGACGCCGAAGTGGTGGGTCATTGCGCCAATGACACCCTGAAAATCCTCTATACCCGCACCAGCAGCGGAAATTATCCGGTGAGCGGCGGCGGCACCCAGGCCCCGGCACCGCGCGAACCGCAGTAGACAGGCTCCCCCGTTCAGGCGGGGGAATCCCCTTTGTTTTGATATACATTAATATTATCTCCCCCTTAATAGGTAACACTCCCACTCCGTTAGCCTGATCCTAATCACGGCTTAAAACGTTCACAGATAAAGAACATAATGGAGTGAGCCATGTCAGAGAATGCGCAAGGCGGCGGGATCAGCCGCCGCGAACTTGTCAAATCCACCGCCATCGGATCCCTTGCCCTTGCCGCAGGGGGTCTGTCACTACCTTTCGGTTTACGCCCCGCCGCCGCCGCGCTCAAAGATTCGCTACAACCCGGCCCGGATAAAGTGGTGTGGGGCGCCTGTTCGGTTAACTGCGGCAGCCGTTGCGCGCTGCGGCTACACGTGCGGGACGATGAGGTGTACTGGGTCGAAACGGACAATACCGGCGACGATGTCTACGGCAACCATCAGGTACGCGCCTGCCTGCGCGGGCGCTCGATCCGTCGACGCATCAACCATCCCGACCGATTGAATTATCCCATGAAGCGTGTCGGCAAACGGGGCGAAGGCAAGTTCGAACGCATCAGCTGGAATGAGGCGCTGGATCTGCTCACCAACAGCCTGCGCGACGTAGTAGCGAAATACGGCAACGAAGCGGTCTACATTAATTACAGTTCCGGAATTGTCGGCGGTAACATCACCCGCTCCTCGCCTTACGCCTCTCTGGTGGCCCGTCTGATGAACTGCTACGGCGGGTTCCTCAGCCATTACGGCACTTACAGTACGGCGCAAATCGCCTGTGCTATGCCCTACACCTACGGCAGTAACGACGGTAACAGCACCTCCGATATTGAAAACAGCAGGCTGGTGGTGATGTTCGGCAACAACCCGGCGGAAACCCGCATGAGCGGCGGCGGGATCACGTATTACCTGGAACAGGCGCGCAAACGCTCGAATGCGCGCATGATCGTTATCGATCCTCGCTATACCGACACCGCCGCCGGACGAGAGGATGAGTGGATCCCGATCCGCCCGGGTACGGATGCGGCCCTGGTGGCAGGTATCGCCTGGGTCCTGATTAACGAAAACCTCGTCGACCAGCCGTTCCTCGACAAATACTGCGTCGGGTACGATGAAACCACCCTGCCGGAAGGCGCCCCCGCCAACGGTCATTACAAGGCGTACATTCTGGGCCACGGCGAGGACGCCACCGCCAAAACGCCGGAGTGGGCTGCGGCTATCACCGGTATTCCTGCCGACCGCATCATCAAGCTGGCCCGGGAGATCGGCACCGCCAAACCCGCGTATATCTGCCAGGGCTGGGGTCCACAGCGGCAGGCCAACGGCGAGCTGACGTCAAGGGCCATCGCCATGCTGCCGATACTCACCGGCAACGTCGGTATTCACGGCGGCAACAGCGGCGCGCGTGAATCGACTTACACCATCACCATCGAGCGGATGCCGCTGCCGGATAACCCGGTCAAAACGCAGATCTCCTGCTTCAGCTGGACCGATGCCATCGCCCGCGGGCCAGAGATGACTGCCACCCGCGACGGAGTGCGCGGCAAAGAGAAGCTCGACGTGCCGATCAAGTTCATCTGGAACTACGCTGGCAACACCATCATCAACCAGCATTCGGACATCAACAAAACCCACGACATTCTGCAGGACGAAAGCAAATGCGAAATGATTGTGGTGATCGACAACTTCATGACCTCATCGGCGAAATACGCCGACCTGCTTCTGCCCGATTTAATGACCGTCGAACAGGAGGACATCATTCCCAACGATTACGCCGGGAATATGGGCTACCTGATCTTCCTCCAGCCGGTGACCGCGCCGAAATTCGAACGTAAACCCATCTACTGGATCATGAGCGAAGTGGCGAAACGCCTCGGGCCGGACATCCATCAACGCTTTACCGAAGGCCGCACCCAGGCGGAGTGGTTGCAATATCTGTACGCCAAAATGGTGGCAAAAGATCCGCAGCTCCCCTCTTACGAGGCGCTGAAAGAGATGGGTATCTATAAGCGCAAAGATCCCAACGGTCACTTCGTGGCGTATAAGAAATTCCGCGACGATCCCGAGGCCAACCCGCTGAAAACCCCGTCGGGTAAAATCGAAATCTACTCCAGCCGGCTGGCAGAGATTGCCGACAAGTGGGAGCTTCAGGAGGACGAAACCATCAGCCCGCTGCCGGTGTATGCCTCCACCTTCGAAGGCTGGGACTCGGACGATCGCGGCCAGTTTCCGCTCCAGCTGTTCGGCTTTCACTACAAAGCCCGCACCCACTCCAGCTACGGCAACGTGGACGTGCTGCAGGCTGCCTGCCGCCAGGAAGTGTGGCTCAACCCGGTGGATGCCCAGGCTCGCGGGATCAAAAACGGCGATATGGTGCGGGTCTTCAACACCCGCGGCGAAGTGCGCATTGCCGCCAAAGTGACGCCGCGGATCATGCCGGGCGTCAGCGCCATGGGCCAGGGGGCATGGCATCAGGCGGATATGCAGGGCGACCGCGTTGACCACGGCGCCTGCATGAACACCCTGACCACGCACCGTCCGTCGCCGCTGGCGAAGGGCAACCCTCAACACACCAATCTGGTGCAAATCGAGAAGGCGTAAGGAGTAGCCGATGACCACTCAGTATGGATTTTTTATTGATTCCAGCCGCTGCACCGGGTGCAAAACCTGTGAGCTGGCGTGCAAGGATTATAAGGACCTGACCCCGGACGTCAGCTTCCGCCGCATCTACGAGTACGCGGGCGGCGACTGGCAGGAGGACAACGGGGTCTGGCATCAGAACGTGTTTGCCTACTACCTCTCCATCGCCTGCAACCATTGCGAGGATCCGGCCTGCACCAAAGTCTGCCCCAGCGGGGCGATGCACAAGCGCGACGACGGCTTTGTGGTGGTGGACGAAGATGTCTGCATCGGGTGTCGCTACTGCCATATGGCCTGCCCGTACGGCGCCCCGCAGTACAACGCCGCCAAAGGGCATATGACCAAGTGCGACGGCTGCCACGAGCGCGTGGCGGAGGGCCACAAGCCGATCTGCGTCGAATCCTGCCCGCTGCGGGCCCTGGACTTCGGCCCGATTGAGGAGCTGCGTAAGAAACACGGCAAGCTGGCCGCCGTCGCCCCGCTGCCGTCGGCGCACTTCACGAAGCCGAATATCGTCATAAAACCCAATGCCAACAGCCGACCCACGGGTGATACCACCGGCTACCTGGCCAATCCGAAGGAGGTGTGAGATGGGAAACGGATGGCATGAATGGCCGCTGGTTATTTTTACCGTGTTCGGCCAGTGCGTCGCTGGCGCGTTAATCGTCGCGGGCGGAGCCTGGCTTCGCGAGCACGACCCGCGGGTGCGCTATCGACTGGTACGCAGCATGTTCTGGTTGTGGCTGGTGATGGGGGTGGGCTTTGTCGCCTCCGTGCTGCACCTCGGCTCGCCGCTGCGGGCCTTTAACTCGCTCAATCGCGTCGGCGTATCCGGCCTGAGTAACGAAATCGCCAGCGGGGCGCTGTTCTTTGCCGTCGGCGGCTTCTGGTGGTTAGTGGCCGTGCTCGGCAGGATGCCCGCTTTGCTGGGCAGGATCTGGCTGGTGCTGAGCATGGTGCTGGGGCTGGTCTTTGTCTGGGCGATGACCCGCGTGTATCAGATAGACACAGTGCCCACCTGGCATAACGGCTACACCACCCTGAATTTCTTCCTGACGATGCTGCTCGGTGGCCCGCTGTTTGCCGCCCTGCTGGTGCGGATGGCGAAAGCACCGTTTAACACCCGGGCGGCGGCAGGGATCGCTGCTTTGGCGCTGCTGGCAAGCGCGGCGGCGGTGATCCTGCAAAGTGGCGAACTCGGGACGATCCAGAGTTCAGTCCAGCAGGCCAACGCCCTGGTGCCGGATTATGGTTCCCTGCAGGTGTGGCGTATCATACTGCTTGCGGCCGGGCTGGGCTGCTGGCTGTGCGCGCTGGTGCGTCGTAAAACGCCCACTTTACCGGGGCTCACGCTGGGGCTGCTGCTGGTGGTGGCCGGAGAGCTTATTGGCCGCGGCCTCTTCTACGGTCTGCATATGACCGTGGGTATGGCGATTGCCGGATAATCTGTCAGCGCGGGGTAACCCGCGCCGTTCAAGGAATGCAGTAATGAATGAAGGTTTTGCATTTACCGCCCGGGTACTGGGCGCACTGTTTTATTTCGCCCCGGACAGCGAGCAGGCTGCCCCGCTGGTGACGGCCCTGACCCAGGGCGACTGGCAGCAGGACTGGCCGCTGCCGCCCGGGCAGTTAGCCCCCATCGCCGACGCACTGCGCCAGCAGGCCGACGAACCGCTCCCTGATGCCTGGCAGCGGCTGTTTATCGGCCCCTGGGCGCTGCCCGCCCCTCCGTGGGGATCGGTGTGGCTGGATCGTGAATCAGTGCTGTTCGGCGACTCCACCCTGGCGCTGCGCCAGTGGATGCGCGACAACGGCATCGCCTTTGAGATGGCGCAGAACGAACCGGAAGATAGCTTTGGTACCCTGCTGTTGCTGGCCGCCTGGCTGGCAGAAACCGGGCGTGATGCCGAGCGGGATCAGCTCCTGGCCTGGCATCTGTTGCCATGGAGCACCCATTTTCTCGCCGTGTTTGTCGAAAACGCGGGCCACCCGTTCTACCGGGCGCTGGGACAGCTGGCGCAGCTGACGCTGGCCGACTGGCAGTCCACGTTATTGATTCCGGTGGCAGAGAAACCGCTGTACCGTTAATAACATCCCTGGCTTGCTCACTGCTTGTGGGCAAGCCAGGCTCTCCAGCCGCCAAACGCTGTGATATCACGCGCCCCCTTTAGGCCATACTCTTCACAGATAAACCCTGTTAACCAGCGCCCGTCCTCCAGCTCCACTTTCCCCAGCCCCAGCGGCGCCGGGATCCCGGCCAGAAACGATCCCACTTCGGCGTGGGGCAGCTCCCACACCTCAACGGCAAGGGATGCCCCCTGTTCGCGGTCGCGCACCATGCCGGGGCGTTTTCCGTCGGCCAGGGCATACAGCCGATAGTGCGGCGCGCTGCGGGTTGCTTCGCGCAGGGTCGCCCCGCGCTGGCGCAGCTGGTGGTTCAACGCCAGCCCGTCGAGATGCGCCCCGCAGACCACCACCGACAGGCGATCGTGGCTGGCGGTGGTCGCAGGTTCAGCCGTCTGGATCTGACGACCGCCAGGCAGAGCCAGCTGCTGGTGACGTTGTAACGCCCCGGCCAGGCTGAGCAGATACTGATCGGTAAAGGCCCGACCAAACAGCGTCACCCCTGACGGCAGACCATTTGCCATAAACCCTGCGGGTACCGCCACGGCGGCATAGTCCAGCAGGTTCATGAAGTTGGTATAGACCCCCAGCTCGGAATTGCGTTTAACCGGCTCCTCCGCCAGTTCCGCCAGAGTGACCGGGCGCGGATAGGTCGGGGTTAACACACAATCCAGCTCCGCCATGATCCCGTCGCAGAGGGTTTTGAAATGCTGGAGTTTGTACTGGGCATCAAACGCCGCCACCGCGTCGGTGCCGGGAGCTTTGCGCAGCACATCGCGGATCACCGGCAGTACCGCCTCCGGCTGCTGCTCAATCAGTTTCCCGGCAAGATGATAACGCTCCGCCACCCATGGGCCGTCATAGAGCAGCGTTGCCGCCGCTAAAAACGGGGCAAAGTCGATGGTCACCGGGATGCCGCCCAGCGCCACTAACCGGGCTTTTGCAGAGTGAAAGATCGCTTCGCTCTCGGCGCAGCCGAGAAACGCCAGCCGGTCCGGCACGCCAAAGCGGAACCCTTTTTCGGGTGCGCCAAACGCCTGCGACCCGTTCCAGGCCGGGTTAGCCCGGCTGTAGTCGTCCCACGGATCTTTCACCGCCGTCAGCGCCAGCAGCTGGCTGGCCTCGGCGGCGGTGGCGGTAAAGAAGGTCACGCAGTCCAGGGTACGGCATGCCGGGACGACACCCGCCGTGGAGATTAACCCTTTGGTCGCCTTCAGCCCGACCAGGTTATTGAGCGATGCTGGAACGCGCCCGCTTCCGGCGGTGTCGGTACCGAGGGCAAAGCTCGCCAGCCCCAGCGCCACCGCAAGCGACGAACCCGAGCTGGAGCCCCCTGCCGGATAGGCTGCATTAACGCTGTTGCGGCAAATTCCGTAGGGCGAGCGGGTGCCGTTTAAGCCGGTGGCGAACTGATCAAGGTTGGTTTTGCCCAGCGGAACGGCCCCCAGCGCAATCAGCTGCCCGACGAGGGTTGCATTCTGCTCTGCCCGGTAAGCAAACGCCGGGCAGGCGGCGGTGGTGGTAATTCCCGCCAGATCGATATTGTCCTTGATGGCAAAAGGCACGCCATAGAGCGGCAGCGTCTGGGGTGATGCGCCTTCCAGCGCGGACAGGTACGGCTCCAGCTCCTCTGGCGTGAGGAGATAAATAAAGGTATTAAACTCCGGGTTTAACGCCAGCGCTCGCTCCCGCAGGGTAGTAATCACCTCGCGCGGCCTGTAACGGCCCTCGCGGTAAGCCTGCGCCAGCATATCGAGACGTAAATCAAAGGGCTGCATCATGCTGCTTTCTCCAGAACCACCACACACTGACCCGCCCGCACCGAAGAGCCCGGCTGGACGCGCACCTGACTGACCACCCCGTCCTGCGAGGCCAGCAGCGGGATCTCCATCTTCATTGACTCCAGGACCACCAGCACATCACCCTCGCGTACCTGCTGACCGGGTTCGACGTTCACCTGCCACAGATTGCCCGAGACCGGGCTGTCGATGCCGGCCTGTCCCGGCCTGAGCGGGGTATCCTCCCCCTCCTCCGCCAGCACGTCGCTGCTGTCGAAATGCGCCTGGCCGTTAGCGATCCAGCGATCACGCTCGGCGTTAAAGGCCCCCTGCTGGTGGGTGCGAAACGCCTCAATGCCCTGGGCTTCGTCAGCGAGAAACTGCTGATACTCCGCCAGCTTCAGGGTGGTGTGCTCGATGCGCAGCGGATAGCGCCCCAGCGGGAAATCGCGGCGGATGGTGAGCAGCTCGTCAGCAGAGACCGGATAGAAGCGGATCTGGTCGAAGAAGCGCAGCAGCCAGGGCTTGCCGCCAAAATCCTCTACCGCGTGATAGCGACTCCACATCTGTAACGTGCGGCCGACAAACTGATACCCGCCCGGCCCCTCCATGCCGTAAACGCAGAGATACGCCCCACCGATCCCCACCGAGTTCTCCGCCGTCCAGGTGCGCGCCGGGTTGTACTTGGTGGTGACCAGACGATGACGCGGATCCAGCGGCGTCGCCACCGGTGCGCCGAGATAGACATCCCCCAGCCCCATCACCAGATAGCTGGCGTCGAAGACCGTTTTGTAAACGTCGTTCACGTTCGCCAGATCGTTAATGCGGCGGATAAACTCGAGATTGCTCGGACACCAGGGCGCGTCCCGGCGCACGGTGGTCATGTACTTGTCGATGGCCTTCTGGCAGGCCGGATCGTCCCAGGAGAGCGGCAGCCAGACGATGCGCGACGGCACCTCCAGCGAATCCTGCTCGCAGACGCTCTGCCACAATCCCGCGATCGCTTCCAGCAGCGCTGTCAGGTCGAGCGCCTCCGGCTGATAGTGAATTTGCAGGGAGCGAATGCCCGGCGTCAGGTCGATCACGCCGTCCAGCGCCTTCGCCTCCAGAGCCTGCATCAGGGCGTGGGCGCGAAAACGCAGGACCAGATCCAGCTCCGGATCGCCCATCTCCAGCAGCAGATGGGTGTCACCGGAGAGTCGCGCCACCAGACGTTTATCGCCCTGGCCCTGCTCGAGCACCACCGGCGAGGCGATCTCCGCCGGCTGCCAGTCCAGATTTTGCGGATGCAAACTGCGGATCTCAGCCTCCTGCGCCTGCGCCAGGCGTCGGGCGGTGGCGACGTCAACGGGCACAAAGCGCACTCTATCACCCGCTTTCAGCTGCCCGACCGCGTGCAGGTCGGCCTCAATGATGGTGACCGGACAGACAAACCCGCCCAGGCTTGGGCCATCCGGGCCGAGGATCACCGGCATATCGCCGGTAAAATCCACCGCGCCAATGGCATAGGGGTTGTCGTGAATGTTCGACGGATGCAGCCCCGCCTCGCCGCCGCTGTCGCGCACCCACTCGGGTTTAGGGCCGATCAGACGCACGCCGGTGCGGCTGGAGTTGAAATGCACTTCCCAGTCGGTAGTCAGGAAGGTCTGCATATATTCCGGGGTGAAATACTCCGGCGCGCCGTGCGGGCCGTAGATCACCCGCAGTTCGCGGACGGCGTCCAGGGTAGTGCGCAGGGCCTGGGGCAGCGCCTGCTCCGGGCATGGTGAGGTTAACGGCGCAATGTGCAGCACATCCCCGGTACGGAGGGCGCGTCCGGCGTGACCGCCAAACTGCCCGAGGGTAAAGGTGCTTTTGCTGCCGAGGTAATCCGGGACGCTAAACCCGCCGCGCAGGCACAGATAGCTGCGCACGCCGTCGCCCGTGATATCCCCCATCCGCAACGTCATGCCGCTGTGCACACTAAAGACCCGGTTATTCTCCAGCGGCTCGCCGTCCAGCGTGAGGGCGATCTCCGCCCCGGTCACCACCAGTCGGGCGTCGCAGTTGAATTTCAGCGTCGGGCCGCTGAGGGTGATCTCCAGCGCTGCGGCGCGGTCATCGTTGCCCAGCAGGCGGTTGCCGAGACGCAGAGCCCGGCTGTCCATCGGTCCGGAAGGAGGTACGCCGACCGCCCAGTAGCCGATGCGCCCGGGATAATCCTGCACCGTGGTTTGCGTTCCGGGGCTGAGCACCTCCAGGGTAGAGGCCTGATAAGCCAGCCCTTCCAGGCAGCGGGTCCAGGGCTCGCCGCTGGCAAAGGGGGTAAAGGTTAAAATCTGCTGCAGGTAGCTGCGGTTAGTCTCCACCCCGTACAGGCGGGTGTCGCCCAGGGCGGCGTGCAGGGCATTGATGGCCGCATCGCGCGTGGGCTGCCAGGCGATGATTTTCGCCAGCATCGGATCAAAAAACGGTGGTACCTCGCAGCCGGACTCTACCCAGCTGTCGATGCGCAGGGTGCGGCGGTCATCCGCCGGGAATACCACCTCGGTGAGCAGGCCCGGCGAAGGCTGGAACTGACGGCCCGGATCCTCGGCATAAACCCGCGCCTGAACGGCATGGCCCGCAGGGGTCAGGCTTGCGCGCAGTTCCGCCAGCGCAGGTAAGGTTCCGGCGGCCAGTTCAATCATCCAGCGCACCAGATCCACGCCCCACACCTGCTCGGTGACGCCGTGCTCCACCTGCAAACGGGTATTCACCTCGAGGAAGTAGAACCGGGCGGCATCGCTGTCGTAGACAAACTCCACGGTACCCGCGCTGCGGTAGTTAACCGCTTTGCCCAGCTTGATGGCCGCCGCACAGAGCGCGTCCGCCATTCCGTCCGGCAGGTTGGGCGCGGGGGTCTCCTCCAGCACCTTCTGGTTCCGTCGCTGCACCGAGCAGTCGCGGACGCCGAGAGCGATCACCTCCCCCTTACCGTCACCAAACAGCTGGACTTCGAGATGACGCGCCCGCTCGATGTACTTCTCAATAAAGACGCCCGCATCGCTGAAGTTATTTTTCCCCAGCCGCACGACGGCGTCGAAGGCATCAAAAAGTTCCGCGTCGGTATAGCAGACGCGCATGCCGATCCCGCCCCCGCCCGCGGTGCTCTTCAGCATCACCGGGTAGCCGACCTGCTCTGCCGCGCGCAGGGCCTCATTCACGTCCGCCAGCAGTTCGGTGCCCTCCAGCATCGGCACGCCCTGGGCTTTTGCCAGCGCCCGGGCGGTGTGTTTCAGGCCAAACAGGCGCAGCTGCTCCGGCGTAGGGCCGACGAAGGCGATACCCGCAGCTTCGCAGGCTTCGGCAAAGGCGGCGTTCTCGGATAAAAAGCCGTAGCCCGGATGAATGGCCTGGGCACCGCTGGCTTTCGCCGCGGCGATAATTTTGTCGCTGACCAGATAGGTGTTCGCCGCCGGGCCGTCGCCCAGGCTCAGGGCTTCGTCGGCCTCGCGAATGTGCAGGCTGCTGATATCCGCCTCGGAATAGACCGCCACGCCGCCGATATTCATGGCGCGCAGCGTGCGCAGGATGCGGCAGGCAATCGCCCCGCGGTTGGCAATCAGGAGTTTCGTCAACATAGTTCAGACTCAATCGTGGCGGGTCGTCCCGCCGAAAATTGGCTCACCGCATGGTCGTCCACGGGGAAAAAAGATTTACGGCAGGATCCGTCCGGCGCGCACTTCAAACAGGCGGTAGAGCATCTGGCGCAGGCGCTGCCAGCGATTTGGCGTCAGTTCCATATCAGCACCTCCGCCGGGGTTGGGTTCCAGCCATTACAGGGGTTGTTGAGCTGCGGGCAGTTGGAGATCAGCACGATGACGTTGCACTCCGCGCGCAGCTCAACGTATTTCCCCGGGGCGGAGATGCCGTCGGCAAAGGTCAGCCCGCCCTGGGGCGTTACCGGTACGTTCATAAAGAAGTTGATGTTGGCCCCGATATCGCGCTTTTGCAGGCGGCCATCGTGCAGACAGGCGCAGAGGAAGTTGTCCCGGCAGCTGTGCATATGGCGTTTGTCGAGGGCATAGCGCACGGTGTTGCTCTCCTGGGCGCAGGCCCCGCCGAGGGTGTCGTGACGTCCGCAGGTGTCGGCCACGATGGTCAGCAGCGGATTGCCGAGGTTGGAGTACAGCACGCTGCCGCTGGTCAGATACGCATTGTTCTGACGGCGCAGGGTGCGCTGGGCGTCGTAGCGCTCCCGTGGGTTATCGGCGCTATAGAACAGGGTATCCACCGCCTGATTCCCCTCCAGATCCAGCAGGCGCAGGGTCTGGCCCTTTTTCACTTCAAACAGGTAAGGCTCGCCCGCCGGGATCACGTGGCGGAAGGTCGCCTCCTGAGGCTGTTTTTCGCTGATAATGGTCATCTTGCGGCTCCTTACAGGGCGAAAAGTTGGGTGTTGGTGATGGCGCGGCCATTTTCCGGGCGCGTGAGGAGTGCGTTAATGGCGCCCTCCTCGTCCTCTGCCTGCCGCCAGCTGAGCTGCACCGGGCGCGGGGCATACTCGCTGGAGGGGTCCATCGGGTGTTGCAGGGCGGTCATCACCATCAGAGTGTCCATGGGGGCATACAGCTCAACGTAGCTCCCGGGTTGGGAACGATCGCGGTGGAAGCTGAACCGACCGCTGTCATCTACGGTCACTTTGCTGAAGAAGTTGACCACCATCAGCAGATCTTCGAGGTTGAGATCCCATTTGCCCATCTCCACCAGCAGGTTGTCGGTACCGTTGCGGAAGAAGCCGTTGCGCAGCTCCTGATAGCGTCCCTGACCGTATTTTTCCGTCACTTCGGCGGCATTGAGCACGCCGCCAAAGGGATCGTGCCAGCCGCTGGTATCGGCGGTAATGCCTGCCAGCACCCGGCCCATATCGGAGTAAAAGCAGTGCCCGGCGGTCAGGCGCGCGGTGTGCTGGCCTTTCAGGGTATCCGGCAGGTTCAGGCGCTCGCTCTTTTCATGGGGGTTGAGCATCATCAGGCTGACGTTGGCCCCGCCGTCGAGGTCGGTCATGCGCAGGATCTGTCCGCGCTTAAGTACAAACGAGAGGTGGCCGCCGCCCGGCAGGATCTCTTCACGTAAAGTCGTATTCATAGCGTTAACCCCTTAAGGCATAAACGTTGTCGGGAGTCGAACCGCTCAGGGCCGAAAGCCGTGTCTCGTTGAGCGGAATGTCGTAAGTGATGCGCGCACCAAAGGCGTTCGGGGCCTGCGGATCGAGGCGCACCTTGTCGAACACCAGCAGACGGGTGCCGAGGTTGAAGCCTTCGGAGAGATCGTGGGTGACCATAAACACCGTCATGCGGGTTTCGCCCCACAGCTGTAACAGCAGCGCATGCATGTCTTTACGGATCCCCGGATCCAGCGCGCCAAAGGGCTCGTCCAGCAGCAGGACGCGAGGCTGCATGATAAAGGCCTGGGCGATGGCCAGGCGCTGCTGCATCCCGCCGGAGAGCTGGGCGGGATATTTGTGCAGGGCATGGCCGAGGCCGACCTTGTCCAGCATCTGCGCGGCCTGCTCACGTGCGGCGCGTTTTTTCGCGCCAAACAGCCGCCCAAACAGCGGGGATTGCGGCAGTTCAAGACCGATCGCCACGTTATCCAGCACGCTGAGGTGCGGAAAGACCGAGTAGCGCTGGAACACCACGCCCCGGCGGCTGTCCGGCTCGGCGGTGAGCGGTTTGCCGTCCAGGGTGATGGAGCCCCGACTCGGCCTCTCCTGGCCGAGCAGCAGACGCAGAAAAGTCGATTTCCCGCAGCCGGACGCCCCGACCATCGAGCAGAACTCGCCCTCGTTGATCTGTAAATTCAGACGCTCCAGCACCACATGGTCGCCGTACTCCTGCCAGATATTGTTGATGGTGATAAAACTCATGCTTTCCCTCCTTCTGCCCACGGGAAACAGCGCTTGTGCAGCTGGCGCAGCGCCAGGTCCATCAGCCACGCCAGCAGAGTGATCCACAGGACATAGGGGATAATCACGTCCATCGCCATATAGCGGCGGACAAGGAAAATGCGATACCCCAGCCCGGCGGTGGAGGAGATCGCCTCCGCCGAAATCAGGAACAACCAGGCTGAGCCCAGCAGCAGGCGCAGCGAGGTCAGCAGGCGCGACAGCAGCTGCGGCAGCACCACCCGCAGCACCAGCGTCCAGCTGTTTGCCCCCAGGGTCTGGGCTTTGATCAGGATCTCCGGCGGGATTTCGCAGGCGCGGTGCTCCAGATCCCGGGCCAGCATCGGGGTGATGCCGATAACGATCAGCATGATTTTTGACAGTTCATCGAGGCCGAAGACGATAAAGAGCACCGGTAAAATTGCCAGAGGTGGCACCATCGACAGCACCGTCATCAGCGGTGAAAGGGACGCCCGCCACAGGGGAAACACCCCGGCGGTGACGCCGACACACAGGCCGATCAGCGAGGCGATCGAAAGCCCCACCAGCAGACGGGCCAGGCTCACCAGGGTGTCGACCCAGAACAGGTACTCGCCGCTGCGTTTATCCGGGGTAAAGGCCATCCGCGAGATCGCATCCAGCATCTGTTGCAGGCCCGGGAGCAGCTTGTCCTGGGGGTTGGCCTCAAGCCGCACCGCCGAGCCAAAAAAGTATGCGGCCAGCAGCAGGACAAAGGGCAGCATAACCAGCATCAGCCGCATGCCCGCAGTGGGATGACGATTTATGTGTCGCATGGAGACTCCGTCACTCATCACAGCTGGCCAGCGGCGGCCATTTTCACGAAGCTGTCGTCAAAGCGCAGTTTGACGTTGTTGGCATCGCCCTGGGTCACGTTGCCCGGGAAGCTCATGCCGATAAAATCGGCGCTCTGCGCCCCATCGCCGAGCAGCCCTTTATCGAAGGAGAACGCCGCCACGCGCTGCATGGTTTTCGCCAGATCCGGCGAGGTGACAAAGGCGATGTTGTCCTGTGGGGTGTAGAACAGGTGGGTGGTTTTCAGCTGCGCCTGATAGCCGGTGAGATCGGTACCGGAGGCCGCCGCCATCGCGTTCAGGGCATTAGCGTCCTGGGCTTTCATCAACCCCATCATCTCGTACCACGCCCCGGTCAGCGCTTTGCCCAGCGCCGGGTTATCCTTCAGGGTTTCGCTGTTGACCACCATCATGTCGATCAGCTCGCCCGGCACCTGCGAGGAGCTGAACACCTCGGTGGTTTTCGGCGTGCCTTTGATGACCGAGAGCTGCGGGTTCCAGGCCACGGCAGCCTGCACGTTTGCCGTGTTGAAGGCCGAGACGATATCTGCATCCGAGGTGTTCACCACGGTGACGTCTTTTTCCGCCAGCCCCGCTTTCTCCAGCCCGCGCACCAGCAGGTAATGGGAAACGGACAGCTCTGGCAGGTAGATTTTCATGCCTTTCAGATCGGTGAGGGTTTTGCCCTCGCCCTTCATCACCACACCGTCGTTGCCTTCGGAGTAGCTGCCGAGGATCAGCGCCGTGGTATCTACACCGCCCGCCGCCGGGATGGTCAGCGCGTCCATGTTGGTCATGGTGCAGCCGTCAAACTGGCCGGCGGTGTACTGATTGATGGATTCGATGTAGTCGTTGAGCTGCACAACATTGATTTTTATGCCGTACTTGTCGGCCCATTTATCGATGATTTTGTCGGTGCTGATGGTGCCCCAGGGCATCCAGCCGGCGTAGAGGGTCCAGCAGACGTTGAACTCTTTTTTGACGGCAGCAAAAGTGGGGAGACTGACCAGCATCGCCAGCGACAGTACAAGAGAGCGGAGTAATGGCGTTTTCTTCATGCTTGACCTCTGAGTGGCACAAAATAAGGGGGCAGCGCGACACCGTCTGGTGCTGCTGTCTCCCGGGCTTTTGTCCCGCCGTGTAACCTCTCAGAGGTCGCCAGCTCTTGGACCAGCCATTCACCGCAGTGAACCGGAACCCTAGCCAGCTATTTTCAAATTGTGTGGTGCTGCCCTTTCGCGTTTATCTCTGCAAGGGGTGTGCCAGGAATTTTTTATGGGGATTATCAGGGGGTTGGTAATTTACAGGGGTGGGATCTCACCGTTTTGGTGAGGGAGTGCGGGGTGGGTGCACTGTAGTGGTGCCCAGGAGGGGCCCAGGAGTAAAAGGGAAATCCTGGTGCAGAAACGTGCGCCCACCGAACAACCTGGTTACTTACTTTCTGCCTTGCCGGGTTGCATCGTCATCTGCTGGGCAGACTTAAGGTGCTGCTCAACCACCGGCGTATGCGCGTCGGCCAGGGCCTTCACATCCGGGTCCTTGATATTTTTGGCGTCACTCTGCAGCTTCGACAGCACCATCTGATGATCTTTGGTGCCGGCGTTTTCCATATACATCTTGTCAAATGCATCGCCGCTCTCTTTTTCCAGCTTGTCGGCCATGGCCTTATGCATGGCGTCCGGCTCAGTTGGCAATGTTACGCCCTTCTGCTGGGCGACCGCCTGGACTTTGGTCAGGGCAGAGCCGTGGTCATCGACCATCTTCTGCGCGAAGGCTTTAACTTCGCTGCTCTCGGCCTTACTGAGCGCAATCTTCGCGGCGGCAACTTCATTAATATTGGCCTGCGCCATGTCCTTCAACGCTTTTTCATCGCCGGAGTTGAGTTTGGCCATCGATCCGGTCTGGCCTACGGCGCTACTCTGAGCGGCGCTTGACGACGTCTGGGCCTGCACGCCGACAGTGCAGAACATCGCTGCTACTGCCGATACGGCTAGCAGCGCTTTCAAGGTTTTACGCTTTTGCATTTTGTTCTCCTGATGGTCATGGATTAGGTTGTGTCAGGTATTTAACCGCACGTCGCCTCCTGGATAAGTGATAACCGCAATTGTCAGTATAGTGGAACATTCTCCTCGCTCATGTTTCGGCGGAAGTCTTTCCCGGTATTACGCCGTGGCGCAGTGAGTTTTCTTTCACGCCTTTCCCGCACCCCCAATAAACCCCATTAAAATCATGCCATTATAGAAACATTTTTTAACATTACCTGTTTACTTTGTAATGATTATTCATATCATCTTGATAATCACTATCACCTGACCGGGTGATGTTCTTGCGGTAAGGGGCATTCATGCCACCGACACCTCGAAAAATCAGGACGATCATAATAATGAAACCGCGTTACTCCTGGGCTTTAAACCCTTGTTTATTGATGATGCTAGCCGCTAATGCCTCAGCAGAAGGACAAAAAGAAGAGTCGCTGGTGGTCTCCGCCAGCCGTACAAACCACTCTATTACCGACATGGCGCAGACCACCTGGGTCATTGAGCAGGCTGATATTGAGCAGCAGGTTCAGGGAGGCAAAGAGCTTAAAGAGGTGCTGGCGCAGCTGATTCCCGGAATGGATGTCAGCAGCCAGGGACGTACCAACTACGGTATGAACATGCGTGGCCGTTCAATGATGGTGATGGTCGACGGCGTGCGTTTAAACTCCTCGCGCAGCGACAGCCGCCAGCTGGACTCCATCGATCCGTTCAATATCTCCCGCATTGAAGTCATCTCCGGGGCGACCTCCCTCTACGGCGGCGGCAGTACCGGGGGCTTAATCAATATCGTCACCAAAAAGGGCCAGCCGGAAACGGAAGTCGAGTTTCAGACCGGCCTGAAAACGGGCTTCAACAGCCATAACGATAATGACGAGAACATCGCGGCGGCGGTCAGCGGCGGCAACGACAACGCCTCAGGGCGACTGTCAGTGGCGTATCAGCGCTTTGGCGGCTGGTACGACGGCAACGGCGACGAAGTGATCATTGATAACACCCAGACCGGTTTGCAATACTCTGACCGCCTGGACGTGATGGGCACCGGCACGCTGAATATTGACGATCATCAGCAGTTGCAGCTCACCACGCAGTATTACAAAAGCGAATCCGACGGTAAGCACGGCCTTTATCTTGGCGAGAACTTCTCGGCAGTAACGGGCGCCGGCAATGCATACAACAAAAATAACCTCGACTCCGATCGTATTCCTGGCACCGAACGCCACCTGATCAACCTGCAATATTCGAACACCGATTTCTGGGGCCAGGATCTGCTCGCGCAAATTTATTACCGCGATGAAAGCCTGACGTACTACCCCTTCCCTACGCTTTCAGGCGGCCGGGTCACCAGCATTGGCGCTTCGCAGCAAAAAACCGATTTCTACGGCGGCAAGCTGACCCTCAACAGCAAACCGCTGGATGCGCTGACGCTGACATGGGGTGTGGATGCCGAACATGAAACCTTCGACGCCAATCAGCAATTTTTCGACCTCAGCAAAGCGGCGGCCAGCGGCGGCATGAAGCTGGATAATGCGTATAACGTGGGACGCTATCCGGGCTACAGCATCACCAACCTCGCCCCCTTCCTGCAATCGAGCTACGACTTCTCCGCTATCACCCTGAGCGGCGGCGTGCGCTATCAGTACACGGAAAACAAGGTCGATGACTTTGTGGGTTACGCCCAGCAACAGGCTATCGCCACGGGGAGAGCCACCTCGGCAGACGCGGTCCCGGGCGGGAAAACCGACTACAACAACCTGCTGTTTAACGCCGGCATTCTGGGTCATCTGACCGAACGCCAGCAGCTGTGGTTTAACTTCTCTCAGGGCTTTGAGATCCCGGATCTGGCGAAATACTACGGCTCCGGCACCTATCAGCTGGTAAACGGCCATTATCGCCTGGTCAACAGCGTTAACGTTAACGACTCAAAACTCGACGGGATTAAAGTTGATGCTTACGAGCTGGGCTGGCGCTACACCGGGGATAACCTGCGCACGCAGATTGCCGGTTACTATTCGCTCTCTGACAAAACCATCAACATTAACAAAAGCGACATGACCATTAACGTCGAAGATGACGAGCGTCGCATCTACGGTGTTGAAGGCCAGGTGGATTATTTCTTCACCGACAGCGAGTGGAGCACGGGCGCAAACTTCAACGTCATCAAATCGGAAACCCGCGTCGACGGGAAATGGGAAAAGCTGACGGTAGACAGCGCCAGCCCGTCCAAGATGAGCGCATGGGTCAGCTGGGCGCCGGGCGACTGGACCTTGCGTCTGCAAAGTACGCAGACGTTTGATTTGTCTGATGAAGCCGGGAAGCAGATTGATGGCTATAACACCGCTGACTTCATAGGCAGTTACCTTCTGCCGGTGGGCAAGCTGAGCTTCAGCGTGGAAAACCTGCTGGATGAAGACTACACCACCGCATGGGGACAGCGCGCACCGGGGCTCTACAGCCCAACCTACGGTGCTGAGAACCTCTATACCTACAAAGGACGCGGTCGTACCTTTGGCCTGAACTACTCGGTCTTGTTCTGATCGTCACTTCTGCCGCCTGCATAGCGGGCGGCAGTTGACAGATGTCATTGCCCCGGTAAGAATGCTGTACATTAAAACAGTATTTGAGGGGATGTGTGATGTTCGTTGAACTGGTTTATGACAAAAGAAATGTGGCGGGGCTTCCGGGTGCAAGAGAAATCATCCTGGCTGAACTGACCACCCGAGTGCACCGGATCTTTCCGGATGCCGAGGTGAAGGTGAAGCCGATGCAGGCCAACGGCCTGAATAGCGATGCCAGCAAAAGCGATCGGGAAAAGCTGAACCGCATGCTGGAAGAGATGTTTGACGAGGCCGATATGTGGCTGGTTGCGGAGTGAGGTTTAAAGGTCCGGAGACCGCTTCCTTTTGAGGTTTACGCGTTAACATCAACCAGCGCCTGTAAACCAGAACGCCTGAAAAAGGTTCTGCTCGTTCATTCATAGAGCCGAACCTGGGTCCATAGAGTGCCAGAAGCGGCATTTTCCAGATCGGTTTATTTCAGTCAATATGCAACTCACAACCATCCGACGCTCTGTCGCCATTTATGATTGGAAATTTTATCATTTTCTATTATTTTTTTAGCAATAGAGCGTGGTTCTCTTCCAAGGTATTCAGATATTTCTGTTGGGGACATATCAAAATCGACTAGCATGACTCTGAGTTTTTCCATCTCCTTTAAAGTCCAGGGTTTGCCAAAGTTTTTATAAAGAGAAACCTTATGTTCCCGAATCGCTCGTCTACTCTGAGCTTCCCTTACTCTTTGAAAAATTTCATCTTTAAGTTGCAAAAAGAATTCTTTACTAATGTTGCCATCAATCCCTTTAGTGTTCAAATTACTAAAAACAAGTTGAGATGCCAGGTCTACATCGGGGGAATCAATAATAAAATCTTTAATCTTTTCTAAATAAGGGTATTCAATTTTGCCTAAGATACTTATAGATTTAAGATTAAAAAAACCCCTTAAATCAAAAGCCCTGACGAGCTTTGTCTGAATAACGCTTTCAATTCTGGATGCGTTTGAATAACAATATCTGGCCATTGGAAGGGCCCACACTTTCAGTTGAGGGAGATATTTTTCAGATGCAATGCCCTCCCACGCGGCATCAAAAGTTTGGCTTTTAGCTAATAAATTTTTAGGAGAATCAGAGGGCACTGTCGTAGATGCCCAAATTTTATAATCCTTCGCCAAAGATTGATAGTATTTCGTATGGTTGTGAATTTTGTAAGCTGACATAAAACGATATACGTCGTCATCGTGGCCTGCATTGTAAATTGTTCGGTTTCCTCTCAGGTAACCTTCATAATGTTCATTTATCCTTCTCCCAACATTACAACTCACCCCAACATAAACAACGCGATTAAAAAGCCCCTGGTGAACGATAAGGTAAACTCCGCTACAGCCAGACATTCTGGCCTCTGATATAGAACCTAAAAATCTCCACTGCATTTTAAAATCCATATTTATGCTAAAGTTTTTATGTATCATCATTTGATAGATATATCAACACCTTAAGTTAAACCTTGCGAAATCCCATCTCCTTGCGCAGTTATATTGATAACGCCAGGTGATTATTTATGAACTATCGTTACTCGTTCAAATCAGCCGCTCTTAAAGGTTTTCCATATAATAAAACGCTTTCATTAACTCATCTTCTGTAAGCGGTGATACCAAACTTGCCCCCGTATCTTTCTCAACTTTCATCAATAGCTCACTGCGGGTTATTCCCAGTCTATTCGCAACGTGGTTAACGCAACTCCGTGCATGTGACGCCCTGTGCGCAAGGAGACCATCACTATCTAAAACCTTTCTTCTTGATGACGAATGGGACATTGATTGCTCCTTTAGTCGAAATGACGCCCATACAGGCATTATGCGATTAAAAAGTAACTATTGGTTTGTACCGTCAGGCGGATGTAAAAAATACACCCTCAGATTTTCAGCGTATCGATCACCGCTCTCAGGGCCGGGGATACGTTGCGATGGGGATAATAAAGGAACAACCCGTCCATGCGCAGGCTGTAGCGCTGCAACACCCGGATCAGCGTCCCGCGCTCCAGATCGTCCGCCACCAGCTCAACCGGCACATAGGCCAGCCCCAGACCCAGCCGGGCCGCCTCGGCTTCCATATAGCTGTCAGACAGGGCCCACTGCCCCTCGGGACAATGCGTGATGCTCTTCCCGTCCTGAACCAGCTCCCAGTGGTAGAGGCTGCCGTCGGCAAACTGGTAGGCAATGCAGGGATGAGCCGCTAACTCCGCTGGCGTCTGGGGAAAACCGTAGCGGCGTAAATGGTCGGGGGTGCCGACCACGGCCATCTCCATGTCGGGCGTAATGCGTACCGCGACCATTCCCTGCCCCACCTCCGGCCCTAACCGGACGCCGGCATCGAACCGCTCGGCGATAATGTCTACGAAGCGGCTCTCATTCATCAGCTCCAGCCGGATATCCGGGTAGCGCTGTTTAAACACCGCCAGTTTTGGCAGAAGGCATTTCTCGATGGCGTGCTGGCTGGCATTGATGCGTACCGTGCCGGAGGGGGGTCTCGCGATAATGCGCCAGGGTAGCCAGCCCGCTATTCAGGGCATCAAACCCGGACTCGGTGGTCTGATAGAGCTGTTCACCCGCCTGGGTCAGGGAGAGCCTGCGAGTGGTGCGCACCAGCAGCTGGACGCCCAGGCGCTCTTCCAGGTCGCGAATGGAACGGCTAATCCCTGACTGGGCCAGCCCCAGCCGCTGCGCGGCGGCGGTAAAGCTCCCCTCCCTTACCACCTGCATAAACAGGTACAGCTCGTTATAGTTTTCCCGCTTCGCCATCCCTCTCTCTCGCCTATTTATAACAATATGGTATGAATCTTAGCAGCTTTCGCCCTCTAATCAGCACTATTTCTGCTAACTATACTGGACTCCACACAACAACACAGCCCGGTGCCGCTTATGAAAATATTTACCCGAAAACTGACAGCTGCCATACCTGCGATGCTGCTATGCGCATCTTTAAGTGGAGTAACAACAATGAGTTATGCAGATACTACGAATCCGAACGCGCCCGTTTCGATGATCGCGAAATGGGATAAGACCTTTGCCGAAAGCGACAAAGTGGAGCACCGTAAGGTCTCCTTCCCGAACCGCTACGGGATCACCTTAGTGGCCGATCTTTACCTGCCCAAAGACCGGGGCGATCGCAAGCTGGCGGCAATTGCGGTCAGCGGGCCATTTGGCGCGGTGAAAGAGCAGTCCAGCGGCCTGTATGCCCAGACCCTTGCTGAAAAAGGGTTTGTGACCCTGGCCTTCGACCCTTCTTACACTGGCGAAAGCGGCGGCCAGCCGCGTAACGTCGCCTCTCCGGATATCAACACCGAGGACTTTAGCGCGGCGGTGGATTTCCTGGGATTACAGAAAGAGGTGGATCGCAACCGCATCGGCATCCTCGGCATCTGCGGCTGGGGTGGGATGGCGCTGAACGCGGCATCCATGGACACCCGCGTGAAAGCGGTCGCTACCAGCGTGATGTACGACATGAGCCGGGCGATGGGCCACGGCGTGGGCGATGGCAAAGACCGCTACTCTGCGGCCGATCGCCATGCTGTTCTGCAGTATCTGAACGAGCAGCGCTGGAAGGATGCTGAAAACGGCACCTTCGCCCACGGTGGTCACGATATTAATGTCGACCAGAACGGCAAAGTCACCGCGGCGGAGCGTATTCTGCCGGAAGCCCTGCCTGCGGATCCGCATCCGATCCTGAAAGAGTTCTTTGATTACTATCGGGTACCGCGCGGTTTCCACGAGCGCTCCGTGAACTCCACAGGCGCATGGACCGCGACTATGCCGCTGTCGTTTATGAATATGCCGCTGTTGAGCTATGCCAATGAGATCGCTATTCCAACGCTGATCGTGACCGGTGAAAAGGCGCACTCACGCTACTTTGCTGAAGATGCGTACAAAGCCGTCGGCAGCAAACAGAAAGAGCTGGTGGTTGTTCCGGGTGCTAACCATGTCGATCTGTATGACAACGTCGCCGGTAAGATCCCGTTTGCACAGTTTGAGCAGTTCTTCAAAACCAGCCTGAAATAATCCTCTACGCCACCTGTTTCTGGCAGGTGGCGATATTTTCCCCAGCGTGAAATCTGACTATGTCCACACTGAGCCAAACCACACAGAGTAACGAGCGCGCGTACTGGGGCGGTATTTTCGCCATGACCCTGTGCGTATTTGTCCTGATTGCATCGGAGTTTATGCCGGTCAGCCTGCTGACCCCCATCGCCAGCGATCTGGGCGTCACCGAGGGTCTGGCCGGCCAGGGGATTGCTATCTCCGGCGCGCTGGCGGTCCTGACCAGCCTGAGCCTTTCTCATATTGCCGGGAATATGAATCGTAAAACACTCCTGCTGGGCATGACGATTTTGATGGCGGCATCCGGGCTGATTATTGCCTTCGCCTCCAGCTACCTGGTCTATATGGCCGGGCGCGCCCTGATTGGGATCGCCATCGGCGGATTCTGGTCCATGTCTGCGGCGACGGCCATTCGCCTGGTGCCGCAGCATCAGGTCGCCCGTGCGCTGGCGATTTTCAACGGCGGTAACGCCCTGGCGACGGTGGTCGCCGCCCCGCTCGGTAGCTATCTCGGGGCCACTATTGGCTGGCGCGGGGCCTTCCTGTGCCTCGTCCCGGTCGCAACTGCAGCCTTTATCTGGCAGTGGTTTAGCCTGCCGGACATGAAGGGGAACAAAAGCCAGTCCTCAGGCGGAACCGTCTTCCGCCTGTTCCGCCTGCCGGTGGTGTCTATCGGTCTGCTGGCCTGCGGTCTGTTCTTTATGGGTCAGTTCGCGCTGTTCACCTACGTGCGCCCGTTCCTGGAGACGGTCACCCACGTCAGCGCCGCCGGCTTATCGCTGATCCTGCTCACCATCGGCGTAGCGGGTTTTATTGGCACGCTGATCGTTGCCCTCTTCCTGAACGCCAGATTTTACCTGACGTTAATGGCGATTCCGCTCCTGATGGCTGCTATCGCCGGAATGTTAATCCTGACCGGGCGCAGCGTCTGGAGCGTCGCCCTGCTGCTGGGATTCTGGGGACTGCTGGCCACTGCAGCCCCGACGGGCTGGTGGACGTGGATCGCCCGTACCCTGCCCGAGGATGCAGAGGCCGGCGGCGGGCTGATGGTGGCGGTGATCCAGCTCTCGATTGCGCTGGGCTCGACGGTGGGCGGGATGGTATTCGATAACGTCGGCTGGCAAAGCACCTTTGCAATGAGTGGGATTTTGCTGCTGAGCGCGGTGGTGCTGACCTGGTTCACTTCCCGGAAGAGCGTGGAGGCGAGCTAGTTATAGGCCCCGGAAATTTACCCGGGGCTGCAAATTAGAGAGAAAGCTCGGAGTCTTTGATATTGGCGATGGGTCCCAGGATCGCACTATCAAATGTGCGCACTGCCCCACCTGCGGCAACGCGTTCAGGCCAGTCATGATTTGCCAGAGCGCCGCGGCCAAGGGCGATAAAATCGGCCCCCTTCGCCATAACCTCTGTCGCCCGCGCCTCATCGTGGAGACTGCCATTGGCCATAATTGTCAGCTGAGGCGCATACTTACGGGCCAGTTCGATCAGTGAGAGCGCGTTGTCCGGGAATGCGGGCTGCCAGGCTTCATATTCAGTCAGGTGCAGATAATCGATACCGGAATCAGCAAGCAGCGTAAACACCACCCGGGCATCGTCTTCGCCGTTAGCCCATTTATGGTAAAAGTCATTTACTTTCCCCTGTGAGATGCGAATGCCCACGGGGATATTCTCACCAACCCGTTCTCTGACAGATCGAATCACGTCCAGAATAAGTTGAAGGCGGCCTGCGGTATCACCGCCCCAGCGGTCAGTTCGCTGATTGGTGTAATCCGTGAAAAACTGATCGAGAAGATATCCATTTGCGCCATGGATTTCCACGCCATCAAATCCCGCTTCAAAAACAGCATACGAGGCTGCATCGGCAAAGCTTTTGATAATGTCCTGTATTTCATTTTCGCTGAGTTCACGCGGAACAGGATAATCACCTTCACCACGATAAAACGTCATCTGCTTGCCTACCGGACGTATGGCGCTGGGTGCGACTGTTCCATCCCGATAATAATTGCCCTGCGACAACGCCCCGGCGTGCTGGATTTGGGCAAAAATCAGGCCGCTCTGCTGGTGTACTGCGTTTGTGACCTTGCGCCATCCTGCAACCTGTTCCGGGCTGGTTAACCCAGCCTGGAAGGCATAGGTCTGCGACCATGCTTTATCAATATAAATGCCTTCCGATATCACGAGAGCAAAGCCACCCCGGGCAAAATCTTCGTAGTACAGCTTCATACGTTCGCTGGCTATACCGTCCTCTGAAGCGGTGACTCGGGTCATGGGGGCGACGACGAGACGGTTTTTTAAGACAACTTTTCCAATATGCCCCGGGGTAAAAAGAGATGATCTGTTCATAAGTTACTCCTGATTAATTAAATCGTGAACGCACTATAATCATTGTTTAATCAGGCTTAAACGGGGCAAAATGATAAGGTTGTATAACGATTATCGTTATAATCCTGATGACCGTTGGATAACATTTGCCCTGATTCAGATACCGGAGCCGCTATGAATTTGCAGGATGTTTCACTCTTTCTCGTTATCACCGAAACGCATAGCCTTACCCAGGCGGCAAAACGGCAGGGTATTTCCGCAATGGCCGTGTCAAGACGTCTCGCATCGCTTGAACACGAACTGGGTACGCGTCTATTGCAGAGAACAACCCGATCTGTTTCGTTAACCCAGGAAGGAATGGAATTTCTGCCCTATGCCCGGGCACTCATTGAGGCAGAGACCGGAGCCCGGGCGCTGTTTTCTCCTTCCATGCAGGGCGCAACCGGGTTACTGAGGATCACCGCGCCTTCAGGGTTCGGGCGGCGTAATATTTTGCCTCTTGTTTCTGAGCTGCTGGCAGAGAATCCAAAACTGAGCATCGACCTTCAGTTAAGCGAGGATGTGATTGATATTGTCGGGAAAGGGTTCGATGTCGCTATACGTATCGCGCCATTAAAGGATTCAACGCTTATAGCCCGAAAAATTGCTGATAATCCTCGTGTAGTCTGCGCCTCACCTGATTATCTGAAGGCGGAGGGTGTCCCTTATATCGTTGAGGATTTAATGCAGCATAATTGCCTGAGGCTCAGCAGCGTGCCTCAGTGGGTTTTCAAACGTGATGGGGAAGATCTCAGGGTCAATGTCGAGGGGCGTTTCAGCTCAGATAATGTTGAAGGGGTCAGAGAGCTGTGTCTTCAGGGACTGGGCATTGCGCAACTTACCCGCTGGGATGTCATGAAAGAACTTCGCAAAGGTACCCTTGTTGAGATTAATTTCTCTGATGCGAGCCCTCAGGATTTAGCGGTCTGGGCCCTCCTGCCTACCACACGTTACCTTCCCCTCCGGGTCAGCACTTTTATGGAGAAATTAAAGTCATCGCTGGCTTCCCTGAATTGACCCGTAAGCTCCGGCTAAAATGTTTACCCTGGAGCTAACCGGAATGTGCTGATGCACATGTTTTGCCAATCCAGCCGCATTAATCCGGAGACGGCCCACGTTCCAGGAAGGTCGACAGCGCAATATAGCTGCGCACGGAACGCACGCCCTCCACACTCTGAATCTCCATCAGAAAGTTTTCCAGCGATTCGGTATCCGCTGCCCTCACCTTTATCAGCACGCAGCCGTCACCTGCCACGGTATGCAGCTCCTCGACCTCTTTGCGGCTGGTGAACTGGAGTAGCGCCCGGGTCGCCTGATAGCTGCTGGTATCAATGACGAGGAAGGTTAACAGCGTCCGACCTAGCTTGCAGCCATCCAGTACCGCCACGGTGCCTTTAATCACCCCGTCACGCTTCAAACGCTTCACGCGATCGTGAACCGCCGGTGCCGACAGATGCACGATCTCGCTCAACTCCACGTAACTGCGTCCTGCGTCTTCTGCCAGCGCGCCTAATATTTTTCGGTCGATCGCATCCATTTCTGCCGGTTTATGCCTCATCTGCTTAATACCTTCTTTTTCTTTATCAAATGCGCTCATATAGCCTCGATAGCACAATAAAAACGTGAATATACTCGATTCTACTTAATAAAATTAACCACACAACGATTAATGGAGTTGACATGCCCATCGCACTTTTCGCCCTCGCCGTCGGCGCATTCGGAATCGGTTTGACCGAGTTCGTTATCGCGGGGATCCTTCCGCAGATCGCGGCTGAATTTAAGGTCAGTATTCCCTCTGCCGGTCTGATGGCGACGTCTTACGCTCTCGGCGTTTTTGTCGGTGCGCCACTGATGACGGTTCTGGGTGCAAAAATCCCGCGCAAGACCATGCTGATCGGTCTGGCGCTTATCTTCACCCTCGGTAATATCCTGACGGCGGTGGCTCCCACGCTGACCCTGGCGATTGTGGGCCGGGTCATCACCTCGTTCAACCATGGGGCATTTTTTGGTATTGGCTCGATCATCGCGGCCTCGCTGGTGGCACCTGGACGCCAGGCCAGCGCCATCGCCTTTATGTTCTCGGGGCTGACGCTTGCCAATCTGCTGGGCGTTCCGGTGGGGACCTGGCTCGCCCAGACCTTTAGCTGGCGCCTGGTTTTCTGGGTTATCGCCGGGATTGGCCTGCTGACAATTGCCAGCATTGCTCTGCTGGTTCCTCGCATCGAAAAAGGCAAGGCTATTGCCCTGAAAACGGAACTGCGCGCCTTTGTTGATCCTCAGGTTCTGCTGGTGATGGGCATTACCGTCTTTGGTCCGGCGGCCTTTTTCACCTCCATTACCTATATCGCGCCAATGATGATCCAGGAAGGTGGCTTTTCCGCCAGCGGCGTGGCGTGGCTGATGGTACTGTTTGGTCTTGGCCTGGCGGTAGGAAACGGGATCGGGGGACGCTTCGCGGACCGTTCGCTGTTTGGCACGCTTTTCGTTACTCTTGCAGCACAAGCTATTGTGCTGCTGGTCTTCTGGATGGGCGTAAATAATCAGATTGTCTCCGCGACCTGCGTTTTCCTGATGGCAGCGTTTGGCTTTGCCACGGTTTCCCCCATTCAGAAGCTGGTGATGGATCGCGCCAGCCAGGCTGGCGCGCCTACGATGGCAGCGTCGGTCAATATTGGGATGTTCAATCTGGGTAATGCGCTGGGTGCATGGGCAGGCGGCGCCACCATAGCCGCCGGGTTTGGCCTGGCCTCACCAAACTGGGCGGGGGCGCTGCTGTCGGTTATTGCGCTTGGGCTGGCTGTGCTGGCGTGGCAAAGTGCGCGGAAGGGATATGTATTGCAGATGGAGGCTGATTAAACCTGGTTTACATCTGAATAATGCGGCTCAGACGAATCGGGTAATCCGGGTCGATGGGTATCTTGCTACCGGCACGCTCGCCATATCGGTCAGACTCGATCCATAATCCAGCATACGTGTCGTTTATAACAATCTGATGGCTTTTGGCGCTATGTCTGCTTTAGTCGAACTTAATTTAAAAGCAGGCCAGGATATTTCAATAATCGGTCACGATGGGTTAACCCATAACAATGAATCTGCAAACAAGCCAATAAAAAAGCCCTGTTCAACAGGGCATTGCTTCTAAGCAAAAGGTAGAACTACCCTGCATTAACGCATAGTCAGACCGCCATCAATGGATATGGACTGGCCTGTGACGTACGACGACGCATCGCTGGAAAGCCAAAGCACGACGTCTGCAATTTCTTCCGCCCTGCCATGACGCTGCATAGGCACCCCCTGCACCATCGCCTCCAGCGCCTCTTTCTGACCGGAGGCGACCATGGCATCAACCATAGGGGTCCAGATCAGGCCCGGGCAGACGGCGTTGACGCGAATGTTGCGCGCAGCATACTCAAGCGCAGCACTTTTCGTCAGGCCAAGCACGCCATGCTTGGCGGCGTGGTAGTTAGCGCGTTCTGCCCCGCCCACAATTCCGCCGATTGAGGAGCAGTTCACAATCACGCCGCTGCCCTGCTTACGCATTTGTTGCAGTTCGTACTTCATGCAGCCCCAGACGCCGCGCAGATTCACCGCCGTGACGCGGTCGAAATCCTCGGCTGTCGCATCCGCGATCTCAGCCAGCACATTCTGGATCCCGGCGTTGTTAAAGGCGATGTCGAGGCGGCCGAAGGTGGCGACGGTCTCCTGCACCATCCCGGCGACCTCATCCAGATCCCCCGCATTACAGGTCACCGCTTTGGCGGCGTAACCGGAAGCCACCAGCGCGTCTGCGGCCTGATTCACCGCCCGGGCATTAATATCAGCCAGCACGACGGAGGCCCCGGCCGCAGCATAAGCCTGGGCGGTGGCAAGACCAATACCCGAAGCGGCACCGGTCACTAAAGCAACTTTATTATTGAGTGAATAAGTCATAATTAATTTTCCTGATTGAATTCGAAGCTGGCGGTTAAAGATTTTTAATAAAGAACGTAGCGAGTTTGTCGATCGCCGGATTGACGAACTGCGGCTTGTCATATAAATCAAAATGCGATGCGCCAGGGATAATCATTAACTCTTTAGGCTGTTTCGCTTTATCATAGGCCTGCTGGCTAAATTTACGGGTTTCCGCTTTTTCTCCCGCAATTAATAATACCGGCCGGGGAGAAATATCTGCCATATGCTCCAGCGGATAATAAGCCATATGCAGGCCCGGGCTGGTCACGACGTAGCGGTTTCGGGCATTCGGATGCGCGCCGCGGGGGGTGAGATAATACTCCGTCGCTTCCCGCACAAAGTTGGGCGTACTGGCATTCAATGCATCCCGCGAAGGGAGCAGTTGTTCAACCAACAAGGGAGCACCGGCAGCCTCTTTATTTAACTGCGCATCGACGCTTTGCAGCAATGTCAGCCTGTCGGCAGCAGAAACCGGCGAACCCTCGGTACCATTACGGGTCGCATCCCCGATATCATAGGTCACCACCCCGGCAACCGCTTTCACCCGCAGGTCGCTTTGTGCTTCATGGAGGGTATACCCCCCGCCAGCGCAGATGCCCAGCGTCCCGATGCGGGCGGCATCAACCTGCGGCAGGCTGCTCAGGTAGCCAATTGCGCTGCGAATATCCTGCACCCGATCGGCCGGACTTTCCATGTCACGGGGCAAACCTCCGCTTTCTCCGTAGTGAGAAGCATCATAGGCCAGCGTGATAAATCCGCGCTTCGCCAGCTGTTGGGCGTAAAGACCCGATGTCTGTTCTTTTACGCCGCCCCAGGGATGGGAGACAACAATAGCGGGTTTTTTTTTCGCGCTATCGAAATTGGGCGGCAGGTAGAGATTCGCCGCCATTTTAATCGTGCCGTTCTGAAATGAAACTTTTTGCGAGTTCATGGCATTAATACCTTCAGCAACGGTGGTTGGGTGACTTTGTGCGGAAAGTGCATTATTCGCAATAAGTAATGACGCCAGTAATAATGAAACCTTAGATAAAGACATGACGACTCCTGACTGATATAGATATCAGCGTGCTTGATGTGTTTTAGCGATAATTATTACGAGCACCCGGGGCGGATAAATAACACCCCCGATCCAATGCATTTAAAATATGCGCCTCATTTCGCCTGCCGCAATTATTTTCGGCTATCCGTGCTTGCTTGTTATTAAATATACATAACCGACTAAGCGCAGACCAGCGCGGCCCGTTTCTTGCATTTATAAACAGAATTCATTAATCTTTTTAACGCCTGACTTATCCTTTGTGACGCGTCCGAGTGAGGAAAAAATGGCTCGAGAGGGTTTCAGTGATTTATTAGCACTTATCGCCGTGGCGCAAACCGGCAGTTTCACCCGGGCAGCGGCACAGCTGGGCGTCACCCAGCCCGCGCTGAGCGCCAGCATCCGCGGTCTTGAAGAGCGTCTCGGGGTGCGCGTTTTGCTACGCAGCACGCGAAGAGTTACCCTGACGATGGCGGGTCAACATCTGGTAGACAGGATCGTTCCCGAATTTGAATACATTGAGAAGGAACTTGCATCCCTGAACGATCTGCGGGACAAGCCTACCGGCACCCTGCGCATCACCGCCATTGACTATGCCATCCGCCAGGTGCTGTGGCCTAAACTCTCCCCTTTCCTGCAGCAGTACCCGGATATCACCGTTGAGCTGATCAGCGAGTATGCCAGCGTCGATATTGCCGCCAGAGGCTATGACGCGGGGGTCAGATTCGGCACGGAGCTGGCGCAGGATATGATTTCCGTGCGTATCGGCCCTGATGTGAAGAACACGGTTGTCGGATCGGCAAACTACTTTACGCGTTATCCGCCCCCCGAGCGGCCTGACGCTCTCGGCCAGCACAGGTGCATTCGGCTGCGCACCTCCACCTATGGCGGCCTCTACGACTGGGAGTTTACCGACGGTCAGCGCGAGTTCTCCATCAGGATCAACGGCCCGGTCATCTGTAATAACGCCTATGACATTCTTGAGGCCGCGAAAGCGGGGTTGGGTCTTGCCTACCTGCCACAGGATATGGTTCAGCCCTGGCTGGATTCAGGCGAGCTGGTGTCGGTACTCGAAGCCTGGTGTCCGCTGTGGCCGGGCCTGCATCTCTATTACCCTAACCGGCGCCAGCATTCCCGGGCGATGACGCTGATGGTCGAGGCGTTGCGTTTTCATGAACCTCAGGCCTAACGGCGCTTTTACGCATAAACGAGGCGGAATATGTCAGGCGAAATTTTCAGGGATATCGTGGCGTTTATCACTATCGCCCGGGAACGTAGTTTCACCCGGGCCGCTGCCGAACTCGGGGTTTCCCAGTCGGCGTTAAGCCATACCATCCGCAATCTCGAGGCGCGGCTGGGTCTGCGGCTGCTGATCCGCACCACCCGCAGCGTCTCTCCCACCGAGGCAGGGCTGCGCTTGCTGGAGCGGGTTTCACCCCGCTTCGACGTGATTGCCGATGAACTGGCATCCCTGAGCGAGCTGGGCAGCAAGATCGCCGGGACCGTCCGGATAACGGCTTCGGACTTCGCCTGGAACACCTTCGTATGGCCGCGCCTTTCCCCTGCTTTGCTTCACTATCCGGACGTCAGGCTGGAGGTGTCGAACGATCCGGCCCTGACGGATATTGTGGCCGACCGCTTTGACGCTGGCATCAGACCGGGCGACAGGATCGGCAAAAATATGGCTTCAGTCCGTATTTCACCGGACTGGCGAAACGTGATTGTGGCCTCCCCTGACTACCTTGCCGGAAGAGAACTCCCTCGCACGCCAGAGGATTTGGCCCGACACGCCTGTATCAACACCCGTTACTCCATGAAGGAAGGTATCAGCCACTGGGAACTCAAAAAGGAAGACGCTGTTCAGATGTGCCGTGTGGACGGGCCTCTGATCTTCAACTCGGTCTATGCGGCGCTTGATGCCGCCAGGTCGGGATATGGCTTCGCTTTTGTGCCGGAAATACTCGCCCGCCCCTGGCTGGACAATGGCGGCCTTCAGGCAGTGCTCGAGGAGTGGTGTCCGCTGCGTCAGGGGTTCCACATTTTTTATTCCAGCGAACGGCAGCTCCTGCCTGCGCTCTCGATGATTATTGAGACGTTACGTGACGAGCCTGCGGTTTGAAATTCTGCATGAGATCTATCCGCTCCGTGCCAGAAGTGGACGGTGCCATGGATATATTCATTCACCTTGCATGCAAGCTTCAAAATAAAAAAGCAGAAGCGTTTTCCGGACGCCTCTGCCAGCATTATTTTCAATCAACCCACGTTGATGACGATTTTTCCGAATGCACCTTGATCGAGCTGCTTAAGTGCTTCCGGCAATTTACTGAAGCTGAATGATTTGTCTATAACCGGTTTCAGTTTGACCCAGTCAACGGCCCGGACAAGATCTTCAAGCGCCCGGCGATGGCCCACACCAATGCCCTGAACAGTCGGAGATTTCAGCAGCAGCATGACGCCCGGGGCTGAAGTATCGTGTGTGTCCATCATGCCAATCAGGGAGATGCGTCCGTGTGAAGCTACCGCACGAACAGAGTCTGCAAAGTTACGTCCCCCTACCGTATCTACAACGTGATCAATGCCCTGTTCATTCGTCATTCGATAAATGGCTTCGACCCAGTCCTCTTTTTTACGGTTAATACCGTGATCGGCACCGAGCGCCGCCGCAGCTGCCAGTTTCTCATCGCTGGATGAGGTAACGAAAACTTCAGCCCCCACAGCTTTAGCGATCTGAAGAGCGAAAAGTGCCACGCCGCCGGTTCCCTGAACAAGGACTGTTTCGCCAGCACGAAGGCCGCCGCGTTCAATCAGAGCAAACCAGGCCGTAAGTCCGGCACAGACCAGCGTGCTGGCTTCAGCATCGGTAAGCGTCTGAGGGGCTTTGACCAGCCATTCTTCACTCATGACCACGTATTCAGCCAGCACGCCCTGGAACGCGTAGCCTAAAGTGTCATAGTGCGGTTTTTTGGCATTGTTATTCAATTTTCCATCAATCCAGTCGGCATTAAAGGATGAGATAACGCGTTCCCCCTGGCTGAAGCGGGTTGTGCCCGGCCCGACAGCCTCAATCACCCCGGCCATATCAGAACCCGGCGTAAAGGGCATTGGCATACCATTCCCCATTCCGCCATCAATGATGACCTTGTCACGGAAGTTTAGGGAGACAGCATTTACCCGAACCAGAACTTCGTTCGGGCCGGGCTGAGGGATTTCTGCTTGCATAAGCTTCAGATTCTGACGTCCGGTTTCGTTTAAAACCCAGCGTTGCATTGTGCGACTCATGATGATTCCTGGGATGTAAATAAATGAAGGTCAGAACTTTAACATTGCCTGCTAGGTGACAGTGGAGATAATATTTCCCTCTATTGATTCCCTAAAGGCGACAATTTGAAAAGTGAAATGAACAGTATTCCTGTTTTTGTGGCCGCAGCTGAATCGGTGAGTTTTTCGCAGGCGGCTGAAAAACTGCACGTCTCGCGCTCGGCAGTAGCAAAAACCGTATCCCGGCTTGAAGAGAGGCTTGGTGTTACCCTTTTTAACCGTACCACCCGCAGCCAGAGCCTGACTGACGAAGGCTCGCTTTATTATGAGTTCTGCCGTCGGGCGCTGAATGAAATAAAATTGGCGGAGGATATTCTGGAAGGCGGCAAGCTCCAGGCAAGCGGAAAACTGAGGGTGTCTGTTCCGGTCCTGCTTGGACACTTCTGTATATCACCCTTGCTGTCTGCCCTGGCAAAAGAACATCACGGGCTGGAACTGGAAATTTCCTTCAGCGATCGCCAGGTCGATTTGCCGGAAGAGGGGTTTGATCTGGCGGTGAGAATCGGCGCACTGGCTGACAGCAGCAGCCTGGTAGCACGTAAGCTGGCCTCTCACACGATGGTTTTTTGCGCTTCGCCGGATTATATCCTTGAGGCCGGCGAGCCTGCTTCACCAGCCGAACTGAAGCAGCATGCAGCTGTTGCCTATATCCATTCAGGACGCATTCTGAAGTGGCGGGTTAAAAACGAAAATAATGAAATTACGGAATTCATCCCGCCAGCCAGACTTAAGATGGATGATATGCAGGCGGTAAAAGATATTGCGGTAGCGGGAGGCGGCATCGCCTGGCTGCCTTACTGGCTCGTACGGGAACAGCTCATCAGCGGTAGCCTGACAGAGATATTAAAAGACCAGTCTTCCGGAAGCTGGCCTGTCTATGCCGTTTGGCCGCGCACTCCTCACCTATCCCTCAAAGTCAGGCTGGCCGTTGACAAACTGATTAGCGAACTGCCAGCGATGATGGCTACTGTTAAAGCCCAGATTTAACGTCTGCTTCTCGCTCAAGGCTGCTCTCGACCGCACGCCCCTGTCCTCTACGTACCAGTAGCGGGCCGCGTTGTTTTTACCCCAAGCCATGTTGTCACTAATGGTCAGAAAACTTGTCTATCATCCAGTCTATGAATAGCCTCAGCCGGGCATTCAGCTGCTTTGTTGGTGGATAAATGATTGAGACAGGAAATTGCCTTTGCGTTACGTCTTCAAGAACAGGAACGAGTTCACCAGATTCTATAAAGCGACTGACAACGGAAGCATGGGTTTGTCCGATGCCCATACCCTGTACAAGTATGCTAATCAGAGCGGCACTGTCGTTCGCGGCGATATCAAAGGCCACTAACTGTGTATCGTCTCCCCGGCTGCGGAAACGCAGAGGCCATGCCTCACCTGTTGCGGCGCTGAAATAGCCGACGATCTTATGTCCATTTTTAAGATCGGAGAGGTTTTTCGGCACGCCATACTGCTTAAGATATCCGGGGCTGGCACAGGTAATTAAGCGATCTTTATACAGCGTGCGCGCAATCAGAGACGAGTCCGCCAGTTCTCCCGCGCGAATGGCGCAGTCCACCCCCTCCTCTATGAGATTAACCGGGCGATCGCCCACCCCAAGCGCCAGCTGAATATGCGGATAGCGTTCCCGAAACTCCTGTAGAACCGGCATCAATACAAAATTGGCCAGTGATGAATGAAGGTCAATTCGCAGCCTTCCTTTCGCCGCTGTCCCTACATCGCGTATTGCGCCTTCGGTCTCATCAAGCTTAGCGACAAGCCTACTGATCCTCCGGTAATACTCAGCACCCTCAGTGGTTAACGCGACAGAGCGCGTAGTGCGCTGTATCAGCTTAGTGCCCAGATGCGCTTCTAACTCTTTGAGATTCTTACTGACCGTAGAGCGTGGCAAATCCAGGTGTGCTGCGGCCTTTGTGAAAGAGCGCGTCTCAACAATGCGCTGGAATATACGTATAGCTAATAGATGATCCATGCCTCAATTCTAAGGCATACACTCCGATTGTGCACACATATGAAAACTGAAGTCGCAAATGCGGGGATTATCTGTTTTGTCAGCCCGGCTATCCTGCGGTCATCAAATTTGCCGAAGGAGAGTAAAAACCATGACCGAAATGAATGCACAACAGCAGGCATTGCTAGAGGCCCGATACGGTGCAGAGCAACCAAAACCTGACAACATTATCTGGACGCCTCAGATAGAAGCGCTTCTGAGCCATAAATCTGTCAGGACATTTTTGCCTGAAGCTCTGCCGGATGGGGCAATAGAGACGATGGTTGCTGCGGCACAGTCGGCATCAAATTCTTCTGCCCTGAACCAGTGGAGCCTGGTGGCCGTTACTGAACCGGCCCTCAAACAGCGAATTTCAGACACTGTAGCCCGCTCAGTACCCGTGGACCGTATCCCATGGATCGAGGAAGCTCCTGCATTGCTGCTCTGGGTAGCAGATCTGTCACGTGGCGCAGGAATTACAAAGGATGCCGGGAAAGAGCCTGTTGTGCTCGACTACCTTGATTCTTTCCTGATGGCTTCGATTGACGCAGCGCTTGCCGCCCAGAACGCAGCCGTTGCAGCGGAATCTATGAGCCTGGGGATAGTTTATCTCGGCGTCATGCGTAACATTGCGAAAGAGGTTGCTGACATAATCAACCTGCCTGATTACAGCTTTGTCACTTTTGGGATGGCTGTAGGATTGCCAGATGATACCAGAACCAGCAGCGTTCGCCCGCGCCCTGCCCAGCCGATGGTGTTACATTACAATCATTACGATGAGAGTCGTTATCGCACCTGGATTGAAAGATATGAATCCGCCTATAAGACATTCCGTAAGCGCCAGAATATGAGTGACAAAACCTGGGCTGGATCCGTAGTTGAATCCGCGATAAGCATGGATTATTTAGGCGGAAGAAATAAATTACGTGAGACAGTCATACAGCGCGGTTTCAAATTGAAATAACGGGGGGCTATCAACCTTGCAGCTGAATTTTGGGCTCTTTTTTTGAGCCCTCTGTGGCCCGGCTTAAGTTCCGCTTTTCACTCAATATTCAGCGCCAGGCAATCAGAACTGTTTCAGCGCGAACGCCTCTTGTACTTCCTCTCCACAACTGGGCTGACGCGCATGATTATTAAGCGACCCGGTTAATTAGCAGCCATTCCTTAACTGGCGCAGTTTGCGATAGTTATGCGGCGACATCCCGACATATTTGTTAAATGTGCTGTAGAAACTACTGCTGGAGTGGAACCCTGCGGTGAGAGCGATATCCAGAATCGACTTGTCCGTATCGCTAAGAAGTGCCCGCACATGGTTAATGCGCATCGCAGTAATATATTGCTTCATGGTGAGCTGCATCACGCGCTGAAATATCCCCATCGCATAATTCGGATTGAGTTTGACGTGTTCAGCAACCTGTTCGATGGTCAACGCCTGGTCGTAATTATTGCCGATAAACTCCAGCATTTGGCTGACATAAAATTGTGCATGGCGTGACACATTGTTACCGCTGCTGCGCGTACGGGCGGGTTTATTCACCAGAATCGGCTGCCAACCTGACAGGCTAAAACGTTTGAACATAAGGCAGATTTCATCGATGACTAACTGGCGAATTTGCTCGTTGGGGCTTCTGATCTCCTCCTGCCAGCGCTGAACTTCAAAGGGGCTAAGCTGCTGCGCGGTCAGGGATTTCAGCACCGTACCGTGGGTGACATGATTGATAAGCTGCCGGTCCAGCGGCCAGGAGAGAAAAAGATGCATAGGAAGACTAAAAATAGCCATATTTTTGCATTCACCAGGACGGGTGAGCTGATGCGGAGTACAGGCCCAAAATATCGTGATATGTCCCTGCTTAATCTGCACCGTTTCATTATTGATTAAGTATTCTACGTCGCCGTCAAAAGGGACATTCACCTCGACCTGCCCGTGCCAGTGGCAGGCTTCCATATGCTGGGGCCTGCGTAGCTCGATATCCATGCGTTGGTATTCGGAGTAGAGCGACAAAGGACTGCGCGTATTGCTATCGGTGCTGCTGCACATATCCGGGTCGGGCGGAAGGCTATTTGGGATGATATTCATTGTTCTCTCCGTTTCCTGAATTGTCAGAAATACTGGCACAAAAGTCTTTCTGTGACTGTGAGAATGAGAAAAATTTGGCGATATAAGCGGGCGGTTATCAGTCTGTTAGCCGAGATTATCTGCTTTCCTGACGAAAAAATCCGGAAAACTCATATTTAAATGGGTGATGAAACCAATCTGAGTTTTCCGGAATGCTAAGTAAGGAAGAGGGAGGAGAACCGGTGCACGACATGCCAATCTGACGGGGTTTACTTATGCCACGGAGAAAGAAAATGTCAGCACCAAAAATTACCTTTATCGGCGCAGGCTCGACGATTTTTGTTAAAAACATTCTCGGAGATGTTTTTCATCGCCCGGCGCTGAAATCGGCCCATATCGCCCTGATGGATATTGATGAAACGCGTCTGGAAGAGTCACATATTGTAGTGCGTAAACTAATGGACTCCGCAGGTGCCTGCGGAAAAATCACCTGCCATACCGACCAGAAACAAGCCCTTCAGGATGCTGATTTCGTTGTGGTTGCTTTCCAGATTGGCGGCTACGAACCCTGTACCGTCACGGACTTTGCCGTCTGTAAAAAGCACGGACTGGAACAAACTATTGCCGATACCTTAGGCCCTGGCGGAATTATGCGTGCCCTGCGCACCATCCCGCATTTATGGCAGATTTGTGAAGACATGACGCAAGTTTGTCCGGATGCCACGATGCTTAACTACGTCAATCCGATGGCGATGAATACCTGGGCTATGTATGCACGCTACCCGCAGATTAAACAGGTGGGGCTGTGCCACTCGGTGCAGGGAACGGCTGAAGAGCTGGCGCGTGATTTATCTATCGACCCGGCGTCCTTGCGCTATCGCTGCGCCGGTATCAACCATATGGCATTTTATCTCTCGCTTGAGAAAAAAAATGATCAGGGTGAATACGTCAGTATTTATCCGGATCTGCTGAGAGCTTACGAAAGTGGCGAAGCGCCGAAGCCCAATCTGCATGGCAATCCACGCTGTGAAAATATCGTCCGCTACGAGATGTTCAAAAAGCTGGGCTATTTCGTGACGGAATCTTCTGAGCACTTTGCAGAATATACGCCCTGGTTTATTAAGCCTGGCCGCGAAGATCTGATTGAGCGTTACAAAGTCCCATTAGATGAGTACCCAAAACGTTGTGTTGAGCAACTGGCTAACTGGCGCAAGGAACTTGAAGAGTACAAAACGGCAGAACGCATTGACATCAAGCCATCACGTGAATATGCCAGCACCATTATGAACGCGCTGTGGACGGGTGAGCCAAGTGTTATCTATGGCAACGTGCGCAACGATAACCTTATCGATAACCTGCCACAGGGCTGCTGTGTTGAAGTAGCGTGCCTGGTGGATGCCAACGGTATTCAACCGACCCGTGTTGGCGCACTACCCTCACATCTGGCAGCGCTTATGCAAACCAATGTTAATGTTCAGACCTTACTGACCGAAGCGATTTTGACAGAGAATCGCGACCGCGTTTACCACGCCACGCTGCTTGACCCTCATACCTCAGCCGTGCTCGGAATTGAAGAGATTTATGCCCTGGTTGATGACCTGATTACAGCACACGGTGACTGGTTACCGGCCTGGCTTCATCGCGCATAACCCAGTACGCCGGGCGTCATGCCCGGCTTCTCACATATCTAATAACAGAAGGAAGGCACTGGTGACAGTGGCCTGGTACCCTATATGAGCATATCAATTACAACAAAACTCAGTTATGGATTTGGGGCGTTTGGTAAAGATTTCGCTATTGGCATCGTTTACATGTATCTGATGTATTACTACACCGATGTTGTCGGTTTATCGGTAGGCCTGGTGGGCACGCTGTTTTTAATCGCAAGGATTTGGGATGCCATCAACGATCCGATCATGGGCTGGATAGTCAACAGTACCCGCAGCCGCTGGGGAAAGTTTAAGCCGTGGATCCTGGTGGGAACGATAGCCAACTCGATTGTTCTGTTTTTACTGTTTAGCGCGCATCTGTTTGAAGGCACAACGCAGGTAGTGTTCGTCTGCGTGACCTATATCCTATGGGGCATGACCTACACAATCATGGATATTCCGTTCTGGTCGATGGTACCCACCATTACCCTGGATAAACGTGAACGCGAACAGCTGGTACCTTTTCCACGTTTCTTTGCCAGTTTATCCGGGTTTATCACCGCAGGCGTTACGCTACCGTTCGTCAACTATATCGGCGGCGAAGACCGAGGTTTCGGCTTCCAGATGTTTACGCTTATATTGATAGCCTTCTTTATTGCTTCAACCCTCATCATGTTACGCAACGTGAAAGAGGTTTACTCGTCAGACAGTGATGCAACCGAAGACAGTAGCCGCCTCAGCTTAAAGGCCATAGTGGCATTGATCTATAAAAACGATCAGCTTTCTTGCCTGCTGGGTATGGCGCTGGCTTACAACATCGCAGCAAACATTATTACGGGGTTCGCGATTTATTACTTCACCTACGTTATAGGTGACGCCAGCCTCTTCCCGTATTACATGTCTTATTCGGGGGCGGCAAACCTGTTAACCCTGATCCTGTTCCCGCGACTGGTAAAAGCGTTGTCACGCCGCTTACTGTGGGCGGGAGCATCGGTGCTACCGATTTTTGGCGGTGGGGTGCTGCTCTGGATAGCGCTGGCTGGGTATCACAATGTGTGGTTAATTTCCCTTGCCGGAATTTTGCTGAACGTAGGGACAGCCTTGTTCTGGGTGCTACAGGTCATTATGGTGGCGGACACCGTAGATTATGGCGAGTACAAACTCAACGTTCGGTGTGAAAGCATTGCCTATTCGGTTCAAACGATGGTGGTTAAAGGAGGCTCGGCGTTTTCTGCATTCTTTATCTCCCTGATACTTGGCATCATAGGTTACGTACCAAATGTTGCGCAGTCTGAAAGCACCGTAACCGGTATGCAGTTCATCATGATTGCGCTGCCGGCGCTCTTCTTCCTGATCACCCTGATCTTCTACTTCCGCCTCTACAAACTTAATGGCGATATGCTGAGAAAAATACAGATCCACCTGTTGGATAAATATCGTCACTCCACAGCGCCTGTAGAAACGCAATCATCCAGCATCAGCATGACGAAAACATCAGACGCGAAGGCGTAACCATGGAATGGATATCTGTAATTGGTTACATAGCGGCAAGCCTGACAACATTGTCATTCTTGCCCCAGGCGGTAAAAGTGATTTCCACACGCAATACGCAAGGCATCTCCGGCCTGATGTACGCGATGTTCGTTTGCGGACTGATGATGTGGTTTTTATATGGGCTATTAATTAACGATTTGGCTATTAGCGCGGCAAATCTTTTGACATTGCTGTTTGCTCTGCCCGTCTTAATTATGAAATACCGCTTGCGCTAAGGCAGGCCAGATAAGCGTAGCGTCATCCGGAATTTTTCTTTGGAATAACAGATAAAAAGGCGGATGACGTTATCGCTTATCCACTCTACATGATCCTTTCGATTTTCTTTTTACGAGGCAATAAGTCCTTATCCGGCGGGCGGCTATCGCAACCTCCCCCATTTGAATTATTCAGGAGTGAGTTGTTATGACGTTATTGATTGCCAATGCTGAGAAGGCCCTGAACGAAAAGCAAGACCAACTGAACATTCGCTGGTATCCACGTTACCATCTTGCTCCGCGAGCGGGTTGGATGAATGACCCCAACGGGCTGGTTTGGTTTGACGGGTGGTATCACGCGTTTTATCAACATCATCCTTACTCCCCGGAATGGGGGCCGATGCACTGGGGGCATGCGCGCAGCCGCGATATGCTGCACTGGGAACATTTGCCGGTGGCGCTGGCACCGGTTGGGCCAGAAGACAAAGATGGTTGTTTCTCGGGTTCTGCGGTAGTGAACGCTGATGAACTGTCATTGATTTATACCGGCCATAAATTTCACGGCGATCTGAGCAGTGACGACAACCTGTACCAGGTGCAGTGTCTGGCAACAAGCAAAAATGGCATCGAATTTGCGCGTCACGGGACGGTTATTGACACTCCTGCGGGACTGCATCATTTCCGTGACCCGAAAGTGTGGCAGGAAGGCGAAGCGTGGTACATGGTGGTCGGCGCGCGCGTGGGTGATACCGGGCAGGTCAGGCTCTATCGTTCAGAGTGCTTACGAAGCTGGCAAGCTGAGGGGGTTCTGGCCGAAGCGGACGAGAAGATGGGCTTTATGTGGGAGTGCCCGGACTTATTTACCCTAAACGGCAAACAGATACTTATGTTCTCGCCGCAGGGAATGGCGGCACAGGGATATGAAAATCGTAACTTATTCCAGAGTGGATATCTGGTTGGGCAGTGGCAACCGGGTGCCCCTTTCGTGCAACAGAGCGCGTTCCGGGAGATGGACCACGGACACGATTTCTATGCGCCGCAGAGCTTTCTTGCCCCGGATGGCCGTCGCATCGTTCTGGGCTGGATGGCCATGTGGGGATCTCCAATGCCGGAACAACAAGACGGCTGGTCAGGCATGCTGACGTTACCACGAGAGTTGACACTCACTGCCGATAATCGCCTGCAAATGCGTCCTGTAAGAGAGCTGGAAAACCTACGCCAGCACTGGTTCAGTTGGCCCGTCAGCACCCTGAGCAACAAAATGCTGCCAGTGATGAATCACTGCGAAACAACGGAAGTCATTTTGCAGTGGGAACTGGCCGCCTGTGATGCAGAACAATACGGTATTGCACTGGAGGACGGTATGCGCTTGTATGTCGATAACCAGGCACAACGGCTGGTGCTTGAGCGCAATTATCCGGAGCTTGGTCTTTGCGGGCAACGGAGCATTCCTCTCCCCGCTTCCGCAACGCTGAAACTGCGGGTATTCTTCGACAGCTCGTCGGTGGAAGTTTTCGTCAATGACGGCGAAGCCTGTCTGAGCAGCCGTATATATCCGCAGTCACGCATGTTGAGTCTCTTTGCCTGGTCAGGACGTGCCGAATTCACGGAGTGTGGTGCCTGGCATCTGGAATAAAGAAATAAATATAAATAAATGCCGTAGTAATTACCCTGCGGCGTCACGCGTCGGCATCATTAAAATTATACAGGTTTGATTCGATGAAAATAACAACCGGATCGGTGCTCTGCGCCGGTTTATACTCGGCCTCCGTTTTTTCCCAGACACCGTTAACTATTGAACAGCGCTTTATGGTGCTTGAACAACGATTACAGGATGCAGAAAATCGCGCTTATAGCGCAGAGGCAGAAATAGCAGCATTAAAACAAGCATCAGCCAGGAAAGATGAAAATAATACAAATTCAGCAAAGCAAACAGACGTACCTAAATTAACTTTAAATAAAGATGCGGAATTAAAATTCCATGGTGACGTGGAGTTTAATCTTGATGGTGCCAGCCGCACCGGTAGTTTAACATCGGCAAAAACCAGCGCGAATAAAAACTGGGCGCCGGGCGATAAAGAACGCTGGGATATCAATGGACGTATTCTATTAAGCATTGACGGTATACAACGTTCATCGAATGACCAGTTTGCCGGTTTTACTGTCCAACCGCTGGCGGATATGAATGGGAAAATGAACCTTGATGATGCGGCCTTCTTCTTTGGACAAGAGCAAGATTGGTTAGTTAAGGTTGGGCGCTTTGAAGCCTATGATATGTTCCCCCTCAACCAGGACACCTTTATCGAGTACTCTGGAAACACAGCTAATGACCTGTATAGCGACGGTTATGGCTACATCTACATGATGAAAGAGGCGCGTGGGCGCAGTAACAGCGGAGGGAATCTGCTATTCAGTAAAACGTCAGATAACTGGTATCTGGAGGTGAATACACTGGTAGAGGATGGCAGTTCACTTTACGTAGACCAGCGTTATCACGGAACTGAACTCGATAATCAAAAAAATGTGGTTTACGTCCGCCCGGTTATTGCCTGGCGTTCAGGCGACTATTCTGTGGCGGCTGCTATGGAAACTAACCTTGTCAACAACGCTTACGGCTATAAAGATCCTGAAGGAAAGTGGCACGATCAATCGGAGCGCACAGGATATGGTTTAACCATGAACTGGAATACCCTGCAAAAAAATCCGCAAGATGGTGTAGTGGTTAATATGAGCACTGCTTATATGAATGCTGAAGACGAAAAAGACTTTAGCGTAGGGGTCAATGCGCTCTGGCACCGCGTTGAGTTAGGCTATATTTATGCTCATAACAAGATTTCCGAATTCAATATATCCGGATTAAACAGTGAATGTGATAACGAATGCGCAATCCTCGCGCCTGGAAATTACGATATCCATACCATCCACACCTCCTGGCAATTGCCCAATATTATGAATATGCCCAACTTCAACATTTACCTTGGCGCTTACACCTCCTGGCTTAATTCAACAGCACAAGAAGAAGCTAATGACCAACCACGTTACGGCGCACGCCTGCGTTTTAAATATCTGTTTTAATGCATTATCGCGATAGGAGTACCCTTGCAATCAGCCTGTTCATCACGCCATGACCCATAAGTAGCACAGGGCCGTTTGATGCTTTTGCAATGGTAACGGTCCTTTTAACGCAGACAGACTCACGTAATGACATTTGTGGATCTAAGCACTAAGAATTTCTGAAAATTCTTTGCGTTTCCTTGTCGCCCATTCAGGTTTAATGGAAAGCATTAAACTGTATTGTTTCCGGAAATAAACCTCCCTGAATGCCTTGCCCGGTGAGCTGTGCAAGGCTGCAAACTTTGCCGCTAAACCAGCCACGCCACACTCAACAAACCAGTAAAGAATCTCATCGTCACTCAGCGTCACTTTACGCGCTATTTCGATACCTCTTTCATTGACAATGAAGTGATATTCTTGACCATGAATTTCCAGATAGGGCGTTGCCATACCATCAGGTCCGTCAGGGATGACGAAGTAATAATTGGGCCTTATCCCCCCTCCAATTCGCTCACCTATTTTGAGAAGTTCTGCGCGTAACGCTTCGATATCTTTCATGATTGATTATTTTTTAGCCTTAAGCGAACCTCCCCGCGTAATGCGGAGAGGATTCTGAGCGAGGGGCTGATGTCCGCTCCGCGCTCTGAATGACCGGCAACAGCTTACAACGCCATGGACAATTAACCAGCCTGACTACCTGAGCACTGTTCTCAGGTTTTCATAAACATCCAGCGCTTTGGCCACGTTCGCCTCATCCATCGACATCTCGGAAAAATCGGTGAACAGGGCATCAGAGCTGTGTTTATTGATGACAAAAAGCTTTTTCCCCTGAACGAGGCGATATTCAATATCGTACTCTTTGCGCGTCAGCGAGTCTGTATCCGGGACGGTGAATCTGGTTGTTGCTGCCGTATCTTTGGGATCCCATTTCAGGAATCCGGAATAGAGGTCAATCCAGTTTCCAAGCGTGTTTTTGGTGACATAGCCGAACTGGCTTACAACGTTGCCGCCGTTATAGATCACAATCAGGGCATATTCGCCATCATCGTCCTGGCGTAACGTCCCATGAAAGGAGTCATTATATTTAGGCTCTTTAGGGAGGTTGATATCAATCCCCGTACGGTACTGCGTCCAGGTATAAAAGAAAGCGGGTTTACCGGGGGTGGAACAGCCTGCCAGCAATAAGACAAATAATAATCCCAACACTTTTTTCATCGTTACTCCTTTCTTAATACTTCCATTGTGTTTCAACTATTGCATAAATCATTACTTACCGCACGTCACCACTTCCCCACCAGAATTTGCCCTAAGCTCCCTGCATAACTGCTGTATTGTTATTAACTCACCCGACAAAGGACATCTGCACCATGCTAAAAATCCTCGGCAAAACCACCTCCATTAACGTGCGCAAAGTGCTCTGGACCTGCGAAGAAACGGGTCTGGACTATCTTCAGGAAGACTACGGCAGTGGCTTTACCTCGACGGAAACGGCCGCCTTCCGCGCGCTCAACCCGAACGCCATGGTACCGGTGCTGATCGAAGGCGATTTTGTGCTGTGGGAATCCAATGCGATCTGCCGTTATCTGGCGCGTAAAGCCGGGCGCGACGATCTGCTCCCCACGGATCCGCAGGCCTGCGCCAACGTCGAGCGCTGGATGGACTGGCAAGCGACCGAGTTCAACAACGCCTGGCGCTACGTCTTCCCGGCCCTGGGGCGCAAAAACCCGGACTTTAACGATCCCGCGCGGATAGCGGCCGGGATTAAAGAGTGGAATCACCATATCGCGATCCTTGAGCAGCAGCTGCAACGCACCGGGGCCTGGGTGGCGGGCGAGACCTTTACCCTCGCCGATGTGGTGCTGGGGCTGTCAGTAAACCGCTGGAAGATGACGCCCTTCGACCATCCGGATGTGCCCGCCATCGAGGCCTGGTTTGACCGTTTAAACCAACGCCCGGCGTTTTTACGCCACGGCAATAATGGAATGATGTGAGCCTGCCGTGTCCGATGCTTAATAATCACTTTCTTATCAAGGTTATTTTAATTAATTACTAAATCCACCCGGACCTCCGGTGCCGTAATAATTAAGCGCTATCCTGGACAACCTGTGAATTGTCTTTGCTAGCCTGATTATTCAGGCAAAGCTCAAACCGGAGGTATTCTTTGCTGATTAAACTCAAGAAAGAACGAACGCATCAGGAGGATCGCCGGCTTGCCCTCTGGCTGGCCACCTCCGCAGGCTTACTGAATGCTATTGCGCTGGGGGCTTTCGGTTTTTTTCCTTCCCATATGACCGGCAATACCTCGCAATTCTCCAGTGAAGTCTCCTCAACGGATCTGAACGATATTATTTTCTTTGCCACCATTATTTTGTCGTTTGTTACGGGAGCAATCATTGCCCGGATTATCGTTTTATGGGACATCATTCAGAATGTGCGGCTCATTTTTTGTCAGGTTTTATTTATTGAAGGGCTATTACTGGCCGGTGTGTCTCTGTATGAAATGTATTTTCATACCTTCACCACCAATCGGGAAATTATTGTTTTTCTCTGCGGCCTGATGGGGATCCATAACTCAACTTCCACCCAGCTTTCCGGCGGACGGGTAAGATCCACGCACATTACCGGCACGTTAACCGACGCAGGCATTTCGCTGGCCTCGGTGGTAGTGGCGATGCTGCGCCGGGATTACTCCAAAGATACCGCAGCACAACGAAGCCAGCTCAAAACCCATCTCACCACCCTCTTCTCATTCATCACCGGGGGTATTGCCGGGCTGATACTATTCCGGTGGTTTGGCTTCAATGCGATGCTGGCGCTGGGGCTCATGCTGGTTTTCGTGGCCGCTTTCTCCATCATCAGCACCTCGCTACGTGTGCGAAAAGTCCGCACTGCGCTCAGCAAATAACAGACTTGCCTTCTCATTAAGTGACGGTGTCACTTAATGAGAATATCTTTAAGACTATTCTGCCTCCCCCTGACCAGCCCTTATCCCATAAGGCTTAAACTATGATTACCCCTATTTTCATAGGGTTACTGATTTTACCGCTTCGCTGGAACCCTTCCCAATCCCTTGCTATAGCTCAAATACCCCTGCCGAATCATGGCATAACAACAGGCAACCGGTGGTTGCTATAACGCATGCGCACAGGGAGACACATCGCAATGCATCCATTATTCAAACGTTCGCTGCTTTTTGTCGGCGCGATTATCGTGGTTGTCGCCCTCCTCGTCTGGGGAATTGGGCTCGAGACGATCAAAGCGCGCCAGGTTGACATGGTCTATCTCGGGCAACAGCATCTAATTTTAGTCTTCTCCTCCATGTTCTTCGCCCTGCTGGTTGGTATCCCGAGCGGTATTTTGCTGAGCCGTCCGGCCGCGCGAGGTATCGCCGAATACGTGATGCAGATCTTTAACGTCGGTAACACCCTGCCGCCGCTGGCCGTTCTGGCCCTGGCGATGGTGGTGATTGGCATTGGTGATACCCCTGCCATCATCGCCCTGTTCCTGGCCTCGCTGCTGCCGATCGTGCGTAACACCTACGCCGGGCTGTGCTCCGTTCCGGGGTCGTTGCTGGAGGCGGCGAACGGCATAGGGATGACCAAATGGCAGCGTCTGTGGCAGGTGGAAATCCCCAACGCCTGGCCGGTGATGCTCTCCGGGATCCGCATCGCTACCGCGATTAACGTCGGTACCGCGCCGCTGGCCTTCCTGATCGGCGCCAGCAGCTACGGCGAGCTGATTTTCCCGGGTATTTACCTGAACGACTTCCCGACGCTGATCCTGGGTGCTGCGGCTACCGCCCTGTTCGCCCTGATTCTGGATACGCTGCTGGCGGCGCTGGGTCGTCTGATGAGCCCGCATCTCGCGCGATAATTATAACAAGGAGCTTCTATGAGACTGTTTACCGGCCTGACGGCGCTGTGCGCCGCCGCGCTCTTCTCCAGCCAGGCGCTCGCCGCGCCGCTGATTCTGGCGACCAAGAGCTTTACCGAGCAGCACATTCTCTCGGCCATGACCGTGCAATATCTGCAAAAGAAAGGCTTTCAGGTTCAGCCCCAGACCAACATTGCGACGGTCATCTCCCGCAACGCGATGATCAACAAGCAGATCGATATGACCTGGGAGTACACCGGTACCTCGCTGATCATCTTTAACCACATCAACAAACGCATGTCGCCGCAGGAGTCGTACGAGACGGTGAAACGCCTGGATGCGAAGCACGGCCTGGTGTGGCTTAAGCCTGCTGACATGAACAACACCTACGCCTTTGCCATGCAACGTAGGCGCGCCGAGGCGGAGCATATCAACACCATGTCAGAGCTGGTGGCGAAGGTTGAGCAGGTGCGTAAAACCGACCCGGATAACAACTGGCTGCTGGGGCTCGATCTCGAGTTTTCCGGGCGCAGCGACGGCATGAAGCCGCTGCAGGCCGCCTACAACCTGGAGCTGGATCGCCCGCAGATCCGCCAGATGGATCCCGGTCTGGTCTATAACGCGGTGCGCGACGGCTTTGTCGATGCCGGGCTGATCTACACCACCGACGGGCGCGTGAAGGGTTTTGACCTGAAGGTGCTGGAAGATGATAAGGGCTTCTTCCCGAGCTATGCGGTGACGCCGGTCGTGCGTAAGGACACCCTGGAGGCTAACCCGGGTCTGGAAGAGGCGCTGAATACCCTCTCCGCCCAGCTCAACAACGACGTTATCACCGAGCTGAACAAGAAGGTGGATATCGATCATCAGTCACCGCAGCAGGTCGCCCGTGATTTCCTGCGTAGCAAGCAGCTGCTGTAAGGAGGCGCTATGGATACGGTTCATTACATTATTGATAACTGGGGCTATCTGTTAACCCTGACGCTGCAACATCTATGGCTGGTGGCGCTGGCCGTGGGCTTAGCCATTATTATCGGCGTGCCGCTGGGCATTCTGATTGTGCGCCACAAATGGCTGGCCACGCCGGTGCTGGGGATTGCCACCATCGTGCTGACCATCCCGTCGATTGCCCTGTTCGGCCTGATGATCCCACTCTTTTCCATGATCGGTCAGGGTATTGGTGCCCTGCCCGCTATTACGGCGGTGTTTCTCTACTCGCTGCTGCCGATTGTGCGTAACACCCACACCGCCCTCGACAGCCTGCCGCCGGGCCTGCGCGAAGCGGGTCGCGGCATCGGCATGACCTTCTGGCAGCGTCTGCGCTGGGTAGAAATTCCGATGGCGCTGCCGGTGATCTTTGGCGGGATCCGCACCGCCGTAGTCATGAACATCGGCGTGATGGCGATTGCCGCGGTGATTGGTGCTGGCGGGCTGGGCCTGCTGCTGCTTAACGGCATTGGCGGAAGCGATATTCGTATGCTGATTGCCGGTGCGCTGATGATTTGTCTTTTAGCGATTGTGCTCGACTGGTTACTGCACCGTCTGCAGATCGTTCTGACTCCAAAGGGGATTCGATAATGATAAAACTGGAAAACCTCACCAAACAATTTTCACAGAAGCAGGGCCAGACTTTTAAGGCCGTGGATAACGTTAACCTGAACGTGCCCGAAGGGGAAATGTGCGTCCTGCTCGGCCCGTCCGGCTGCGGCAAGACCACTACCCTGAAGATGATTAACCGCCTGATTACCCCGAGCAGCGGCAAAATCCTGATTAACGGTCAGGACACCAGCGACATGGATACCGTCACCCTGCGCCGCAACATCGGCTATGTGATCCAGCAGATTGGTCTGTTCCCGAACATGACCATCGAAGAGAACATCACCGTGGTGCCACGGATGCTGGGCTGGGACAAAACCCGCTGTAAAACCCGCGCCGAAGAGCTGATGGATATGGTGGCGATGGATCCGCATAAGTTCCTCAACCGCTATCCGCGCGAAATGTCCGGCGGTCAGCAGCAGCGTATCGGCGTGATCCGCGCCCTGGCGGCAGATCCTCCGGTGCTGCTGATGGATGAGCCGTTCGGTGCGGTCGACCCGATTAACCGCGAGGTGATCCAGAACCAGTTCCTCGAGATGCAGCGCAAGCTGAAAAAGACCGTGATGCTGGTCAGCCACGACATAGACGAGGCGCTGAAGCTGGGGGATCGCATCGCCGTCTTCCGTCAGGGGAAAATTGTCCAGTGCGCCAGCCCGGACGAACTGCTGGCTAAACCGGCGAATGAGTTTGTCGGCTCATTCGTCGGCCAGGACCGTACCCTGAAGCGCCTGCTGCTGGTTTCTGCAGGAGATGTAACGGACCAGCAGCCGACGATCACGGTTCGCCCGGCCACGCCGCTGCCTGAGGCCTTCGCCACGATGGACGATAACGATATCCGCGCGGTGACCGTGGTGGATGAAAACGGCAAGCCGCTGGGCTTTGTGAAGCGCCGGGAAGCGCGTCATGCCACCGGTACCTGCGCCGATCTGATCCATCCGTTCCGCATGACCGGCAAGGCGGAGGACAACCTTCGCGTGGTGCTCTCCCGCCTGTATGAGAGTAATACCAGCTGGATGCCGATTGTTGATGAGGACGGGCGCTATAACGGCGAGATTTCCCAGGACTATATCGCGGAATACCTCAGCTCTGGCCGCACCCGCCGGGCGCTGAATATTCATAGCGAGAACTCATAAAGTCAGCCGGGCCCTGCCCGGCGCTTTACGTTGCTAACCCCGCGATTTCCCCTCACAATATTGTATCTTCCCTGTTTACGCGTAACCCATGCATCGACTCCATGCTTACCCTGACATCCGCGCGATGTTTCGCAGGCTGCTGATTGCCACCGTCACCGGCGTGCTGGCGGCGCTGGCCGTGGCGGTGTTTCGTCACGCCATGTACCTGCTGGAGTGGCTGTTCCTGAGTAACGAAAGCGGCAGCCTGGTGAATGCCGCCAGCGCGCTTTCGCCCTGGCGGCGCGCGCTGACGCCTGCCCTGGGCGGACTGGTGGCCGGACTGTTGCTGTGGGGATGGCAGCGGATGACGGCGCAGCGTCCCCATGCCCCTACCGACTATATGGAAGCTCTGGAAACGGGCGAAGGGCAGTTCGATTACGGTGCCAGCCTGGTGAAATCCCTGGCGTCGTTACTGGTAGTTGCCAGCGGCAGCGCCATTGGTCGTGAAGGGGCGATGATCCTGCTGGCCGCCCTCGCCGCCTCCTTTTTTGCCCAGCGCTTTACGCCGAAATCAGAATGGAAACTGTGGATCGCCTGCGGGGCCGCCGCCGGGATGGCCAGCGCCTACCACGCGCCCTTAGCCGGGAGCCTGTTTATTGCCGAGATCCTGTTCGGCACCCTGATGCTGGCGTCCCTCGGCCCGGTGGTGATAGCCGCGGTCGTTGCACTTCTCACCACCCGCCTGCTCAGTCCGGGTGCGAGCACGCTGTATGAGGTGCATCTCAGCGAAACCCTGACCGGGGTGGATTATTCCCTGATCGTCGGCATGGGCCTGCTGGCCGGCCTTTGCGGCCCGGCGCTGATGTGGTTGATGGACTTTAGTCATTCCCTGTTTCTGCGCCTGAAACTCTCGCCGCCGTGGCAGCTGGCGCTGGGCGGGCTGATTGTCGGGCTGCTGTCGCTGCTGACGCCCAAAGTGTGGGGCAATGGCTACAGCGTGGTGCAGGCGTTTCTGCTGGCGCCGCCTGTGCTGTCGGTGATTGCGGGGGTATTCATTTGCAAGCTGCTGGCCGTGCTCGCCAGCAGCGGTTCAGGCGCACCGGGCGGGGTCTTCACGCCAACGCTGTTTGTCGGCATGGCGACCGGGATGCTGTTTGCGCAACTCTTTATGCTGTGGTTGCCGGGGTCTGAAACTGCGATTTTGCTGGGGCTGGCGGGTATGGCGACACTGCTTGCCGCCACGACGCACGCACCGATCATGTCGGCGCTGATGGTCTGTGAAATGACCGGGCAGTATCTTCTGCTGCCCGGCTTGCTGATTGCCTGCGTGGTGGCGTCGGTCCTGTCCCGGACGTTACGCCACGACTCTGTCTACGGTCAACACACTGCCGAGAGCCGAGAGATCGATATAGTGCGCTAACTCGCGCTGCTCTGCGCGCGGCAAATACGGCAGCTCGCCCACCAGCGGGCCAGGCAGTTTTTTACTCAGCACGTCAATGATTTCAGCGTAGTGGGCCAGGCCCGGATTGATGCGGTTTGCCACCCAGCCCACCAGCGGCAGACCATCATTGGCAATGGCCTGCGCCGTCAGCAGGGCATGGTTAATACAGCCTTCCTGAATGCCCACCACCATCAGCACCGGGAGCTGCTCCTGCACCACCCACTCCGATAACGGACGCAAATCATTCATCAGGCTACGCCAGCCGCCGGTCCCTTCCACCACCACATGATCGACCTGCTCGCTCAGGCTGGCGAGCCCGTCCGACAACAGGCTGTAATTGACCCGCCCGCTGTGCGCCACGCTGCTCTCATCTTCGCTGAGGGCGATGGGGTTTACCGCATGATAGGGCAATTCAATCGAGGAGACGCTTTGTAACACCAGCGCATCTTTATTGCGCAATCCCTCTGGCGTCTCTTTACTCCCTTTTGCTACCGGTTTGTACCCTGCAACGCTCTTGCCGCTTGCCATCAGGGCTTGCAGCAAGGCGCGGGACACCACCGTCTTACCGACAGAAGTATCAGTACCCGTTACAAAGAAACGCTTAAGCATCACTCACTCCACCGTTATGCTTTGGAAATATAAATCAAGGAAATAATTCAGTGGGGGAAGTCTAAGGCATGCGCTATCCGCTCAGTTTGAGATAGCGCAATTTTTAGTAAGTCTGTAAGAAACGGTTAACCCTGTAGCAGACGGATCAGCAGTGAACCGTTATACATCGCATCTTTTACCAGCGCGGCACCGGCCATCGTGCCCTGATTGGTAAACTGGGTGCTCTCCACCACGATATGCCTACTGTAGGCTGGCAGGGACTGCTGGCGGATGGAGTCGGCGATGGCCGGGAAGAGAACCTCTGCCGCCTGGCTCAGGGGCGAGCCGATGAGGATCTTTTGCGGGTTAAAGAGGTTAACCATAATGGCAATAATGCGCCCGACGTTGGTGCCGACGCCGGTAATAATATCTTTAGCCAGCAGATCGCCCTGCTGGGCAGCCGCGCAAAGCGACGCCACCGTCAAAGGCTGCCCGTGCAGCGACGAGCTCATCGACTGGCCGAGGCGGAGCTGGGCCAGCTCCAGCACGCTGTCGACGCTGGCAATGGTCTCCAGACACCCATGATTGCCGCAGTAGCAGCGTTTACCATAGGGATCGACCTGGGTATGACCAATCTCTACCAGGCTGCTGCTGCCAGCGTGCAGCAGACGGCCATCGGTAATCACCCCGGCCCCCACGTTGTGGTCGATCACCACCTGAATCACGTCCCGCGCCCCGCGTGAGGCGCCGAACAGCGCCTCGGCCATCGTCCAGGCGCTGATGTCATGCTGAATATAGACCGGCACGCCGGTGTGGTTTTTCAGCACCTCTCCCAGCGGCATCTCTTTGACGTCATCATAGAACGGCATCCGGTGGACAATACCGTTTTCGGTATCAATGATGCCTGGCATGGTAATGGCGATGGCGGTCAGACGCTCCAGCTTCTGCTGGTGATGAATAAAGAATTGATCGATAAGCGCGGTGATCCGTACCTCCAGCGGCAGCTCGGCTTTCAGCTCAAGCGGCAGTTGCTCTTCCACCACCAGCTTGCTGCTGAGATCGCGCAGCGCCAGGTAGATTTCACCCCGGCTGATACGCAACGAGAGGTAGTGCCAGGCTTCGGTTTCCACCACCAGACCTACTGCCGGACGGCCGCGGCTGCCCGGCTCCTGAATTTCCGTCTCCTGCACCAGATGCGCTTCGAGCATTTCTCGTACGATCTTGGTGATACTGGCAGGTGCCAGTTGCGCAAGGCGGGAAAGATCGATGCGCGAGACCGGCCCAAGCTGATCAATCAGGCGATATACTGCACCCGCATTGGTCTGCTTAATCTGATCGATATGCCCAGGCTGACTATCAGCAACCACCACGTACTCCCTTATTTTCGAGCTTCGAAATAAACTGTGGGCTATGGTGAAGCACTTCTACAGTAATCGTCAAATTTTTACTTAGCCTTGTGATTTACAGCACATTTTTGCCCGCCTTTTTTGCGGCTTAGCCGGCGGAAGAGGCATTAATCAGTAGATTTTTGAAACGTTGTGCCGCCGCGCTGAGCTCATGATGTTTCGACCACACCAGCCACATCTCCGACACCGCATCCGGTTCGGCTATCGCCACCCAACGCATTTCGTTCAGCTGAAGGCGCTTGAATGAGGCGGGCAGGATCGACACGCCCAGCCCCGCCGCCACCAGTCCGATAATGGTCATCGCCTCGCCCACCTCCTGGGTGATGACCGGGGTAACCCCGTAGCGGCGCAGCAGCCCCAGGATGTCGTCATACAGGCCGGTGCCGACATGCGGGTCGAAAAAGACAAACGGCTCATGGGCCAGCTCCGCAAGCGAAACCACAGGCTTTGCCGCCAGGGGGTGATCCCGGTGGATCATCGCCAGCAGCGGCTCGCGCAGCACCCGCTGCCACGCCAGAGTATCCGGCAGCTGGGTATTTCGCATCAGGCCGAGGTCGAGCGAGCCTTCGCTCAGCGGGACGATCTGCTCCCGGGTGTTGATCTCCCGGGTCTGGATATGCACATCCGGGGAGAGGCGGCGAAACGACGACAGGGTTTGCGAGATGGCGCGAATAAAGGGCGCGGAAGAGGTAAACCCGAGGCGCAACTCCCCGGTTTCGCCATGATGCAGGCGTTCCGCCCGGGCTGCCGCCTCATCCACCTGGCTCAGGATCTGCCGACTGTCCGCCAGAAACTGGCGTCCTGCCGCCGTCAGCGCCACGCTGCGGTTGGTGCGCGCCAGCAGACGGGCCCCCACCTGAAGCTCCAGGGCCTGAATTTGCTGGCTCAGCGGCGGCTGGGAGATATTCAGCCGCGCCGCCGCACGACCAAAATGCAGCTCCTCCGCGACGGCCACAAAGTAGCGCAGATGACGCAGTTCAATATTCATATTATTAACGTATCATTTGAGATTATTAATATATTAGACAGAATATTTACATTTTCCTACCCTGATCCCTGTGGTCATACCCGTCACCAGAAATCACGGGGATGTTGAAGCAAGGAACTTACGTGAGTCGTACAACAACGGCTGATATCGCCCCGACAGATGATATCGATCTCTTACCGGCCAAATCGCGCCCGGTGCAGTTAATCAAACGCGGCACCCCGCAGTTTATGCGCGTCACCCTGGCGCTCTTCTCCGCCGGACTGGCGACCTTCGCCCTGCTCTACTGCGTGCAGCCGATCCTGCCGGTGCTGTCGCAGGAGTTTGGCGTGACGCCCGCCAGCAGCAGTATTTCGCTCTCCATTTCCACCGGGATGCTGGCGGTCGGCTTGCTCTTTACCGGCCCGCTGTCGGATGCCATCGGGCGTAAACCGGTGATGGTTACCGCCCTGCTGCTGGCCTCGGTCTGTACTCTGTTGTCGACGATGATGACCAGCTGGCACGGGATACTCATCATGCGTGCGCTGATCGGCCTTTCTCTCAGCGGCGTGGCGGCGGTAGGCATGACCTACCTCAGCGAGGAGATCCACCCCAGCTTTGTCGCCTTCTCGATGGGGCTCTACATCAGCGGTAACTCCATCGGCGGGATGAGCGGACGGCTGCTCAGCGGGGTCTTTACCGACTTCTTCAGCTGGCGGATTGCGCTGGCGGCGATCGGCTGTTTTGCGCTGGCGTCAGCGCTGATGTTCTGGAAAATCCTTCCGGAGTCGCACCACTTTCGTCCTACGGCCTTGCGGCCAAAAACGCTGTTGATTAACTTCCGCCTGCACTGGCGCGATCGGGGCCTGCCCCTGCTGTTCCTCACCGGATTCCTGCTGATGGGCTCGTTCGTCACCCTGTTTAACTACATTGGCTACCGGCTGATGCTCGCCCCCTGGCACCTGAATCAGGCCCTGGTTGGCCTGCTGTCGGTGGCCTACCTGACCGGTACCTGGAGCTCACCGAAAGCCGGGGCGATGACCACTCGTTTTGGCCGCGGTCCGGTGATGCTGGCGTCGACAGGCATCATGCTGGCCGGGGTGTTGTTAACCCTGCTGGGCAACCTGTGGGTGATTTTCGCCGGGATGCTGCTCTTCTCTGCCGGCTTTTTCGCCGCCCACTCGGTCGCCAGCAGCTGGATTGGCCCGCGCGCGCGCCGCGCCAAAGGCCAGGCCTCGTCGCTGTATCTCTTTAGCTACTACCTGGGCTCCAGCATTGCCGGGACGCTGGGCGGCGTCTTCTGGCATCAGTACGGCTGGAACGGCGTGGGCGGGTTTATCGCGTTGATGTTGTGTGGGGCGTTGGTGGTGGGCAGGAGTCTTCACCGGCGGTTGAAATGAGATGGTGATCTGGTGAGCACCCGTAGCAAGCCTATCCCAGACTTTTATAGCGACCCCGAGCTGGTGCCATACGAGTCCGGGGTTTTTCGTTTTTAATCATATATAACCATTCATTAAGCATTATTAAACAATCACTTAATAAACATTGTTCATTTACTCATCATTGCTTAGAGGTTAGGCTACAAAAGGATTGTCCACAATAAATTAAAGGATAAGAAAGGATGGCTATTGCGTCTTATTCTGAGCGACTAGATGATGACAAATGAAGATGTGATTACCTGGTACTGCGAACGGTTCAATAAGCCCGCCCTGTTTACCAGGAAAATATGGCCCGTTACCCTTGATACCAGCCTCTCCACGGGTGATTACGTTTGGGCAAGTGAGACAGGGGCAGACATCATGAGTGAATATTTTAAACGCTTTGATGTTGACCCTTCGAACTTCGACTTTTACAGATACTGGCCTGAGGAGACATTTATCCTTTACGCCTTATTCACTAGCGGAAAGGATGATGAACCAGAACCGCTAACGCTTCGTATGCTTGCTGAGTCTGCAAAAGCAGGCAGATGGTTATATGACTGACACGCTAAGGGGCATTGCGCCCCTTTTCAATCTCGATTTTCTGCTGGTCATTCATCTGAACGAGAACAACAACTATGCCGAAAAACGTTTCTTATCAGCAACCCACCCGCACCTTCCAGCGTCTCTCCCACCTTTCCGCCATCGCCAGCTGGGACATGTTTACGATGATAGTGAATTGTTCCAATTCAGCAACTTACCGCTGAAAGGACATGAATAGTGCCAGGAAAGGACATGAAAATTAGTACAAATCGTGCTCTTCTAAACCTACTACAGTGGGCTATTTCTGAACTTAGTTTCTTGGAAGAACTGAAGCTTACAGGAGGGGAATATGACACTTATGAGAAAGACCTTTGGATTGACATATCTTGTCTGATTGGTGACTGCTCTAGGCTTCTGAATGATAATGGCAAGGCTGATGAATTTCAGATAGTAGACGCTGCTAGAAACATCAGAGAAAGGATGAAGGGGGTTAGGGGGTGTGATGAATGGACTCTGAGCATCAATCAAATGAGAGGATTAAACGCTGACTGGGATGACGATTGGAATGGAGATGAAGAAAGCAGCCCGTAGGCTGCCTTAATGTTATGGAGAAACATGATTACCAAGTAGATTGAATTTTGTTCTCTGGTATTCAAGTTCAGTTGAGGATGGTACATGTTCGATTGGTTTGAAATTTTCCTAACCCCTTTTACAACCTGACCTTCTTGTTCAGGGCTATATCCTTTAGGTTTTCCTTTAGTGCAGCCACAGCTTTTACGTTTACCACTCTGAATATATTTAAGATTACTAAGAAAGCATTTACCACAATCACATTGACATTTAATAACTTCATCATCATCTTTATCATTCTTACCAAAATAATCCACAATAGTTAGAAAGAAATAGCGTTTACCAATGTAGGAAAGTAATAAGAAAGTAGTAAGAAAGTAGTGTGATAAACTCATTAAGAACTTAAAGAGGGAATGAAGATAAAATGAATATTATCTCTTCTATTCTTCGAACACAGGCTACGCCTGTAACGTAGCTACGCTGCTCACGCTGAAATAAAAAGGACAAAAAAAGATATTTACTTCTAATGTCCTAATCATGATTAGGCCTATAAATGCCCTTCATGCTTCTTCAGCGTTAATATTTATATTTTCATTGCATTGCGATATTAAAGGCCAATCTTGGATAGTGATGAGTCTGCCACATGACGATGACACTCAATAGGAGCATCCTGACATGCAGCATCAGCCATAATATAATCCCCCAAAGATGGCTCACTGGCTTCACGAACAGCTTTATCCTGCTCCTCCTGAGCTTTAGCAGCCTGACGCATAGCAAGGTATTGAGCATCATCCTCAGCATTCATGATCCCTGCATGCTCACGTCTCTTCATCTCCTGATAGAAAGCAGTACCCACACCGAACCAATCACCATCCTGAAATGTTGCCACTTCATCCAATACCTTTGCATTGTCTGCATTAGCTACATTACGAGTAAGATTAGATGCACATCCTGTAAGAGAGGCAGCCAGCAACACAGCAATCACTAAGCGTTTCATTTGCTCACCTGCTGACAATCAACGTAAGGGCGTTCTTTATTTCCAATATCAACAATACGCACACGGCTAGTCATGTTATAGCCGTTGATGTTCATCATATAAGCCCATACATCCTTATCGGTCTTATCTTCATTCACTAATATAGCCACATCATTTATAGTTCCATCAAAGTTAAATTGTGTGGTGTGCATTGGCTTGTGTGTTGTGTCATTCAGCACTTCACTATTACCAGCGATTATAGTTTTACCTTTAGTGATGGCTATGTAGTTTTCATGAACCCCATTGTCAATAAAATCTTTCGCATCAATTAACGTGTATTCACCACACTTATAGACAGTGCTTGTCTCTGCGTGAACACCGAAAGAAGCAATTAACAGCACTGAGAGGGCTAGTTTGGCATTCATTGTGCAATCTCCTTCTTGATAGAGGCTGCTGTATGCCATGAGAGTTTAGCCAAGGCATTAACACTGATTGTTGCACTGGAAAGCAACATAAATAGTTGATTACGATAGAGAGAAAGACCGTTCTTGCTTCTCAGCTTAAAGATATCGATTCCATCCATTGTTAATATTTCTTTAACTTGCTCTTGCTTCATTGTTAAATTCCCATAAGAAAAGTCTGACCATATGATAATTGGTAGCCCTGACCATCTTTTGATTACAAGAGCTATATTCATTCTTTATTGTATATACTGGCGGGCCTTAGAATCATTCCATCAGGCTGACGGGTAAAGCAACATTGTGGTATGACGTTAGAATTGATTATTCCAGTTAAAACCAATCATTCTTTATTTCTTCTCTCAGCGTTGATAAGCAGAGCTTATTGTCATAGGCTAATGGCATTATCTAATCATACGTTCTCTGCGTTGTATGAATCGCCACGGATAATCTAGACACTTCTGAGCCGTTGATAATACTGGTTTTCATATTCTGTCGGTGACATCTGATCGCTAGAACCATGCCGACGCTTACTGTTATAAAACATTTCGATGTAATCAAAAATATCGCTGCGGGCTTCTTCCCGCGTTCCGTAGATCTTTTTCTTTATCCGCTCGCGTTTCAATAACTGGAAAAAGCTTTCTGCAACCGCATTATCGTGGCAGTTACCGCGACGGCTCATGCTGCCCTCAAGGCCGTGTGATTTAAGGAACGACTGCCACTCAAGGCTTGTGTACTGACTGCCCTGATCCGAGTGAACCAGCACCTGTTTTTGGGGATTACGCCGCCATCCAGCCATCAGCAGTGCGTTCAGGACAATGTCCTTTGTCATCCGGGATTGCATGGACCAGCCGATAATTTTGCGTGAGAACAGATCAACAACCACGGCAAGATACAGCCAGCCCTCGTGGGTCCTGATGTAGGTTATGACCGTTACCCAACGCTCATCCGGAGCATGCGGATTGAACTGCCGCTGGAGCCTGTTGGGCGACACGATATTGGCCTCACCTTTACGTGCCCGCGGGCTCCGGTATCCGACCTGAGCCTTTATCCCGACACGTTTCATCAGTCGCCAAACTCAATTGACTCCGCACTGTTGCCCGCTGTCCCGCAGATCCAGATGGACCATAGACGCATCCCGATTCCAGCCAGAACTGTTTAATCTGTCCTGTCAGTCTCAGGTCTGCCTGATGGCGTTGTGAATGCGGCTGCTGAAGCCAGGCGTAAAAGCCACCGGGATGAACATCCAGCACCCGACAGAGCAGGCGAACAGGCCAGCAAAAGGTGTTGTCACGGATAAAGGCGTACCTCAGTCGGACAGCTTTGCGAAGTACGCTAATATGTCCCGTTCGTCGGTAACCCGCTTCAGCTGTTTCTGGAGACGGCGGATCTCGGCCTGAGCATCTGAATGTTCTTTATTAGTGGAAGAATCCGGACCGTACTTCTTTATCCAGGCGTAAAGGCTGTGGGTGGTGATATCGAGACGTGTTGCAACGCTGGAAACTGAATGACCACGATCAACAATCTGTTTGACTGCTTCAATTTTAAACTCTTCGGGATAACGCTTACCGCTCATGGGCACCTCTCTTTAAGCCATTTTAAATGACTCTGAGGTGTCTGTTAAACCCGTGGCGATTCACTTCAGAGCTTCTCTCAGTGCCTTAAATGGTAGATCTAGCCCCTTCAGTTGGATGTAACGTCCTGTCAGTGCATTGGCTCTCAGAAGGCCAACATTTCTCTCTTTTGTCTTCAGCGTAACACTCAGGACACGTCCAGCTATCTTCTTTCTCCAGAGACAACCATCTTTTTTAGTGCATGAAAAGTGCATATTTAGTGCATGAATCATTGTATGCTCCTAAGAACACACCCCAACTAGAACGAGAATTAAGAATGGAAAAATCACCCTCCTATCAGTCACTTGTGACAACTTTCCAGCGTCTCTCCCGCTTCTCCCATCTCTCTTCCATCGCCAGTTGGGACATGTTCACCATGATGCCCGCGGGCGGCAGCGCCGCCCGGGGCGAAGCGCTGGCAGAACTGAGCGTGCTGCAACATCAGATCCTGACCGATAAAAAAGTGGCCGACTGGCTGCGTAACGCAGAAAGCGAAGATCTTAACGACGTCGAACAGGCCAACCTGCGGGAAATGACCCGCCATTATCAGCAGGCCGCGCTGCTGCCAGAGTCGCTGGTTGAAGCCAAATCGCTGGCGGGCAGTAAATGCGAGCATGCCTGGCGCACCCAGCGTCCGGCGAATGACTGGCAGGGCTTTGCTGCCAACCTGAAAGAGGTGGTGAAGCTGAGCCGGGAAGAGGCCCGCCTGCGCGCCGAAGCCAAAGGCTGCACCCCTTACGATGCGCTGCTGGATATCTTCGAGCCGGACATGACCAGCGCCCGGCTTGACGAGCTGTTTGGCGATCTCAAATCCTGGCTACCGGATCTGCTGAACCAGGTTGTCGAGAAGCAGGCGCAGCAGTCCTTCGTGCCGCCGCAGGGCCCGTTCCCGACGGCGATCCAGCGCGAGCTGGGGCTGGAGGCGATGAAGACCCTTGGCTTCGACTTTAATGCCGGTCGCCTGGACGTCAGCGCCCACCCGTTCTGTGGCGGCGTGCCGGAAGACGTGCGCATCACCACCCGTTACGATGAAGACGAGCTGCTCAGCGCCCTGTTTGGGGTGATCCATGAAACCGGCCACGCCCGTTACGAGCAGAACCTGCCGCGCAACTGGCTCGGCCAGCCCATCGCCCTGGCACGCTCTACCGCTATTCACGAATCCCAGAGCCTGTTCTTTGAGATGCAGCTTGGCCGCAGCAAGGCGTTTCTCAACCACCTGCTCCCGGCGGTGCATGAGCGCTTCGGCAGCCAGGCAGCCTTCACGCCGGAGAACTTTATCGCCTGGAACCAGCGCGTTAAGCCGGGCTATATCCGCGTGGATGCTGACGAAGTGAGCTATCCGGCGCATGTGGTGCTGCGCTATGAGATCGAACGGGCGCTGATTAACGGCGAGATCGAGGTGGAGGACATTCCGGCCCTGTGGGATGAGAAGATGCAGGCGTGGCTGGGCCTGTCCACTAAAGATAACTACCGCAACGGCTGTATGCAGGATATTCACTGGACGGACGGCGGCTTTGGTTATTTCCCGTCGTACACCCTGGGTGCGATGTACGCCGCCCAGCTGTTCGCTGCTGCGAAAAAGGCCCTACCGAGATTGGACGCCGCCATCGCCGTGGGGGATTTCAGCGCCCTCTTCGACTGGCTGCGTCAGAACATCTGGCAGCACGGCAGCCGCTTCACCACCGCCCAGCTGATAGAGCAGGCGACCGGGGAGGATCTCAACAGCCGCTACTTCCGTGACCATCTTACCGCCCGCTACCTGTAACCCTCCGCGCCGGGTATCGTACCCGGCGCTGTACAATCCGTTACACGCCGTCACCAATCACTCACCGAAGCCCCGTAGTTTCAGGGATATAGTTCTTTCAACGGCCCCGCAGTGGGGTTAAATGAAAAAACCAATTCGAGGGTAGGATGATGAATAAAGTATTAGCTCTGGTTGTTGCCGCTGCAATGGGTCTCTCTTCTGCTGCATTTGCTGCTGACACCGTCGCCAACTCTGCTGCACCTGCTGCAACCGCGACCACCACCGCAGCACCGGCTGCGAAAACCGTGCACCACAAAAAACATAAAAAAGCTGCCGTCCAGAAAGCACAGGCAGCGAAAAAGCATCACAAAAAAGACGTGAAAAAAGCGGAAGCCGCTCCGGTTGCCCAGAAAGCCCAGGCAGCCAAAAAACACCACAAAAAACCAGTGAAACACGAAGCTGCAGCCCCGGCAGCTAAACCGGCTGCATAAGCCGACTTACCTTAACGTGCCCTGAGGGGCGCGTTGGTCTCCGGCGCTGAACCCCCAAGGTCGCAGCGCCGTTTTTCTATCCGGAGGGCGTTATGTTTCAGCGCTATCGGTTTGAGTTCATTCTTATAACGCTTATTTTGTGCGCACTTGTCGCCAGTGTGTTTTATATTTCCTGAGTGTAGCACGCTGATTTTACTCCCACTTTCGCGCTGTCCCGTCTATAGTTATTAACCAGGGTTCATATTTAATAATCATAATTATCCCCCTTCAGAGTGTGATATGCGTAAATCTGTTGTGGTTGTACTGGGAACGTTTTTTCTCTTTTCTGGGCTGAGTCATGCGGACGATGGCGGTGTCGACGCTGCGAACGTCAAAAAAGAGGTACAAACGCTGTTTTTTGGTCATGACGACCGCACGCGTGTCGCCGATCCTTCCCGCTCGCCGTGGGATGCCATTGGCCAGCTGGAAACCGCCAGTGGAAATCTGTGTACTGCGACCCTCATCACCCCTCAGCTGGCGCTGACCGCCGGCCACTGCCTGCTTGTGCCGCCACACGGTAAACCGGATACCGCCGTTGCCCTGCGCTTCGTGTCGCTAAAAGGCAGCTGGCGCTATGAGATCCACGGCATTGAAGGGCGCGTCCCGGCGTCACTGGGACGACGGCTGAAAGCCGACGGCGATGGCTGGATCGTGCCGCCTTCTGCCGCCTCCTGGGATTTTGGTCTGGTGGTGCTGCGTAATCCGCCATCGGGGATCACCCCGCTGCCGCTGTTTACCGGCGACAAAGACGCCCTGACCGCCGCCCTGAAAGCGGCCGACCGCAAGGTGAACCAGGCAGGCTATCCGGAAGATCATCTCGACGTGCTCTATACCCATCAGGACTGTATCGTCACCGGCTGGGCGCAAACCGGCGTGCTGTCGCATCAGTGCGATACCCTGCCCGGCGACAGCGGCTCGCCGCTGATGCTGAAAACCGCCGAAGGCTGGCAGGTCATCGGGGTACAAAGCTCCGCTCCGGCGGCGAAAGATCGCTGGCGGGCGGACAACCGCGCCCTGTCGATTACCGGCTTTCGTGACAAGCTGGAAGAGCTGGCCCGGCAGTGATTTAGCACTGCCGCCGCTGGCGTAGCGCCATGATCGCCTCTATCGGCATCGGCTGGCTGTACCAGAAGCCCTGCAGCTGATCGCAGCCCGCCAGCCGCAGCAGTTTCATCTGTATCTCGTTCTCCACCCCTTCGGCCACGACGGTCATCCCGAGGGCGCTGGCGATGCGCACCGTGCCGCTGACCAGAGCCGCGGCCTGCTCGTCATGATCCACCAGCCCGGCCAGCGATTTGTCGATCTTGATGGTGTCGAAGTTAAAGCGCCTGAGATAGCCGATGCTGGAGTAGCCGGTGCCAAAATCATCCAGCGCCACGGCGATCCCCTGGGCTCTGAGATTGTTGATAGCAGAACGCGCCCGCTCGGGATTTTCCAGAACGTAGGTTTCCGTCACCTCCAGCTGCAGGCGCGTGGCCGGGAAGTGGCTGACGTCGAGGGCGCCTTCCACTTTGGCCTCAAATTCCGGGTCGCGGAACTGCGCGGGCGAGATGTTGACCGACAGTTTCAAATCCGCATAAGGCTCCAGATCCTGACAGGCCCGGCGCAGAACAAACTGCCCCAGACCATAAATCAGCCCGCTGGTCTCCGCGATAGTGATAAACACGTCCGGCGGCAGCGGCCCCTCCGGGCGGCGCGGCCAGCGCACCAGCGCCTCCACGCTGACCATCTTCTGGCTGCGCGCATCGATGATTGGCTGATACCAGACATCGAACTCGTCGCGCTCAAGGCCGCTGCGGATCTGACTCTCAATCGCCACCTGGCGCTCACGCACGCTGTTCAGCTCCGTATCGTAGTGCGTCACCCGCCCCTTGCCGGTGATTTTGGAGTGGTACATGGCGATATCGGCGCGACGGAACAGCTCGGAGCTGGTGCACTCCACCAGGGTGCCGCTGGCAATACCGATGCTGGCGCCAATATGGATGGTGCGCTCCCCGACGCGGATCGCATTGTGCAGATAATCGAGAACAAAACCTGCAAAGGCGGAGGCCAGCGCTTCGGCGTTGTCCCCGCCGATGGTCATGGCAAACTCATCCCCGCCCATGCGGGCCAGCATGCCGTCTTTCGGCACGTTGTCGCGTAGCGCGCCGGCAATGATAACGATCAGCTCATCGCCCACCTCGTGGCCGTAGATATCATTGACGTCTTTAAAGCCGTCGAGATCGATAAAGACCACGCTTTTACGATCGGTATCGCCGCGCTGGCTCACCCGCTCCAGCTCTTCAATCAATGCCCGGCGGTTAGGTAAATGGCTGAGCCAGTCGGTGCGCGCCACCTTTCGCGCCAGGTTCTCACCGCGTGCCAGTTTATACAGCCCCACGCAGCTGAAGAGGATAAACAGCAGGATCAGCGCTGCGGTGAAGAGCACGATCTGGGTGATATCCAGCGAAGCAGCTTTGGCCGCGGCAGCCCCCGGCAGGCGCGGCTTCCACGACAGATACCCCAGCACCTCCCCCGAAGAGCTCTTCAGCGGCACGTTAACGTCGCTGACCTGCTCCGGGGTGAAGGTCAGGTCGTCGATCTGAAAGGTGTTTCCCAGATCGCGCAAAATTTGCGGATTGATGTGGCGGGTGATGACCAGAAAGCGGCGGGTATTGTCCCCCGCCTGCAAACTGCCTATCGTCGGGCGGATCAGTCCGACGCCCACGAAGGCGATCCCCGCCCGGGTGCGGGTGATCCCGGCATAGATGTTTTTATCCGATTTCAGGGCGTTGGTGTGCATCAGGATCAGCGACTTTAAGCCATCGCCAAAGAAGTCGAGGTTTTTTTCCGCGAAAGGCTGGCTTTTAAACGATCCCCACAGCACCCGGAAGCGTTCGTCGAGTACAAAGGTGCCGTCATACAGGTTATTGACCTTATAGCCCGCCCCCCAGGTGTTGTAGAGCCAGTCTATGTCCAGCGCCGGACGATAGGCTTCGCGCACCGCGTCATCCCAGACGGCGTTGTCGATCACCAGCGACCAGACCCGGTTAATCGAGGTCTGAACGGCGCCCTGCACGGAGAGGGCCGTACGCTGCTCGTCGATTTCATTGGCTTTACTGCTGATGAGGTTCAGCGAGAGGTACAGCAGGGTCACAACGGAGAAAATTAAGCCGAGCCCTGCCATAAAAATCATGACAAACAAAGTTTTCGCAGAGGGGATTTTACGCCAGCTTAAAGGGGTATGCATTCATTCCTCGTCCTTTTTAAGGCTTTCAGTCTAAGCGTAATACAGGAGATGAATTTCGCTGCCTGTAATGACAGGCAGCGACGTTATCAGGCCAGTTTTATCATGATCATCCCGGCCAGAAGCAGAAGCAGGCCAATCCAGCCCTTCTGGTTCAGCCGCTGACCAAACAGGATCCAGCCCGCCGCCAGCGTCGCCGCAATCCCGAACCCGCCCCACAGGGCATAGGCCACCGACAGCTCAATACCTTTAACCGCCTGCGACAGGGCGCTGAACGCGCCCAGTACCGCCGCAATCGACAGCAGACCATAGGCTTTGCGGCGAAAACCGTCGGAAAACTTCAGCAGCACGTTAGCGGCAATCTCCAGGACGATCGCCAGCGCCAGCCAGGCGCCATGTACCCACTCAAACTGTGGCATGGGTCGCCTCCTTGCGCTGTTTTACCGGTTTGCGGGTGCCGGATTTGATGAATATTATTCCCGCTACCAGCGTCGTCAGTCCGGCCATTTTCATCAGCGACAGCGACTCATCAAACAGTAAAACGCTAAACAGGGTGATTAAGAAAATACCTACCCCTTCCCATAATGCATAGGCTACGCCCAGCGCGATTTTTTTAACCGCAAAAGACAAGAAAATATAGGACAGCGCAATCATCGACAGCATTAAAATATAACCGGTGTGACCGCCGCTGACGCTGGCCCATTTCATTGAGAGGGTGCCGGTTATTTCAGCAATAATAGCCAGGGCTAAGAGGATCCAGTAAAACATGTTTTTCTCCTGCTTGAGAATATAATCCTTCGCGGCTCGCCAGTGGTGGCAGCCGGGTAAAAACGAATGAAGATTCAGCCGGGCGCAAGGCGCCAGCTCAGGCAGAGAGAGGGTCTACAGCGCGGTGCGCCAGTGTTGCTCGCCAGACAGCAGGCAAAAAGAGGAGAGTAAAACAGAGAGGTTTGAAAAATAGATCCTGAACAGATTGTCCATAAAATTACAATTATCTGCGGTGTTGCTTCTCGTCAGTGCAGATGAAAATTGTCTCCGGTAGTTAAACACAGCTGATTTTTACCATAAGCCAGGATTTTACTCAAAGCCTTTTCATTTCTTTACCCTCGCCGTTTGCGTTTGGTTAATTTATTAAAAGCGCCGCGCCGTTAGAATATATAAAAAGGACGGCATCAGGAGCCAGCATGGCCAAACCCATTATTACCCTCAACGGATTAAAAATAGTCATCATGCTCGGCATGCTGGTGATTGTGCTGACGGGGATCCGCATTGCGGCGGATATTATTGTGCCCTTTATCCTGGCGCTGTTTATCGCCGTGGTGCTGCACCCGCTGGTGCGGCGTCTGGTGCGCCTGCGTCTTCCTCGGGTGCTGGCGATCGTCCTGCCGATCCTGCTTATCGTGGTTTTTATGGCGTTACTGGTGGCCTATCTGGGCACCTCGCTGAATGAGCTGGCGCGCACCCTGCCGCACTACCGTACCTCGCTGGCCGTGCCTTTGCTGCATCTGGAGCCCTGGCTGCAGCGGGCCGGGATCGAAGTGTCGATGGAGGAGCTGCTGAAGTATATCGACCCTAATGCCGCCATGACGCTGGTAACCGCCCTGCTGGCGCAGCTCTCCAGTGCCATGACGTCTATCTTTCTGCTGCTGCTGACCGTGGTGTTTATGCTGCTGGAGGTGCCGCAGCTGCCGGCGAAGCTCCAGCCGCTGATGTCACGCCCGGTAGAGGGGATGGCCGCCATTCAGCGCGCCCTCGACAGCGTCTCGCACTATCTGGTGCTGAAGACCGCCATCAGCCTGGTGACCGGGCTGGTGGTCTGGGGGATGCTGGCGGCGCTGGAGGTACGGTTTGCCTTTGTCTGGGCTCTGCTGGCCTTTGCCCTGAACTATATCCCCAACATCGGATCCGTGCTGGCGGCCATCCCGCCCATTGCGCAGGTGCTGGTATTCAGCGGCTTTTACCCGGCGCTGGTGCTGCTGGCGGGGTATCTGATCGTCAACCTGATCTTCGGCAACATTCTCGAGCCCCGGTTAATGGGGCGCGGGCTGGGCCTCTCCACGCTGGTAGTTTTCCTGTCGCTGATCTTCTGGGGCTGGCTGCTGGGGCCGGTGGGGATGCTCCTGTCGGTGCCTCTGACCATTATCGTGAAGATTGCGCTGGAGCAGACCACCGGCGGCAAAAGTATTGCGCTGCTGCTCAGTGATATGAGCCGGGCGAACTAAGGATTATCGCGGGTAAAGTCCAGCAGCGGCTTGTGGGTACGCCCCGCCTGGCGGTAGCCGGCCAGCGCCGACGGCCAGGCACTAAAGGGGATCAGCATGGCGTCGCTGTACTGGCTCTCAGCCAGCAGCGGCCAGATTTCACTAAACGCCGCCTGCCACGCCTGCGGGCTAAGCGCCGCGAAGTGGTTGCGAATATGGAACCAGTGCGTCGGCGGAAAATGACGTTGTAACGAAAAGGGCTGGCCTGAGAGCAGCCCGTAGCAGACAAACGTTGCGCTGCTGCGCATCGAATTGAGGATGGTCTGGGCCAGCTCGCCGCCGGTGGCGTCATAGACAATGTCGCTGGACGCGGCGAGGGCGCGCACGGTATCGCTGTCCTGCTGCGCAACCGGGACGATCCCCATTGCCCGCAGCCTGTCGGCATGGATCGCCGAACGGTGAATGCCGTACACCGCCGTCGCCCCCCGCCGCTGTGCCCACTGCCCGAGCAGAATGGCGCAGTCCGACCCGGCGGCGGTCAGCAGTACCCGTTGACCCTGCACAGGCCAGAGGTTGAGCATCAGCCAGGCCGCCATCGGGTTGATAAACGCCCGCGCCGCCAGCGCGTCCTCAACGAAATCGGGAACCGGGATCGCCAGCGCCGCCGGGCAATCAACATATTGCTGCCAGGTGCCTTCCCCGCGCAGGGGCAAAACCCGCTGTCCCGGCAGAAGCGCAGCGCCGTCCGGAACGGCAATCACCTGACCCATGCCTTCATATCCGGCGATGGCGGGCAACGTGATGCGATGACGGTAGGCCCCGGTGATGGGGATCAGATCTGAGGCGTTGACCGGGGCGAGTCGCATCTGCACCCGGAGCATTCCCGGCTGTAGCGGCGCTTTTTCGCTGATTTCCCTCTGGAGTACAGATTCAGGTTCACCAAACTGGCGGTAGCGTAATGCGGTATTTTCCATGGATGCGCGGCGTTCTGTCAGAATCATTCAGCCCGCAAATGTACCATATCCGGGGTGTGTGCCAGCAGATACTCGCCCAGACGGGTAATGGCCTGCTGCTTACTGCTGTCGCCCGGCGACACCAGATAATAGCCATCGCCGGTGCGGACGATGCGTGAGAAGGGCCGCACCAGCAGGCCCTTCTCCAGCGCGTTCAGGCTCAGCGCGACATCGCCCACCGATACGCCGTGCCCGCGCTGGGCTAGCGGCTGCGTTTAGCCAGGCGCTCACGGGTTTCGAGCTTCGCCTCACTGGACTTGCGCAGTGCAACATAGCAGGCGCCGCTGCCGCCGTGATGCGGCTGGGCCACGGTAAACGCCTGTACCGCCTCGAACTCCGGCAGCCAGCGCGCCAGATAGCTGCGCACGATGTTGGCGTGGGACTTATCGTCGCGCCCTTTACCGTGAATGATAATCAGGTTACGCAAGCCGTCACGCTCCGCCTGGCGAATGAAGGTAAACAGCTGCTGGCGGCACTGCTCCACGGGCTGACGCAATAAGGTGAGGCTCGCCTCGCGGGGGTATTTGCCCGAGCGCAGCTTATCGAATACCCCCTGTTGCACCCCTTCCCGCTGAAACGCCAGCGGCTCTGCCAGAGGCAGAACATCCAGAAAGCCGGTAGTGAGAAAGTTATCCAACTGGCTGGTGTCCACAGGCTGGCGAGTGCGTGGGGTGGCGGCGGGCTGCCAGTGGACGTCGGTACAACGCCTGAGAGGCTGGACATCCTCCATCGCATCGAGAAAAAGCGATTTATCGTCTGGGTTCATGGCATCCTCCTGCTTAGCTGACAGGGTACTATACCTGCCCCTTTCACGTGGCTCAATGCGGCGTTACAGGTCGGTTAATCATTCCAAAAACAATAATTAATAAACTAAATTTAATGGATAATGCATGTGGACTGAAATTAATTTTTATTAATGATTAACTTTATGACTTACATTAAATTTTTATGATCCCGTTACGTTAATTCCTTTATTTATCACTAAAAGATGTTATATATGAAGTTATCTGCACAACGGAAATAATAAGCAGAGTTGCATCTGGAGCAATGCTGTGTGTACTGTGGAGTCTGTTGGATGTCGACGGGCTCCATTTTTTTATCCTTATACTGTCTAATAAATAACCTGCCGGGCATGACGTCTGAATTGTGTGATTAATGAGGTGGTCAGCGGTGTCTGTCGGGAGTCCCTTCGTTGAATAAGGTAATAGGTCGCTTTCGGTAACGGCTCTTTCACCGGCAACATCACCAGCCTGTTGGCCAACAGCGGGTCGCAGCCCAGCTCCTGCGGCAGTATGCTGAGAAAATCGCTCTGCGCCACCAGGCTAATACAGGACGAAAAGGTCTCACATACCACGCCAATATGGGGGATCTGATCCCGGTGGGAAAACATCTCCTCCAGTTGCTTATAATAACTGCCTCGCGGGGTTGGCATCGTCCAGCTATATTTCAGCAACGCATTAATGGATTCCGCACCTATTGCCGGATGATCTGCCCGACAAAATATCGCAAAAGGCTTCTCAAACAATTTTTCGAACGTGAATTCATGATCATACGGCCCCTGGTAATAGGTATTGATGGTAAAATCAAGCTCCCCCTGGCGTAATTCATTAATCATCGAAACTAATTGCCCCTCCATAATACGCACCTTGACCTGCGGGTGCTGCTGATGGAAACGGGTAATGACCGCAGGCATTAACAGGCGGGCAATACTGGCGCCCATGCCGATATTAATCTGCCCGGCCTGCTGGCCCTGCCGCTGGCGAATATCGTCCTGCGCGCTGCGTAACTCTTCAAGTATCAGCCTGGCGTGCTGGTAAAAACTCTCTCCGCACTCGGTTAAGGTCACCCCTTTGCTGCGGCGGATGAATAGCTGCGCCGCGATGCCCTCTTCCAGCTCTTTAATCGATTTGGTTAACGCCGGCTGCGACAGGTTCAACACCCGACCCGCCCCACGGATGCTCCCCTGCTGTGCCACTTCCACAAAGGCTCGCAGCTGATGAAATTTTACCTGGAATGTCATGTCGGCACCGATAACCGTTGTCTATCAGAGTAAAGAAACTGTCATCTACTGTAATGGAATTGATTGTGCCAGGGTAAGCCACGAACGGTTAAATCTGTGAAAAAACGGTTAGTGATAAGTAAAAACTATCACAGTGTGAAGGAGTTCACATATTCTAATGATGACAGGAAACGATATGCATACACTGGCGCAGGACCTGCAAACCCTCTTCCCGCAACTCATCGCCTGGCGACGCGATTTCCATCACTTTGCGGAGTCAGGCTGGGTGGAGTTCCGCACCGCGGCAAAAGTCGCAGAGATACTGGATCAACTGGGCTACACGCTGGCGATGGGCCGCGACGTGGTCGATGCCGACAGCCGGATGGGTCTGCCCGACGAGGCCACCCTGGCCCAGGCCTTTGCCCGCGCGCGTCAGCAAGGTGCGCCGGAAAAATGGCTCAGCGCCTTTGAAGGCGGTTTTACCGGCATTGTTGCCACGCTGAATACCGGCCGCCCGGGGCCGACGCTGGCGTTTCGGGTCGACATGGACGCGCTGGATCTGGATGAATCCATCCAGGGTGACCATCTCCCCGCCCGGGAAGGCTTTGCCTCCTGCAACAGCGGCATGATGCATGCCTGCGCCCATGACGGCCACACCACCATTGGCCTCGGGCTGGCGCACCTGCTGATGCAGTACCGCTCGCAGCTGAACGGCACCATCAAACTCATCTTCCAGCCTGCCGAAGAGGGCACCCGCGGCGCGCGGGCCATGGTCGCCGCCGGCGCGCTTGACGGCGTGGACTACTTCACCGCGATCCACATCGGCACCGGCGTGCCGGCGGGCACCGTGATCTGCGGCAGCGATAACTTTATGGCCACCACCAAATTTGATGTGCGCTTTACCGGCGTGGCCGCGCACGCGGGCGGCAAACCCGAAGAGGGTCGCAATGCCCTGCTGGTCGCCGCCCAGGCAGCTCTTGGCCTGCACAGCATCGCCCCGCACAGCGAAGGCGCGTCCCGCGTGAACGTCGGCGTAATGCAGGCGGGCAGCGGTCGTAACGTGGTCCCCGCCAGCGCGCTGCTGAAGGTAGAGACCCGCGGCGAGAGCGAAGCCATTAATCACTATATGTTCGAGCGCGCAAAAGCGGTCATTGACGGCGCGGCGGCGATGCACGGCGTCAGCACCGAACTGCGTCTGATGGGCGCAGCGACCTCCAGCGTCCCCTCTCCGGCATGGGTGAACTACCTGCGCGAGCAGGCATCGCAGGTTGCCGGTGTGGAACAGGCCATCGATAAGGTAAAAGCCCCTGCCGGATCGGAGGATGCCACCCTGATGATGGCCCGCGTTCAGCAGAACGGCGGTCTCGCCTCCTATATGGTCTTTGGCACCACCCTCAGCGCTGGACATCACAACGAAAAGTTCGATTTCGACGAGTCGGTGATGCCGATCGCCATCGAAACCCTGGCGCGTACCGCGCTTAACTTCCCGTGGACGCGAGGTGTGTAATGGAGAATATCTACCGTTTTATTGAGGATGCCATCGATACCCGATGTCAGCTTTTCACCGGTATTGCCGATGAGATCTGGGATCACCCGGAGACCCGTTTCGAAGAGTTCTGGTCCGCCGAACGGCTGGCCTGCGCCCTGGAAGAGGCCGGCTTTAGCCTGGTCCGCGAGGCGGGCGGCGTGCCGAACGCCTTTATTGCCAGCTACGGCGAGGGTAAACCGGTGATTGCCATTCTGGGGGAGTACGATGCCCTGGCAGGCTTAAGCCAGCAGGCGCACTGCGCCACACCGCAAACCGATACCCCGGGCGCCAACGGCCACGGCTGCGGGCATAATCTGCTCGGCACCGCCGGGCTGGCGGCTGCGGTGGCGGCAAAAAGCTGGCTGGAGCAGCACGGCGGCAGCGGCACCCTGCGCTTTTACGGCTGCCCTGGCGAAGAGGGCGGTTCGGGTAAAACCTTTATGGTGCGCGAAGGGCTGTTCGACGACGTCGACGCCGCCGTCACCTGGCACCCCGAGGCCTTCGCCGGAATGTTTAACGTCAGCACCTTAGCCAACATCCAGGCAGCATGGCGTTTTCACGGTACCGCAGCCCATGCCGCCAACTCTCCGCATCTGGGGCGCAGCGCGCTGGACGCCGTCACCCTGATGACCACCGGGACCAACTTCCTCAATGAACACATCATTGAAAAAGCGCGCGTCCACTACGCCATTACCGATACCGGCGGGATCTCCCCGAACGTGGTGCAGGCCCAGGCGGAGGTACTGTACCTGATCCGCGCCCCGGAAATGGCCGACGCGCAGCAGATCTATGAGCGGATCGAAAAGATTGCCCAGGGTGCCGCGCTGATGACCGAAACCACCGTCGAACGCCGTTTCGATAAAGCCTGCTCCAGCTACCTGCCGAACCGCACGCTGGAGGTCGCGATGTACAGCGCCCTGCAGCATTACGGCACCCCGGCGTGGAGCGATGATGAGCGCGCGTTTGCGGCGGAGATCCGCGCCACCCTGACCGATAACGATCTGCAAAACAGCCTGAAAAATATCGCCGCCACCGGCGGGGAAGACGGCAAGCAGTTTGCCCGTCGCCATCAGCACACCCTGCTGGTGGACGAGGTGGCCCCGTATGCCATTACTGATAACGTCCTGGCGGGCTCCACCGACGTGGGGGATGTCAGCTGGAAAATGCCGGTCGCCCAGTGCTTCAGCCCCTGCTTTACCGTCGGCACACCGCTGCACACCTGGCAGCTGGTGGCCCAGGGCCGCACCTCCATCGCCCATAAGGGGATGCTGCTGGCTGGTAAAGTGATGGGTGCCACCGCGCTGGCGCTGCTGCAGGATCCGGCGCTGCTGGCCGCCTGCCGCGAGGAGTTTACGCAACAAGTAACCGAAAAACCGTACGTCTGCCCGATCCCAGAAAACGTGACACCGTCACCTTTAAAATAATAAAACACAACAACATAACACTCCCGAGGAACGCCCATGAGTATGTCATCCATACCTTCGCATTCCCCATCCGGCAAGCTCTATGGTTGGGTTGAAAGGATCGGCAATAAAGTGCCGCACCCTTTCCTGCTTTTCGTTTATTTGATTGTGATCCTGGCGGCAGCCACCGCCGTGCTGTCGGCCTTTAACGTCAGCGCCCGCAATCCGGCCGATGGCAGCATGGTCGTTGTCAAAAATCTGCTGAGCGTTGAAGGGCTGCACTGGTTTTTACCTAATGTGATTAAAAACTTCAGCGGCTTTGCCCCGCTGGGGGCGATCCTGGCCCTGGTGCTGGGTGCCGGCCTGGCCGAACGTTCCGGCCTGCTGCCTGCCCTGATGGTGAAAATGGCCTCTCACGTCAGCGCGCGTTACGCCAGCTATATGGTGCTGTTTATCGCCTTCTTCAGCCATATCTCGTCCGATGCGGCGCTGGTGATCATGCCGCCGATGGGCGCGCTGATCTTCCTCGCCGTCGGACGCCATCCGGTGGCGGGCCTGCTGGCAGCCATTGCCGGTGTCGGGTGCGGTTTTACCGCCAACCTGCTGATCGTCACCACCGACGTGCTGCTCTCCGGCATCAGCACCGAAGCGGCCAAAACCATTGATGCCGCGATGCACGTCAGCGTGATCGACAACTGGTACTTTATGGCCAGTTCGGTGATTGTGCTGACTGTTGTCGGCGGGCTGATCACCGACAGGATCGTTGAGCCGCGTCTGGGCAAGTGGCAGGGCAGCAGCGACGAGAAGCTGGATGCGTTGTCGCCGGAGCAGCGCCGCGGGCTGCGCGTTGCCGGGGGTGTATCGTTGCTGTTTATCGCCGCCATCGCCCTGATGGTGGTGCCGGAGAACGGCATTCTGCGCGATCCGGTCCAGCACACCGTACTGCCCTCGCCGTTTATTAAAGGCATCGTGCCGCTGATCATCCTGTTCTTTTTTGTGGTGTCGCTGGCGTACGGCATCGCCACCGGGAAAGTGCGTCGTCAGGGCGATCTGCCCCAGCTGATGATCGAGCCGATGAAAGAGATGGCCGGGTTTATCGTGATGGTGTTCCCGCTGGCGCAGTTTGTCGCCATGTTCAACTGGAGCAACATGGGCAAGTTTATGGCGGTGGGCCTGACCGACCTGCTGGAAACCGCCGGACTGAGCGGCGTGCCCGCCTTCGTCGGCCTGGCGCTGCTCTCCTCCCTGCTGTGCATGTTTATCGCCAGCGGATCGGCCATCTGGTCGATTCTGGCCCCTATCTTCGTGCCGATGTTTATGCTGCTCGGCTTCCATCCGGCGTTTGCGCAGATCCTGTTCCGCGTGGCGGATTCATCGGTGATCCCGCTGGCCCCGGTGTCGCCGTTCGTACCGCTGTTTTTAGGCTTCCTGCAGCGCTATAAGCCCGAGGCCAAACTGGGTACCTACTATTCGCTGGTGCTGCCGTATCCGCTTATCTTTTTAGGAGTATGGTTGCTCATGTTGGTGGCGTGGTATCTTGTCGGCCTGCCCATTGGGCCGGGAGTGTACCCGCGACTGAATTAAGGAAGAGCACAATGCTGAGATTACTCGAAGATAAAATTGCTACCCCGCTGGGGCCGCTGTGGGTGATTGCGGACGAGCAATTTAACCTGCGCGCCGTGGAGTGGGAGGAGCACAGCAACCGGATGGTGGAACTGCTGAATATCCACTACCGGGCGCAGGGCTACGAGCGCATCAGCGCCAGCAATCCGGGCGGACTTAGCGATAAGCTGACCGCCTGGTTCGAGGGCGATCTCAGCATTATCGACACTCTGCCGACCGCCACGGCTGGCACCCCCTTTCAGCGTGAAGTGTGGCAGGCGTTGCGATCCATTCCCTGCGGCCAGGTGATGCATTACGGTCAGCTGGCGGAACAGCTTGGTCGCCCCGGCGCAGCGCGCGCCGTGGGTGCGGCGAACGGGTCAAATCCGGTCAGTATTGTGGTGCCCTGTCACCGCGTTATTGGTCGCAACGGCACCCTGACAGGCTACGCGGGCGGGGTGCAGCGCAAAGAGTGGCTGCTGCGTCACGAGGGCTATTTATTGCTGTAGTTCCAGGCTTTTAGTGCTTAATTTTCCTTAAGTTAGCGATAAAGTCCGCAGCTAATTTGTGGAATTTCAAGAAGATGCTGGCGCATTCACGCTTCTTGTCCTGATTGATGGTTTACCAGGCTTACGTAGGGTCCAAAAAGATGTTAAAATTGACCAATATCAATTAAGGCTTGAGCAAACCTATGATCCCGGAAAAGCGAATTATTCGACGCATTCAGTCTGGCGGTTGTGCTATCCATTGTCAGGACTGCAGCATCAGCCAGCTCTGTATCCCGTTCACCCTGAATGAGCACGAGCTGGATCAGCTTGATAATATTATCGAGCGTAAAAAGCCGATTCAGAAAGGGCAAACGCTGTTTAAAGCGGGAGACGAACTGAAATCGCTGTACGCTATCCGTTCTGGCACCATCAAGAGCTATACCATTACCGAACAGGGCGACGAGCAGATCACCGGCTTCCACCTGGCGGGCGATCTGGTGGGCTTTGATGCGATCGGCACCGGTAACCACCCGAGCTTCGCTCAGGCGCTGGAAACCTCAATGGTTTGCGAAATCCCGTTTGAAACTCTGGACGATCTGTCAGGCAAAATGCCTAACCTGCGCCAGCAGATGATGCGTCTGATGAGCGGTGAGATCAAAGGCGATCAGGACATGATCCTGCTGCTGTCCAAAAAGAATGCCGAAGAGCGTCTGGCCGCGTTTATCTATAACCTGTCCCGTCGTTTCGCCGAACGTGGTTTTTCTCCGCGTGAGTTCCGTCTGACCATGACCCGTGGCGATATCGGTAACTACCTGGGCCTGACCGTTGAAACCATCAGCCGTCTGCTGGGTCGTTTCCAGAAAAGCGGCATGCTGGCGGTAAAAGGGAAATATATCACCATCGAAAACGGTGAAGCGCTGGCGGTGCTGGCGGGCCATTCCCGTAACGTGGCATAAACCTCTCCGATTCCCCTGCCAGATCGATAATTTTACTGATTTATTGATCTGGCAAATCTTCCCCTCTGTTTCATTTCAGATATATAGGTTACTCTTTTAATTACAGACTGTGGTGACAGTAGTAAGGAGACCTGTATGGCAAAGTATCAAAACATGCTGGTGGCCATCGATCCTAATCAGGACGATCAACCGGCGTTACGACGAGCTGTCTATTTACATCAACGGATTGGTGGCAGGATAAAAGCGTTTCTGCCGATATATGACTTTTCTTACGAAATGACCACCCTTCTGTCGCCTGACGAACGCACCGCTATGCGTCAGGGAGTGATCAGCCAGCGTACCGCGTGGATCCGCGAGCAGGCAAAATTCTATCTTGATGCCGGTGTGCCCATTGAGATCAAAGTGGTGTGGCACAACCGTCCGTTTGAAGCCATCATCCAGGAAGTGGTGAGCGGCGAGCACGACCTGCTGCTGAAGATGGCCCACCAGCACGACAAGCTGGAAGCGGTGATCTTTACCCCGACCGACTGGCACCTGCTGCGTAAATGCCCGTGCCCGGTGTGGATGGTGAAAGACCAGCCGTGGCCGGAAGGCGGCAAAGCGGTGGTGGCGGTAAATCTCGCCAGCGAAGAGAACTACCACAATGCTCTGAACGAAAAGCTGGTGAAAGAGACGCTACACCTGGCCGAGCAGGTCAACCATACCGAAGTCCACCTGGTGGGCGCCTACCCGATTACACCGATTAACATTGCCATCGAACTCCCGGAATTTGATCCCAGCGTGTATAACGACGCCATTCGCGGCCAGCATCTGCTGGCGATGAAAGCGCTGCGGCAAAAATTCGGTATTGATGAGAAGTTGACCCACGTCGAGAAAGGCCTGCCAGAAGAGGTGATCCCGGACCTCTCAGAGCATCTGCAAGCCGGTATTGTGGTGCTGGGCACGATTGGCCGCACCGGTATCTCTGCCGCCTTCCTCGGCAATACCGCGGAGCAGGTTATCGATCACCTACGCTGCGACCTGCTGGTCATTAAGCCGGACCAGTATCAGACCCCGGTCGAGCTGGACGACGACGAAGACGATTAGCCATGAGAAAGCCCGCCGTAACGGCGGGCTTTTTTTTAGCTCTCGATGGCGGGCTGAGGCGACTGTTGCATGCCTTCGCCCTCTTTCATCCAGGGCGCATGCAGCACCATGCTTGGCAAGGCCAGTTTCACCCCCTCATCATTCAGGCTCTCCAGAATACGGATGTTGATCTCCTGCTGGATATCCATGTACTTGTTGTAGTCCGCCGTGTTGACGATATGTACCACTTCAAAGGTAAGCCTGTCCTTATCAAACCCGAGCAGATGGGCACGGTCAAAACGCGTTTCGCCGATATCCGTAATGATGTTCTTCACGTTATCGCCAATAACCCGCAGCTTTTCCGGGGGCGTATCGCTGGCCACGCCAAAGGTAAAGACGATACGACGGGTCTGCATACGCTTGTAGTTATGCAGGGTTTGCTGAAGCAGGATCGCATTCCCACAGACAATCTGTTCCCCACTCAGGCTGCGAATACGCGTCGTTTTGAGGCCAATGTGCTCTACCGTCCCGGCAACGTCGTTAAACACCACAAAATCCCCGATCTCGAAGGGCTTATCAAAACCTATCGAGAGCGAGGCGAAGACGTCGCTGAGAATGGTCTGTACCGCCAGCGCAATGGCAATCCCCCCCACCCCAAGGCTTGCCACCAGCGCAGTAATGTTGACGCCCGCGTTGGCAAGAATCGACAGCAGCATCACTGACCAGACAATTGCCCGCAGGATCATGCCGGTGATCACCAGGGTGACAGGGTTTTTATGGCTCCCCGGTGCCAGCATCACGTGCCGGAGCCAGGAGACCACCCCCTGATCCATCCACAGCGCCACCTGAATCGCCAGCACCAGGAACCAGGCATGGCTCAGGGCGCCATAGAGGCGATCCGGCAGTTCGACAAACCGCAGGCTAAACAGAAAGGCCACCACAAACAGCAGAACCCGGCTGGTTCTGTTAAGTATTTCCGTGAGGATAAAATGCATCTTGTGGGTAGCGGGATGTTTATCACCCCAGTTGGTGATGCCCTTATGGACAAAGGTGATGAGGCGCTTCAGTAGCCAGTAGATCAGCAGGGTTACCACCGTCACGGTGGCAAAGCCAATCCAGAATCTGGGGGTCATCATTAAGGTCAAAAAATCGAAACGTGACAAAAACTGCATGTCCCTTCTCCCTTTACGCAAAAAAGGAAAGTATAGACAGTGAGCGCGAGCAGCCTGCAGAAATGAGAAAACCGCCCGGTGGGGCGGTTTTATTAGCGTGCGTAACGCCGTATTACAGCGCTTTCAGGATCGCATCCACGCTGGCTTTGGCGTCGCCAAACAGCATGTGGGTGTTCTCTTTGAAGAACAGCGGGTTCTGCACGCCGGCATAACCGGTGTTCATGGAGCGTTTGAAGACGATAACGTTCTGCGCCTTCCACACTTCCAGAACCGGCATACCGGCGATCGGGCTCTTCGGATCGTCCTGCGCCGCCGGGTTCACGGTATCGTTAGCGCCAATGACCAGCACGGTGTCGGTATCGGAGAAGTCGTCGTTGATTTCATCCATCTCCAGCACGATGTCGTAAGGCACTTTCGCTTCCGCCAGCAGCACGTTCATGTGGCCCGGCAGACGCCCGGCAACCGGGTGAATACCAAAGCGCACCTTGATGCCGCGGGCACGCAGGCGCTCGGTGATTTCCGCAACCGGATACTGTGCCTGCGCTACCGCCATGCCGTAGCCCGGGGTGATGATCACCGAGTGCGAATTTTTCAGCAGGTCAGCGGTATCTTCGGCATTGATCTCACGATGCTCACCCACCTCTTCGTCACCGTCGGAGGTTTGTCCGTCGGTACCAAAGCCCCCGGCAATCACGCTGATGAACGAACGGTTCATCGCCTTACACATGATGTAGGAGAGGATCGCACCGCTCGAGCCGACCAGCGCACCGGTCACGATCAGCAGGTCGTTACTCAGCATAAAGCCTGCCGCCGCTGCCGCCCAACCGGAGTAGGAGTTCAGCATTGAGACCACCACCGGCATATCTGCCCCACCGATGGAGGCCACCAGGTGCCAGCCGAAGGCCAGCGCGATGATGGTCATCACCAGCAGCGCCAGCACCTGCATGCCCACGCTGTCCGTGCGTACGAACACCACCAGCAGCACGAAGGAGACAACCAGCGCAGCCAGGTTCAACTTGTGGCGGTTTGGCAGCATCAGCGGTTTAGAGGAGATCTTGCCGCGCAGTTTGCCGAACGCCACGATAGAACCGGTGAAGGTCACCGCACCGATGAAGATCCCGAGGAACACTTCGGTCAGGTGGATGTTCACCAGAATCGGCTCCATCCCCGGCTCGTGATACAGGTAGCTGTTAAAGCCTACCAGCACCGCCGCCAGACCCACGAAACTGTGCAGGATCGCTACCAGTTCCGGCATTTCGGTCATTTCAACGCGTTTGGCGAGACGGATACCAATGGCGCCGCCGATGATCATCGCCACCAGGATCCACGCAACGTTGCCGGTGTCCGGCCCGAAAATCGTGGCAATCAGCGCAATCGCCATCCCGGCGATACCAAAGTTGTTACCCTGCTGCGACGTTTCATGTTTTGAAAGCCCCGCGAGGCTGAAAATAAACAGGACCGCAGCAACAATGTATGCAGCGGTAACTAATCCTCCAGACATAAGTTACCCCTTATCCCTTACGAAACATTTTCAGCATGCGCTGAGTCACGGTGAAGCCACCGAAAATATTGATACTGGCGATCAGTACCGCGATAAAGCTGAGGAAACTGACCCAGCCGCCGTGACCAATCTGCAGTAATGCCCCGACCACGATGATCCCGGAGATGGCGTTGGTGACCGACATCAGCGGCGTATGCAGCGCATGGGAGACGTTCCAGACGACGTAGTAACCCACTACGCAGGAGAGCGCAAAGACGGTGAAGTGCCCCAGGAATTCTTTCGGTGCGACGTCCGCCAGCCAGCCAAACAGCACGATCGCCAGCGCCATAAAGGCAAACTTACGCCACGGCGAAGCCGGTTTTTCCGGCTCTTTCGGTGCCGGAGCGGCTTTGGCTGCCGCCTGCGGTTGCGCGGAAACCTGAATCGGCGGTGCCGGCCAGGTAATTTCACCCTCGCGCACCACGGTTACGCCGCGCACGACCACGTCGTCAAAATCAACGGTGATGGTGCCGTCTTTCTCTTTGCACAGCAGCTTCAGCAGGTTGACCAGGTTGGTACCGTACAGCTGGGAGGACTGGGTCGGCAGACGACCCGGCAGGTCGGTATAGCCGATCACCTTCACGCCGTTGGCGGTGGTGGTGACCACGCCCGGGACGGTGTATTCGCAGTTGCCGCCGTTTTGCGAGGCCAGATCGACGATCACGCTGCCGGCCTTCATGGAGTCGACCATCTCGCGGGTGATCAGCTTCGGTGCCGGTTTACCCGGGATCAGCGCGGTGGTGACAATAATGTCCACCTCTTTCGCCTGAGCGGCGAACAGCGCCATCTCGGCTTTAATAAAGGCTTCGGACATCACTTTTGCGTAGCCGTCGCCGCTGCCTGCCTCTTCTTTAAAGTCCAGCTCAAGGAACTCGGCGCCCATACTCTGCACCTGCTCTTTCACTTCCGGACGGGTGTCAAAGGCCCGGACGATAGCGCCCAGGCTGTTAGCTGCGCCAATGGCGGCCAGCCCGGCAACGCCTGCGCCGATAACCATCACCTTCGCCGGTGGGACTTTACCCGCCGCGGTGATCTGCCCGGTAAAGAAGCGACCAAACTCATGCGCGGCTTCGACGATGGCACGGTAGCCCGCGATGTTCGCCATCGAGCTCAGGGCATCCAGCGACTGCGCACGCGAGATGCGCGGCACGGAGTCCATCGCCATCGCGGTCACGCCGCGTGCCGCCAGTTTCTCCATCAGCTCCGGGTTTTGTGCCGGCCAGACGAAGCTCACCAGTGTGGTGCCCGGATTGAGCAGTGCGATTTCATTCTCTTCCGGCGCATTTACCTTCAGAATGATGTCTGAATGCCAGACGTTAGCGCCGTCTACAATTTCTGCGCCAGCCTGAATAAACGCCTCGTCATCGAAACTTGCCAGCTTGCCTGCGCCGCTTTCAACCGCGACGGTAAAACCCAGTTTAAGCAGCTGTTCCACCGTTTTTGGTGTCGCCGCTACGCGGGTTTCATTGGCAAACCGTTCTCTTGGTACCCCAATACGCATAGTAATCCCTTCCATCGGTTTTTGATGATGGTTTGTCGAACGTTCATCACGGGTATACGCCGGCAGTGACAGTCTTAACCTGCCACGCACGTTTACCCGCAGAAAATAAAACAGTAACAAACTTTCTATAACCTACTGAAAATACCGCCTGTGATCCACAGCAAGAAAACACTATTTATGACTTTAACTGTCAAAAATAAGCGATCGGCGTCTCAGACAGGCATATCTACCTTTATTTCCCCGCCAGGCCCGATGTTTAGCTCAGGCGAAGCGGCAAAAACACGATATAGCCCCAGCAAGAAACAACTTATTAACATTAAATCAACTTGTGAAAGTCATATGCTTTATTAGTTTTACTGGTCAAACGTGTGTTTTTTCAACATATCACTAAAGGTTATATATTTTGATGACTTACTCCGCACCGGTCGCGAAAAATCGCGCAGACAGCGACAGGTGTTAAATGCAATAATCAACAACGTTTTCAAATTAACAACTACACCAGTACCTGGTTTGCGTAAGGCGAAGGATTATTTTTATGAAGCTTAAGAACACTCTCCTGGCGTCCGCACTCCTTGCTGCGACCGCCCTGTCTGCCAATGCCGCAACAGAGTTAACGCCGGAGCAAGCGGCTGCAACGAAACCTTACGATCACGTTACGATCGTAGGTCGTTTTAACGCCATTGGCGATGCAGTTAATGCCGCCTCCAAACGCGCCGATAAAGAGGGCGCTGCCGCATTCTACGTCGTGGATAACTCCGAATACGGCAGCAGCGGCAACCAGCGCGTGACCGTTGCGCTGTATAAGGAGAATGCCCCGAAAGCGGAAGTGCCGAAAAACCGCGTCATTAACGGCGTGATGGAGCTGCCGAAAGAGCAGGCCGTTATGCTTGAGCCGTTTGATACCGTCACCATTCAGGGCTTCTACCGCAGCCAGCCGGAAGTGAACGACGCCATCACCAAAGCCGCGAAAGCGAAAGGGGCTGACGCCTTCTTCATCGTTCGTCAGATTGATGCCAACCAGGGCGGCAACCAGCGGATCACCGCCTACGTCTACAAGAAAGACGCCAAAAAACGTGTGATCCAGAGCCCTGATGCCATCCCGGCTAACTCTGATGCTGGCCGCGCGGCCATTGCCAAAGGCGGCGAAGAAGCGAAGAAAGTCGAGATCCCGGGCGTAGCGACCAGCGCAGCGCCAGGCGCCTCCGCTGCCGGTGTGGGCCGTTTCTTTGAGACCCAAACCACTCAGGGCGGCCGTTACAGCGTTACCCTCAACGACGGCACCAAAATTGAAGAGCTGAACAACGCCACTGCCGCGCAGATGATTCCGTTCGACAGCATCAAGTTCACCGGTAACTACGGCAACATGACCGAAATCTCCTACCAGGTGGCGAAGCGTGCGGCGAAGAAAGGGGCCAAGTATTACCACATCACCCGCCAGTGGCAGGAACGCGGTAATAACATGACCATCAGCGCCGACCTGTACAAATAAGTAAACAGATACACAGAGGCGGCGTAATGCCGCCTTTTTTTTGGCTTTTTACGCAGAATTCCGCCCTTCCTGATTGCATGCCTTCGTCACACTCCGTAAAATCCCGCGCCTTAGTGTGATCCACCATTATTATGCGTTTCGACGAAATAATTATTCTGGATCTGACCCTTTTTAAAAAGGAAGCCAATGGAAAAGAAACTTGGCCTGAGCGCTTTAACTGCGCTTGTTTTAAGCTCCATGCTCGGTGCAGGTGTATTCAGTCTGCCGCAGAATATGGCTGCCGTTGCCAGCCCGTCAGCATTGCTTATCGGCTGGGGCATCACCGGCGCCGGGATCCTGCTGCTGGCCTTTGCCATGCTGCTGCTGACGCGCATCCGTCCCGATCTCGACGGCGGCATCTTCACCTACGCCCGCGAAGGCTTTGGTGAGCTGGTGGGTTTCTGTTCCGCATGGGGTTACTGGCTGTGCGCGGTGATCGCCAACGTCTCCTATCTGGTGATCGTTTTTTCTGCGCTGAGTTTCTTTACCGATACGCCTGAACTGCGCCTGTTTGGCGATGGCAATACCTGGCAGTCCATCGTCGGATCTTCGGTGCTGCTGTGGTTCGTCCATTTCCTGGTACTGCGCGGCGTGCAGACCGCGGCGAGCATCAACCTGGTCGCCACCCTGGCGAAGCTGGTGCCGCTGGGGCTGTTTATCGTGCTGGCGTTTATCGCGTTTCGTCTCGATGTGTTTAGCCTGGACTTTACCGGCGTGGCGCTGGGCGTCCCGGTCTGGGAGCAGGTCAAAAACACCATGCTCATCACCCTGTGGGTCTTTATCGGGGTGGAAGGCGCGGTAGTGGTCTCGGCCCGGGCGCGCAATAAACAGGACGTCGGTCGCGCCACGCTGCTGGCGGTACTGGCGGCGCTGGGGGTCTATCTGCTGGTCACCCTGCTCTCCTTAGGCGTGGTGGCGCGTCCTGAGCTGGCGGAGATGCGTAACCCGTCGATGGCGGGCCTGATGGTCAAAATGATGGGTTCCTGGGGCGAAGTGGTGATTGCCGCCGGTCTGATCGTGTCGGTATGTGGGGCCTATCTGAGCTGGACCATTATGGCGGCAGAGGTGCCGTTCCTGGCCGCGACGCATAAGGCGTTTCCTCGTCTGTTTGCCCGTCAGAACAAGAACAATGCGCCTTCCGCCTCGCTGTGGTTGACCAATATCAGCGTGCAGGTTTGTTTGGTGCTGATCTGGCTCACAGGTTCGGACTATAACACGCTGTTAACCATCGCCTCTGAGATGATTCTGGTACCCTATTTCCTGGTGGGCGCATATTTGTTAAAAATAGCCACCCGCCCGATGCACAACGTCGTGGGAATGGGAGCCTGTATTTATGGCTTATGGCTGCTTTATGCCTCCGGCCCGATGCATCTGCTGCTCTCCGTGGTACTTTATGCGCCGGGGCTGCTGGTGTTTATTTATGCCCGTCGCACGCACCAGCTGCAACACGCGCTGAAACGCCGTGAAATGGTGTTGATTGGAATGTTACTGGTTGCCGCATTACCGGCAACGTGGATGCTGATGGGATAAGCGAGTTATCCCATCGTCGAACGGTTAAGGAGAATACGATGGGACACGCAAAGCCGCTCCCGATCCTGATTACTGGCGGAGGCCGTCGCATCGGTCTCGCGCTTGCCCACCATTTTCTGAATCTTCACCAGCCGGTGATTGTCAGCTACCGGACAAAATATCCTGCTATCGCCACCCTGTGCGAGGCGGGTGCGACCTGCATTGAAGCCGATTTTTCCACCGACGAGGGGATCCTGGCCTTTGCAGAGCGCGTAAAAGCCGAGACCCCTGCATTACGCGCCATCATTCATAATGCCAGCGCATGGATGCCAGAAACGCCTGACAACTCGCTCAGCGAAACGCTCTCCTGCATGCTGCAGATCCACGTTCACGCGCCCTACCTGCTGAACCATGCTCTGCAGGATCTGCTGCGCGGGCACGGCCATGCGGCCAGCGACATCATTCACTTCACCGACTATGTGGTAGAGCGCGGCAGCGATAAGCACATTGCCTATGCCGCCAGTAAAGCCGCGCTGGATAACATGACCCGCTCGTTTGCCCGCAAGCTGGCGCCGGAAGTGAAGGTCAACGCCATCGCCCCGTCGCTGATCCTGTTTAACGAGCACGACGATGCCGACTATCGTCAGAAGGCGCTGAATAAATCGCTGATGAAGATCGCCCCCGGAGAAAAAGAGGTGATCGACTTAATCGACTACATCCTGACCAGCTGCTACGTTACCGGCCGGTCGTTTGGCGTCGACGGCGGGCGGCCGTTACGTTAGTGAAAACGGCCCCAGCAGAAGATTAATACCCAGGCGCTGAGGCACCAGCAGACCACCGCCCCGCCCAGCGCCAGGGGCAGACGCATCACGCCGACGAAGTACCAGAGCGAGAGCAGATAAAGAAAGTACGGAATAATCGCCCACATCCCAAAGATGATGGTGGCGCGCAGCGCCTCGATGCCGCGCTCAGAGGCGACAATATAGTGGGCAATCAGGGCAAAGGTCGGAAACAGCGGGAGCAACCCGGCTATGTAATAGTTTTTGGTTTTGGCCAGTATTCCTATCAGTAGCACCACCAGCGCGCCTATCGCCGCTTTTATAAACAACCCCATCCTTTTTCCCTTAACAACTCACTAACAGTGCCGGGCAGCATAACGGAACGGCAATAATTTGCGAACGATTAATGGAAGGTTAAGGTTCTGCGGTGTATGTTGGCGTTTTCCGCAGACACAGACTTGCTATGAACAAGATCGTATACGTTGAGGATGAACCCGAAGTGGGCCAGCTGATTGCCGCTTATCTGGGTAAACATGATATGGAGGTCATCGTCGAAGCCCGTGGAGACCGTGCTGAAGAGGTAGTGGCGCGGGAAAATCCCGATCTGGTGCTGCTGGACATTATGTTACCCGGTAAAGATGGCATGACCCTGTGCCGGGATCTGCGTGCCCGCTGGCAGGGCCCGATTGTGCTGCTGACCTCCCTCGACAGCGACATGAACCATATTTTGTCCCTGGAGATGGGTGCTAACGACTATATTCTCAAAACCACCCCGCCGGCGGTGCTGCTCGCACGTTTGCGCCTGCATCTGCGCCAGCGCGTTGCGGCCACCAGTGATACCTCCGCCCCGCTGCTAACGCCGCACAAAGCGCTGCGGTTTGGCACCCTGTCCATTGATCCGGTGAATCGTCAGGTGCTGCTGTCCGGCGAACAGGTGGCGCTGTCGACGGCGGATTTCGATCTGCTGTGGGAGCTGGCGACCCATGCTGGGCAGATTATGGACCGGGACGCGCTGCTGAAAAACCTGCGCGGCGTCAGCTACGATGGCCTGGACCGCAGCGTGGACGTGGCCATCTCTCGCCTGCGCAAGAAACTGCTGGATAACGCCACAGAACCTTTCCGCATTAAAACCGTACGTAACAAAGGCTATCTCTTCGCGCCGCACGCCTGGGATATTTAGCCCCCTCAGCCTGCCGGGCATTGCAGGCTGCTTCCGCTGACAGCCCCCTTCTTCTGCGATTAATCTTTTGCTCCCATCCGCATATTATGTATTATGTTATAACATAACAATTATGGGGTGGGATTGTGTTAATCAAAAAGATGGTACTGGCGTCCGTTCTCGCGGCCCTCGCGAATTCGGTTTCTGCGGCGCAGGTTTATCCGCTGACGGTAGAAAACTGTGGGGTTAAAGAGACCTTTACGCGCGCCCCGCAGCGGGTGGTGACGGTCGGGCAACACGAGACAGAACTCCTGCTAGCGCTGGGGCTCGAAAAGAAAATCAGCGCGACGTCAGTCTGGTTTGGCCCCCTACCCGATACGCTGGCGGAGCGCGGTAAGGGAATAAAAAAACTGGCGGATAACGCCCCTTCCTTTGAGGCTGTCACCGCTCAACATCCCGATCTGGTGCTGGCGCAATATCACTGGCATATCGGGCCGCAGGGGGAAACGGGTACCCGCGAACAGTTTGCTTCGCTTGGCATCCCGACCTGGGTTTCTCCCGCCGACTGCATCGGCAAAAGCGTGACCGACAGTTCGAATGGCGACGGGGCGCGCAGCACGCCTTTCTCCATCGCGGAGATCGAGCGTGAAATCAGCGAGCTGGCGGCCATTTTCGACGTTCAGTCGCAGGGCAAAAAACTCAACGAGGCGCTGACCCTTCGTATTCAGAAGGCACAGGCGCGCGCCGCTGCGCAGCACACCAGGCCGCTGAAAGTCGTGTTCTGGTTCTCCAGCAGCCGGCTGAAAGGCGACCCCTGGGTGGCGGGCGACTATGGCGCGCCGGGCTGGATCGGCCACACGCTGGGGCTGAAAAACGTTATTGATTCCCATGATGAATGGCCTGCCGTCACCTGGGAACACATTGCTCAGGCGCAACCTGACGTTATCGTGATTGCTGAGATGTCCCGGCGCCTTTACCCCGCTGATGATGTCGCTGTTAAAAAAGCCTTTTTGTATCATGACCCGGTAACCAGAAACCTGCCCGCCGTAAAAAAAGGACACATCATTGTCGTCCCCGCGATGTCACTGAATCCCTCATTGCGTAATGTCGATGCCGTCGAGGCGATAAGTGAAAAACTAGCGACCTTTCAGGCTGAACCATGAGCATACTGACTTTCCGCGTCCCCTCTACGGTGCCGCGCTGGCGGCAACACAGCCTGACGGCAGTCGGGTTACTGACGCTGCCGGTAATGCTGGTATTTGCCGCCACCGTCGGGGATATGCCAGTTTCGTATGCGAATGCGGGTAAAGCCATTCTCAACGGCCTCGGGCTGGGTGCCTGGCCGCTGCCGCAGGTTGAGGAGGGCATTGTCTGGCAGTACCGCATGAGCCGGGCCCTGATGGCGGCCTGCAGCGGAGGGGGACTGGCGCTGTGCGGCCTGGTGATGCAGGCGATTCTGCGCAATCCGCTGGCCGAGCCCTATCTGCTGGGGATCTCTTCCGGCGCGTCGCTGGGCGCGGTCTGCGTCATGTTGCTGGGGATGGGTGGCAGCACGCTGGGCATCAGCGGCGGTGCCTTTATGGGCGCCTGCTGCGCATTTGGGCTTATCCTGCTGATCACCCATGGCATGACCGACAGCCCGCCACGCATCTTGTTGGCGGGTATCGCCGGTACCCAGCTGTTCAACGCCATGACCGCCTATATTGTCAGCACATCCGCCAATGCGGAGCAGTCGCGCAGCGTGATGTTCTGGCTGCTGGGGAGTCTGAGCGGCGTTCGCTGGCCGGATGCCCTCCTGGCTCTGGGGGTGGTGCTGGCCGGGTTTATGGTGATCTTCGCCTTTTCACGAACGCTTGATACCTTCACCTTTGGCGATGACGTCTCGACCACCCTGGGCGTGCCGGTCACCCTCGTGCGCATGATATTGCTGCTCACCTGTGCGCTGGTGACCGCGGTGATGGTCAGTATCATTGGTGCGGTGGGGTTTGTCGGGCTGGTGATCCCCCATATAACCCGGATGCTGTGCGGCCCCGGGCACCGCCGTTCAATTCCTCTGACCTTCCTGATCGGCAGTCACTTCATGATCCTCGCCGATGTGGTTTCCCGTACGCTGATTACGCATCAGGTGCTCCCCATCGGCGTGGTCACCGCGCTGGTAGGCGCACCTGCTTTTGTAGTCCTGCTGTATCGCAGCCGGGAGAAAAGAGTATGACCATTTCATTAAGCGGACTGCAGGTCTCCCTGCAGTCCCGAAAAGTGCTGCACGATATCGATCTGGAGCTGGCGACGGGTGACGTCGTCGGCCTGTTGGGGCCTAATGGTTCCGGTAAATCCACGCTGCTGCGCTGTCTGGCCGGGCTATTTCCGCGTCATGCGCATCATATCCGGCTGGATGGAACGCCGCTCAACGAGATCTCCCTGCGGGAGCGGGCCAAACAGCTGGCGTTTGTGCCCCAGCATGCCGAGGTCGACGGCGATCTGTGCGTTGAACAAATTGTCCGTCTGGGGCGCACCCCGCACCGCAGGGGGCCTTTTGGCTGGAGCGATACCGACGACAGCGCGGTTGAGAACGCGATCCGGTTAATGAAACTCTCCGGCCTGCGCCACCGGCTGTGGCGGCAGCTGTCCGGCGGGGAGCGGCAGCGCACGCAAATCGCCCGCGCCCTGGCCCAACAGCCGGGACTGCTGATCCTCGATGAGCCCACCAACCACCTGGATATTGAGTATCAGCTGGAACTGATGACCTTAATTACGCAGTTGCCCGTTACGGTGGTAGTGGCGCTGCACGATCTCAATCTCGCCGCCAACTACTGCCAGCGGCTGGTCCTGCTGAAAGCCGGATCGGTGATAGCCAGCGGGCCACCTGAAGCCGTGCTGACCTCAGATCTGATCGAAAATGCCTGGCATGTTAAAGCGAACGTCATAAAACAGGGCGACACGCTAAATATTCGCTATGCCATGAAGCAGCCCATTGCGTAAAGTGTGCGATGTCCCGCCAGAGAAGGTGAATCGTCTGGTCGGGCGGCATCATTAACGCGTGGTATTTGGGTGATATTCGATGAAAAAACTGTTCGTGCAGTTTTACCTCCTGCTGTTTGTCTGCTTCCTGGTGATGACCATGCTGGTCGGGCTGGTCTATAAGTTCACCGCCGAGCGCGCGGGCAGACAGTCGCTGGATGACTTGATGAAAAGCTCGCTCTATCTGATGCGCAGCGAACTGCGTGAGATCCCCCCTCACGACTGGGCGCGGACCATCAAAGAGCTGGATCTGAACCTGTCATTCAAACTGCGCATCGAACCCCTGAAAAAGTACAATCTGGATGCCCCGACCATGCAGCGACTTCGCGGCGGTGACATCGTCGCGCTGGACGATCAGTACACCTTTATCCAGCGTATTCCGCGCAGCCACTATGTGCTGGCGGTTGGCCCGGTGCCCTACCTCTACTTCCTGCACCAGATGCGCCTGCTGGATATCGCCCTGCTGGCCTTTATCGCCATTTCGCTGGCCTTCCCGGTGTTTATCTGGATGCGCCCCCACTGGCAGGACATGCTGCGCCTCGAGGCCGCCGCCCAGCGTTTTGGCGACGGGCACCTGACCGAGCGGATCCACTTCGACAGCGGGTCCAGCTTCGAGCGGCTTGGGGTGGCCTTTAACCAGATGGCGGACAACATCAACGCCCTGATCGCCAGCAAAAAACAGCTGATCGACGGTATCGCCCACGAGCTGCGCACCCCCCTGGTGCGGCTGCGCTACCGGCTGGAGATGAGTGAGAACCTGACCGCAGCGGAGTCGCAGGCCCTGAACCGCGATATCGGTCAACTTGAGGCGCTGATTGAGGAGCTACTGACCTATGCCCGCCTCGACCGTCCCCAGAACGAGCTCAAGCTCACTACCCCGGACCTGCCCGCCTGGCTGCGCAGCTACGTGGAGGACGTGCAAAGCGTCAACCCGCAGCGCACGCTGCGGATCGACAGCATGGACGGCGACTATGGCGCGCTGGATATGCGTTTGATGGAGCGGGTGCTGGATAACCTGGTCAACAACGCCCTGCGCTACAGCGATAACACCCTGCGTATCTCTTTGCAGCTGAACGGCAGCCGCGCCACGCTGTCGGTAGAGGATGATGGCCCCGGTATCGCGCCAGAGGCCCGTCAGCGGGTGTTTGAGCCCTTTGTCCGTCTCGACCCGAGCCGGGACCGCGCTACCGGCGGCTGCGGCCTCGGGCTGGCGATCGTCTATTCTATTGCCCAGGCGCTGGGGGGCGATGTCAGCTGCGAAGCCAGCGAGCTCGGCGGGGCCCGGTTCTGCTTTAACTGGCCCGTCTGGCATCATATTGCCCTACCCATCCCGGACTGACCTAAACCGCACGCTGGCCTGACCCGGCGTGCTGTGCTATATAATAAGTATGTTGTAACTAATGTGGTGTGCTATGGCAACTTACGATCTTATTGAACGCTTGAACTCAACCTTTCGCCAGATGGAACATGCGCTGGCCCGGCTCACGGACGATCTGAAAAGCTGCCGCTTACTGGCGGGCCGCGTCTTCTCTCTGCCGGACGTCGCCAAAGGCGCCGAGCACGATCCGCTCAACGCCATCGCGGTAAAACAGCACCTCGGCCAGGAGGCGCTGACGATGGCGCTGCAACACTATCGCCACCTGTTTATTCAGCAGCAGTCCGAAACCCGCAGCAGCAAGGCCGCCGTGCGCCTGCCGGGGGTGATCTGCCTCCAGAGCGATGCCGCCAACCGCATCCAGCTCACGGACCAGATCGCGGGCATTAACGCCTTAAAAGCGGAATTTGAAAAAATCGTCACCGAAGAGTCGGGCCTGGGCCCCGCCGCCCGCTTTGAGTGGGTGCATCACCAGCTGCCGGGTTTGATTACCCTCAACGCCTATCGCACGTTAACGGTCATCAACCACCCCGCCACCCTGCGCTTCGGCTGGGCCAATAAGCACATCATCAAAAACTTCACCCGCGATGAGGTGCTGGCGATGCTGGAGAAAAGCCTGAAGTCCCCGCGCGCCGTGGCCCCCTGGTCGCGGGATCAGTGGGTAGAGCGGCTGGAGGCAGAATATACCGCCATTCACGCCCTGCCGGCGGAGGCGCGACTGAAGATCAAGCGGCCGGTGAAGGTGCAGCCTATTGCCCGGGTCTGGTATGCCGGACAGCAAAAACAGGTCCAGTACGCCTGCCCGACGCCGCTGATCGCCTTGTATGATGACGATCGGGGGGCGGTGATCCCGGATATTGGCGAACTGCTGAATTACGATGCTGAAAATGTTCAGCACCGTTATAAGCCGCAGGCACAGCCGCTGCGATTGATCATCCCGCGGCTGCACCTGTACGTTGCAGAGTAGCTATTTCAGGCTGCCGACCATCTCTTCCGGGCGGACCCAGCTGTCGAACTCGGCCTCGGTGAGATACCCCAACGCCAGGGCGGCGGCTTTGAGGGTCAGCCCCTCCTTGTGCGCTTTCTTGGCGATTTCAGCCGCCTTGTCGTAGCCGATATGGGTATTGAGCGCCGTCACCAGCATTAACGACTCGTTGAGCAGCTGGCTGATGCGCTCGCGGTTCGGCTCGATACCCACCGCGCAGTGCTCGTTAAAGCTCTCCATCCCGTCCGCCAGCAGACGCACCGACTGCAGGAAGTTATGGATCACCATCGGGCGATAGACGTTCAGCTCAAAGTTGCCCGACGCGCCGCCCATATTCACCGCCACGTCGTTGCCCATCACCTGACAGCAGAGCATGGTCATGGCTTCACACTGGGTCGGGTTGACCTTGCCCGGCATGATAGAGCTGCCCGGCTCGTTCTCCGGAATGCCGATCTCTCCGATGCCGCAGCGCGGCCCGGAGGCCAGCCAGCGCACGTCGTTAGCGATTTTCATCAGCGAGGCCGCCAGCCCTTTCAGCGCCCCGTGGGCATGCACCAGCGCATCACAGGTCGCCAGCGCCTCGAACTTGTTTGGCGCGGTGACAAACGGCTGTCCGGTGATGGTCGCCAGCTCTTCAGCCACCCGTACCGCGTATTCCGGATGGGTATTGAGCCCGGTTCCCACGGCGGTGCCGCCCAGCGCCAGCTCCGCCAGGTGCGGCAGGCTGTGGTCGATATGGCGCAGGTTGTGCTCGAGCATCGCCACCCAGCCGGAGATCTCCTGGCCAAGGGTCAGGGGCGTGGCATCCTGCAGGTGGGTACGGCCAATTTTGACGATATCGCTAAAGGCGTGAGCTTTGGCATCAAGAGTGCGTTTCAGCACGTTCAGCTGGGGGATAAGTTGCTCGCGCAGGGCGATCAGTGCCGCCACGTGCATCGCCGTCGGGAAGACGTCGTTGGAGCTTTGACTTTTGTTGACGTCGTCGTTGGGGTGGATCTTGCGCTCCATGCCGCGCACGCCGCCGAGCAGCTCGCTGCCGCGGTTCGCCAGCACCTCGTTCATGTTCATGTTGCTCTGGGTGCCGGAGCCGGTCTGCCAGATGGCGAGGGGGAATTCATCGGGATGCTTGCCCGCCAGCACTTCATCTGCGGCGCTGATAATGGCGGTGGCTTTTTCCGCCGCCAGCAGGCCTAAATCCTGGTTCACTTTGGCGGCAGCACGTTTGGTCAGCGCCAGGGCCTGGATCAGCGAGACCGGCATTTTTTCAGTGGAAATACGGAAATGTTCCAGCGAACGCTGGGTTTGCGCGCCCCAGAGTTTGTCCTGCGGGACGTCGATGGCGCCCATCGAATCTTTCTCACTGCGTGAGGTGGTCATTACTTTCTCCTTGATAACACTGAAGTGGATTGCTCACAGCTCAAAGAAACAAGTATTGATGAGAACGGGGAAAGGGTATGGCGCTTTGTGCGCTCTTTTTGTTGCCCGGCTGTGCCGGGTGGCGCTGCGCTTACCCGGCCTACATGTTCGGTAGGCCGGGTAAGGCGTAGCCGCCACCCGGCAGGGTTTTCAAACTACTTCACACAGGCCGAACACTGCGAAGACTGGATCTGTTTGAAGAAGTCGTTGCCTTTGTCATCCACCAGGATAAACGCCGGGAAGTCTTCCACTTCAATTTTCCAGATCGCTTCCATGCCCAGCTCCGGGTACTCCACGCACTCGAGGCTCTTGATGCTGCCCTGCGCCAGTACCGCTGCCGGGCCGCCGATGCTGCCGAGATAGAAGCCGCCATGCTTGTGGCAGGCATCGGTCACCTGCTGGCTGCGGTTGCCCTTCGCCAGCATGATCATGCTCCCGCCGTTAGCCTGGAGCTGATCCACGTAGGAGTCCATACGCCCTGCGGTGGTTGGGCCTAATGAGCCGGAGGCATAGCCGTCCGGGGTTTTCGCCGGGCCGGCGTAGTAGATCGGGTGATCCTTGATGTACTGCGGCAGCCCTTCGCCATTATCCAGACGCTCTTTCAGCTTAGCGTGCGCGATATCGCGGCCCACGATGATGGTGCCGTTCAGGGAGAGACGGGTGGAGACTGGGTATTGCGACAGCTGGGCCAGGATCTCTTTCATTGGACGGTTCAGGTCGATGCGTACCGCCTCGCCCTCGCCCGCTTTACGCAGCGCTTCCGGGATGTACTTGCCTGGGTTGTTTTCCAGTTTTTCGATCCAGATACCGTCGCGGTTGATCTTGGCCTTGATGTTGCGGTCCGCCGAGCAGGAGACGCCCATGCCCACCGGACAGGATGCGCCGTGACGCGGCAAACGGATCACGCGGATGTCGTGGGCGAAGTATTTGCCGCCAAACTGCGCGCCGAGGCCGAGGTTCTGCGCTTCCACCAGCAGCTCCTGCTCCAGCTGGACGTCGCGGAACGCCTGACCATGTTCGTTACCTTCGGTCGGCAGGCCATCGTAGTACTTGGTCGACGCCAGCTTGACGGTTTTCAGGGTGCTTTCCGCCGAGGTGCCGCCAATCACAAACGCGATGTGGTACGGCGGGCAGGCCGCGGTGCCGAGGGTGCGCATCTTCTCCACCAGGTAGTTCTTCAGCTTGCCCGGAGAGAGCAGCGCTTTGGTCTCCTGATAGAGATAGGTTTTGTTCGCTGAACCGCCGCCCTTGGCGATGCAGAGGAATTTGTATTCGTCGCCATCGACGCTGTAGAGGTCGATCTGCGCCGGCAGGTTGGTACCGGTGTTCACCTCTTTGTACATATCCAGCGCGGCGTTTTGCGAGTAGCGCAGGTTATCTTCGATATAGGTGTTGTACACGCCGTGGGCCAGGGCCGCTTCGTCGCCGCCGCCGGTCCAGACGCGCTGGCCTTTTTTGCCGGTGATGATGGCGGTGCCGGTGTCCTGACAGGTCGGCAGAATGCCTTTCGCCGCGATATCGGAGTTACGCAGGAACTGTAGCGCCACGTACTTGTCGTTTTCACTGGCCTGCGGGTCGCTGAGGATATCGGCTACCTGCTGCTGGTGCGCCGGGCGCAGCATGAAGGAGGCATCGTGGAAGGCGTGTTGCGCCAGTAAGGTCAGCGCCTGCGGGTCGACTTTGAGGATCTCCTGACCTTCAAACTCAGAGACAGAAACGTGATCGCGGGTTAACAGATAATATTCGGTCTGATCCTTGGCCAGCGGGAAAGGATCCTGATAATGGAAGGGTTTATTCGACATTGATCTCTCACTTACTGCTTGGGTCTGATTATGTAGAGCAGATGTTCCGCTGCTCGGCTTAAAAGCGAGTTAGCCTATCCTACACAATTTTTTAACAAAAACTGAGACTAGTACGACTTTTTCCGAGCGCAGGTTACTTCCGCCCGGTTTATTGCTTTAATACGGGCAGTTAATTCCACATTTGAAACAGGGCTTGATAATGCAAAAACTCATTAACTCAGTGCAGAACTACGCCTGGGGAAGTAAAACTGCGTTAACGGATCTCTACGGTATCGCCAACCCCGACAACCTGCCGATGGCAGAGCTGTGGATGGGTGCGCATCCGAAGAGCAGCTCAAAAATTACCGACGCCAACGGGGTACGTTCCCTGCGTGAGGTCATCGACGCGGATAAAGCCACGCTGCTGGGTACAAAGGTTGCCGAACGTTTTGGCGAGCTGCCGTTCCTCTTTAAGGTGCTGTGCGCCGATCAGCCGCTCTCCATTCAGGTTCACCCGAACAAGCAGGCCTCTGAAGCGGGGTTTGCCAAAGAGAACGCGGCAGGTATTCCGCTGGATGCCGCCGAGCGTAACTATAAAGATCCCAACCACAAACCCGAGCTGGTGTTCGCCCTGACGCCGTTCCTGGCGATGAACGCCTTCCGCGAATTCTCTGAAATCGTCTCCCTGCTGCAGCCGGTGGCCGGGGCGCACAGCGCCATTGCCCACTTCCTCGAAAAACCGGATGCCGATCGCCTGAGCCACCTCTTCGCCAGCCTGCTCAATATGCAGGGCGACGAAAAATCCCGTGCCCTGGCGGTGCTAAAAGCGGCGCTCAACAGCCAGCAGGGTGAGCCGTGGCAGACCATTCGCGTGATTTCGGAATTTTACCCGGACGACAGCGGCCTGTTCTCCCCGCTGCTGCTGAACGTGGTGAAACTGGAGCCGGGTGAAGCGATGTTCCTGTTCGCTGAAACCCCGCACGCCTATCTCAAGGGCGTGGCGCTGGAGGTGATGGCCAACTCCGATAACGTGCTGCGTGCAGGCCTGACGCCGAAGTACATTGATATTCCTGAACTGGTGGCTAACGTTAAATTCGTCGCCAAACCGGCCGCTGAGCTGCTAACCCAGCCGGTGAAAAATGGCGCGGAGCTCGACTTCCCGATCCCGGTGGATGATTTTGCCTTCTCGCTGCACGACCTCAGCAGCGCCGAAACGCAGATTGCCCAACAGAGCGCGGCGATCCTGTTCTGCGTAGAGGGCGAAGCGGTGCTGAGCAAGGGCCAGGAGCGTCTGGTGCTGAAGCCGGGCGAGTCGGCGTTTGTTGCCGCCAGCGACTCGCCGGTCAGCGTCAGCGGCGTTGGCCGCCTGGCCCGGGTTTTCAACAAGCTCCAGTGACCGGCTGAATTTTTTAACAATTATTGCTAAGCTATTGGTAATCTTATGACCTCACCGGGCGGTTTTCACCGCTCGGTTTCATTTTAGGGATAATCACGATGAAGAAATCGGTTATAGCTGCAGGCGTTATTGTTGCATTAGGGGTGGTCTGGACGGGTGCGGCCTGGTTTACCGGGAAACAGCTGGAGGGCCATCTGGCAGAGATGGTGGCGCAGGCGAATAGCGAGCTTAAGCGTACCGCACCGGAAGCCGGGCTGGAGCTGAGCTATCAGGATTACCAGCGTGGCCTGTTCAAAAGCCATCTGCAGCTGGTGCTTAAACCGGTGGCGGGCACGCAAAATCCATGGCTACAGCCAGGACAAAGCCTGGTGCTGAACGAAGTGGTTGACCACGGCCCCTTCCCGCTGGCCCAGCTGAAAACCTTCAACCTGATCCCATCCATGGCCTCGGTAAAATCGACGCTGGTGAACAACGAAGCCTCTAAGCCGCTGTTCGATCTGGCGAAGAATGCGTCTCCGTTTGAGGCCAATACCCGCATTAGCTATGCCGGTGACACCCGCACCGATCTCGCGCTGAAAGCGCTGAATTACGAGAATGGCGACGAGAAAGTGGCCTTCAGCGGCGGCAATTTCCAGCTCGATGCCGATCGCGACGGCAACAGCTTCTCGCTGAAAGGTGAAGCGGCAAGCGGTCTGGTGAATGCGGTGAACGAGTACGGCCAGAAAGTGCAGCTCACCTTCAATAACCTGAAAACCGATGGCAACAGCCGTCTTACCGACTTTGACGAGCGTATCGGCGATCAAAAAGTGACCCTTGATAAGCTGGCTATCGCCATCGAAGGCAAAGAGATGGCGGTGCTGGAAGGCACGGACCTGAGCGGTAAGGCCGAGCTGTCGAAAGACGGCAAGAGCGTCAACAGCCAGGTGGATTACAGCCTGAAGAGCCTGAAAATACAGAATCAGGATATGGGTACCGGCAAGCTGACGCTGAAAATCGGCAATATCGACGGCCAGGCCTGGCATCAGTTCAGCCAGCAGTATCGCGCTCAGAGCCAGGCCCTGCTGGCAGATAAAGCGCTGATGGAAAATCCGGCACTCTATCAACAGAAAGCGACAGAGGCTTTCTTCAGCAACCTGCCGATCCTGCTGAAAGGCGAACCGGTGGTGACCCTCGCGCCGCTGAGCTGGAAAAACAGCAAAGGCGAGACCAACTTCAACCTGTCGCTGTTCCTGAAGGATCCGGCCACCGCCACGGGTGAAGCACAGACCCTGGCTCAGGAAGTGGATCGCAGCGTGAAATCGCTGGAGAGCAAGCTGACCATCCCGATGGACATGGCGACCGAGTTCATGACCCAGATTGCGAAGCTTGAAGGCTATAACGAGGATGATGCCGGCAAGCTGGCCAGCCAGCAGGTGAAAGGCCTGGCGGCGATGGGTCAGATGTTCCGCATCACCACCGTGGAAGATAACGTCATCAGCACCAGCCTGCAGTACAGCAACGGTCAGGTGACGCTGAACGGGCAGAAAATGCCGCTGGAAGAGTTCGTCGGCATGTTTGGCGTTCCGGCGCTGAATCTCGCCGTACCGGACGAGCCTGCCGCGCCAGCGGTTCCGGCTCCTGCGCCGGTGCCTGCGGTTCCACAGCAGTAAACCGCAAAACCCCTCTTCGGAGGGGTTTTTTATTGCCGGTCATCCTTTCCAGCCGGCCAGAAAGTCCATCAGCAGGGCATTCACTTTCTCAGGCTGTTCCTCCTGCGGCAGATGGCCGCACTCTTCAATGGCATAAGCCCTGAGATCGTCCGCCATCTCCGCCCAGACGCTCTGCATATCGAAGAGTTTACCGACGGCGTGAAAGTCATTGCCCCACAGCGACATCACCGGGCAGGCAATTTTAACCTCCGCGTCTGCCAGATCTTGCTCTACATCCTCGGCGTTGGCGCGATAGTCCGCCATCGCCCCGCGCACGGCACCAGGGGCCTGATAAGCCCGGACATAGGTATCAAACGCCTCACCGCTGATGGTCGAGGGATCGAAGGTCCAGTCCGAGAAGAAATGGCGTAGCCAGATATGCTCCCGACCGGCTATCAGGGCTTCAGGCAGATCGGGCACCAGATGAAACAGGAAGAACCAGTAGGCGCGGGCGATGGAGGCGTTGAGATCCCGCGCCACGATGCGCGTGGGGACGTTATCCATCACCACCAGGCGATCCACCAGCTCAGGATAGTCTTTCGCAAAGCGGGTCGCGACGCGCGCCCCGCGGTCGTGCCCCACCAGCACCACTTTGTTCAGGCCCAGCGCGCGCATCAGCTCCCGGATATCCCGGGCCATGTTGCGTTTATCGTAGCCGGAGGCCGGTTTATCGGTCTCCCCGTAGCCGCGCAAATCCGGGGCAATCACCCGGTAGTGCCTGGACAGGACGGGAATTTGATACCGCCAGGCGTAGTTGGTTTCCGGGAAACCGTGCAGGAGGATCACCGGCGCGCCTTCCCCCTCTTCAATGACGAACTGACGAATACCATTAGCCGTTACGGTGTAACTTTTCATTATCATCTCCTCGTCTTACTTCAGCAGTGGCACATCGGCCGCACGTTGATACGGACCGTAGATTGCCGGGTTCCAGCTGTAGCCCTGAGCGTCGGTCGTGATGTGCCCAATACCGGGGAAGGCCAGATGCGCTGCCGCCATCCACTCGCCGTCTTTCGCCAGGGCGTTAAATTCCTGCCCGCGGGATGCGGTGGCCTTTTTCGCATCCACGTCAAAGCGAATCGACACTTCCGGGTGCGGGAACTGCACGGCAGGCGCGTGGATCAAATCCCCGATAAAGTTGATAGCCTTCCCTTCCGAGGCAAAACGATAAACCGTGCTGCCAGGCGTATGGCCGACCGCATAGGCCGTCTGGACTTCAGGGATCGGCGAGGCTGGCGGAACGAAGGTTTTCAGGTGTCCGGTCGCTTTATAGGCTGCCAGGGCATGCTGAGCGATAGCAAAATACTCTTTCGCATTGGCCGGCGCGCTGGCCTCTTTCGCCGGATCCAGCCAGTAATCCGCTTCGCCCTGCGGCACCCAGACGGTGGCATTGGGGAACAGCGCTTTCCCGGAGGCATCGCTCAGGCCGCAGACGTGGTCAAGGTGGAGGTGGGTCAGGAAGATAGTATCCACCTGCTCAGGGTGATAGCCAGAGGCCTCCATATTAGGAATCAATTGCCCGGCGGTTTGCGGCACGCAGTGGCCCGCCCCGCTGTCAATCATCACCAGATGCTGACCGGTATTGACCAGAAAAGCGTTAAACGAGGTAGGCATGCGCTCGGCATCGATCTTTTGCTCCGCCAGCAGGCCGCGAATTTTGTCGGCTGAGAGCCCTTTCAACAGCGAAGGCGAGAGATCGTTATAGCCATCGAAAAGCGCCGTCACCTCATTTTGCCCCACCGCCAGGCGGTAATAACCCGGCACCTGCTGGCGGATCTGCGCGGGGGCGTCTGCCCAAACGGCATTCGCTAAAAACAGGCTGCTGAGCGCTAAAGCCGTTGTCATCTTTTTCATCGTCACTCCAAATTTACTGTTTATCAGGATGTGGAGTGACTATGGCGCTATAACGATAATTAGTGTAGATGTGTAATTTGATACGCCAGCATAACGAGAAACGAGATAATGAGACTGGACGACGTGGAAGTGTTCGTTGAAGCGATAAAAGCGGGAAGCCTGGCGGGTGCTGCACGTCGGCTTTCGATGAGCGCCATGGCGGCGTCGCGCTGCCTTAATAATCTGGAAGCCGAGCTTGGGGTTCGGCTGGTGCATCGCACCACGCGCTCCCTGTCGCCGACCAGCGACGGCGAGGTCTTTTTGCCGCATGCTCAGGCGCTGCTGGAAGATAAAACCAATGCCCTTGCCGATCTGTTTCCTGAGGGAGCACATCTGTCCGGGCGGCTGCGCATTACCGCCTCGGCGGCCTTTGGTCGCAGGATCATCGCCCCGATGCTGCCCGACTTTATGCGCCAGCATCCGGCCCTGCAGGTCGATCTCCTCGCCACCGACGAGCAGGTTGATATTGTCGGGAAAGGCATCGACGTGGCGTTACGTATCGCTCCGCTGCGGGACAACCGGCTGGTTGCGCATCGTCTGTGTGATAATCCCCGTGACCTGTGCGCCAGTGCCGATTATCTGGCGGCGAACGGCTATCCGACCGCGCTCAGCGATCTGACGGGCCACAGCTGCTTAACCACCTCTGACACTACCCACTGGTCGTTTGAGCAGGACGGACAGCGGAGCAGACAAAAGGTATCGGGGCGATTTTCGGCGAATTCGATTGAGGCGATCTTTGAGGCCTGCCTGGGAGGAATGGGCATCGCCAACCTGTCCCGCTGGTACGTTGGGCCCGCCCTGGCGCAAGGCAGGCTTAAGCGGATAGTCCTGGAAGACGCCGAGCCGGAAGCCCTGGCCGTCTGGGCCGTTTACCCGACCTCGCGGCTGATCCCGGCAAAAGTGCGTAAGTTTGTCGAGGTACTTGAGGCGCGGCTGGCGCAAAATCCACTCACGCCACAACCCTGATGCTACTTCACCGTCACTAACCGGGCCGAAACGATCTGGTGCCCGGCCTGCACGTCGGATTTCTCAATCCGCTGCATAATGCGGTCTGCCAGGGTGTAGCCCATCTCCCGCGCCGGGGTAGTCGCCCAGACGATGGGCAGATCGTCCAGCGCGTTTTCTGACACATCCGCAAAGGCGCCGAGCGCCACCTGATGTCCAAAGAAGGTTTCAACCCCGCCGTCCCCGCTCTGGCGTCCGGCCCGGATCAAGCCAAACCAGGCGCCCATGGCAATCACGTCGTTGTAGCAGATCACGGCGCTAATGGTGGGGCTGGCGCGCAGTAACGTACTTATTGCCTCCGCCGCCTGCTTCTGGCTGGATCCACACTCCACCACCCATTCACTGTGGAACGGCAGGCCGTATTTGATCAGCGTTGCGCAGTAGCCGCCCACCCGCTCGGCGCGGGTCAGCGATGAGCTCTGGCCGCCGAGCCAGGCAATCCGCTGATGGCCGCGACGAATAAGATGTTCGGTCAACATTTGTGCCGCCTGCATGTTGTCCGGGCGCAGGGTATCGGCTTCGTCCAGATAGCTGGCGCGGGAGGCAAACACCAGCGGCACGCCTTTCTCCGCCGCCCGTTCGCACAGTTCATTGCTTACCCCGGATGCGCCAGCAACGATCACCCCATCCACCCCCTGCGTCAGCAGCATGTCGAGCCGCTGGAGCAGCTGATCGGCCTCGCGGCCGCCGTGCAGTAAAAAGACCATCCGCCCCTGCGCCTCCAGCGCCTCCGTCAGACCCGCCGTCAGTTCTGCATAGAACGGCGAGGTGAGGTCCCGAACGATCAGGCCAATGACCCCGCTCTGCCCTCCGCGCAGCGCCGAAGCCTGGCGGTTGCGAACAAATCCCAGCTGTTCAACCGCATCGTTGACGCGCTGACCCGTCGCGGAGGAGATCCGCCCTTTCCCGCTCAGCACCAGTGAAACCGTGCTGACGGAAACGCCCGCCGCCAGGGCGACATCATTGATGGTGATCTTTTTCGCTACAGCCATGTGTTGGCGTGACTCCCTGATAATGAGATCGGTAAAACGTTTTATCAATACCTTGTCTTTATACTCTCTGCCAAAGCCTGAGAATGTGATTCAGCGCGCACTAAACTTTGATAAAACGTTTTATCTTCTCGCAGCACTGAGGCAGGTAAACTTATTTTAACAATAAAGGAGTCGTTTTATGACGGCGAAAGCAGCACAAAAAATCTCGCTATGGGAATTTTTCCAGCAACTGGGTAAGACCTTTATGCTGCCCGTGGCTCTGCTCTCCTTCTGCGGGATCATGCTGGGCATCGGCAGCTCGCTCAGCAGTCACGATGTCGTTACCCTGATCCCGGTTCTGGGAAATCCTGTGCTGCAGGCGATCTTTATCTGGATGAGCAAGGTTGGCTCCTTTGCCTTTAGCTTCCTGCCGGTGATGTTCTGTATCGCCATCCCGCTGGGGCTGGCCCGCGAAAACAAAGGCGTAGCGGCGTTTGCCGGTTTCGTTGGCTACGCGGTGATGAACCTGGCGGTTAACTTCTGGCTGACCGCCAAAGGCATCCTGCCGACCACCGACGCGGCAATCCTGAAGGCTAACAACATTCAGAGCGTGATTGGTATTCAGTCTATTGATACCGGGATCCTCGGGGCCGTGATCGCGGGCGTGATCATCTGGATGCTTCATGAACGTTTTCACAATATCCGCCTGCCGGACGCGCTGGCCTTCTTCGGGGGTACCCGCTTTGTGCCCATCATCACCCTCGTGGTGATGGGGCTGTTTGGTCTGATCATTCCGCTGATATGGCCGGTCTTTGCCATGGGCATTACCGGTATTGGCCGGATCATTAACAGCGCCGGTGATTTTGGCCCAATGATCTTCGGTACCGGCGAACGTCTGCTGTTACCCTTTGGGCTTCAGCATATTCTTGTGGCCCTGATCCGCTTCACTGAAGCGGGCGGCACGATGGACGTGTGCGGCCACGACGTCAGCGGCGCGCTGACCATCTTCCAGGCGCAGCTGAGCTGCCCGACCACCCACGGCTTCTCGGAGAGCGCCACCCGCTTCCTCTCCCAGGGTAAAATGCCGGCCTTCCTCGGCGGTCTGCCGGGTGCCGCGCTCGCGATGTACCACTGCGCCCGTCCGGAAAACCGTCATAAGATTAAAGGTCTGCTGATCTCCGGCGTCATTGCCTGCGTGGTGGGCGGAACCACCGAACCGATCGAGTTCCTGTTCCTGTTCGTGGCGCCGGTGCTGTACCTCATTCACGCCGTGCTGACCGGTCTGGGCTTTACCACCATGGCGGTGCTGGGTGTGACCATCGGTAATACCGACGGCAACGTGATTGACTTCGTGGTGTTCGGGATCCTGCACGGCCTGTCGACCAAGTGGTATCTGGTGCCGGTGGTGGCGGCTATCTGGTTCGCGGTGTACTACGGGATCTTCCGCTTCGCCATCACCCGCTTTAACCTGAAAACGCCGGGTCGCGATACCGACGCGGCCACCAGCGTTGAGCAGGCCGTTGCGGGTAAGATAGGGAAGTCCGGCTATAACACCCCTGCCATTCTGGCGGCGCTGGGCGGTGCGGATAACATTACCTCGCTGGATAACTGCATTACCCGCCTGCGCCTGTCGGTGGCGGATATGTCGAAAGTGGATACCAACGCCCTGAAAGCCAACCGTGCTATCGGCGTGGTACAGTTAAATCAGCATAATTTGCAGGTGGTCATCGGCCCGCAGGTGCAGTCCGTGAAAGACGAGCTGGCAACCCTGATGCGAACAGTAGAAGCCTGATGCCTCAACCCCCTCGCCATGAGGGGGTTTTATTTTAAGGACCAACGTCATGTTTGATTTCTCTACCGTCGTGGATCGTCACGGCACCTGGTGTACCCAGTGGGACTACATTGCCGACCGCTTCGGCGCCGCCGATCTGCTGCCCTTTACCATCTCGGATATGGATTTTGCCACCGCCCCCTGCATCATCGACGCCCTGCAAGCGCGCATCGGTCACGGGGTGTTTGGCTATAGCCGCTGGAAAAACGACGAGTTCCTGGCCGCCGTGGCCCACTGGTTCCGTCAGCGCTTTAACAGCGAAATTGATACCAGCGCCATCGTCTATGGCCCTTCGGTGATCTATATGGTGTCTGAGTTGATTCGCCAGTGGTCGAACCCGGGCGATGGCGTGGTGATCCACACTCCGGCCTACGACGCCTTTTACAATGCCATTGCGGGTAATAACCGTCAGGTGGTTGCCGTCGGTCTGCACAAAGCTGCACAGGGCTGGCAGTGCGATATGGCCGAGCTGGAGTCAGTACTGGCCCGGCCGCAGAACAAAATCCTGCTGCTCTGTAGCCCGCACAACCCCACCGGCAAGGTCTGGACCCGTGACGAGCTGACCACCATGGCTGAACTCTGTGCGCGGCACGACGTGGTGGTGATTAGCGACGAGATTCATATGGATATGGTGTGGGGCAACCATCAACATACTCCCTGGTGCGAGGTGGCGCAGAACAAATGGGCACTGCTGACCTCCGGCTCCAAAAGCTTCAACATTCCCGCCCTCACCGGGGCTTACGGCCTGCTTGGCGATGAGGCCAGCCGCACGTCGTATTTGCAGGCGCTGAAGGGGCGTGACGGGCTCTCTTCGCCATCGGTGCTGGCGCTGGTGGCGCATATCGCCGCCTACCAGCAGGGCGAGCCCTGGCTGGATGCCCTGCGCGGCTATCTGGAGGCGAATTTGCAATACGTGGCCGACAGCCTGAATGCAGCTTTCCCGGCCCTGAACTGGCAGCCGCCGGAGGCGACCTATCTGGCCTGGATCGATCTTCGCCCGCTCAATATCGATGACAAGGCGCTGCAGACGGTGCTGATTGAGCAGCAAAAGGTGGCGATCATGCCGGGATATACCTACGGCGTGGAGGGTGACGGCTTTATCCGCCTGAACGCCGGGTGCCCGCGCAGCAAGCTTGCACAGGGGGTTGAGCGCCTGATTGCCGGGATCCGCGCTTTACTTTAATTATGTTGCGCAACGGAATTATCCATTGCGCAAATAGCTTTTTGACGTCTTTTGTTTTTATAATAGCTCGCACTTCTACTAATAAAGAGTGCGACCATGATTGATACCACCCTCCCGTTAACTGACGTTCATCGCCACCTTGATGGCAACATCCGTGCCCAGACCATCCTTGACCTGGGTCGTCAGTATAATTTAACCCTGCCCGCACAGACCCTTGAGACACTGATCCCACACGTGCAGGTGACGGAAAACGAGCCGGATCTGGTCAGCTTCCTGAGCAAGCTCGACTGGGGGGTAAAAGTCCTGGCCTCGCTGGACGCCTGCCGTCGGGTCGCCTTCGAAAATATTGAGGATGCCGCACGCAACGGCCTGCACTACGTCGAACTCCGCTTCTCGCCGGGCTATATGGCGATGACCCATCAGCTACCGGTCGCGGGTGTGGTGGAAGCCGTCATTGCCGGCGTACGCGAAGGCTGCAAGACCTTTAACGTTGAAGCGCGCCTGATTGGCATCATGAGCCGTACCTTCGGGGAGGACGCCTGCCTGCAGGAGCTCGAAGCTATGCTGGCGCACCGGGACCATATCACCGCCGTGGATCTGGCGGGCGACGAGCTGGGCTTCCCGGGCAGTCTGTTCCTCTCCCACTTTAATCGCGCCCGGGATGCAGGCTGGCACATTACCGTCCATGCCGGTGAAGCGGCGGGTCCGGAGAGCATCTGGCAGGCCATCCGCGAGCTGGGTGCCGAACGTATCGGTCATGGAGTAAAAGCGGTCGAAGATCGTGCCCTGATGGACTTCCTGGCGGAACAGCGCATCGGGATCGAATCCTGTCTGACCTCCAACATTCAGACCAGCACAGTGGCGACCCTGGCGCAGCATCCCCTGAAAACTTTCCTTGAGCATGGGGTGATGGCCTCGCTGAACACCGACGATCCGGCGGTTCAGGGGGTGGATATTATTCACGAGTATACGGTTGCCGCTTCGCTGGCCGGGCTCAGCCGGGAGCAGATCCGTCAGGCGCAGATTAACGGCCTGGAGATGGCCTTCTTAACCCCTGCCGAGAAGCAGGCGTTACGCGACAAGGTCGCACGCGGATAAGAAAAAGCCCGGCGATGCCGGGCTTTATTTTTTTAAGCAAGACACAAAGTCGCGCGATGTTTCGCAGACTCAATCCCCAGCTCAATTAGCTCCATAATCTGGATCGCCTGACTTGCCGGGACCGGGTTTTCTCCGTCACCGTTCAGCGCATCGCGGATACCGGCATAATAGGCCGGATAGTTCCCCGGCAGCGTCAGCCAGGTCTCTTCCACCCGCTCTTCCCCTTCGACGCGAGTCAGCACGCCGTCACGCATATCGTAGCCCCAGTCCTCCTGCGGCAGGCGCTCGCCGTTTTTCAGACGATCTTCCTGCGGGTCGAGACCAAACTTCACGTAGCTGCCGCGGGTGCCGTGCACGATATAACGCGCGGATTCCGCTGCCGCCATCATGGTACCATGCAGTACCACGCGACGCTGCGGATAGCTCAGGACAGCGTGGAAGTAGTCCGTTGCCTGCGCGCCGGGGCGCAGCTGGGCCAGATCGACGTTCAGGCTCACCGGGAGACCGAACAGGTTAACGGCCTGATCGAGAAGATGCGGAGCCAGATCGTACCAGATGCCGCTGCCCGGGCCCGCCTGCTCACGCCAGCGGTTACGCACCTGCGGCCGGAAGCGGTCAAAATGGGATTCGAAAAAGGCTACTTCGCCGAGGGAACCGTCAGCGATCAGCGCCTTCACGGTCAGGAAATCGCTGTCCCAACGGCGGTTATGGAACACCGAGAGCAGTTTACCGAGGCTTTTCGCCAGCGCGTCCAGCTCCCGGGCCTGTGACAGTGTCACGGTAAAAGGTTTGTCCACCACCACATGCTTTCCGGCTTCCAGGGCCGCTTTCGCCAGTGGGAAATGCGTGTCGTTCGGGGTGGGGATAACGATCAAATCAATATTAGGGTCGTTAAACAGATGCTTCGGCTCGGAAACCACCGGGACCGTCGGCCAGTCTGCATGCACTTTCGTCGCATCGCTGCTGGAAATTGCCGCCAGCTCCATCCCCGGAGTGCCATCAATCAGCGGGGCATGAAACGTTTTACTCGCATAACCATAACCTATTAATCCAACACGGATTTTATCGCTCATGAAGTCGCCTCTCATCTTTTGACACGCCTATTTCACACCATCTCTTCATCGGTCACAATAGATTAATCCGGGGTATCGCGCCTCAAGGCGATACATGCAATCAGTAATTTCTGATTAACAATTATAACTCTCTGAATACAATCGCAAAACATCACTGCAAAGCGCTTGCCGAAGGGCATTCTGCGCTGTAAAATTCTTAATCTGTATTTATGGATAAAACAAAATAACGAATCATGACGACAATTATTAATCGAATTATCGAGTTAGCGGGGTGGATTGTGCTGGGCGTGTCGGTGATATTGCTGGGGATCGCCAGCCATATCGATAACTACCAGCCGCCGGAGCCGGTCAATAGCGTCAATCAAGCCAAGCCGCATGCACTGATCAAAAATAGTGACATATGATGTCAGTTGCATATTGCCAGCCGTCATGAACAGCGTTAACCTTCATCGCCAGGCGTCGGCCGACGCCTGATTTCACCAGTAAAGAAAATTCTTATTTTTGCCGATACGCTTCGGCAAATGTTTACGTCTTTCTTGTTCCGTTTATTATTCGACCGAATTACTCCTTTGGTAGCACGCCTTTTATATGGAAAATTATTAATATGACCGTTCAGGACTATTTATTAAAGTTTCGCAAGATTAATTCCCTCGAAAGTCTGGAAAAGTTGTTTGATCATCTGAACTACAGCCTGAGCGATAACCAGGAGATTATCAGCATGTACCGCGCCGCGGATCATCGCCGCGCAGAGCTGGTCTCTGGCGGGCGTTTGTTCAACATTGGCGAAGTCCCTAAGTCGGTGTGGCGTTACGTGCTCTAAGAGGGTAGCCATTCCCCGGAAATGTTATATACTCTCGCCCCTGCTAATTTGCAGTTCGCGCTGTTACTGACTTCGGGAGAGAACATGACCACAAAGGCTGGAGAAAGAATTGGCGGCTGGTTACTGGCTCCGCTTGCCTGGCTGCTGCTGGCATTATTAAGCACGTCGCTGGCGTTGGTACTTTACTCCACGGCATTAATTACGCCGCACGCGTTAAAAGCGCTGGGCGCGCAAAATACCGTTAATATCGTCATGTGGTTTTTATCTTTCGCCTTTGCGATTGCCATGTGGTACTACACGCTCTGGCTGACCATTGCTTTTTTTAAGCGTCGTCGGAATGTGCCTAAACACTATATTATCTGGCTGCTTGTCTCCGTATTACTGGCCGTAAAAGCCTTCGCGTTTTCGCCCGTCTCCGATGCGCTGGCGGTGCGTCAGTTACTCTTCCCTCTGTTGATGACCGCGCTGTTTGTGCCCTACTTTAAGCGTTCGGCACGCGTGAAGAACACCTTTGTGAACCCGTAAAACCTTACAGTTAACCTGTTGTCGCCTGCCGCGGTTTATCCGATAATAGGCGGCTTTTTTATTTCAGGCTGAATAATGACCGATTACTTACTGCTCTTTGTCGGCACGGTGCTGGTAAACAACTTCGTCCTCGTGAAGTTCCTTGGCCTGTGCCCGTTTATGGGCGTATCCAAAAAGCTGGAAACAGCGATGGGGATGGGGCTGGCCACCACCTTCGTGATGACCCTTGCCTCGATCTGCGCCTGGTGGATTGACACCTGGATCCTGATCCCCCTCGGCCTGACCTATCTGCGTACGCTGGCCTTTATTCTGGTTATCGCGGTGGTGGTGCAGTTCACCGAAATGGTGGTGCGTAAAACCAGCCCGGCGTTATACCGTCTGCTCGGCATCTTCCTGCCGCTGATCACCACTAACTGTGCGGTGCTCGGCGTGGCGCTGCTCAACATTAACCTTGGGCACAATTTTCTGCAGTCGGCGCTGTACGGCTTTTCGGCTGCGGTCGGCTTCTCGCTGGTGATGGTGCTGTTTGCGGCGATCCGCGAACGTCTGGTCGCCGCCGATATCCCGGCACCGTTTCGCGGTAACGCCATCGCTCTGGTTACCGCCGGTCTTATGTCTCTGGCCTTTATGGGCTTTAGTGGTCTGGTGAAGTTGTAATGAATGCAATCTGGATCGCCGTCGCAGCTATCAGCGTTCTGGGGCTGCTTTTTGGCATCATACTCGGTTACGCCTCGCGCCGCTTCGCGGTGGAGGACGATCCGATCGTTGAAAAAATTGATGAGCTGCTGCCGCAAAGCCAGTGCGGGCAGTGCGGCTTTCCTGGCTGTCGCCCCTACGCAGAGGCGGTGGGCAATGGCGGGGAGAAAATTAACCGCTGTGCGCCCGGTGGCGAAGCGGTGATGCTGAAGATCGCCGCACTGCTGAACGTTGACCCGCAGCCGGTCGACGGCGACGAAAGCGCACAGGAGCCGGTTCGCATGCTGGCGGTGATTGATGAACCCAACTGCATCGGCTGTACCAAATGTATTCAGGCCTGCCCGGTGGATGCCATCGTCGGCGCCACGCGCGCCATGCACACCGTGATTGAGGATCTGTGTACCGGCTGTAATCTCTGCGTCGCCCCCTGCCCGACCCAGTGCATTGAGTTACGCCCGGTAGCGACAACGACCGACAGCTGGAAATGGGACCTTCAAACCATTCCTGTGCGCAATATTCCTGTGGAACAACATGTTTAAGTTATTTTCTGCCTTCAGAAAAGAGAAGATCTGGGATTTCGACGGCGGTATTCATCCGCCGGAGATGAAAACCCAGTCCAGCGGTACGCCGCTGCGCCAGATCCCGCTGGCTAACCGTTTTGTTATCCCGCTCAAACAGCACATCGGTGCTGAGGGCGAGCTGTGCGTTAAGGTCGGTGACCGCGTGTTGCGCGGCCAGCCGCTGACCTTTGGACGCGGACGTATGCTCCCGGTTCATGCCCCAACCTCCGGCACCGTGGCGGCGATTGCCCCGCACACCGTGGCCCACCCTTCCGCCCTCTCCGAGCTGTGCGTGGTGATTGACGCCGATGGCGAAGATCGCTGGATCGAACGTGAGGGCTGGAGCGACTACCGCAGCCACAGCCGTGAAGATCTTATTTCCCGAATCCACCAGTCTGGCGTCGCCGGTCTGGGCGGCGCGGGCTTCCCGACCGGGAACAAATTGCAGGGCGGTGGCGATAAGATCCAGACGCTGATTATCAACGCCGCCGAATGTGAGCCGTACATCACCGCGGACGATCGCCTGATGCAGGACTGCGCCGCGCAGATCGTCGAGGGTATCCGCATCCTCGCCCATGTTCTGCAGCCGAAAGAGGTGCTGATCGGCATTGAAGACAACAAGCCGCAGGCCATCTCCATGCTGCGTGCGGTGCTGGCGGGCAGCCACGATATCAGCCTGCGGGTGATCCCGACCAAATACCCGTCCGGCGGCGCGAAGCAGCTGACCCAGATTTTAACCGGCAAGCAGGTTCCGCACGGCGGTCGCTCATCAGATATCGGCGTGCTGATGCAGAACGTCGGCACCGCCTATGCGGTAAAACGCGCCGTTGTTGACGGCGAGCCGCTGACCGAGCGCGTCGTCACCCTGACCGGTGAAGCCGTCAGCCGACCCGGCAACGTCTGGGCTCGACTGGGCACCCCGGTGCGTCATCTGCTGGACCAGGCCGGGTTCTGCCCGAGCGCGGAGCAGATGGTGATCATGGGCGGGCCGCTGATGGGCTTTACCCTGCCGTGGCTGGATGTTCCGGTGGTAAAAATCACCAACTGCCTGCTGGCGCCGTCCGTCAGCGAGATGGGCGAAGAGCAGGAAGAGAAAGGCTGCATTCGCTGCAGCGCCTGTGCCGACGCCTGTCCGGCCGATCTGCTGCCCCAGCAGCTCTACTGGTTCAGCAAAGGCCAGATCCACGACAAAGCCAAATCCCATAACCTGGCCGACTGCATTGAGTGCGGAGCCTGCGCCTGGGTCTGCCCGAGCAATATTCCGCTGGTGCAATACTTCCGCGTCGAGAAGGCCGAAATTTACGCCATCGCCCAGGAAGAGAAACGCGCCGCCGACGCGAAAGCGCGCTTTGAAGCCCGCCAGCAGCGTCTTGAGCGCGAAAAAGCCGCCCGCGAGGAGCGCCATAAAAAGGCTGCGGTACAACCAGCGGCGAAGGATCAGGACGCCATTAATGCGGCCCTGGCCCGCGTGCGCGAGAAGAAAGCTACCGCCGCGCAGGATGTGGTGATCCCGGCAGGAGAACGCCCGGATAACAGCGAAGCCATTGCCGCGCGCGAAGCACGTAAAGCAGAGGCCCGCGCCCGTCAGGCGGAAAAAACCCGGAACAGCGCCGCACAACCAGAAGCCGATCCGCGTAAAGCCGCGGTCGAGGCCGCTATCGCCCGCGCCAAAGCGCGTAAAGGCGCACCGCCGGAAGAGACGCAGGCCGAGCCTGCCCCGGTCGATCCGCGTAAAGCGGCGGTCGAAGCCGCCATCGCACGCGCGAAAGCCCGTAAAGCCGTACCGCCGGAAGAGGCGCAGGCCGAGGCTGCCCCGGTCGATCCGCGTAAAGCCGCGGTCGAAGCGGCCATTGCCCGGGCGAAAGCCCGCAAAGCGGCGCAGCCGGACGCTACACCGGCAGAACCCGCTCCGGTCGATCCGCGTAAAGCGGCGGTCGAAGCCGCCATTGCCCGTGCGAAAGCACGCAAAGCGGCGCAACAGGAAGAAGAACCGGCAGCCAATGACGATCCACGCAAAGCGGCCGTTGCCGCCGCCATTGCGCGCGTTCAGGCGAAGAAAGCCGCACAGCAGGCAGTTAACGAGGATTAAATGGTTTTCAGAATCGCAAGCTCACCTTATACCCACAACCAGCGCCAGACATCGCGCATTATGATGCTGGTCTGTCTGGCCGCCATGCCGGGCATCGCCGTTCAGGTCTGGTTTTTCGGCTGGGGTACGCTGCTGCAGATCGTTCTCGGCTGTGTGAGCGCCCTGGCGGCGGAAGCCCTGGTCCTCAAACTGCGTAAAATCGCGGTGAGCAAAATTCTGGCAGATAACTCAGCCCTGCTCACCGGCCTGCTGCTGGCCATCAGTATTCCCCCCTTCGCCCCCTGGTGGATGGTGGTGCTCGGCACCGTATTCGCGGTGATTATCGCCAAGCAGCTGTACGGCGGCCTCGGGCATAACCCGTTTAACCCGGCGATGATTGGCTACGTGGTGCTGCTGATCTCCTTCCCGGTCCAGATGACCAGCTGGCTGCCGCCGCATGAGATTGCCGCGACCGTGCCAGGCTTTATGGAAGCTCTGCAGGTGATCTTCTCCGGCCATACCGCCAGCGGCGCGGACATGAACACCCTGCGAATGGGCGTGGACGGCATCAGCCAGGCCACCCCGCTCGATACCTTTAAAACTTCCCTGCACGCCGGTCACAGCGTGGAGCAGATCCTGCAGTACCCGATCTACAGCGGCGTGCTCGCCGGCGCGGGCTGGCAGTGGGTTAACCTGGCATATCTGGCCGGGGGAGTGTTCCTGCTGTGGCAGAAAACGATCCGCTGGCATATCCCGGTGAGCTTCCTGGTCACTCTCGCGATCTGTTCCGGCCTGGGCTGGGCATTCTCCCCTGAGTCTCTCGCTTCCCCGCAGATCCATCTGCTGTCCGGCGCGACCATGCTGGGGGCGTTCTTTATTCTGACCGATCCGGTGACGGCCTCGACCACCAACCGGGGACGCCTGATTTTCGGCGCGCTGGCCGGTCTGCTGGTGTGGCTGATCCGCAGCTTTGGCGGCTATCCAGACGGCGTGGCCTTTGCGGTTCTGCTGGCCAACATTACCGTACCGTTAATTGACTACTACACGCGTCCGCGTGTGTACGGCCATCGCTAAGGGACTCGCCATGTTAAAAACGATGCAAAAACACGGCGTGACGCTGGCGGTCTTTGCCGCGGTCCTGACCGGCCTGACGGCCCTCGTCAACGGCCTGACCAAATCCACCATCGACGAACAGGCGGCCCGTCAGCAAAAGGCGCTGTTCGACCAGGTGTTCCCGGCGGAGCTTTACGATAACGATCTGCAGAAAAGCTGTTATCTTGCTGAGGCTGCGCCATTAGGCAAAGGTACCCACCGCATCTTTATCGCCCGTAAAGGGGATGCTCCGGTGGGCGTCGTGATGGAAGCTACCGCGCCAGACGGCTATTCCGGCGCTATCCAGCTGCTGGTCGGCACTGATTTCTCCGGCACCGTGCTGGGAACGCGCGTCACCGAGCATCACGAAACGCCAGGGCTCGGGGATAAAATCGAAACCCGCTTAAGCGACTGGATTTTGCACTTTGCCGGCAAAACCATCCACGGCAGTGACGATCCGGCGTTCGCGGTGAAGAAAGATGGCGGTGAATTCGATCAGTTTACCGGGGCGACCATCACCCCCCGCGCGGTGGTGAATGCCGTTAGACGTGCGGGTGTCTATGCCCAAACGCTGCCTGCGCAACTTAACAATCTGCCCGCCTGTGAGGAGTGATCATGAGCCAGGTTAAAGAGGTTATTGTCCAGGGTCTGTGGAAAAACAACTCCGCCCTGGTACAGCTGTTGGGGATGTGTCCGCTGCTGGCCGTCACCTCGACTGCCACCAACGCGCTCGGTCTGGGTCTTGCCACTACGCTGGTGCTGACCCTGACCAACCTGTCGATCTCTGCCCTGCGTCGCTGGACGCCGTCAGAAATTCGTATTCCGATCTACGTGATGATCATCGCCTCGGTGGTGAGCGTCGTGCAGATGCTGATTAACGCCTACGCCTTTGGCCTCTATCAGTCGCTGGGGATCTTTATCCCGCTGATCGTAACCAACTGTATCGTGGTAGGCCGCGCCGAAGCCTTTGCGGTGAAGAACGATCCGCTGATTTCGGCCCTCGATGGCTTTGCCATCGGCATGGGGGCAACCGGGGCGATGTTCGTGCTGGGCTCGATGCGTGAAATCCTCGGCAACGGTACCCTGTTCGACGGCGCAGACGCGCTGCTGGGCGGGTGGGCAAAGGCCCTGCGCATTGAGGTGTTCCACACCGATACGCCATTCCTGCTGGCGATGCTGCCACCGGGCGCGTTTATTGGCCTCGGCATGATGCTGGCGGTAAAATACCTGATCGATGAGAAACGTAAGCGCCGCGCTGCTGCCCGCAGCGTAGAGGAAGGGATCCCTGAGAAGGCCTCATGAACAAAGAGAAGCGTTTAACCATTTTGCAGCGCCTGCGGGATAACAACCCGCACCCGACCACCGAGCTGAATTTTACCTCGCCGTTTGAACTGCTGATTGCGGTCCTGCTCTCCGCGCAGGCCACCGACGTCAGCGTGAATAAAGCCACCGCGAAGCTCTATCCCGTTGCCAACACGCCGCAGGCGATGCTGGAGCTGGGCGTGGAGGGGGTCAAGTCGTACATCAAGACCATCGGCCTGTTTAACAGCAAAGCCGAGAACGTGATTAAGACCTGCCGCATGCTGCTTGAGCTGCACGGTGGCGAGGTCCCGGAAGATCGCGCCGCGCTGGAAGCCCTGCCCGGCGTCGGGCGTAAAACCGCTAACGTGGTGCTGAATACGGCGTTTGGCTGGCCGACTATCGCGGTCGATACACATATTTTCCGCGTGAGTAATCGGACAAACTTCGCCCCCGGCAAAAACGTGGAGCAGGTGGAAGAGAAGCTGCTGAAGGTGGTTCCGGCTGAGTTTAAGGTCGACTGCCATCACTGGCTGATCCTTCACGGGCGCTACACCTGCATCGCGCGTAAACCGCGCTGCGGCTCCTGTATTATTGAAGATCTCTGTGAATATAAAGAGAAAACCGACCTCTGAAACCGTCAACCGACGGTTTTTTTATAATGTAAACTGCTTACAGAAAGCATGACTCCCTGCTGATAGTACCTTTCATAGTTTTTCAACCTAAGCCAAACTTCGTCTTTCGCGCATTGTGCGGCTATATAACAATCAAACAGGTTAATTGTTTTTTCGTCAGCGAAATTTTCTATATAAATGTGATCAGGATCACTCTGTTCACATGGTGTTAATTTTATGTATAGCAAATCCCGATAAAGCCTTATTGCATCAAGAAACTGCCCCTGATAACCCGAAGATATGACCGGATATATTTCAGAACTTAGCCCATATCACTGCACAATACCTTTTACAGCAGAACATATCGCCACCTGCCCATTTTTTCCACTAACTGATAGTGGAAAAAACCAGTTTAGACGCAACGGTAAAATTTAACGCTAAATAACATTTAGGTTTCTGGCGCATTATAGCGCGAGAGTTATATGTAACAGGTTATTACAAACACCTTGCCAGATGGGTCAGGATAGTGAACATTACCCGCCGTTTCCCCTCCCACTATAACTATAAAGCGGACGGACTACGGTCATCACGCTATGAACACCCCCGTTAATATGGGATGTAAAAAAAGAGGTATATGTGTCTACTGCAAACAATAAACCAGCTGAAGAAAGCGTAAGTCTTAACGCTTTCAAACAACCGAAATCGTTCTATCTCATTTTCTCCATTGAGCTTTGGGAACGTTTTGGTTACTACGGCCTGCAAGGGATCATGGCGGTTTACCTGGTTAAACAACTGGGTATGTCCGAAGCTGATTCCATCACGCTGTTCTCTTCTTTCAGTGCTCTGGTGTACGGTCTGGTCGCGATTGGCGGCTGGCTGGGCGATAAAGTGCTGGGCACCAAACGTGTAATTCTGCTGGGCGCCATCGTTCTGGCGATCGGCTACGGTCTGGTTGCCTGGTCTGGTCATGATGCCGGTGTGGTGTACATGGGTATGGCGACTATCGCTGTCGGTAACGGCCTGTTCAAGGCGAACCCATCTTCCCTGCTCTCGACCTGCTATAACAAAGACGATCCGCGTCTTGATGGCGCATTCACCATGTACTACATGGCCATCAACATCGGTTCCTTCTTCTCTATGCTGGCAACCCCGTGGCTGGCAGCGAAATTCGGCTGGAGCGTGGCGTTTGCACTGAGCTTCGTCGGAATGCTGATCACCGTGGTGAACTTCCTGTTCTGCCGCAGCTGGGTTAAGGACTACGGTTCAAAACCTGACTTCGCGCCGGTACAAATGGGCAAACTGCTGGCGACCATCGTCGGCGTGGTGATTCTGGTTGCCGTTGCCACCTGGCTGCTGCACAACCAGGGTATCGCGCGTGCGGTTCTGGGCGTGGTTGCGCTGGGTATCGTCTGCATCTTCGCTAAAGAAGCCTTTGCCATGCAGGGCGCAGCACGTCGTAAGATGATTGTTGCCTTCATCCTGATGGTTGAAGCGATTGTCTTCTTCGTCCTGTACAGCCAGATGCCAACGTCCCTGAACTTCTTCGCTATCCGTAACGTTGAACACTCTATCCTCGGCATCGCGTTCGAACCTGAGCAGTTCCAGGCCCTGAACCCGTTCTGGATCATGGTGGGTAGCCCGATTCTGGCCGCTATCTACAACAAGATGGGTGACCGTCTGCCAATGCCGCACAAGTTCGCGGTAGGTATGGTGCTGTGCTCTGGCGCCTTCCTGGTGCTGCCGCTGGGTGCGAAATTCGCCAGCGACGCGGGTATCGTTTCCGTAAACTGGCTGATCCTGAGCTACGCCCTGCAGTCCATCGGTGAGCTGATGATCTCCGGTCTGGGTCTGGCGATGGTTGCGCAGCTGGTGCCGCAGCGCCTGATGGGCTTCATCATGGGTAGCTGGTTCCTGACGACTGCCGGTGCTGCAATCATCGCCGGTAAGATCGCAAACCTGATGGCCGTGCCATCTGACGTGACCGATCCGCTGCTGTCTCTGCACGTGTACGGTGACGTATTCCTGCAGATTGGTATCGCCACCGCGGTTATCGCCGTGCTGATGATGCTGACCGCACCAAAACTGAATCGCATGACTCAGGACGACGACATCAACGCCAAAGCGAGCAAAACCGCGACCGCGTAATGTCATCGGGAAACGACTGAATTGAAGCCGCTAACTGTGCGTTAGCGGCTTTTTTTTTATTCTGTACCGCACTACCATAGGGTAAACCTACGTAAACAGGAGTGACCGATGAAACTGTTCTATAAACCAGGCGCCTGCTCTCTTGCCTCCCATATTACGCTGCGCGAGAGCGGTAAAGACTTCACCCTCAACGGTGTTGATCTGATGAAAAAGCGTCTGGAAAACGGCGATGATTTTTTCGCGGTGAATCCTAAAGGCCAGGTCCCGGCGCTGCTGCTGGAAGACGGCACCCTGCTGACTGAAGGGGTGGCCATCATGCAATACCTGGCGGATGGCGTTGCCGATCGCCAGCTGCTGGCCCCGACCGGCAGCATCGCGCGTTACAAGACGCTTGAGTGGATGAACTACATCGCCACCGAGCTGCACAAAGGCTTCACCCCGCTGTTCCGCCCGGATACGCCGGAAGAGTACAAGCCGACCGTACGCGCGCTGCTGGAGAAAAAGCTCCAGTATGTGAACGAGTCGCTGAAAGATGAGCAGTGGATTTGCGGTCAGCGCTTTACCATTGCCGACGCGTATCTGTTTACCGTTCTGCGCTGGGCGCGGGCCGTGAAGCTGAATATGGAAGGGTTAAGCCATATTGACGCGTATATGCAGCGTATGGCGGAGCGTCCTGCCGTGGCGGCAGCGCTGGAAGCGGAAGGGTTGAAGTAAGTTTTTTGCCGGGTGGCGCTGGCGCTTACCCGGCCTACAAAAACTGTAGGCCCGTGCAAGCGCAGCGCCGCCGGGCATTATGATGCTAGAGCTGGGTCGCGCTAAAGAGGTGCTCCGGCTTCGCAATCTGATCCTGAGCGGCCACCACCTGCAGTTCATACTCCTGCATATTCTTCGTGGCGATCATAATTTCATACACCGCCGCCGTGACGTGCTCAAGCGCATCACGCACCGTTGCCCCCTGCAGCAGTTTCACCAGCAGCAGGCCGCTGGTCACATCACCTACGCCCACCGGCTGACGGCTGCCGAAATCCACCAGCGGACGGCTGATGTGCCAGGCTTCGTCTTTGGTCACCAGCAGCATCTCAAAGCGGTCCGGGCTAATGCCGGCGCGCGCCAGATGCTTCACCAGCACGATCTCCGGGCCCATGGCAATCAGCTCCCGGGATGCGGCAATAGCCTCTTCCACGCTGTTTACCGGATGTTCGCAGAGGATCTCCAGTTCGATAAGGTTCGGGGCGATAATATCGCTGGCCGGTAAGGCATGACGGACATGGAACTCCGCGACGCCAGGCGCCACGATGCAGCCCTTTTCCGGGTGACCCATCACCGGATCGCAGAAGTATTTTGCCGCCGGGTTGGCCGCCTTAACCTGACGGACAATCCCGAGAATATGCTCGCCCTGCTCGGCTGAACCCAGATAGCCGCTCAGTACGGCGTCACAGGTCTTGAGTTTGTCGATCTCCGCGATGCCCTGAACAATCTCTGTCAGATGGGCAGGCGGCATCACGCAACCGGTCCACTTGCCGTATTGCGTATGATTGGAAAACTGAACGGTATTTAATGGCCAGACGTTGGCCCCGAGACGACGCATCGGAAATTCAGCGGCGCTGTTGCCAGCATGCCCAAACACAACGTGGGACTGGATGGCGAGGATATTCTTCATTTTCTTACCACAACCCTGAAAAAATAAAGGGGCATGGTTTCCCATGCCCCTGTGCTTTTACGATTACTTCCAGCAGATCAGACAGTAATTCTTTTTGCCGCGACGCAGCAAGGTGTAGCGGCCAAACAGGCGATCGCTGTCCACGAAGGTATACTCCTCGTTGGACTGTTTTTCACCGTTAATGGTGATGGCGTTCGAGGCGATGGTTTTACGCGCCTGGCCACGGGACGGCTGCAGCTCAGAGTCCACCAGCGCCTGCATCAGGTCTGCCCCTTTCTCCATCTCAACCATCGGCACGCCATCCTGCGCCAGCTGTTCGAAGTCAGCTTCGCTCAGATCGCTCAGGGTACCGTTGAACAGGCTGGCGGTAATACGCTTCGCGGCCGCCAGGCCCTCTTCGCCGTGAACCAGTTTGGTGACCTGCTCCGCCAGCACGTACTGGGCGCGCGGGGCTTTGCCGCTGTTTTTGTCTTCTTCTTCCAGGGCGTTGATCTCTTCCAGATCCATAAAGGTGAAGAACTTCAGGAAGCGATAGACATCAGCATCCGCGGTGTTGATCCAGAACTGGTAGAACTTGTACGGGCTGGTTTTCTTCGGATCGAGCCATACCGCGCCACCTTCGGTTTTACCGAACTTGGTACCGTCGGCTTTGGTGATCAGCGGAACGGTCAGACCAAAGACCTGGTTCTGGTGCAGACGACGGGTCAGATCGATACCGGAGGTGATGTTACCCCACTGATCGGAGCCGCCAATCTGCAGCGCCACGCCGTGCAGGTTGTTCAGACAGGCGAAGTCATAACCCTGCAGCAGGTTATAAGAGAACTCGGTGAACGAGATGCCCTGGTCGTCACGGTTCAGACGCTGCTTCACCGCTTCTTTGTTGATCATCTGATTAACGGAGAAGTGCTTGCCGATATCACGCAGGAAGGTCAGCACGTTCATGCCGCCAAACCAGTCATAGTTGTTAGCGGCGATCGCTGAGTTTTCACCACAGTCGAAATCGAGGAACGGGGCGACCTGTTTGCGGATCTTATCCACCCACTCCTGCACGGTGTCTGCCGTATTCAGTTTACGCTCAGCGGCTTTAAAGCTCGGGTCGCCAATCAGACCCGTTGCGCCGCCGACCAGCGCCACAGGCTTATGGCCTGCCAGCTGGAAGCGTTTCAGGCATAACAATGGAACCAGATGCCCCAAATGCAAGCTGTCGGCGGTAGGATCGAAGCCGCAATAGAGCGCGATCGGGCCTTGCGCCAGTCGCTCTGCTAACGCTTCCTCGTCCGTCACCTGGGCTACCAGCCCCCGCTCTTGCAATTGTTTAATCAAGTTACTGCTTGCCATCAAATTCTCCATGTATAAAACGACTGCACCTCTGCCGGTACACGACTTTTCGCCAGACGCGAAAGGTACATAGAATAAAGCGCTGACACCCGTTGTACCAGCGCTTAAGAGAACAAATTTCGGGGATTAAGGTGCGAGACGATCGATTTTCCAGGCGTCATTATCGCGCTGGTATAAAAAGCGGTCGTGCAGACGATGTTCACCGCCCTGCCAGAACTCCATCTGCTGGACACAGACGCGGAAACCGCCCCAGAAGCTCGGCAGGGGCACTTCGCCCTGCTGGAACTTCTGTTTCAGCTCAAGGAATTTACTTTCCAGTACGCCGCGGGCGGAGATGCGGCTCGACTGTTTAGAGACCCAGGCGCCAATCTGGCTATCGCGCGGGCGGCTGTGAAAGTACTTCACCACTTCCAGGGTAGAGAGACGCTCGACGGTGCCGGTGACCATCACCTGACGCTCCAGCATATGCCAGGGGAAGAGCAGGCTGATGCGCGGGTTGTTTTCGAGGTGGTGTGCTTTGCGGCTGCCGAGGTTGGTGTAGAACACCAGCCCTTTCTCATCATAATGCTTGAGCAGCACAATGCGCTGGTAGGGTTGACCCAGTTCGTCGACCGTCGCCACCACCATCGCGGTGGGATCGGCCAGACGGGCATCACAGGCCTGTTTCAGCCAGTGCTCAAACAGCACCAGCGGCTCGGCGGGGAGATCCTGGCGACGCAGGCCGCCTTTGGTGTATTCGCGCCTGAGGTGCGCGATGTTCTGCAATTCGTCGTTATCTGACATGGCGTTAGCTGACATTGACAATGGGTGACGCTATTGTGCGCCGCCCCCTGCAAAATCTCAACGCTTCGGATTTTCGATCTGACAATTGTTCAGCACGACGCGATCGCGCTTGTAGACCGTCGCGCTGTCGCCCTTCGACCAGAAGACATAGACCCCGTCGCTGTAACGGGTACCGGAGGCCGACATCCCCTGCTTCAGCGTCAGCAGCTTGTTGTCATAGACAAAACTGACTTCCTGACGAGGATTATTAAGCTTCACGGTGAGCGGTTTCTCTTCGCACTGATAAGCCAGGGTGTCGGTTTGCATACGCTCAACAAACTGGTTGTAGACGCTACAGCTCGCCAGCAGGAAGGGGGTAAAAGCAAGAAGCAGTTTTTTCATGGGTGAGTTCCGAAGACTTTCCTGGTCCCGGAGGGCGCGAACGCCCTCCCGTTTTTTCGTGTCATTCTACCCATCGTGCCTTTAAGCGAAATTCGGTTAACTCTGATTTTGCCGCGGATTGGCTGGAAAAACAGCACCTAACACGCTGGCTTCACGCGCGCCGGTCACGGAAGGCAGATTTCCGGGCAAGCCCGCCACCGTTCGCCACGCCAGCCAGGCAAAGGCCAGCGCTTCCATATCATCGCCGCTGATCCCGGCGCGATCGGTGGTGGTCACTTCCGTACCCGGCAGCAGACCGGCCAGCCGCGCCATCAGCAGCGGGTTACGGCTACCGCCGCCGCACACCAGCAGACGATCGCAGCCGCCGCTCAACAGCACCTGTTCCGACACGGAGACGGCGGTGAGCTCAGCCAGCGTGGCCTGCACGTCCTGCGGCGCCAGGCCCGGGAAGTTTGCCAGCTGGCGTTCCAGCCAGCCGTAGTTGAAATACTCGCGGCCGGTGCTTTTCGGTGCCGGGGCGGCGAAATAGGGATCGCACAGCATGCTTTGTAGTAAAGGAATGATGACCTTGCCGCTACAGGCCCACTGGGCGTCTTTATCGTAAGCTTTGCCCGCCTGACGCCAGATCCAGGCGTCCATCAGCATGTTCCCCGGCCCGGTGTCGAAACCGCGTACCGGCTGCCCGGGGATCAATAAGGAAAGATTGGCGATGCCGCCAATGTTAAGCACCATGCGGCGCTCCGTCGGGTGGGCAAGCAGCGCGTGGTGGAAAGCCGGAACCAGCGGCGCGCCCTGCCCCCCGAGCGCCATATCCCGACGGCGGAAATCACCGACCACCGTTACCCCGGTTTTGGCCACAATCTGGTTGTTATCACCAATCTGCAGGGTATGAGGCGCATCGCCGCCCGGCTCATGCCAGACCGTCTGGCCGTGACAGCCAATCGCCACCACATCCTGAGGGCGGAGATCTTCCTGGTTCATCAGCGCCAGCACGGCATCGCCGAACAGACGTCCGAGCTGTGTATCCAGCTGCCCCAGCTGCGACAGCGTCAGCTGCTGGCCCTGACAGATATTCAGGATCGCTTGCTTGGTTTCCGGGGGGATGGGCCAGCTAAGGCTCGCCTGCTGTGCCACCATATTCTCATCGATTGCCGCGAGAACGACATCCACGCCATCCAGACTGGTTCCTGACATTACGCCAATATAGCGACCCGATTTCATCCGTTTTCCTTACTCCACAGGGTTGATGGCCCACTCCACCATAAACCCGTCATCAATGCCATGACGCGATAATACTTTTTAACAATAGCTGGACGTTACGGCCATTCCAGGAATTATCCTTACCGGATGCGGGGTGAAGTCAGACCCTGTTTATATCCGGTTAAGCCAGAATCAAGTACTATTCTCTGAATGTTTAGGCGAAAATAGGATCTGTGGCACCTGATGCCATATAATTTAGCCATAACGGATGCTCATAGAGCGTTTTTTGGTGAACAGGAGATTCAAATGATTTTACGTGTACTGGCCGTTTCGCTGGTTGGATTCACTCTGGCTGGCTGTGTTAATGATAGCTCCCTTTCCGGGGATGTTTACAGTGCGTCTGAGGCGAAACAGGTACAACAAGTCACCTACGGCACCATTGTGAACACACGCCCGGTGCAGATTCAGGGTGGTGATGAGAACAACGTGATCGGTGCTCTTGGCGGTGCGGTACTGGGTGGCTTCCTCGGTAACACCGTAGGTGGCGGCTCGGGTCGTTCCCTGGCGACTGCGGCAGGTGCCGTAGCCGGTGGCGTTGCCGGTCAGGGTGTTCAGGGTTCGATGAACAAATCCCAGGGCGTTGAGTTAGAGATCCGCAAAGATGACGGCAGCACCATTATGGTGGTCCAGAAACAGGGCAACACTAAGTTTGCCGCTGGCCAACGTGTCGTGCTGGCAAGCAACGGCAGCCAGGTGACCGTCTCCCCGCGTTAATGACATTATGGGCGTGGTCTTACGATCACGTCCATTTACCCTACACAACACTCACGTGAATATATTAACAATATACATTCACCCAACATATAGTTAATATCCGCTTATCTTGTTCCTGCGCAAAGTATTCCCCCGGCCTTCATGAGATTATTCGCAAACCCCTTTTATCTTTTTGTTTATTTAATACAATGCCTATGGTTGCGATGAGACGTTATATAAATAATAATTATGTTCGGTTCTTTCTGGGATGCTTTATTGTCATCGGGATTTTACACTCTCTGTTTATAGGTCTTGAAGAAAAGGTTTCGTCTTTTTCGCCGCTTTTATTTCCGATGCTGACCATATTTTTACTGGTGTTTCACCTCTTTATTTCCTGTTTTATGGTAATGAAGTACTGGTGCGACAGACAGCGCTTATATCTGCTCGCCTTTGCCTTCGCCTATGTCGGCTCCGCTATACTGATGGTGGGGACGCTTTCCAGTTACCCGGCATGGCTGGACCTGCACCAGTTCAACGTCGTCAACTATAACGATGCGATGATCTTCTTTACCTTCCGTCATCTGTTGATGTCAGTGCTGTTTATCGCTTCGGGCTTGCTTTACTTTATCCGTAGCAGGCCGCTGACAAGGACGTTTCATCTCTCTGTCATTGTCGGCGCCACTCTTTTTACTGGCATGGTCGTGACCCTGGCCTGGTTTTATTCCAGCTATTCACCTTTGTTATCAATAGATTTGGTTGATAATGAAACCCGGCAATATATGCTGCTATGGAAACAGGAGATAAACATTGTCTTAATCCTGTTTTGGGTTGTTTCATTAGCAACGCTGATGATTATTACCCGCGTGCGCAATATGTTTTGGGTCGGCGGGAATTTTTTATGTGTCTGCTATCTCGCAACCCTTGGAATGTTGTATTTGGGCGGTCACGCGGAGGATATCTCCTGGTATCGTGCCCGGCTATTTGAAACCGTCGCGACGCTGCTGATTATTTTCGTCCTCCTGTATGACGTATTTAATCTGTATCGTAACTCGCATCTGAAGTATCAACAGTCATACCAGAACTCAATACGCGATCCCCTGACCCGTCTCTACAATCGAAGCTATTTTTACGACGCGTTGAACCAGTCGCTGCGCACGGCAACAGAGGCCCACCCGGTCTCGGTTATTGTGAGCGATCTCGATCGTTTTAAACGTATTAATGACAACTACGGGCACCTACAGGGAGATAAGGTGCTGCAGTTTGTCTCCCGGCTGTTGATGGATTCGGTACGGCCACAGGACATCGCGGCGCGAATCGGTGGGGAAGAGTTTGTCCTGATGTTAACCCATACCTCTTCCGACGCAGCCCGTCAGGTTGCAGAGCGGATACGGTTAAAACTAAGCAGCTTCGACAAAGCCAGCTCGGAGGGCCAGCTTCCCGAGCCCATCACCATCAGTATGGGGGTGTTTACCACCACGTCGTCGAAAACCAGTGCGGAAGAGTGCGTCGAACGGGCAGATAAGGCGATGTACGAGGCGAAAGAGACCGGGCGTAACCGGGTTGTCGTGTTCCGTTAAAGAAAAAGCCTTGCGTTCGCAAGGCTTTTTTAAAGGTCAGTCACGGGATTGTAGCTCGTGGATATTGCTTTCCAGCCGGGCGACCAGCGAGATCAGCTGTTCCAGTTCAGCGGGGCTGATCCCGGAGAGGATCTCACCGCGCGTTTTGCTGATCACGGCTTCCATCTCTGTGATGATCGGTGTGGCTTTTTCGGTAAGCTTAATTCGCTTGGCACGACGATCGCTGGCGCAGGTCTGACGCGAGATCAGTCCCTTATCTTCCAGTTGATCGAGCGTTCGTACCAGGGATGGCTGCTCGATGCCAATCGCTTTTGCCAGTTGGATCTGTGACTGGTCGGGCGGCAGCTGATGGATATTATGCAGCGTGACCCAATGCGTCTGTGTCAACTCCAGAGGTTTCAGGCGATGGTCAATCAGAGCACGCCAGATGCGTACTAACCTTGCCAGATCAGAACCTAGTGGCGATTCCAATTTCATCTCCTTATAATTAGCTTGCTAAGTTATTATACTGATTTTAGAATAGTGTGCAGCATTTATATTGCCAAAACAAATGCAATACGGGTCTAAAACTTGATGGTCGTCTGTTTTACACTGAGTTCAGGCGCCCCCGGGCGTTATGCGACTGCTATTTTGGTCACTTCCCCCTTTGCAAAGGAACCGGCTCGTGAATTTCACGTTTAACGCCACGGGGTTACCGCTTCAGGATTTGATTGTCGGCGCCTCAGTTTACTTCCCTCCCCTGTTCAAGGCGGTGATGCTGGGTTTTATTATCTGGCTCGTCACCCACCGCTTACTGCGCGACTGGATGTATTCCGGTGAAATCTGGCATCCCATGCTGATGGATCTTTCGCTGTTTGTGCTGGCAGTATGCCTGGGTCTGGCTATGCTGATTGTGTGGTGACTATACATATGAAAACAATCAAATATTTTTCATCATTACTTGTTCTGGTCCTGGCGCTAATCGCGGGCTGGTGGTTATGGAATTATTATATGCAGTCGCCCTGGACCCGTGACGGCAAAGTGCGCGCCGAGCAGGTCAGCGTGACGCCGCAGGTGTCCGGCACTATCACCAGGCTGCTGGTTAAAGATAACCAGTTTGTTCATGCGGGTGAGGTACTGTTTTCTGTCGATGAGACCCCTTATCACATCGCGGTCCTCAACGCCGAGGCGCAGCTGGCGAAATCCCAGTCCGATCTTGCGAAAGCCAATAACGAAGCCAACCGCCGCCGCCATCTGTCACGGAACTATATCTCCGCCGAAGATCTGGATACCGCCAATATTAACGTCAAAGCGATGCAGGCCAGCGTCGCGGTGGCTGAAGCGACCCTCAAGCAGGCCCAGTGGCAGCTGACCCAGACGGTGGTTAAAGCCCCGGTTGACGGCTGGGTCACCAATCTTTCCACCCGTCCGGGCGATTACGCCACCACCGGCCAGCCGGTCTTTGCGCTGGTCGACAGCCATTCGTTTTACGTGGTGGGCTATTTTGAAGAGACCAAACTCCGACATATCCGCGAGGGTGCTCCGGCGCAGATCGTCCTCTACAGCGGCTCGAGAACCTTACAGGGGCATGTATCCAGTATCGGACGCGCCATCTACGATCAAAGCGTCGAGACCGATTCAGGCCTGGTGCCTGACGTTAAACCCAATATTCCCTGGGTGCGGCTGGCACAACGTATCCCGGTGCGTATCGCCTTTGACCAGCTGCCGAGGGATCTGACCCTGGTCTCCGGCACGACCTGCACCGTCTCCATCGGAACCGCCCGGTGAACTGGCGCAACCTTCCGTGGCTCAGGGCAACCCCGGCGCAGTGGCGCTATGCCCTGCGCAACGGGATTGCGATGTGTCTGGCCCTCACCGTCGCCTATTGTCTCAATCTGGATGAACCCTACTGGGCGATGACCTCGGCGGCGGTGGTTAGCTTCCCGACCGTCGGGGGGGTGATCAGCAAAAGCCTGGGCCGGGTGGCGGGCAGCCTACTAGGGGCCACCGCGGCGCTGATCATTGCCGGACATACCCTCAACGACCCATGGCTGTTTCTGTTCAGCATGGCGGCGTGGTTGGCTATTTGCACCTGGGCCTGCGCCCACTTCAGCAATAACGTCGCCTACGCCTTCCAGTTGGCGGGTTACACCGCGGCGATCATCGCCTTCCCGGTGATCAATATTCTCGACATCACCCAGCTGTGGGATATTGCCCAGGCCCGGGTGTGCGAAGTCATTATCGGCATCCTGAGCGGCGGCGTGATGATGATGATCCTGCCCAGCACCTCCGACGGCACCGCCCTTATCAGCGCCCTGAAAGCGATGCACGCCCGGCTGCTGGAGCACGCCAGCCTGCTGTGGCAGCCCGACAGTAACGACGCTATTCGTCTGGCCCATGAAAAGGTCATCGCTCAGATCCTGACCATGAACCTGCTGCGCATTCAGGCCTTCTGGAGCCACTACCGCTTTCGTCGGCAAAATGCCCTGCTCAACTATCTGCTCCATCAGCAGCTGCGGATGACCAGCGCTATCTCCAGCCTGCGCCGCATGCTGTTGAACTGGCCCAACCCGCCTGCCCATACCCGGGAAGTCATCGATCGGCTGCTCGCCGCCCTCGCCCGTCCCGATGCCGATTTTTATACCGTTGCCCGCATCATTGCCCCGCTCAGACCGGGCGACGAGGGCGACTACCGGCATCGCGCCGTCTGGCAGCGGCTGCGCTATTTTTGCCGCCTGTATCTGCGCAGCAGCCGCTGGATAGCTGCGGTGGAAGCGGCCACGCCGGTGACCGAGTTTGCCGTCCCGCGCAGCCCGGCGCTGGCAAGGCATACCGATAACCTCGAGGCCCTGTGGAGCGGCTTTCGCACCTTTTGCGCCCTCAGCCTGGTGGGCGCCTGGACCATTACCGCCCAGTGGGATGCCGGGGGGGCAGCCCTGACGCTGGCGGCGATCAGCAGCGTACTCTACTCGGTGGCGGCCTCGCCCTTTAATTCACTCACGCTGCTGCTGCGGACGCTGATCCTGCTCTCGCTGTTCAGCTTTGTGGTCAAATTTGGCCTGATGGTGCAAATCTCCGATCTGTGGCTGTTCCTGCTGTTTCTGTTTCCGCTGCTGACCACCATGCAGCTGCTTAAACAGCAGATGCCCGCCCTTGCCGGGCTGTGGGGGCAGCTGATCGTCTTTATGGGGTCGTTTATTTCAGTGACCAACCCGCCGGTGTATGACTTTGCCGATTTCCTCAACGACGACCTGGCGAAAATTCTTGGCGTGGGGCTGACGTGGCTGGCTTTTGCGGTACTCAGGCCGGGCTCGGATGCGCGGAAAAGCCGCCGTCATATCCGGGAGCTGCGACGGGGGTTTGTCGATCAGCTCAGCCGCAGGCCGCAGCTGAGTGAAAATGGTTACGAATCGCTGGTGTATCACCATGTGAACCAGCTCAACAGCAGTAAGGATGCGCTCTCGCGCCGCTGGCTGCTGCGCTGGGGCGTAGTGCTGCTCAACTGCAGCCATGTGGTCTGGCAGCTGCGCGGCTGGGAGACCCGCTCGGATCCGCTGGCGCAGGTGCGGGATGTCGCCGTGTCGCTCCTGCGCGATATCATGAGCGAGCGCGGGGTACAGCAGCAGCCCCTGGCCGCCACCCTTGATGAGCTTCAGCGTATCTGCGACACCCTGGGGCATCATCCGCAACCGGCCGGGCAGGAGCTGGCGGCCCTGATCTGGCGACTACACTGTTCGCTGTCCCAGCTGGAACAGGCGCCCGCTCCGGGCACCCTGACCGATCAGATTACACCGCAGGCGTAGCGTTCACCGCCACCGCCGAGCGGTTTGGGCTGATCCGACATATTATCCCCGCCGACGTGGATCATCAGCGCCTTACCTTTGACCTCATCCAGCTTTTTCAGACGCGGCGCGACCACCGGGTCGGTAGCTTTACCGTCATTGTTCACCACCAGCGCAGGGAGATCGCCGAGGTGGCCCATCCCTTCCGGCCCTTCATGCTTGCCGGTGTTCTGGGGATCGAGGTGTCCGCCCGCGGCCTCAGCGGCGGCCGGTTTGCCCTCTTTCATGGCCGGTTCGCAGGAGCCTTTGGCATGGACATGATAACCGTGTTCGCCCGGTGGGAGGGCTTTAAGATCGGGGGAGAACTCCAGTCCTTTCTCCGTTTCGGTAATTTTCACCGTCCCGATGGACTGACCTATCCCCTGTGAGGTGACGAGGTTCATTTTTACTTCTTCACTGGCAGCCTGCGCACCTGCACAGACCACCAGCGTCAACGCTGCCAGAGTAAAACGCTTCATATGACCTCCTTCGGTTATTTTTTGCCCCTTAAGTTTATACCAGGGGCAATGATTTCACCGGGAAATCAGACAAATACGGAATTACGGCACGTCGTAACCCAGCGCGGCTTTACGGATGCGGAACCACTGCTGGCGCGTCATCTGCAGCTGCTCTGCGTCGAGGGCTGAACGCACGCGCTCGATTTTACCGGAACCGATAATCGGCAGCGGCTGGGATGGCAGACGTAAAATCCAGGCGTACACCACCTGCTCGATGGTTTCGGCATTCAGCTCCTGCGCCACCTGAGCGAGTTCATCGCGCAGCGGCTGGAAAGCGTCGTCATTAAACAGACGACCGCCGCCGAGGCAGGACCAGGCCATCGGACGGATCCGCAGCTGCTGAAGCTGGTCGAGGGTGCCATCCAGCAGCAGCGGCTGGTAAACCGGCGAAATCTCGACCTGGTTGGTCGCAAGGGTGAACGGCAGGCGCGATTGCAGCAGGGTAAACTGCGCCGGGGTAAAGTTGGAGACGCCGAAATGACGCACCTTGCCGCTCTGATGCAGGGCGAGGAAGGCCTCAGCGACTTCATCAGCATCCATCAATGGATCGGGGCGGTGAATCAGCAGCAGGTCAAGATAATCGGTCGCCAGATTGGTGAGGGACTGCTCTGCACTGCGGATAATATGGTCGCGGTCGGTAATGTAGTGGCCGATCGCATGCTCCGCTTTGGCCGTGGTGGCGATGCCACATTTGGTGACGATCTCCATCCGCTGACGCAGCGCGGGAGAGAGCTTCATCGCCTCGCCGAAGGCGGCTTCACACTGATAACCACCGTAGATATCGGCATGGTCGACGGTAGTGATCCCCAGCTCAAGATGTTCTTCAATAAAGCTGACCAGCTGTTGGGCGGACATATTCCAGTCCATCAGACGCCAGTAACCCATCACAAAACGGGAAAACTCCGGGCCCTGCGGGGCAAGGGTAATACGCTGAACCATAGCAATTTCCTCAAAAAAAGTCTGGGGAGAGTATACGCATTTACGGCGCTAAAAAAGTGAGGGTTGCTGCGGTTCTTCGGTTTCGGGGGCTTTGTTTGCGCGCAATTTACGCAAAAGACGCTGACGGCACAGGCGCAGGACCTCCTGCTTCTGGGCATCGCTGAAGGCTTGCCAGTTAAAACGCTCCTCCCGAGTGCGCATGCAGCCGCGACAAAAACCTCGCTCGTCAGACTGGCAGATACCCCTGCACGGGCTCTGGACGGGAAAGAACTCCAGTTGTTCAGCCACACGACCCTCCCAAAACCCAAGATTGAGTAAAGTGAAGACCTTAAGTCCGGGTAACGCAAGAGGTCAACCACAGAATTGTGGCATTAAGGTTTCACTAATCTTCGCTCCCTATACTCGCCTCATCACTACGATCTGGTTTAACGATGATGCTGACCCTTAAAAAGTTACAGTGTAACGATACAAAATTTACGCTGGGCTGTGCGCTCTTATTTACCCTGTTGAATGCCCTGTTTATTCATCGCAGCTGGCAGGTGATCTCTCCCGCCCGGCTGCATGACGTGCTTTTCGCCCTCACGGTGCCGCTGGTGCTGTTCTGCGGCTGGGTTATTGTATTCAGCATCCTGAATATTCCCCTGATCCGTAAACCGCTGCTGGTGCTGCTGACCCTCGGCTGCGCGGCGGCAACCTGGTTTATGTTCACCTACGGGGCGGTGATTGACCAGAACATGATGGTCAACGTCTTTGAGACCAACTCTCAGGAGGCCACGGCGCTGCTCACCCCGCAGCTGGTGCTGTGGCTGGTTGTCGCCGGCCTGGTGCCTTCCGTCGTGCTGGCGTTGATCCGCATCCGCCCCGGTAAATGGTGGCAGACGCTGTTAATGCGTCTCGCGGCTATTCTCGCAAGTCTGGTGGTCATCGTTCTGGTGGCAGCGGTCTTTTATAAGGACTATGCCTCGCTGTTCCGCAATAACAAAGGCATCGTCAAGATGGTGACCCCGGCCAACTACGTCAGCGCCATCGCCAAATACAGCAAGGCGCGCTGGTTTGCCGGTGACCAGACCTTGATCCGTCTCGGTGAAGATGCGCGTAAAGGCCCGCTGCTGCTGGCGCAGCAGAAAAAAACCGTGCTGGTGCTGGTGGTCGGGGAAGCCTCCCGGGCGGAAAACTATTCCCTGAACGGTTATAACCGTGATACCAACCCTGAGCTGAAAAAAGAGAATGTGATTAACTTCCCGCAGGCCTCCTCCTGCGGCACCGAAACCGCCGTCTCCGTGCCCTGCATGTTCTCCGGGATGCCGCGCAAAAAATACGATGCCGACCTGGCGCATCATCAGGAAGGTTTGATGGATGTGCTGAATCACGCCGGGATCAACCTGCTGTGGCGGGATAACGACGGCGGGTGTAAAGGCGCCTGCGATCGCATCCCGCACACCGACATGACCCAGTGGAAGCTGGACCAGTTCTGTAAGGACAAATCCTGTATTGACGACGCGGATCTGTATCGCCTGGACGACACCCTGGATGGCCTGAAACAGGATACAGTGCTGGTGATCCACCTGATGGGCAGCCACGGCCCGGCCTACTATCAGCGTTACCCGGAGCAGTACCGTCGCTTTACCCCGACCTGCGATACCAATGAGATCCAGGACTGCGATCATCAGGCGCTGATGAATACCTACGACAATACTATTCTCTATACCGACAGCGTGGTGAGTCGAACCATCGATGCCCTGAAAGCGCGTCAGGCAACGATGAACACGGCGCTGGTCTATCTCTCCGATCACGGTGAATCGCTTGGGGAAAACGGCCTCTATCTGCACGGCACGCCGTATATGCTGGCCCCGGAGCAGCAGACGCACATTCCGTTTATGTTCTGGCTCTCAAAGGACTACAAACAGAACTTCGGCGTTGACGAGCAGTGCCTGCGCGACCAGGCGGCGAAAGAGGCGGTTTCGCAGGACAATCTGTTCTCCACGGTGTTGGGGATGATGAACATCCGGACGTCGGTCTATCAGCCGCAAATGGATCTGCTCGCCCACTGCCGTCAAACTTAACGCTTGCATTAGACCGATTGGTCTACTACATTGACGACATGAATAAGCATACTGAACACGATACACGCGAACACCTTCTGGCGACCGGCGAGCGGCTGTGCATGCACCGCGGGTTTACCGGAATGGGGTTGAGCGAACTGCTGAAAACCGCCGATGTGCCGAAGGGGTCGTTCTATCACTACTTCCGCTCCAAAGAGGCGTTTGGCGTTGCTTTGCTGGAGCGCCACTATGCGGGCTACCATCAGCGTCTGGCTACGCACTTCGCCACTGGCAAGGGCAACTGTCGCGATCGTGTTCTGGCTTATTACCAGGAGACGCTGGCCCAGTTCTGTGCTCAGGGCATTATCAGCGGCTGTCTGACGGTTAAACTCTCAGCCGAAGTGTGCGATCTTTCCGAAGATATGCGCACGGCGATGGATAAAGGCGCCACGGGCGTGATCGCCCTGCTGGCGCAGGCGCTGGCGAAAGGGCGTGATGAAAAGTCACTGACCTTCGTCGGCGAACCGCTCACCCAGGCCCAGGTGCTCTATTCCCTGTGGCTGGGCGCTAACCTGCAGGCCAAAATATCCCGCAGCGCGCTGCCGCTGGAGAGCGCGCTGGACCATGTGAAGAACATCCTTGCAACGCCTGGCGTATAACAGGCGTTTTTATTTCACTAATTACTAGACGACCGGTCTACTCAGGAGCCACTATGTCAGCCGAAAAATTATTCACCCCGCTTAAAGTGGGCGCGATCGTTGCACCCAACCGTGTCTTTATGGCACCCCTTACCCGTCTGCGCAGCATCGAGCCGGGCGATATTCCAACGCCGCTGATGGGTGAATACTATCGCCAGCGCGTCAGCTCGGGCCTGATCATCTCTGAAGCCACCCAGATCTCCGCACAGGCCAAAGGCTATGCGGGTGCCCCTGGCCTGCACAGCCCGGAACAGATCGCGGCGTGGAAGAAGATCACCGACGGCGTGCATGCCGAAGAGGGTCGCATCGCGGTCCAGCTGTGGCACACCGGTCGTATCTCTCACAGCAGCATCCAGCCTGGCGGCGAGGCTCCGGTTTCTGCTTCTGCCCTCAATGCGGGCACCCGCACCTCCCTGCGTGATGAAAACGGCCATGCGATCCGCGTCGACACTACCACGCCGCGCGCGCTGGAGCTGGACGAGATCCCGGGCATCGTTAACGATTTTCGTCAGGCGGTCGCCAATGCTCGTGAAGCCGGTTTCGACCTGGTCGAACTGCACGGTGCCCACGGCTATCTGCTGCACCAGTTCCTGTCACCGTCTTCTAACCAGCGTACCGACCAGTACGGCGGCAGCGTAGAGAACCGCGCCCGTCTGGTGCTGGAGGTGATTGATGCCGTATCACAAGAGTGGAGCGCCGATCGCATCGGGATCCGCGTTTCGCCAATCGGATCCTTCCAGAACGTCGACAACGGCCCGAACGAAGAAGCCGACGCGCTCTACCTGATTGAAGAGCTGGCAAAACGCGGCATCGCCTATCTGCACATGTCTGAGCCAGACTGGGCCGGCGGCGAGCCTTACACCGACGCCTTCCGCCAGAAAGTGCGCGACGTTTTCCCGGGCGTGATCATCGGTGCCGGTGCCTATACGCCAGAGAAAGCAGAAGATCTGATCAACAAAGGGCTGATTGACGCCGTAGCCTTTGGCCGCGCCTACATCGCCAACCCGGATCTGGTGGCGCGCCTCGAGCGCAAGGCCGAGCTGAACCCGCAGCGTCCGGAGAGCTTCTACGGCGGCGGCGCGGAAGGTTATACCGATTATCCTTCTTTATAATCCCTTCATTGATAGCGGCGACAATTCGCCGCTATACTAAAACATCGTTTCTGTTCAAGATGATAAAAAGCTAAGAGGATAATATGCGCCTACTTCACACCATGCTGCGCGTTGGCGATCTGCAACGTTCCATCGAGTTCTACACCAATGTGCTGGGCATGACCCTGCTGCGCACCAGCGAAAACCCGGAATACAAATACTCCCTCGCCTTTGTCGGTTACGGCGAAGAGAGCGAAGAAGCGGTAATTGAGCTGACTTACAACTGGGGTGTTGATAGCTACGAGCTGGGTACCGCCTACGGCCATATCGCGCTGGAAGTAGATAACGCCGCGGAAGCCTGCGAGCGTATCCGTAGCAACGGCGGAAACGTCACCCGTGAAGCGGGTCCGGTTAAAGGCGGCACCACGGTGATTGCGTTTGTCGAAGATCCAGACGGTTACAAAATCGAACTGATCGAAGCCAAAGACGCCGGTCGCGGTCTGGGCAACTGATCCTGACGGGCGCGCCATGCGCCCGTTGTTTTACTGCATCCCATTGCAAAATTTGCCATAATGCCCACTGCTTTTTTCCCCTTGTAAGAGATCCAGATGTCCGATAACGCTCAACTTACCGGTCTGTGCGACCGTTTTCGTGGTTTTTATCCTGTCGTCATTGATGTCGAAACCGCTGGATTTAATGCCAAAACCGATGCGCTGCTGGAAATTGCCGCCATCACGTTGAAAATGGATGAGCAAGGCGATCTGCTGCCGGACTCCACGCTGCATTTCCACGTCGAACCTTTCGAAGGGGCGAACCTGCAGCCGGAGGCGCTGGCGTTTAACGGCATTGATCCGCATAACCCACTGCGCGGGGCGGTCAGTGAATATGAGGCGCTGCATGCCATTTTCAAAATGGTCCGCAAGGGCATGAAAGACCAGAACTGTAATCGCGCGATTATGGTGGCGCATAACGCGACCTTCGATCACAGCTTTATGATGGCCGCCGCCGAGCGCGCCTCCCTGAAGCGTAATCCGTTCCACCCGTTTGTGACCTTCGATACCGCCGCATTAAGCGGGCTGGCGCTGGGGCAAACCGTGCTGTCGAAGGCCTGCATTACCGCCGGTATTGAGTTTGATGGCACCCAGGCGCACTCTGCCCTGTACGATACCGAGCGCACCACGGAGCTGTTTTGTGAAATTGTGAACCGCTGGAAACGCCTTGGCGGCTGGCCGCTGCCGGAAGCCGACAGCAACGCATAAAAAAAGCGACCTTGTGGTCGCTTTTTTATTTACCGGGCCCGGTAAATCACTCGGCGCCTGGCTCTTCAGATTTGTATTTCGCAGCCGTCTCTTTGATCAGCTGTTGCAGTTCACCGCGCTGATACATTTCAATCAGGATGTCGCAACCGCCAACCAGCTCACCGTCAACCCACAGCTGTGGGAAGGTCGGCCAGTTTGCGTATTTTGGCAGCTCAGCGCGGATATCCGGGTTCTGCAGAATATCAACGTAAGCAAAACGTTCGCCACAGGCAGACAGCGCCTGGACCGCCTGAGCGGAGAAACCACAGCTTGGCAGTTTCGGAGAACCTTTCATGTACAGCAGGATCGGGTTTTCAGCAATCTGCTGCTGAATTTTTTCAATAGTAGTGCTCATGTTTTGCTTCCTTTAACTTCTGTTACGGCAATCGTCTGACATTGTAGCGTTTCAGACCGACAACGGAAAATAACATTTTTGTCACTTATATGATTTTACCGCGCGTCCCTTAAAGATGCATTCAGAACCTAACTTATCGCGAGATTACCTGCGGTTTTGTTCACCTAATGCACAAAACGCCGCTGCGAAATTGTGATTTTTTGCGCTCGCTAACGAAACACAGTTTTAGATGCAAAAAGTTTATTAACGTTGGGCCTTTTTATAGATTAGAATCGACGAGTTTTGTAAATCATAAGCAGGTTTATTTATAACCTGCAATTACCAGGGGATTGCCCAGTGGCGCGAATAAATAAATTCTCGATCACGCTCTGTGCTTTGCTGTTTACTTCTCTCACATTCACGCCGGTGGCTAACGCCTCAGAGCAGGCGCGGCCTTCTGCCGCGCATAAAACGCATCTGGCGAAAGCGACCGAACCTAAGAAAAAAAGCAGTACCAGCAAAACCACAAAAAAAGAGAGCACCAGTAAAAAGAGCAGCACCAAAAAAAGCCTCGCTAAAACACAGTCAACGCATTCCAGCAAAAAAAGCCGCACCACCTCCCGCAACGCCAGCCGAACCACGCAAACCGCCTCCCGCGTTGTGACAGAAAAATGCACCACCCGTAAAGGGCGTAAAGCGCAGTGCGTAAAAACCAGCAAGACCACGACTCTTGCCGAAGCGCATAAAGTCCGGGTGCAGAAAGCGCAGAAAACGGCAATGAATAAGCTGATGGGCCAGATCGGCAAACCTTATCGCTGGGGCGGTTCCTCTCCGCGTACCGGCTTCGACTGCAGCGGTCTGGTTTATTACGCCTATAAAGATCTGGTTAAATTCCGCATTCCGCGCACCGCTAATGAAATGTACCACCTCCGTGACGCCTCTCCGGTCGATCGCGGTGAGCTGGAGAGCGGCGATCTGGTGTTCTTCCGCACCCAGGGCCGTGGTACCGCCGATCACGTTGGCGTGTACGTGGGTAACGGCAAATTCATTCAGTCCCCGCGTACCGGCCAGGACATTCAGATCACCTCCCTCAGCGAAGACTACTGGCAGCGTCATTACGTCGGCGCACGTCGCGTGATGAAGGCCAACACCCTCCGTTAATCCCCTGCCCCGCCGGTACGCCTGCGGGGTAAGTTCCTATTTTGCATAATCTTTCAATTTGCTACTCTATCCCTTCATTCAGTAGGGCTATTGAATGGATCACTATAATAAGGAGAGAAGCAATGTCGTTTGAATTACCTGCATTACCGTATGCAAAAGACGCCCTGGCCCCGCACATCTCTGCGGAGACCCTGGAGTACCACTACGGCAAACACCACCAGACCTATGTCACCAACCTGAACAACCTGATCGGCGGTACCGCCTTTGAAGGGAAAACCCTGGAAGAGATCGTACGCACGTCAGAAGGCGGCGTGTTTAACAACGCCGCTCAGGTGTGGAACCATACCTTCTACTGGCATTGCCTGGCGCCCAATGCCGGCGGCGAACCGACGGGTGAACTGGCGGCAGCCATTACTGCTGCGTTCGGCAGCTTTGCGGAATTTAAAGCGAAGTTTACCGATGCGGCGGTGAAGAACTTTGGCGCAGGCTGGACCTGGCTGGTAAAAGAGGCCGACGGCACACTGGCGATCGTCTCTACGTCTAATGCGGGAACGCCGTTAACCACCCGCGCTATTCCGCTGCTGACCGTCGACGTCTGGGAACATGCGTATTACATCGATTACCGTAATGCGCGCCCGAATTACCTCGAGCATTTCTGGGCGCTGGTAAACTGGGAATTTGTGGCGAAGAACTTCGCGGCATAATAAAAACGCCGAAGGGAACTCCTTCGGCGTTATTTTTATTCGGTAGCGCAAACCGGCTCGGGTTGTTTTCGTTCCGAGGCAAAGACCAGAATAAGCCCCAGGCCTGCAATAATGGCTCCCATCACCGGAACAAAGCTGTAGCCCATCCCGCTGGAAATGACCGCCCCACCGGCCGCCGCCCCCAGCGCATTCCCGAGGTTAAAGGCACCGATATTCACCGACGACGATAACCCCGGCGCATCGCTGGCCACGCGCATGACGCGCATCTGCAAAGGCGGTACCACCGCAAAGGTCGCCATGCCCCACACCACCATCGCCACGGCTGCGCCCACTTCATTACGCGCCAGCCACGGAATAGCCAGCATGATGACGATCAGCAGGAGTAAAAAGCCTTTCAGGGTGCCGCTCACGGATTTGTCCGCCAGCTTGCCGCCCAGGTAGTTGCCAATGGAAAAACCGACGCCAATCAGCACCAGCATGGCGGTGATAAAGGCCGGAGTCGCCTGGTTGATGTCATGCAGCACCGGGGCAATGTAGGTATAGAGGGTGAACATCGCCCCGGCTCCGAGGACGGTAGTCAGCAAGGCAGACAGCACCTGCGGACGCAGCAGCACCGCCAGCTCTTTGCGCACCTCCGGTTTTTCGCCCGCCCCGCCAGCCGGCAGGGAGAAGAACAACGCAATCATCGAAACCACGCCCAGCAGCGCGGTCGCCAGGAAGGACATCCGCCAGCCAATCGCTTCGCCCATCCAGGTTGCGGCCGGCACCCCACCGATATTGGCGATGGTGAGGCCCATAAACATGGTGGCGACAGCGCTGGCCTGCTTATGCTTCGGCACCACGCTGGCGGCGACTACCGACCCGAGGCCAAAGAAGGCGCCGTGGTTCAGGCTGGTCAGAATACGCGACAGCATCAGGGTGGTGTAATCCGGCGAGAGCGCCGACAGGACGTTACCGACGGTAAAGATCGCCATCAGGAAGATCAGCGCATTGCGACGCCCGCGATGGGACAGCAACAGGGTCATCAGCGGCGCACCCACCATCACGCCGATGGCGTAGGCGCTGATCAGCATGCCCGCAGCGGGAATAGAGACATCTACCCCCCGGGCAATAACCGGTAGCAGGCCCATCGGGGAAAATTCGGTTGTGCCGATACCAAAGGCACCAATGGCCAGGGCCAGCAGCGGAAAATTGATTCTCATACTTCAACTCCAGACACCGTGTCGTCAGGCGACACAGAACAATGAAGGCGAAAGCATGACACCAATCACAAAAAATGAGAAGTTAACAATTTGGCAAAAGATTTTTGCAGGGCGCGTAACAATCAGCGGAAGGAACGAGGGAGAGCTGACCTCTCCCGCATCAATCAGTGCAGTGCCGCCGTCAGACCGCTGGCAACAATCAGACTCAGAACAATAATGGTAGTAATCAGCGAAAACTTAAGATCGGTACTCATCAATTTTTCTCCTTTTAATCACCCTATTAAGAGTGAGCCTGCTCATTTTTACACAGTTCAGGGTAAAAATCTTGCTGGATTTAGATTGATATCGGTTTTTGCTCTTCCCCTTTTGGCCAAGATAAGACAAAATTCCACGCTAAATTTATTAGCGTACCGGCCATTGACCCCCTCCTGACGTCCTGTGTCGTTTTCCCGGCGTACCGCAATTCAAATTGCGCAATTAGGGCGAGTGAAGGCAAACGTTTACCTATTGGTTTTTCAGGAGCTTAGATATGGTCTGGAGTGACATCTGATGGCAACAATTAAAGACGTGGCGAAACGCGCAAACGTTTCCACTACAACCGTATCACATGTTATTAACAAAACCCGCTTTGTTGCGGAAGAGACCCGCAACAACGTCTGGGCGGCCATTAAAGAGCTGCACTACTCTCCCAGCGCCGTGGCCCGCAGTCTGAAGGTGAATCACACCAAATCGATCGGCCTACTGGCGACCAGCAGCGAAGCGCCCTATTTCGCAGAAATTATTGAAGCAGTGGAGAAGAACTGCTTCCAGAAAGGCTACACCCTGATCCTCGGCAACGCCTGGAACAGCCTCGAAAAACAGCGGGCCTATCTGTCGATGATGGCGCAGAAGCGCGTCGACGGTCTGCTGGTGATGTGTTCCGAATACCCGGAATCCCTGCTCACCATGCTGGAAGAGTACCGCAATATTCCAATGGTGGTGATGGACTGGGGCGAAGCGAAGGCCGACTTTACCGACTCGGTAATCGATAACGCCTTCGAAGGCGGCTACATGGCCGGTCGTTATCTGATTGAACGCGGCCACCGTGAAATCGGCGTGATCCCCGGAGCGCTGGAGCGCAACACCGGGGCCGGGCGTCTGGCGGGCTTTATGAAAGCGATGGAAGAGGCGTTAATCACGGTGCCGGAAAACTGGATCGTGCAGGGCGACTTTGAGCCGGAGTCCGGCTACCGCGCCATGCAGCAGATCCTCTCCCAGAGCCCGCGTCCGACCGCCATCTTCTGCGGCGGGGATATTATGGCAATGGGTGCACTCTGTGCCGCCGATGAGATGGGCCTGCGCGTCCCGCAGGACGTTTCGCTGATCGGGTATGATAACGTGCGCAACGCCCGCTTCTTTACCCCGGCGCTGACCACCATTCACCAGCCGAAAGATTCGCTGGGTGAGACCGCCTTCAACATGCTGCTGGACCGCATCGTCAACAAGCGTGAAGAGTCCCAGTCCATTGAGGTGCATCCGCGCCTGATTGAACGCCGTTCCGTCGCGGACGGACCGTTCCGCGACTACCGCCGTTAATCCTCTCCGGGAGTCAGTACCTCTGGCTCCCGCAGCCACTCCCGGTTCATCGTTTCACTGTCTCCCAGATAATCCAGCAGCCAGGCCAGGGCCGGTGACATATCGTTTTGTTGCCAGGTCAGGCAGCACGCCGCATCCGGGAAGGGATTTTCCAGCGACAGCGCCACCCATTTGCCGCTGTCGATCCACGGACGGGCAAAATGCACCGGCACCATCCCCACGCACAGCCCGGCCGAGAGGCAGGTGGCTGACGATTCCCAGTCCGGGGTGACGATCCGCCGCTGGTTATCCAGCAGCCAGGTGATGCGTTTCGGCAGCGAGCGGGAGGTGTCTTCGCGCACCAGCGAGGGCCAGCTGCGCAGGGTATCATCGCTGAGCGGCCCTTCCATGGCGGCCAGCGGATGATGGCTGGCGACCACGCAGATCCAGCTCAGCGTACCCATATCGCGAAACGCATAGCGCCCCCCGACCGGGATCGCCTGGGTGGCGCCGATCGCCATTTCCACCCTGCCGTCCGCCAGCGCGTCCCAGACGCCGTTAAAGACCTCCTGGGACACCCGCAGCTCGACGTCCGAAAAGTGGCGGTAAAAATCGACAATCATCTGACGGGTACGCTCGGGGCGGACGATATTGTCCACCGCAATGGAGATATGTCCGCGCCAGCCGTTGGCAATCTGCTGGCACTGTTCGCGGGTGATCTGCATTTTTTTGATAACAGACCGCCCCTCTTTCAGAAACCACATCCCGGCAGGGGTAAGCTCCACGTCTCGGTGACGCCGCTCAAACAGCGGCACCGCCAGCCATTCTTCCAGTTGACGCACGGTGTAGCTGATGGCGGACGGAACGCGATGCAACTCCTGCGCGGCTCCGCTGAAGCTGCCGTTACGCGCGACGGCATCCACCACTTCAAGAGAATATTCTGACCACATTTTCTGCCTGCAAAATTTTTGAATGCAACCGCCAAATATTAGCGTTTCACAAGCGGGTTTGCACTCCCTACACTCAGCGGCTACCCAAACCTGCGCCCAAACGGAGAATAGAACAATGACACCCGGGAAAGGATTTTTAGTCTGGCTCGGCGGCTTAAGCGTGCTGGGCTTCCTCGCCACCGATATGTATCTGCCTGCCTTCTCGATCATGCAGGAGGATCTGCAAACCCCGGCGGCGGCCATCAGCGCCAGCCTGAGCCTGTTCCTGGCGGGCTTTGCCTTTGCCCAGCTGCTGTGGGGACCGATGTCCGACCGCTTCGGCCGTAAGCCGGTACTGCTGGCAGGGTTAGCCATTTTCGCCCTCGGCTGCCTCGGTATGCTGTGGGTCCGGGATGCCACCTGGCTGCTGGTGCTGCGCTTTATCCAGGCGGTGGGGGTTTGTGCCGCAGCGGTCACCTGGCAGGCGCTGGTAACCGATTACTACCCGGCTTCGCGCACTAACCGTATTTTTGCCACCATCATGCCGCTGGTCGGACTCTCTCCGGCGCTGGCGCCGCTGCTCGGCAGCTGGATCCTCGCCCACTTCAGCTGGCAGGCGATTTTTGCAGTGCTGTTTGTTATCACCCTGGTGCTGATGATCCCGGCTTTCAGCCTGAAGCCAGCGGCAGTGAAAAATGAACAACCTAAACAACGCGTCACCTTTTTATCGCTGTTACGTTCGCGCACCTACCGCGGCAATGTGCTGATTTACGCCGCCTGCTCCGCGAGCTTCTTCGCCTGGCTGACCGGGTCGCCGTTTATTCTCAGCGATATGGGTTACAGCCCGGCGGCGATCGGCCTGAGCTACGTGCCGCAGACCATCGCCTTCCTGATTGGTGGCTATGGCTGCCGTGCCGCGCTGCAGAAATGGCAGGGTCACCAGATGCTGCCGTGGCTGCTGGGCCTGTTTGCCCTCAGCGTGATCGCCACCTGGGCGGTTGGGTTTATCCCGGGCGTGGGCCTGGTTGAGCTGCTGATCCCCTTCTGCCTGATGGCGGTGGCAAACGGCGCGATCTACCCGATTGTGGTGGCGCAGGCCCTGCGTCCCTTCCCGCAGGCGACCGGCAGCGCTGCCGCACTGCAGAACACCCTTCAGCTGGGCCTTTGCTTCCTGGCGAGCCTGATGGTGTCGTGGCTGATTGCCACCCCGCTGCTTACCACCACCAGCGTGATGGTGGCGACCGTTGTACTGGCGGCGCTTGGCTATCGGATGCAGTACATGCGCGCAGAACAGCAGGATGACAGGCTGCAGGCCGGGTCTTCACAGGCATAACGGGCGAGTTGATTAGCATGCTAACAATATCCTGTTGAATCACTACCCTATCAGTCCTATACTGACTGAAGCGTTCTGATAAATACTAAAAATATTAAGTGTTAACGGGAGCCGGAGTGCTCCCGTTTTACCATGGATGGCCTTTCGGCAAGGGTCCTCTCCCTTCCTCTGTTCTACGTCGGATATTAGCCTCACGGGTCACGCCGTGAAATTTCTCACTCTCCATAAAGAGCGTCTACGCTATTTATGGATTCTGATCACATCAGGTGATGGAGAAGCTATGAGTTCATCGTGTATAGAAGAAGTCAGCATCCGGAATGATGACTGGTTCCGGATAGTCAATGAATTGCTGAGCCGCGCGGGTATCACCATCAACGGCCCGGCATCCTCCGATCTACAAATTAAACACCCCGATTTTTTTAAACGCGTCCTGAAGCAGGGCTCGCTGGGTCTTGGCGAGAGCTATATGGACGGCTGGTGGGAGTGTGAGCGGCTGGATATCTTTTTCAATAACGTCCTGCGGGCGGGCCTGGAAACACAGCTGCCCAGCCACCTGAAGGATACGCTGCGGATAGCCACCGCCCGCCTGTTCAACCTGCAGAGTAAAAAGCGCGCCTGGATCGTTGGTAAAGAGCATTACGATCTCGGCAATGACCTGTTCAGCCGCATGCTCGACCCCACCATGCAATACTCCTGCGGTTACTGGAAAGAGGCGACCACCCTCGAACAGGCCCAGCAGGATAAATTACGTCTTATCTGCGAAAAACTGCAGCTGAAACCCGGCATGCGGGTGCTCGACATTGGCTGTGGCTGGGGCGGGCTGGCGCATTTTATGGCGCATCACTATGGCGTCAGCGTGGTGGGTGTGACCATCTCTGCTGAACAGCAAAAAATGGCTCAGGCGCGCTGCGAGGGGCTTGATGTCACCATCCTGTTGCAGGATTATCGCGATCTGCGCGACCAGTTCGATCGCATCGTCTCCGTGGGGATGTTCGAACATGTCGGGCCGAAGAACTACCGCACCTATTTTGAGGTGGTTGATCGTAACCTCAAGCCGGACGGTCTGTTTCTGCTGCACACCATAGGTTCACAAAAAACCGACCATCGCGTCGATCCGTGGATCGATAAATACATCTTTCCGAATGGCTGTTTACCTTCAGTTCGCCAGATTGCGAATGCCAGCGAACCCCATTTTGTAATGGAAGACTGGCATAATTTCGGCGCTGATTACGATACCACCCTGATGGCATGGCATGAACGTTTTCTCGCCGCCTGGCCGGAGATCGCAGACAACTATTCCGAACGATTTAAACGGATGTTCAGCTATTACCTGAATGCCTGTGCCGGAGCGTTTCGCGCCCGCGATATTCATCTGTGGCAGGTGGTGTTCAGCCGCGGCGTGGAGCACGGCCTGCGGGTGGCGCGCTAAATAAAACACCCCGGCATGCCGGGGTGTTTTATTATCACGCGTCGTTAAGCGTCTGTTGGATGGCTGCTGCCTCTTTGGCTGCCAGCACGCGCTCTACGGTATCGACCACCGCCTGGGTTTGCGGATCGATTTCAATATTGACCCGATGGCCCAGCTTTTTATTGCCGAGTGTCGTGCGCTGCAGCGTCTCCGGGATCAGGTGAACGCAGAAACGGGTTGGCGTCACTTCACCCACCGTCAGGCTGATGCCGTCCACGCCAATAAATCCTTTATAGAGGATGTATTTCATTAACGACGGATCCTGAACTTTAAACCAGATCTGGCGGTTATTTTCTGAGGTCAGGATTTTAGAAATTTCAGCCGTGGTCATAATATGGCCCGACATTAAATGCCCGCCGATTTCGTCGCTGAATTTTGCCGCGCGTTCCACGTTAACAATATCACCCTCGGCCAGGTCGCCCAGGTTGGTGATACGCAGCGTTTCCTTCATTAAATCGAAACTGATCAGGTTACCGTTAATTTCGGTGACCGTCAGACAACAACCGTTGTGCGCAACCGATGCCCCGGTCTCCAGCCCATCGAGCATCTCATCCGGCAGGGCGACAACATGGGTTCGGAAGTTGGGTTTTTCATCAATGGACACCAGTTTCGCGGTGCCCTGCACAATACCAGTAAACATGCTTACGACTCCTGTTTGTTCCTTCGGTGATGACACCGTTTTATCGCACCACAATAACAGTTGAAAATAGAGGTTGCCAGTACCCCACATTTTCTGGCGATTTTTTCACTAGATAATTAGCCTATCCCCGCTACAATAGCTGGAATTCCCCGCATCTTCTTCTTGCTGTTTTTTCGCAGCGGCTTTTTCTCTTTCAAATAACAACAATATCAAAGGTGTTCACGTGCAGAAGTACTTGATTGAAGCGCGTCAGTTATTAGCTCTGGCGATCCCGGTAATACTGGCGCAAATTGCCCAAACCTCGATGGGATTCGTTGATACCGTGATGGCGGGTGGCTACAGCGCCACCGACATGGCCGCGGTCGCCATCGGCACCTCTATCTGGCTGCCGGCGATTTTATTTGGACACGGCCTGCTGCTGGCGTTAACCCCTACTATTGCCCAGCTGAACGGCTCCGGGCGCCGGGAGCGTATTGCCCATCAGATCCGCCAGGGGTTCTGGCTGGCCGGTTTTGTCTCGGTGCTGATCATGATCGTCCTGTGGAACGCGGGCTATATTATTCACGCCATGCGCAATATTGATCCGGCCCTGGCGGATAAAGCCGTTGGGTATTTACGCGCCCTGCTCTGGGGGACGCCGGGTTATTTATTCTTCCAGGTAGCGCGTAACCAGTGCGAAGGTCTGGCGAAGACCAAACCGGGCATGGTGATGGGATTCATCGGGCTGCTGGTGAATATTCCGGTGAACTACGTCTTTATTTACGGTCATTTCGGCATGCCTGAGCTGGGCGGCGTCGGCTGCGGCGTGGCAACGGCAGCGGTGTACTGGGTGATGTTCTTCGGCATGCTGTCTTATGTTAAGCGCGCCCGTTCCATGCGCGATATTCGCTACGAAGCCGGTTTCAGCAAGCCGGACATGGCGGTAGTGAAACGTCTGGTACAGCTGGGTCTGCCTATCGCTCTGGCGCTGTTCTTCGAAGTGACGCTGTTTGCGGTAGTGGCGCTGCTGGTCTCCCCGCTGGGGATTGTCGACGTGGCCGGTCACCAGATCGCCCTTAACTTCAGCTCCCTGATGTTCGTACTGCCGCTGTCGCTGGCCGCCTCCGTGACCATTCGCGTCGGGTATCGCCTCGGCCAGGGCTCAACCCTGGATGCGCAAACCGCCGCCCGCACCGGGATTGGCGTCGGGGTGTGCATGGCGGTGTGCACCGCACTGTTCACCGTCACGCTGCGGGAGCAGATCGCCCTGCTCTATAACGATAATCCGGAAGTGGTGATCCTTGCCTCCCAGCTGATGCTGCTGGCGGCGATATATCAGATCTCCGACTCCATTCAGGTGATCGGCAGCGGCGTGTTGCGTGGCTATAAAGATACCCGCTCGATCTTCTTTATCACTTTTATCGCCTACTGGGTGCTGGGGCTGCCGAGCGGTTATATTCTGGCCCTCACCGACCTGGTGGTGGATCGGATGGGGCCTGCCGGCTTCTGGATGGGCTTTATTATCGGCTTAACCTCTGCCGCAATCATGATGATGCTGCGCATGCGCTTCCTGCAGCGCCAGCCATCCAGCGTGATTTTGCAACGCGCTGCACGCTAATTGCGCAGTAGCCGCCCGCGGGCGGCTACTTTCTCCGCATTTTGCGCGGGAATACAGCAATCGCGTGAATTCGTGAAGAAATTTGCAGTTTTCCTCTTGCCTGATGCCCGCGCTGCCGCTAATATTCGTCCCCGTTGTCACACACAACAATGCGTTCATAGCTCAGTTGGTTAGAGCACCACCTTGACATGGTGGGGGTCGTTGGTTCGAGTCCAATTGAACGCACCATTCTCTACAGTGCGTCCGTAGCTCAGTTGGTTAGAGCACCACCTTGACATGGTGGGGGTCGGTGGTTCGAGTCCACTCGGACGCACCATTTCAGTTAGTCCTCAGTTATTCTTTTTTATCTCTCTTATAAATCACCCTGTTGTCACACGTTTTTTATGCTTCCCGCATTCCGTACTTATGCCGCTGACACACCGCACAGCGTTCTGTTTCCGGATCAAAGGTATAAAAAGCCCGCTGACAGCATCGGCAGGTTTTTTGAATCCACGGAAAGTGCAACACCCTGTTTTCACCCACCTGTCTGTGGATGCGAATCGCGTCCACGGGGCAGACCACGGCGCAGCTGTTGCAGCCGGTACAGGATGACGACGAGAACGTCAGCGCCCCCTCGCCCCGGCTCAGCGCCTTCTCCATACAGACCCTGGCGCAGGCCCCACAGACCGTGCATTGCGCCCGATCTAACGACAGCTGATATTCGCTGAGTGCTGAGAAAGTCTGACGACGGGCCCGAACCCCGACGCTCACGGTGGATGACTGGACGTCCACTTCGCGAACCTTAATAAAGTGTCGCCTCCCGGTGTTGATCGCTTTTCGCTGCGGCGCAACGATCTGCCAGACAGGGGCATTCAGTTCCCGAAGCCGGATATTCAGGGCTGCGACGGCGCGCACCCAGCCGGGAAACGCATCCATCTCCATTTCCACCGCCCGGATCCCGTGCTGCTGATGCCACATCAGCAATTCCTCTACGGACGGCTCCAGCGTGGAAAAAGGCGCAACCAGCGTCGATGCCGTAAAGTGGCGGGTTTCAGGCCGAATGTTTTGCAGCGCATCCGCCGGACAGACGAACAGGCAGCGGCCGCATTGCAGGCATTCAGCCTCGTTAATCACCGGCGTGGTGGCAGGGGCGGTAATGGCCTGCACCGGGCACGCCACCATACACGCCTGACAGTCGTGGCGGGGAAGCTGTTTGCGCAAGCAGGACTCCCCCACGCCGGGCGGCGCGGGGATCTGCGTCAGGCGAAAGCGCGCCATCAGTTAATGCAGAAGAACATAAAGCGGAACAACACTTCAGACAGCACCAGCAGCAGGCTACCGACCATCAACCCGAACTTGCCCTGACGCCATGCGCTTACCGCAAACAGCAGCGCCCCGACCGCGGATAAAGTCCAGCTCAGCAGCCGCAGACCGCTTAGCCGGGTGAAGATCTCCATCGGCTGGTGCGGCAGGGTGATAACGCCGCTCAGGCTGGCACTTGCCAGATGAGCCATATAGTCCGGCTGTGCCAGCAGACGTATGGCGACAATCGCCACCACCATCGCCGCCGCGAAGCGCATCACTGACTGTCGCTCCCGGGCCACGGAGCGTGCTTTGAGCATCGGCAGCCATGCCAGCGCCACCGCGCCCAGCACGCCAACGGCACCGTAAAACATCAGCCAGGTGTTGAAATGGCTCCAGGTAATGACGGAGGTATGAGCATAGATCGCACTCATGCACCAGACGTCAATAAGCCCCAGCACGGCGGCCAAGGGCAGTAACAGCGGGTTCAGCTGCTTTCTGACCAGCATCACCAGCGTGCAAAGCCCAAGTGCAGCCAGATAGAGGCTGGCAAAGACGATCTCACGGCTCAGCCATGAGCTGGCGACGTGGCGCAGGGCATTAAACGCGTTGAGCGGATAGCCGAGGTGCAGGGTGGAAACCATCAGCCCCAGGCCGCTGGCAATACAGGCTATCAGCATGCCCGGCAGCAGCTGGGGTTTGACCTCCGGCACGCGCGATCCCGCCCGGGCAGATAGCGTCAGGAAGAGGGTCATGCCAACCGAGCCTTGTACCAGCAGGGTAAAAATCAGAAGCGGTAACTCATGCATGCGGCTGTTCCTCTTTTTCTGCACCCTGATGCGGTTTAATCACCAGATTGGGCTGAGTAATGGACGACGCCGGCAGGCCCTGCACGTCGCAGAGATTGCCATACTTCGCGCGCAACTCCTCGATCGGCCCGAACTGGATCGCCCCCAACGGGCAGGTGGCGACGCAGATCGGCTGTTCGCCTTTGGCCTGCAAATCCACGCAGAAATCGCATTTTGACATCTGCCCGGCCTCCTCATTCATCTGCGGCGCGCCGTAAGGGCACGACCAGGCGCAGTAGCCGCAGCCGACGCATTTGTTGGTATCGACGCGGACAATGCCATCCCCCGGGCGCTTATGCATCGCCGTGGTCGGGCAGTTTTTGGTGCAAATCGGATCCGCGCAGTGGTTGCAGGAGATCGACAGGGTGAAGGCATAGACGTTATTGGCATAGCCCCCCTGTCCGGTCGGGATAAAGCCGCCGCCCTTCACCTCATAGACGCGACGGAAACGTCGCCCCACCTCGAGGTTATGCTTGTCTTTACAGGCCACCTGGCAGGCTTTGCACCCGGAGCAACGTGATGAGTCAATGAAAAAGCCAAGCTGCTTATCGCTGACCGGTGGGTATTCCTTATACTGCTGGCTCATACTTTGCGACCTCCACAAGCATGGTTTGATGAGAATTGCCTTTCGCAAGCGGAGTAATACGTGCGGAGCTCAGAACGTTGGCACACCCGCCGTGATCGACGCCTTCGGCATCCGGCTGCCACCAGGCCCCGGCCTGCATGGCGACCACCCCAGGTATAATGCGCTGGGTCACCTCCGCCGGCACCTGGCAGACACCGCGCTGGTTGTGAATGCGCACGCTGTCCCCCTGGCGGATCCCCCGCTGCTGGGCATCCATCGGGTTGATCCACAGTTTCTGGACCTGCACTTCCTGCAGCCAGGGGTTGGCATACTGCGTGGAGTTGGCGCGGTTCTTTCCTTTCCAGGTGATCAGCTGGAGCGGGAACTGCTTCGCGAGCGCATCTTCCGGGCCTTCGTGTGCCGGAACGTAATGCGACAGCGCCGGGATTTCCGGGTTGTTCATGTCGTACAGACGCTTCGAGAAGATCTCAATTTTCCCGGACGGCGTCGGGAAGGGGTGATTCTGCGGATCGCGGATGTTGTCTTCAAAGGCCACATACGGCTTGCTTTTGAAGAGGTGCTGACGTTTTTCCCGCAGCTCGGCGAACGTCGGCAACTGCTCATCCGGCATGGAGAGGCGGGTCTGCTCCCAGATATGTTCAATCCACTCCTGCTCGGTGCGGCCTTCGCTGAACTGCGGCTCAATCGCCAGCTTAGCGGCCACTTCACGCTGCCAGTCATAGTCAGAGCGGCGTTCAAACTCCGGCTCGATCAGCTTTTCCGACAGGATCAGGTAGCTTGCCGTCCCCCAGGTTTCCCCGATGTTCCAGCGCTCCATAAAGCTGGTTTCCGGCAACAGCAGATCCGCATAGCGGGCGCTCGGGGTCATGTAGAGGTCGCTGGCGACGATAAACTCAATTTTCGACTCATCCTCCAGCACCTTCACCGCCTGATGCAGATCCGGGTTCTGGTTCGCCAGATAGTTACCCGCCAGCGAGAAGAGGATACGGATATTGCTGTTGAGTTTATCCGCCCCTTTGAGCCCCGCTTCCGCCGTCACTTTGCTGGCATCATCGGCGGCCTGCACCCAGTTCATGATCGAGATGCTCTCTTTGACCGGGTTGTCTGGCATCTCCGGGCCCGCCGCGAATTTACGGTTGCCGCAGCCGCCGTATCCCGCCGCCCAGCCGCCTTTGATGCCGACATTGCCGGTAAGAGTCGCCAGCAGCGTCGAACCGCGGGCGGTACGCTCGCCACAGTTGTGTCGTTGAGGCCCCCAGCCCTGAATCAACGCCGCCGGTTTGGTGTTAGCGTAATCCCGCGCCAGCTGGCGAATCGTTTGTGCCGGAACACGGGTGATCTTTTCCGCCCACTCCGGGGTTTTGACCTGACCGTCTTTATCCCCCATCAGGTAAGCCACCAGCGACTCGTTGGCGGGCACGCCTTCCGGCATGGAGGCCTCGTCGAAGCCCTGGGTATAGCGTTCGATAAAGGCTTTATCGTGCAGGTTTTCGCTGACGATGACGTACATCATGGCGTCCATCAGGGCGTTGTCGGTGGCGGGCAGCAGCGGGATCCACTCATCGGCCAGCGACGCCACGGTATCGGAATAACGCGGATCGACGACGATAAAGCGGGTACCGTTCTGTTTCATCTGCTGAAAATAGTGGTTGGTGTGGCCGAAGATGGTTTCGTTCGGGTTGTGTCCCCAGAGGATCACCAGCTTCGTGTCGGCCAGGGTATCCAGCGAGTTACCGCTGGCGGCCGTGCCGTAGGTATAGGGCGTCGCGGCGGCGGTGTTGCCCATGCTCACCGAGTGGTAATACTCCAGATAGCCCCCGGTGAGATTGAGCAGACGACGCATCATTTTATCGCCGGAGAAGGTGCCCCCGCTGGTGGCGGTATTGTTGTGCACAAAGCGGCACGCCGGGCCATATTTGGCGGTGATGCGTTGCAGGTTGTCGGCGATAAGCGTGGTGGCTTCTTCCCAGGAAATGCGTTCAAACTTCCCCTCCCCCCGTTTGCCGACGCGCTTCATCGGATATTTCAGACGATCCGGGTGATAGACAAACTTGCGATAGCTCCGGCCGCGCACGCAGGCGCGCATCACCGGCATCTGCGGATCGAGCGCGCTATCCGGGCGAGTGGTGATCTGTGTCACCACGCCGTCCGCGACGTGGGCGCGAATATCGCATTTACCGCCACAGTCGAAGGTGCTGCAGGTCTGGACGACGCGTTCTGCGCTCTCCGCGGACGCCTGCGCCGTACCGGCAGCGGTTTTCGCGGCCATTGCTTTACCGGACATGACAAAGGGCAGCGTCACCAGGGCTGAGCCCGCCTTGAGTAGGCCTCTGCGCGTGATTTCGGGAAAAAGCGCCTCCCTTTTTTCTTTGCGTTCTGACATGTTGTACCCTCTCAAAAAAGAGGTGCATTCTTCCCTATAACCCCTGGGAGGTAATTGATATGAATCAATTGAGAAAATGTGCCCTGTGCCAGGCGCGTTATTTTTGATTTATTCAGGTAAAACAATTTAGTATGTGAATGCTATATTTAACACGCATTCACAAAACTAATGATTTAGGGGTATCCCCGGACTGCTGATTTGCTCATTTTGCGTTTTCATCCACACTTATTTTTCATGGATTAATAACGCGCGTGCCTGAGACGACGTTACAGGCAGGCAAAAAAAGGGTCAGCATTGATGAAAAGGATCGCAATTATCGGCGCAGGGCCGACCGGCATTTATACGTTTTTTTCGCTACTTAACCATCGGACGCCGCTTTGCATCACGGTCTTCGAGCAGGCCGAAAAAGCCGGCGTCGGCATGCCCTACAGCGACGAAGAGAACTCTAAAATGATGCTGGCTAACATCGCCAGTATCGAAATCCCCCCTCTGGTTTCAACCTACATTGACTGGCTGCGTAGTCTGGACGATGCGCATCTGGCGCGCTACGGCGTGGAGCAATCAACCCTGCACGTCCGGCAGTTTCTGCCGCGCATTCTACTGGGGGAGTATTTCCGCGATCAATTTGTGCAGCTGGTCGATCGGGCCAAAAAAGCGGGTTTTGACATCGAGGTGCGCGAGTCCTGCCAGGTCACCGACGTGGAGGCAACCCCTGACGGGGTCAATATTTTGACTGAAGAGGAATCTGCGCCGAAGCTGTTCGATCTGGTCGTTATCGCCACCGGTCACGTCTGGCCTGATGAAGATAATGCCTCCCGCTCCTTTTTCCCCAGCCCCTGGTCCGGGCTGATGGAGGCAAAAATTCGCGCCTGCAACGTGGGCATTATGGGCACCTCGCTGAGCGGGCTGGACGCGGCGATGGCTGTCGCCGTTCAGCATGGCAAATTCATTGAAGCCGATAATGAACAGATCCAGTTCCGGCTGGACGAGGGCAGCGAAGCGCTGAAGATCGTGCTAATGTCCCGCTCGGGCATCCTGCCGGAAGCCGACTTTTACTGCCCCATCCCCTACGAGCCGCTCACCCTCGCCACGGAACCGGCAATAGACGCCGCAATTGAACAGGGCTCTGAGGGCTTACTCGACCGCATTTTTGATCTTATCGTTGCCGAGCTGCAGCACGCCGACCCGCAGTGGAGCGACGCGGTGGCGTTAGAGACCCTGACGGCCGACAGCATACGCGACGCCTGGTTTGCCGACAGGGAAAGACATGGCCCGTTCCGCTGGGCGGTATCTAACCTCGATGAAGTGGAACGCAACAAGCGCGACAAACGCACGGTGCCCTGGCGCTACACCATCCTGCGGCTACACGAGGCCGTTGAGAAGATTGTGCCCCACCTGACAAAACAGGACAAAGAGCGCTTTAAGGTCGGCCTGGCGCGTATTTTCATCGATAACTATGCGGCAATTCCGTCCCAGTCTATCCGCAGACTGCTGGCCCTGCGCGAGGCGGGCGTTATCAGCATTCTGACCCTGGGTGACGATTATGAAATGGCGTTAAAAGAGGACCGGACGGTGATCCATGCCCGGGATGAAGCCTGGTATTTCGATGTGTTTATCGATGCGCGCGGGCAGCAACCGCTCAAAACGAAAGATCTGCCGTTTCCGGTCCTGCGCCACCAGCTGGAATCCGCCGGGGAGGATATCCCCGACGTTGGGGACGATTACACCCTTCTGGCCCCCGACTACCTGCGCGGAAAAATCGCTTTCGGTGCCCTGCCGTACCTGATGCACGATCGCCCCTTCGTGCAGGGGCTGGTGGTGTGCGCCGAAATCGGCGAGGCGATGGCAAAAGCCGCGGTGCAGCCCGCCTCGCGCGTGCGTCGTCGGCTGCCGTTTACGACAGAGTAAACGCAGTTTCGCAGGCGGCGACGTGGAATGTGGACGGCACAGAGCATTCAGGGCGGGGGAGCCCGCCCTGAATATCGACATTTACTCGAAGTAAACGCCAGGGTTGTCTGACAGAGAGACGAAGGTTTTTGAATCTTTATCGAGAGCGAGAATTGCCCCGCTTTCGATATCGTAAACCCAGCCGTGCAGACGGATGGCGTTGTTACGCAGGCCTACCGCCACAGAAGGGTGAGTTTTGATGTTGCTCAGCTGGGCGAAGACGTTTTCCTGCACCATGGCGTTAACTTTGTCGGTCGGGTTGTCCCAGGTCTTATTCTCCACCACCGCTTTGGCGGCATCGGAGTAACGCAGCCAGTGTGATACCGCAGGCATGGGCTCGAGATTGGCGTTGTCGGCAATCGCCTTCATCGCGCCGCAGTTCGAGTGGCCGCAGATCACGATGTCGGTGATACCCAGCGCCACTACCGCGTATTCGATGGTGGCGGAGACGCCGCCCGGCTCCGGGCCGAAAGGCGGCACGATGTTGCCAGCATTACGAATGACAAAGAGCTGTCCCGGATCCTGCTGGGTGACTAATTCCGGCACCAGGCGGCTGTCAGAACAGGAGATAAACAGCGCTTTGGGATTCTGGCTGGAGGCCAGACTGCGGAAGAGGTCTTTACGTTGCGGAAAAACTTCTTTTTGAAAGCTGAGAAAACCTTCAATGATATGTTGCATAGCAATGTCTCATTTTATTGTGATTGTACAGGCATGATCGAGATCACGGTTTTTCGAGTTTACCCACCGGGCCCGAGTTCAGACAAGCAATATATTTCTGGACCGACCGCATGACAATCTCCCGCGCGCTAGCGGAAATGTTCTGCCCTTCAAAGGCGCCGTAGAGCCGTTCGAAACGCACATCGTCCAGACGGGCGGCGATTTCGCTCACCTCGCTGGCCAGCAGCGGCAGCATATTCGGATAGCTCCACATAAAGGAAACCGCGTCTTTTCCGGGGGTCACCTGCAGGATATCCCCGGCCAGCAGCACGCCCCCGTCGAGATTCCAGTGCAGCACCGTGCCGCCGGCAAAATGGCCGCCCAGCCGCAGCAGCGTGACGTCCGGGGCGAGCTCAAGGGAATCCCCCTCCCAGAAGCGCAGGGCGGGACTGCTGCGCATCACCCACTGCCGGTCGCTGGCATGCAGATACACAGGGGCATTAAAGGCCGCGGCCCAGTCCTGCATGGTGCTGTAGTAGTGCGGGTGGGAGATGGCAATAGCGTCGATCCCGCCCAGCGCCGTCACCAGCGCGTGGGTGGCGGGGTCAAGGTTGGCGATGCAGTCCCACAGCACGTTACCCTGCGGGGTGCGCAGCAGGATCGCCCGCTGGCTGATGGCAAATGCGGGAACGGTTTTGATGCTCAAAAGGCTGGCTTCGAGCTGTTGCCACTTGTTGGTGTGGGTGGCGGTCAGGGTGCTGAAATTGATCCATTCCTGCCCCGTCGCGGGCACGTACTGGCGTTCATCTTCGCATATGGCGCACTGTTGCGGTTCGCTGGTCACGTCGTACGACGTGCCGCAGGTTTTACAGAGGACGATCATGACATCTCCTTAGCCGGATAATTCATGAGTATGGCAAGGATTAACCTTATGTGCGCTGGGGTGCCTCAGCCCACTGTTTTGCTCTATAATACGATCTGGAACAAAAACCGAACAAAGCAGGTAAATGATGGAAATTGATCTCAATAATCTGGTGTTTGACGGGCTGGATGAAGCGGAAGAACGTAACGCAGAACGCCTTGAAGATGCGGATAAAAAAGCCCAGGCGATTGTAGCGGACGATGACTGCGGCGACGCCTGCAAGATCTGATGTAAAAAGCCCCGGCGATCGCCCGGGGCTTTTAGATTTATGCCGGGTGGCGCTACGCTTACCCGGCCTACAACACCCCCCCTGTAGGCCCGTGCAAGCGAAGCGCCGCCGGGCATTTTTTACAACGTCTTCATACCATCAATCGCTTGCTGGGCGCAGGCTTCATCCAGATGCCCACCCGGCGCGCCGCCAATCCCGATGGCCCCGATCACTTCATCCCCTTCCTTAACCGGCAATCCACCCGCCAGCAGCAGCAGGCCCGGAATATCACGCAGGTTCTGCGCTCCGGCGTTGCTTTGCGCGGACTCCATCACTTTGCCCGAGGCATTTTTGGTGCTGAGCGCGGTAAAGGCTTTCATCTCGCTGGCTTTCAGGGTGTGCGGACCGGCGTTGTCCGTGCGCTGTACCGCTTTAACGACCCCGGCACGATCCACCACAGTGACGCTGACCTGATAATTTTTCGCCGTGCAGGCCTGAATGGCCGCGCTGGCCAGGGCGTTCGCCTGGGTCAGGGAGAGATTTTTTTGCGCCACGGACTGGGCGTGCGCCGATACGCTGACCATTCCTGCTACACAAACTGCTGCCATCATTAACTTTTTCATCGCACATCCTCGGGTAAGTGGAAACAGATGCAGCGTACCCAGGCGGACGAGAGAATGTTATTCGGTGGATTACGCAGTTATCCTGGTAGTTCTACGGATTGCAATTTGTCGTATTCCCGGATGGCCTGCACCAGGCTGGAGACCCCCAGCTTGACAAACACCGCCGCACGGTGCGCTTCCACCGTTCGCGGCGAGAGGTTTAGCCGGGCGGCGACCTCTTTATTACTGCTCCCCTCCATCAGGGCCAGCAGCACTTCGTGTTCCCGGGCGGTGAGCTGCTCAAACAGCGCCCTGACCCGTCGGGCCTCCTGCCAGCGCACTATCCGTTGCTGGCTCTCCGCCAGCGCGGCGGTAATGGATTCGATCAGCTTGTCGGCATCCAGCGGCTTGGTGAAAAATTCAAATACACCGTTATGAAACGCTCGTCGACAGGCATCAATGGTGCCGTGGCCGGTCATCAGGATCACCGGCAGCAGCGGCCAGGGCCATGCTCCCTCCTCCAGCCAGGCCAGCCCGCCTTTGCCCGGCATGCGCATATCCAGCAGCAGGCAGCCGGTCAGGGCTTTTTCTTCGCCGTGGGCGGCGGTAAAGGCGGCAATACTCTCATAGGGTTCAACGCGCCAGTGCATCCCGGAGAGCAGAAAAACCAGCGACTCCCTGACAGACGCATCATCGTCAATTAACCAGATGACGTTATCCATTTTCCTGACTCCCCTGATAAGCAAACTGCAACCGGACCCTGGCGCCCCCTTCCGGGGCATTATCCAGGGCCAGGGTGCCATTCATTCTGGTGACTAACGACTCCGTTAAGGTCATGCCCAGGCCGATGCCGCCCTGCCGCCCGCTGTAAAAGGGCATAAAGGCGTTGTGTAAGGCATCCGGGGTAAAACCCGGCCCGCCGTCGGTGATCTCTATCCGGATAAACTCGCCGCTGCGCTGGCTGCGGATATGCACCCACCCCGCCGCACGTTCCTGCTGCGCCTGGATGGCGTTGCTGAGGATGTTGTGCAGCACCTGCTCCAGCCAGAGCCGGTCGGCGCTGAGGGTACGGGCGTCGGCGGCAAAATCATGGGTCAGGCGGATAGGTCTGGCGGTGCGCTCGTGCTCCAGCAGGTTGCCGACCTGATGCCAGCAGCTGGCCAGATCCACCTCACCCAGATCCACCCTCTCCTAGGTAACGTGTTCGCGAAAGCGGGTCAGGAGCTCGCCGATCCGCTGGGTCTGCACCAGCGCCGCCCCGAGGGCCTGAGACACCGCCTCGGGATTATCCTGCCGCAGCTGGCGCTGCGCCCCTTGGATCCAGGTCTGGGCCGCGGTCAGGGGCTGGTTGATCTCATGCACGATACCCGCAGTGATCTCCCCCAAAGTATTGAGCCTGGCGTGCTGATAATACCTGGCGCGCTGGTCGGCGTTTTGCCGCTGCTTACGCTGCCAGAGGATCACCCCGCCTGCCGCAATCACCCCGGCCCATCCCAGCCAGAGCAGCAAAAACGGCACCAGAGCAACGTTCAGCCACGCCGGTCGGGCATCGGCCTGCAGGATAAAGGGTTGGGTGTGCTGAGAGAACTGCCGCTGCCAGTGCCAGAAGGCGTCCGCCGGGAGTGGCGATACGTCGCCGCGGAGATCCAGGCTGAGATGGGAAAAAATTGGCCTGACGCCGATCACCGATTGGGTGTCGATCAGCACCCGGATTTGCCGCCAGGGGTTGTAGAGCCAGTATTGCGCGTCGCCCACGGGTTCTACCCGCGCGGCGTCGAGGGCGCGGCCCTGAGTCTTTTGCAGATCGAGGATTTGCGGGAATTTTTTACGCAGCGCCGCTAAATCTTCATTGCCATTTAACAGCGGCAGCACCGACTCATTCTGCGTGAGGACCGCCCCTGCCTCAGCAAAGGCCGCGGCAAACGCCCGGTCCAGATCCCAGAACTGACGGCGGATCTGTTCGGCATACAGCAGCACGCTGCTCAGCAGGCAGAGCAGGAGCCAGATCAGAAGCCCACGTTGTAAAAATTTTTGGCTGTTCATTCATTTAACTGGCGCTGGAAAAGGACGCCAGAGACCTTAGCAGGAAGCTAAGCCGGGGACAAAACTTGCGGTGATTTTTGGATGTTAACGTCCAGAATGGCGGGGCGTGCGCGGAAGAACGCACACCTCGTTCCAGTAGGTTTCCCGCACATGGCGGTGTTCAGCGTTGCGTTTGCTCATGGAACCACTCCGGGTCAATGTTGGCGATATCCACGCCATACAGGCTGGCAACCGGCAATATGGATTCAATAATACGCTGCGCGCTGTTCTCTTCCGATTTTGCGGCAAAAAACCGCCGTAACGTACTCATCAGTTTGCCCATTGCCCTGTTCCTCATTTTTTCAGCCTGAGTGCAGTAAACCAGCAATCTGGCGCGGCGAGAAATGCCGATTCCGGCAGAGGATTTGCGCCAATCGCAAAAGCCTCTTTCTTTTCACCTCTGTGTAACCGGCTGTTCACTAATCATTTTTTTCACATAGCAAAGACGATATTGGCATTTGGCGGCCGGGGGCGGTTATGGGAGCGTAACAGGACAAAACAAAAACAGACTCAGAGGATATTCTTATGGCAATACACACAAAACTCGCGCTGGCACTTGGTTTGCTGACCGCAGGCGGTCTTCTTGCAACTCAGGCGCAGGCAGACCAGCTGGCCGATATCAAGGCGGCAGGGGTAATAAAAGTCGCCACCTTCGATGCCAACCCGCCGTTTGGCTCGGTGGATGCCAAAAGCCACGAGATCGTCGGTTACGACGTGGATTTTGCCAAAGCATTAGCCAAAACCCTCGGGGTGAAGCTGGAGCTGGTCGCCACTAACCCGGCTAACCGCATCCCGCTGCTGCAGTCGGGCAAAGCGGATCTGATTGTGGCGGATATCACCATCACCCCGGAGCGCGCGCAGGTGATCGATTTTTCCACCCCCTACTTCGTGACCGGGCAGCAGTTCCTCGTTCCGGCGAAAGGGGCTGATAAACTGGATGCCTACAGCAAAGCACGTATCGGGGCGGTAAAGGGCACCACCGGGGAGCAGGCGCTGCATCAGCGTTTCCCGCAATCCCGCGTGCTCTCCTATGACGATATTCCGCTGGCGCTGACGGCGTTGCGCAACGGCAACGTGCAGGCCATCACCCAGGACAGCACCATTCTGGCCGGTCTGCTGGCCCAGGCACCGGACAAAGCCGAGTTTAAAATTCTCCCTGACCTGCTGAGTAAGGAGGAGATTGGCGTCGGGGTGAAGAAAGGCGAAACCGCGCTGCTGAAAGTGGTGAACGACGAGCTGGTGAAGCTGGAGAGCAGCGGCGACGCGGCGAAGATCTACGATGCCTGGTTCGGGCCACAGACCCCCTCCCCGCAGCCTCGCGCCTTTAAAATAGAAGCCCAGTAAGATGCGGCCAGGCCTATTCTCACGCTCCGCGGCATCTGCCGCGGATTTTTCACATCTGGAGCAGGCCAGCGTCACCTTCTCTGAGGTGGCGAAACGCTACGGCGATCGCCCGGTGCTGAAAGGCATCAACCTCAGCGTCACGCCGGGTGAAGTCGTCGCCATTCTCGGCCCGTCGGGCTCCGGTAAATCGACGCTGATCCGCCTCATTAATCAGCTGGAAACCCTGACCTCCGGCGACATTCTGATCGACGGAAAATCGACCCGTCAGCTCTCCCGCCAGGCATTGCGCCAGCTGCGCAGCCGGGTCGGGTTTGTATTTCAACAGTTCAACCTTTACAGCCATCTGACGGCGCGACAGAACATCGCCCTGGCGTTGAAGCATGTTCACGGCTGGCGGCCCGCCGAGGCCGAAACCCGCGCCGAGGCGCTGCTGGCGCAGGTGGGCATGGCGGAGAAAGCCGACCACTATCCGGAGGCGTTATCCGGCGGGCAGCAGCAGCGGGTGGCGATCGCCCGCGCTCTGGCCTCCTCGCCGCAGATCATCCTGTTTGATGAGCCCACCTCGGCCCTCGACCCGGAGATGATTGGCGAAGTGCTGATGGTAATGAAGGCCCTCGCCCACAGCGGGATCACCATGATTGTCGTCACCCATGAGATGCAGTTTGCCCGGGAGATTGCCGACCGGGTGGTGTTCATCGATGGCGGCCACATTCTGGAGGTGGCTCCCCCGGAGCAGTTCTTTCAGCATCCGTCTCATCCGCGCACCCGGCGTTTTCTGCAGAAGGTACTTAACCCGCTGCATCCGGGAGCGGTGTGATGCCGGCCCTCGACTGGCAGGGGGTGCTGACCGGCCAGCCCCTGCAGTGGATCCTCTCCGGTTTTCTCACCACGCTGTGGGTGACCCTTGCGGGGATAGTGGTCGCCAGCCTTATCACCCTCGCCTGCCTCGGGCTGCGTCTCGCCGGGGGGCGCATCGGGGCGAAGATCGTTGCCGTATGGGTCTCGCTGTTTCGCAATACGCCCCTGCTGGTGCAGCTTCTGTTCTGGTATTTCGCCGCCTGGAACGGGCTGCCGCAGGGTTTTCGCACCTTTGTGATGGACGATCATCCCTGGTCGGTGCTGCCGGGCCAGGTCTGGTGGTTCACGCCCGAGTTTCTCTGTTCCGCCTGGGGGCTGGGGGTCTTTACCTCGGCCTTTTTGACCGAGGAGATCGCCGCCGGGCTGCGCGCCGTCTCTGCCGGACAGCGGGAAGCCGCCCTGGCGCAGGGCTTCTCCGCCTGGCCGATGCTGCGCTATATCCTGCTGCCGCAGGGGCTGGCGAACGCCTGGCAGCCGGTGGTGGGTCAGTATCTCAACCTGATGAAACTCTCGTCGTTGGCAAGCGGGATTGGCTTTGCAGAACTCACCTACCAGGTGCGGCAGATAGAGAGCTATAACGCCCACGCGCTGGAGGCGTTCAGCGTCGGCACGGTGCTGTATCTGCTCACCGGCGTGGCGATGGGCGTGCTGCTGACGAAACTCGGCCCCTCAACCGAACGGCAGCGAAAAACTGCCCTCATCCCCCGGAGTGAAGAGAAATGCTAGCCGGACTCACTGTGATCACCGATAACCTGGATTATCTGCTCTGGGGGCGGGCTGCGGCCGGGCAGCCCGGCGGCGTGTTGTTGACGCTGCTGATGGCCTTTGGCGCCGCGGCGCTGGCGTTACCGGCCGGGATTGCGCTGGCGGGGCTGGCGTGGCGTTTTCCTGGGGCAATACGCAACACCCTGTACCTGTGGGCCGAGATTATCCGCGGGATCCCGCTGATATTTGTCATTTTCTGGCTGTGGTATTTGCTGCCGCTCATTACAGGCGGCGATCTGCCGGGTGCGCTCACCGTGACCCTGGCGCTGGCATGGTTTACCGCCGCCGCGGTGATGCACTCGGTGCTGGCCGGGCTGCGGGCGCTACCTGTCGGGCAGTATGAAGCGGCACAGGCGCAGGGATTTGGCGCGCTGCAAATTCTGGGATGGGTGCTGCTCCCGCAGACGTTGCGCAACACCTTACCTTCGCTGCTGGGGATTTTTATCAGCCTGCTGAAAGACACCTCGCTGGCCTTTATCGTCAACGTCCCGGAGCTGACCACCGTCGCAGGCCAGGTGAACAACCGGGTGCAGATCTACCCGGCGGCTATTTTTGTCTTTACTGGGGTGGTCTATTACCTGCTGTGCTGTGGGATTGAACAGCTGGCTAAACGCTGGCAGTTTAGCCAGCCAGCGCTTTAACCACGGTTTCCATCGCCTGGGTCGTTAATTCACTGCGTTGCACTCGCTGGTTCGCCAGCGAGGTGCGCAGCACCCCGGCGATGACAATATGCTTTGGCTCCTGCCCGAGATCGCGCATCTCAAGAACGACTTTGCCTACCACTCGACACATCTCCTGATACAGCGCTTCGTCTTTGGTTACATTGCCCATGTCCTTCACTCCATTGCCTGAAAACGCCAGCTTAAAGCATTCATTAGCCTTATACAAAAAAGAAGCCCGGCGAGAGACTCACCGGGCTTTTTAAAAGTAGAATCAGGGGATTAGCAAATGCTCCGTAAACCCTCGCCCAGTCGGGCGGGAATGCTGGCTCAAAAAATATGACTCGCTGGCGCTCCAGCAGGCGGTGATCAATCTGGACAAGGCTTTTGCCAACTTTTTTAACAAGGAACTCAAAGCCAGATTCCCCGTTTTCAAAAGCAAGCACGGCAGGCAATCCAGCTACCATCCCAACGGGAAGGTATTAACTGACGCTATCCAGTTGCCGAAAATCCCCGCTATCCGGGCGAACATTCACCGTGAGATTGTCGGCAAGGTTTCCAGCATCACGATCACCCGCAACGCAGCGGGCAAATACTTTGCCTCAATACTTGCAGACGATGGACAGGAAGCGGCAGCGAAGCCGACCTGTATCACCACCGTAGCAGGCTATGATTTGGGGCTATCGCACTACCTGATCGGCAATGATGGCGACAAAGTGGCGAATCCTCGCCACCTGGTCATCGCATACCGCCGCTTACGCCGTGACAGCAAGGCGCTATTCCGTAAGAAGCCGGGCAGCGCAAACCGCCGTAAGGCTCGCTTACGCCTTGCAGCACAACACGAACGGGTAGCCAATGCCCGGGCTGATTTCCAGCACAAACTTTCCAGACGAATTATCGACGAAAATCAAGCGGTGATTGTGGAAACGCTGAAATCGGCAAACATGATGAAAAACCGTCGCCTCGCCCGTCATATCGCGGATGCGGCATGGTCTGGATTTGTGGCAAAACTCGCCTACAAAGCGGAGTCGGCAGGGGTTCACCTGGTCAAACTGGATCAGTGGTTCGCCAGCTCGAAAACGTGCCATTGTTGCGGCCACAAAATGCCGGAAATGCCGCTCAGGGTGCGGGCATGGAAATGCCCCGGCTGTAGTGCCGATCATGACCGCGATATCAATGCGGCGATCAACATACAGCACAAGGGCATAACAGAATTAATGGCGGCGGGTCACGTCGTCAAAGCCCATCGAGGCTTGCGTAAGTCTGGCTCCATGCCAGTTGCAGCCTGAGAAGTGGGAAGCCTCGCCGTTTACGGCGAGGAGCAGTCACTTGTTAACCGGGATCACTGCGCCTTTGTATTTGGTGCGGATCCAGTCCTGAATCTCTTTAGAGTGCAGCACGTCCACCAGCGCCACGATATCCTTCTTCTTCTCATCGCCACGGTGCACGGTGATGATGTTGGCGTACGGGTTGTTTTCACCGCTCTCTACCGCGATTGGATCGTGAACCGGATCCAGACCGGCGTCGATGGCGTAGTTGGCGTTGATTACTACGGCAGCGCCTTCGTCGTTGTTGTACATCTGCGGCAGCAGAGAGGCTTCAACGTTCGGGGTGAACTGAAGCTTTTTCGGGTTCTCAACGATGTCGCTGATGCGCGCGGTCACTTTGTCGATGCCTGGCTTCAGCTTGATCACGCCCTCTTTCTCGAAGATAGAGAGGATACGACCCTCTTCAGACACCGCATCACGCATGATGATTTTTCCGCCTTCCGGCAGATCTTTCAGCGACTTGTATTTTTTGGAGTAGATACCGATCGGCTCGATGTGGATCGCCCCGGCGCTGACGAAATCATACTCTTTATCCCCGGCGTGATCCTTCAGCACGCTGTTCAGGTACGGAATGTGCTGGAAGTAGTTGGCGTCGATGTCACGGCCGGCCAGAGCGGTGTTCGGCAGGATGTAATCCTGGAACGGTTTGATCTCCAGATCGATACCCTGCTTCGCCAGAATCGGCTTCGCCTGCTCCAGAATTTCCGCATGCGGGGTGTTGGACGCGCCCACGGTCAGGGTGTCAGCCCAGGAGGCAAAGCTCAGGGCGCTCAGGGTTGCTGCGGCGATCAACGTCAGTGTCTTTTTCATGATGATGGTTCCTGTGTGTTATTAGTGTTTATCTTTTATCAAGAATGGAAGTAATGATGTCGCCGCAGAACTGGATAATGAAAACGATGATCAAAATGGTCACCGTGGCCACCAGCGTGACGTCACCATGGTTGCGCTGGAAACCTTCCAGATAGGCCAGATTTCCCAGACCACCGGCACCAATCACCCCCGCCATTGCGCTGTAGCTGACCAGCGCAATCAGCGTCACCGTGATCCCTGAGACCAGAGCGGGTGATGATTCCGGCAGTAAAACCCGAAAAATTAAGGTGCTCAGTCGGGCACCCATTGAGCGCGTCGCCTCGATCACCCCTTTGTCCACTTCACGCAGGGCAATCTCCACCAGACGGGCGTAGAACGGCGCGGCGCCAACAATCAGCGCAGGCAGCGCGGCATTCGCCCCGAGGATGGTTCCCACCACGGTTTTGGTGAAGGGGATCAGCAACACAATCAGGATAATGAACGGGATCGAACGGAACACGTTCACCACAATCGAAATCACGCTGTAGACCGTGCGGTTGTGGAACATGCCACCCCGGGCGGTTAAAAACAGCGCCAGGCCGAGGACAAGCCCGAGCACAAAGGTCGCGACGCCGGAGAGCGCCGTCATGTAAAGCGTTTCCAGGGTGGCAGCCCAGAGCTGGTCCCATTTCAGGTGCGGGAAGAGAGTCTCAGCCATGTTTAATTACCTCGCCTTCAATATCACTGTGCTGCAAATCGGCGAGGATATTGTTCAGTTGTTCTTCGGTTGCCACCACGTGCAGCCAGAGCTGGCCGAATACGCCGTGGGCAGTTTGCGTCATTTTGCCGTGCAGGATGTTAAACGGCAGACCGTAGCGCAGGGTCAGTTCCCCGACAATCGGCTTGTGGGTGCTGTGTCCGGTGAAGGTCAGCTTGATGACGGTGCCTTCCAGCTCGTTCGCCAGCTCGGTGTTAAAGGTCTCTTCTTCGGCGTACTGGCTGACCTGACGCACAAACTGTTGCGTAATCGGCTGCTGCGGGTGGGTAAAGACCTGCAGCACCTCGCCCTCTTCCACCACTTTGCCGTTTTCCATCACCGCCACGCGGTCACAGATCTTGCGCACCACGTGCATTTCATGGGTGATAAGCACGATGGTCAGCTTAAAGCGACGGTTAATGTCGAGGAGCAGATCGAGGATCTGATCGGTAGTCTGGGGGTCCAGCGCCGAGGTGGCCTCGTCGCAGAGCAGGACGTCAGGGTTGTTCGCCAGCGCGCGGGCAATACCGACGCGCTGCTTCTGCCCACCGCTGAGCTGAGACGGATAAGCCTGTTCGCGGCCTTTCAGCCCCACCAGCTCCACCAGTTCCGCCACGCGGGCTTTGATTCTGGCTTTTGGCACCCCGGCAATCTGCATGGAGAAAGCGATGTTCTCGCTCACCGTGCGGGACCACAGCAGGTTGAAGTGCTGAAACACCATACTGATCTTCAGCCGCGCCTGGCGCAGGGCTTCGCCTTTAGCGGCGGAAATATCCTGTCCGTTGATGGTCACGCTGCCGGTGGTCGGTTTTTCCAGGCCGTTGAGCAGGCGGATTAAGGTGCTTTTACCGGCGCCGCTGTAGCCAATAATTCCATAAATCTGTCCCTGCTCTATCGTCAGGTTCACGTTATCAACGGCCGTCAGCGCCACTTTTCCGTTGTCAAAAATCTTCGAAATATTCCTGAGTACTATCATTCTTAGAGTAATCCGTTCGCCCGTGGCGGTTTAGCAGTATGGATGTCCAAATGATAGTAAACAGCCGTTATTAGCTTTTAAATGAATGAAAAGGAATATCTTATAACTTTCAGCAATATGTCGCGTGCAGGCTGGCAAAACTCGTAAAGCTCATTTTTAGCAATCAATAGGTATGGGATGGATATGTGGACACGCCCAAACAATTTGCGGCGTTTGACGTAAGGATTTCCGCTCCTGCAACATCCTTACAGTGAACCTTAACGCCTTGATAACAATCCTTTGTGAAACGGCATATAAAATTTTTGAAACGCTGTTTTCATTTTCCTTTTGCGCATTTATCAGCGTATAATGCGCACCTAATCCCTGATGAATGGTTTCAGCGCTTGGACTACAAAAAACAACGCATACAACTTTCCCTCTCTCCCTGGGCTGAAACACAGGCACACATTCTTCTGCACGCTCATTTGATGTCACCTATCCTTACTGCGTGTCACAAAAAATTTCGCAACACAGGTTTGACTCTGAGGCCATGCGCCCCCGGAGCGAGATTTCCATATCCTTCTCAACTTAAAGACTAAGACTGTCATGAAAAAGACGAAAATTGTTTGCACCATCGGCCCGAAAACCGAATCTGAAGAGATGCTGACCAAAATGCTGGAAGCCGGCATGAACGTTATGCGTCTGAACTTCTCTCACGGTGACTATGCTGAACACGGTCAGCGCATTCAGAACCTGCGCAACGTGATGAGCAAGACCGGTAAAAAAGCAGCAATCCTGCTGGATACCAAAGGTCCAGAAATTCGTACCATTAAACTGGAAGGCGGTAATGACGTTTCGCTGAAAGCGGGACAGACCTTCACCTTCACCACTGACAAGTCCGTTGTCGGCAACAGCGAAATCGTTGCTGTGACTTATGAAGGCTTCACCAGCGACCTGTCCGTTGGCAACACCGTACTGGTGGACGACGGCCTGATCGGTATGGAAGTCACCGCTATCGAAGGCAAAAACGTTGTTTGTAAAGTGCTGAACAACGGCGACCTGGGTGAAAACAAAGGCGTTAACCTGCCAGGCGTTTCCATCGCCCTGCCTGCTCTGGCAGAGAAAGACAAACAGGATCTGATCTTCGGCTGCGAGCAAGGCGTTGACTTTGTTGCCGCCTCCTTTATCCGTAAGCGTTCCGACGTGGTTGAAATCCGTGAGCACCTGAAAGCGCACGGCGGCGAGCACATCCAGATCATCTCCAAAATCGAAAACCAGGAAGGCCTGAACAACTTCGACGAAATCCTCGAAGCGTCTGACGGTATCATGGTTGCGCGTGGTGACCTGGGCGTTGAGATCCCGGTTGAAGAAGTGATCTTCGCGCAGAAGATGATGATCGAGAAGTGTGTTCGCGCACGTAAAGTGGTGATCACCGCCACCCAGATGCTGGACTCCATGATCAAAAACCCACGTCCAACCCGCGCAGAAGCCGGTGACGTGGCGAACGCCATCCTCGACGGTACCGATGCAGTCATGCTGTCCGGTGAATCCGCGAAGGGTAAATACCCGCTGGAAGCCGTCTCCATCATGGCGACTATCTGCGAGCGTACTGACCGCGTGATGCCAAGCCGTCTGGATAACAACAACGACAGCCGTAAACTGCGCATCACCGAAGCCGTTTGCCGTGGCGCGGTAGAAACTGCTGAGAAACTGGAAGCACCGCTGATCGTGGTTGCAACCCAGGGCGGTAAATCTGCTAAAGCCGTTCGTAAATACTTCCCGAACGCGACTATCCTGGCCCTGACCACTAACGAGATCACTGCTCGTCAGCTGGTACTGAGCAAAGGCGTTGTGCCGCACCTGGTGAAAGAGATCGCTTCTACTGATGATTTCTACCGTCTGGGTAAAGAAGTGGCCCTGCAGCTGGTTGAGCGTGGCCTGGCGCAGAAAGGCGACGTTGTGGTGATGGTTTCCGGTGCGCTGGTACCAAGCGGCACGACTAATACCGCATCTGTTCACGTCCTGTAATAATTTCGAACGAATTAATTTGTATAAAAAGCGTCCTTCGGGGCGCTTTTTTTATTTCCGCTATCAACCAAACTTATTAAAAAAGCAAATCGGGTTTTTCTATTTAACGGGTACGTTTTCTAAGATGAATCCGATGAAAATTGTCTGTTTTTGCACAATATTTTTCACGAAATAGTCAAAACAGGTGCTTCTTTGAGCGAACGATCAAAAATAGGCATATTCCCATCAAAAAAATATTCTCAACCTAAAAAACTTTGTGTAATACTTGTAACGCTACATGGAGATTAACTCAATCTAGAGGGTATTAATAATGAATCGTACTAAACTGGTACTGGGCGCGGTAATCCTGGGTTCTACTCTGCTGGCAGGTTGCTCCAGCAATGCTAAAATCGATCAGCTGTCTTCTGACGTTCAGACTCTGAACGCTAAAGTTGACCAGCTGAGCAACGACGTGAACGCAATGCGTTCCGACGTTCAGGCTGCTAAAGATGACGCAGCTCGCGCTAACCAGCGTCTGGACAACCAGGCTACTAAATACCGTAAGTAATAGTACCTGTGTTAATAAAATGGCGCACATTGTGCGCCATTTTTTTGCCCCGCATTTCGCTTTACTGAATCGCCACTTCATGCCCACCCTGAGGCGCTGCCGCCGGAAGCTGCGTATTACGCGCTGACAACCCCGTACTCTCGACCTGTGGCCCGGCCCCTGTCGATACCAGCACCGGGATCCCTGCCCGACGTGACAACGCTTTATTCACCAACGTCTTATCGCTACCGCCCTGCGCCATAAAGGACGCAAAGGCCCCGGACTGCGCGATCGCCAGGGTTTGCGGGTTTTCCCCCTCCACCGACGCCAGCGGACGATGCACTTCAACGTAGCGCTTACCGTCCGGCTCAACCGAGAACTTCACCGGTTCATTGATGATCTGCACCCGCGTGCCGACCGATGTCTGGGCAAAGAGCGCTTTGATATCCGGCGCATTCATGCGCATACAGCCGGAGCTGACGCGCAACCCAACGCTATCCGGTGCGCTGGTACCGTGGATGAGATATTCGCCGTTACCCACGCCCAGACGCAGCGCAAAGCGCCCCAGTGGGTTATTGGGGCCTGCGGGGACGACCGGGGGCAGCTTGATGCCCTGCTCCAGCGAGCGCGCTCTGATGCCCGCTGTGGGGGTCCAGGTTGGATTGGGGATCTTCTGGCTGATGCGGGTCACGGTGACCGGCGTTTCCAGCCCCAGTTGACCAATGCCCAGCGGGTAAACCTGAACGATGTTTTCTCCCGGCGGATAGTAGTAGAGCCGCAGCTCCGCCAGGTTCACCACGATCCCCTCCCGGGGGGTATCCGGCAGCAGCATTTGCGACGGGATAGTGATCTCCGTTCCCGGCGCCGGATAGACCGGGGCGATGGTATTATTGGTTTCAAGTATTAAGTGCGCAGCGGTATTAAATCGCCGCGCGATGGCCTGCAACTTATTATCGCCTTCCTGAATGATATACGTCTGGTTTTGCCCAATAAGCCGACTGCCCGCCGGCGGCAAGGGATAATCCACCGCCAGGGCGCTATTAAGCGCGCTGAGCGAACCAAAGAGAATAAGAGTAACAAGGGACGCGCGCTTCATACTGAGATTCCTTATTCACTGACCGATCGTCAGAAAGCTGAAAAATCCACGAGGCGGGAACCACCTCGTGAAACAGAATGATAGCTGTCCTGTTAGTTTAGCTAATGTTGGCGGCTTTGGAGCGGATTGCGCGGATCATCGCCTCAAGACCCTGAGAGCGCGAAGGCGTTAAATGCTGGGTAAGCGCCATTTTTTCAAACCACGGGCGCACGTCAAAAGCGACAATATCCTGCGGGGACATCTGCTGATATAAAATAAACACCACGGCTATTAGGCCTTTTACTATTGCCGCATCACTGTCGCCCGCTAATTCAATCATTCCGGACTCGTTCTGGTGCATTATTATCCACACCTGGCTCTGACAGCCCTGAATACTATTTTCCGGAACGTGCGCGCTTTCGCTGAGGGCAGGCAGACGCTGCCCCAGCTCAATGATGTAGAGGTATTTCTCTTCCCAGTTTGCGCAACGCGTAAAGTTACGCAGCAATTTGTCTCTGTCTGGCAATGCAGCCATCTCTTGCCCTCTTTTAGCCCAGCAGGTGGTGGATACGCTTCAGCCCTGCCACCAGCCTGTCGACCTCTTCCAGTGTGTTGTACATTACCAGCGATGCGCGACACATTGCCGGTACCTGATAGAATGCCATCAGCGGCATGGCGCAGTGATGCCCGGTGCGCACCGCCACCCCGTAGTTATCGAGGAAACTGCCGACGTCATAGGCGTGGTGTTTCCCGAGATTAAAGGCGATCACCCCCTGACGATCTGCCGGGCCGTAAAGGGTCAGATCCGGCACGCTGGCCAGCTCTGCCAGGGCGTAGTGCATCAGCATCTGCTCGTACTCGGCGATGGCATCGAGGCCAACGGACGAGACATACTCCATCGCCGCCCCGAGACCGATAATGCCCCCGGTGTTAGGCGTCCCGGCTTCAAAACGCCACGGCGCGCGGGCATAGGTGGTGCCTTCGCTCAGGCTGACGGTGGCGATCATTGACCCGCCCCCTTCCCACGGCGGCATCTTCTGCAGGATATCGTCTTTGACGTACAGCACGCCGATCCCGGTCGGGCCGTAGAGCTTATGCCCGGAGAAGACGTAAAAATCGCAGTCCAGCGCCTGCACGTCCACGGTGTGATGCATCACCGCCTGCGCCCCGTCCACCAGCACTTTCGCGCCGACAAGATGGGCTTTAGCGATAATGTCCGCCACCGGGTTTTCGGTGCCCAGCACGTTGGAGATTTGGGTGATAGCCACCAGCCGGGTGCGTTCATCCAGCAGCGTATCCAGCTGTTCAAGCTGGAGCGTGCCGTCCTGATTCAGCGGGATCACCCGCAGCTCGGCCCCGACCCGCTCGCACAGCATCTGCCAGGGCACAATATTGGCGTGATGCTCCATCTGGCTGATGATGATGTTATCGCCCGTATGGACCTCAGCACTGCCCCAGCTGTTCGCCACCAGGTTGATCCCTTCGGTGGTGCCGCGCACAAACACCAGCTCTTCCGGCGAGCGGGCATTTAAAAATGCCGCCGCCCGGGTACGGACGTTCTCCATCCGCTGCGTCGCTTCGGCGCTGAGGGTGTGGATCCCCCGATGCACCGCCGCGTAACCGTGCCGGTAAAACTCCGCCTCGGCCTCGATCACCTGCGCGGGCTTTTGCGCGCTGGCGGCGCTGTCGAGATAGGCAAGCGGCAGACCGTTCACTTCACGGGTCAGGACGGGAAAATCCGCCCGCACTTTCTCTACAGGAAAATTCATGCCACACCTCCGGGCAGACGCTGGCCGATTCGCGCCAGCACCTGCTGTCTTAAGGTTTCATCTCCGAGCGCTTCGGTCAGCTCGGCGGCAAAGGCGTAAATGATCATCTTCTCTGCCGCCTGCTTATCGATCCCGCGGGAGCGCAGATAGAACATCTGCTCATCATCAATACGACCCACCGTTGCCCCGTGGCTGCATTTCACGTCATCGGCATAGATTTCCAGCTGCGGTTTGGTGTCCACCTCCGCCAGCCGGCCCATCAGCAGATTATTGTTGGTCATCTGCCCGTCGGTTTTGATGGCGTGCTGAGCCACGTTAATCAGCCCATTAAAGACCGCCCGGCCCTTATCGCTGACGATAGTTTTGTGCAGCTGCCGACTGTTGCAGTAGCCCTTGTTGTGCTCAAGCCAGGTCCGGGTGTCGCACACTTCGGTTTTCACCGGCATTGCCAGGCTGTTAATGCGCAGCGTGGTGTTTTCGCCGTTGAGCTGGGTGCTGGTGTTATGACGCAGTACCGCCCCGCCCAGCAGGAAGCTGTGGCTGTATGCTGCCGCATCGGCGGCAAGCTGGAGGTCGTTATGGGCGAAGTGATGACTCGCCGCATTCTCAAACGCCAGCTTGATATGGTGCAGCTGAGCGTTGGCCGCCACGCTCATGGTCAGGCGCGAACCGGTGAAATGGCGCGCCGGGGTCAGACTGGCATAGTGTTCAATAACCGTCGCCTCGGCCCCTTCGCCCAGCTCCAGATGGTGGCGATAGTGGGCGGTGTTGATCTCCTCCCCCTCAAGCCCCTGGGTAATGTGCATCAGCAACAGCGGCTTCGCAGGACGCGCGTTACGCTTCACGCGGATATGGGTCACGCTCTGCGCCAGACTCTCGGTAAGATGCAGGAACAGCTCCGGCTGCACCGGTGCCGCCAGGCTCTGGCGCTCGTCGTTAATAACGACCTCAAAGCCGCTGTCGTCGGCGCTGTCGCTCAGCGCCGGGCTAAAGCGCCCGTCAACAAACACCAGCCGGGTGGCGTCGAGGGTGAGCGCCAGCGCATCACGATCGGTCGGTTGCACGCTGGCGGGCCGGGTGACAAACTCGCCGTTGAGCAGCCCTTCCAGCGGGGTGTATTTCCAGTTCTCGTGCTTACGCGTCGGCAGGCCGAGGCGCAGCATCTGCTGCAGGTGCTGCTGGGCCTGCTCCGAGCGCGTTCCGCCCTGGGCCTCAAACAGACGGTGCCACTGCTGCAGCGCGTTACTGCTGTTCGCTAAGCCAGCCATAGCCCTGCTCCTCCAGCTGTTTCACCAGCGTGAAATCACCGGATTTCACAATCCGCCCCTGATAGAGCACATGCACGTAGTCCGGCTTGATGTAGTCGAGAATACGCTGGTAGTGAGTAACGATGATGAACGACCGCTTACCGTCGCGCAGGGCGTTAACGCCGTCGGCGACAATTTTCAGGGCGTCAATGTCCAGCCCGGAGTCGGTTTCATCGAGAATGCACAGCTCCGGCTCCAGCACCGCCATCTGCAGGATGTCGTTACGCTTCTTCTCCCCGCCGGAAAAACCGACGTTGACCGAACGGGTAAGCAGATCTTCCGGCATCTTCAACAGCTGGATCTTCTCTTCCATCAGATCCTGAAAATCGAAGCGATCCAGCTCCTCTTCGCTGCGGTATTTACGCACCGCATTCAGCGCGGTCTGCAGGAAGAACTGGTTGCTGACCCCGGGGATCTCCACCGGATACTGGAAGGCCATAAAAATGCCTTCGCCGGCGCGATCTTCCGGCGACAGCTCGAGCAGATCTTTGCCCTTAAAGTCGACCGAACCGCCGACCACTTCGTAATCTTCGCGCCCGGCCAGGGTGGCAGAGAGCGTGCTTTTCCCCGAGCCGTTTGGCCCCATAATGGCGTGCACTTCGCCCGGACGCACGTCCAGGCTCAGGCCGCGCAGGATCGCTTTATCTTCCACACTGACCTGTAAATCTTTAATGCTTAACATGTGCTTTCCTTAATCCTTAACCGACGCTGTGTTCAAGGCTAATCGCCAGTAATTTCTGCGCTTCAACGGCAAACTCGAGCGGCAGTTCAGAGAACACATCCTTACAGAAGCCGTTCACGATCATTGAAATGGCATCCTCTTCGCTGATGCCGCGCTGCAGACAGTAGAAGAGCTGATCTTCACCAATCCGCGAGGTGGTAGCTTCGTGCTCCAGCTGGGCGCTGTTGTTACGGCACTCGACGTACGGGAAAGTATGTGCCCCGCAGTCCGGGCCAATCAGCATCGAGTCACACTGGGTAAAGTTGCGCGCGTTGGTAGCCGTCGGCATGATTTTGACCAGCCCGCGGTAGCTGTTCTGGCTTTTACCCGCCGAGATCCCCTTCGAGATGATGGTCGATTTGGTGTTCTTACCGATGTGGATCATCTTGGTGCCGGTATCGGCCTGCTGATGCCCGCTGGTGAGCGCCACCGAGTAGAACTCGCCGATGGAGTTATCTCCGCGCAGGATGCAGCTCGGGTACTTCCAGGTGATGGCGGAGCCGGTTTCGGACTGGGTCCAGGACATCTTGCTGTTTTCGCCTTCGCACAATGCGCGCTTGGTGACGAAGTTCAGAATGCCGCCGGTGTTGTTATCCCCCGGGAACCAGTTCTGCACCGTGGAGTATTTCACTTCGGCGTCTTTATGGATGATCACCTCCACCACCGCGGCGTGCAGCTGATAGCTGTCGCGAACCGGGGCGGAACAGCCCTCGATATAGCTGACGTAGCTACCCTCGTCGGCCACCAGAATGGTGCGTTCAAACTGGCCGGTTTTCTCAGCGTTGATGCGGAAATAGGTCGATAGCTCCATCGGGCAGCGCACGCCCTTCGGCACGTAGATAAAGGTGCCGTCGGAGGCCACCGCCGCGTTCAGCGCCGCAAAGAAGTTGTCGTTGCACGGCACCACCGTGCCGAGGTACTTCTTCACCAGCTCGGGATGATCGTGGATGGCTTCGCCAAAGGAGCAGAAGATGATCCCTTGCTCACCCAGCTTTTCCCGATAGGTAGTGGCGACCGAGACGGAGTCGAAGATGGCGTCCACCGCCACCTCGCGTCCTTCCCGCACCGGCACGCCAAGCTGCTCGAAGGCCTCTTCCACCTCTTTGCTTAAAAAGGCGTTAGCCCCGGTCTGCTGTACCGCGCCGGGCTCAGAGGCGCAGGTGTCGTCGCAATTGCCGCACGACGGCGCAGAGTAGTAGCTGTAATCCTGATAGTTCAGCTTATCGTAGTGCGCCTTCAGCCAGTGGGGCTCTTCCATCTCCAGCCAGGCTTTGAACGCATTCAGGCGGAACTCCAGCATCCAGTCTGGCTCGTTGCGCTTGGCGGAAATGGCGCGGATCACCTCTTCATTGATCCCTTTTGCCAGCTCATCGGTCTGCAATTGGGTGAAGAAGCCCTCTTTGTAATTGATATGGCCGCCGGACCAGGTGTTGACGTCGTCAGTTGCTTCAGTATGTCGAGACATAATACCGCCTATACCCCAAAACTTTCGCCGCAGCCGCATTCGTTCTGGGCTTTCGGGTTATTGAATTTGAATAACTGGTTTAAGCCTTCGCGCACGTAATCCACTTCCGTGCCGTCAATAAACGGCATCGCTTGCAAGGGAACATACAGTCTGGCGCCATCCTGCTCGAAAAGTAGATCGTCTTTGGCCGGTTCGCTGACGGTATCTAGCACATAACCAAAGCCGGCGCAGCCGGTAGTCTTAACGCCTAACCGCACGCCCAGCATGCCCGCCTGCTTGCTTACCAGCTCGCGTATATGCGCCGCTGCGGCAGGTGTAAGCGACAATCCACGCCACGCAAATTCCGTCGGATCAAATGTTTCTGAATGCTGTTGCATAAATCCACCTCTTGTATTGCGCCCCCAGGGCATAACACCATGTTAGTGATAATGATTATCACTTCAACCCCTCAGTTGCAGGGGCATTCGGCTTAACCGCCCTTTTTGGCTACTTTCATTAAGCATAGACCCTGCTATGGAGGTTAACAGGGATGATCACATTAACTTAACATGTTGATCGGAGGAGGGATTTCCCATTAATTCGCGGCTGAACGGGATAAATACAAAATATGTATAGAAAATGCCTATTTTTGGGATAGGAAGTGTGCCGATGCGGCTGATCTTACCTGTAAGCGTATTCTGAAAGAGCCCCAGGGTGGGCTATAGCCAGGCTGTGGGTACGCTATCCTTGATGTAAAGGGGCCAGCATCAGGAGGGGATATGCTTACTGCACTGTTGATAACCGCCATCCTTGCCGTGGTCATTACCGGCCTGGTCATTCTGTCGGCCATGCAGGATCTTAGAGACGATTATTGAAGGTAAACAAAGGGCCGCAGATGGGCCGCGCAAAAAAGAAAACCCTTAAGACTACTGGAATAGTCTTAAGGGTTTCTTGCTCCATCCGGCGCTTATCTCCGGCACTCATCATGGCTTAGCTCTTGAAGGAGCATAAGAATAATCTCATGATTCATGCTGTCGGATTTAACATAAATTGCGACCTGTCAGAAATCAATGCTGTTTCAATGAGATGAAAATGTAAAAAGGCCGCTTTCGCGGCCTTCACTTTTATACGACTGCGGTCGTCAACCGCGACGAGCAGCACAACCGCTGCTGTTCATCGAAGATATCAATCTGCCACACCTGGTGTCGCCCGCCGGTATGCAGAGCGCGACAGACGCCGCGCACCCGCCCGCTGCGCACGGAACGTATGTGGTTGGCATTGACCTCCAGACCCACCACCTTCTGCTCCCCTTCGGTGCAGAGATAGCCCGCTACCGAGCCCAGGGTTTCGGCCAGCACCACCGACGCGCCGCCGTGCAGCAGGCCAAACGGCTGATGAGTGCGGCTGTCCACCGGCATGGTCGCTTCCAGTTCATCTTCGCCGATGCGGGTAAACTGAATGTCCAGCAACCCCACCATGTTCCCGTCGCTCATGGCGTTTAACGCCTGCAGGGTGACCGCACGTTTCCAGATCATCCCATAATCTCCAGTAAAGCCTGCAGTGGATGGCGTACGCCGCTGCCCTCGACGCGCTTCACCTGGCTGCGGCAGGAGTAGCCGGTCGCCAGACAGCGATTACGCGGTAAACGCTGCATCGCCTGATGCCAGGAGAGCTCATAGATCCCCAGCGAGTTCTTGTGGTTCACCACCTCATGGCCGTAGGTCCCGGCCATGCCGCAGCAGCCGACGCTGACGCTCTCAAGCTTCGCACCAAAGCGGGCAAAGATCGTAGCCCACTGGGCAGGCGCGCCCGGCAGCGCGGTGACTTCGGTACAGTGGCCGAACAGGTACCAGGATTCGCCGCTGGTCTCCCGGGCGGCTTGCCCGTCGACAATCGCCGGGAGCCACTCATGTACCAGCATCACGTGGAAGTCGCCTCGCTTGTCACCGAGGGTCTGCTTGTACTCATCGCGATAGCAAAGCACCAGCGCCGGATCGACGCCGACCATCGGCATCCCCAGCAACGCCACCCGGCTAAGGAAGTCAGAGGTCTTTTGCGCCGTTTTGGCGAAACGATTGAGGAAACCTTTAATGTGCTGGGCTTTCCCGTTCGGCGAGAACGGCAGCAGTACCGGCTGATAGCCCAGTCGCTCCACCAGACGAATAAAGTCGGCCACTACCTGCGCGTCGTAATAGCTTGTGAACGGGTCCTGCACCACCAGCACGGTTTTCGCTTTCTGCTCCGGGCTCAGGGCCTCCAGCTGCTCAAGGGTCAGGTTGGCGGAGCGATGGCCCACCAGCTGGCGCTGCAGCGACGGCGTGGAGAGCAGCGGCAGGTCAATCATGCCGATATGCTTCTCGGACAGTTTGCGCACCAGCGGCTGGTTGATAAAGAAGTTGAAGGTGCGCGGCGCGCGGGCCATCAGCGGGGCATAGCTCTCAACCGTCGCCACCAGATGATCGCGCATCGGGCGCAGGTAACGGCTGTGGTAGAGCTGCAGGAAGCGCGAACGGAACTCCGGCACGTCGATCTTAATCGGGCACTGGGTGGAGCAGGCTTTACAGGCCAGGCAGCCGGACATCGCCTCTTTCACCTCGTGGGAGAAATCGTACTCCCCTTTGCGCGCGTGCCAGCTGTTACGGGTGCGCTCAACGAGAGTGCGCAGGCTGGCGCGTTTTTCCGGCAGCTCTTTCTCCAGCGCCAGCGGATCCACGCCGCGGTCGGCCAGCAGACGCAGCCACTCGCGCACCAGAGTGGCGCGCCCTTTCGGGGAGTGGATGCGGTTGCTGGTGATCTTCATCGACGGGCACATCGGGCTTTTGGCATCGAAGTTAAAGCACAGGCCGTTGCCGTTACACTCCATCGCGCCGCGCCACGAAGCGCGCACCGCAATCGGGATCTGGCGATCGAAGGTGCCGCGTTTCACCGCGTCTACCTGCATCATTGGGGCATCGACGCCCGCTGGCGGGCAGATTTTACCTGGGTTGAGCCGGTTGTCCGGGTCAAAGGCCGCTTTGATTTTGCGCAGTTCGCCAAACAGCGCCTCGCCAAAGAAGGCCGGGCTGTACTCCGCGCGGAACCCTTTTCCGTGCTCGCCCCACAGCAGGCCACCGTATTTCGCGGTGAGGGCTACCACGTCATCGGAGATCTGCTTCATCAGCATCTCCTGCTGCGGATCGCACATGTCCAGCGCAGGGCGAACGTGCAGTACCCCGGCATCGACGTGACCGAACATGCCGTAGCTCAGGCCGTGGCTGTCGAGCAGGGCGCGGAATTCGACAATATAGTCGGCGAGGTGTTCCGGCGGGACACAGGTATCTTCGGCAAAGGGGATCGGCTTGGCCGCCCCTTTGGCGTTACCCAACAGGCCGACCGCTTTTTTGCGCATCGCATAGATACGCTCAATACCGGCAAGCTCGTTGCACAGCTGCCAGCCAATTACCCCGCCCTCGCCCCGGGCGATCAGCTCGTCGAGCCGCTGGCACAGAGCCGCGACCTGACTTTCGATGAGTTCGGCGTCATCACCGGCAAACTCAACGATGTTCAGGCCCAGCATCTCTTTGTCGGGCACGTCGGCGATCAGCTCGCTGACCGAGTGCCAGACAATATCTTCCCGCGCCAGGTTGAGCACTTTGGAGTCGACGGTTTCCACCGACAATGCGCGGGCATCCACCATAAAGGGGGCATTACGCAGCGCAGAGTCAAATGAGTTGTACTTGACGTTCACCAGCCGGCGCACTTTTGGCAGCGGGGTGATGTCGAGACGCGCCTCGGTGATAAAGGCCAGCGTGCCTTCTGAACCGGTCAGGATGCGGGTCAAATCGAACTGGCTCAGGTCGTCATTGAAGACATGACGCAGATCGTAGCCGGTCAGGAAGCGGTTCAGTTTCGGGAATTTATCGATAATCAGCTGGCGGTTGTCGCGACAGCTGTCCAGCACGGTGCGGTAGATGCGCCCGGCAGTGGTGTTGTCCGTCCCGAGCGTCTCGGCCAGTTCGACCGGCACGGGCTGGGTATCAAGAATATCGCCGCCAAGCAGCACCGCCCGCACCCCGAGGACGTGATCGGAGGTTTTGCCGTACACCAGCGAGCCCTGGCCCGAGGCGTCGGTGTTGATCATCCCGCCGAGGGTGGCACGGTTACTGGTCGACAGCTCCGGGGCAAAAAAGTAGCCGTAGGGCTTCAGGTACTGGTTAAGCTGATCCTTGATCACCCCGGCTTCAACCCGCACCCACCCCTCTTCCGGGTTGATCTCAATGATGCGGTTCATATAGCGGGACATGTCGACAACGATCCCGGTGTTCAGCGCCTGGCCGTTGGTGCCGGTGCCGCCGCCGCGGGGGGTAAAGATCAGCGAAGCGAAACGCTCCTGGGATGCCACACGGGCCAGCAGGGCCACATCAGCGGTAGAACGGGGAAAAACGACTGCATCGGGAAGTAGCTGGTAGATACTGTTGTCGGTCGCCATGGTCAGCCTGTCGGCATAACGTGTGGCGGTATCGCCGGTAAAACCCTGTTGCTCCAAAGCCTGCAAAAAATTGAGCACCAGCTGAACGACGCCGGGTGCCTGAGAAATTTGTGGGATCATTACTGTCGACCCTGCCCCATCTGAATTGTTGTAGATAATCGTTTGCGTTGTATCTCACATTTTGTATCACATTTTATTCATATGCGCCCGACAGAATTACAGGCAGAATCAGCCTGTTAAAAATCGCTGAAATCACTAATGATTAGAGTGATGCAGTTTCCTGTTCTCACCGGTCTTTCCGGTGTCCTTCAAAGGTAAATTTCAACTATGGTCAATCGACACCAGCCCAGGGACGTTGCACAAGTTTTGCTGTCGGTGCTGTTTCTGGCAATCATGATTATTGCGTGTCTGTGGATTGTTCAACCCTTCATTCTTGGCTTTGCCTGGGCGGGGACGGTAGTCATCGCCACCTGGCCGCTGTTTCTCCGTTTAGAGCGCTTGCTGTTTGGTCGCCGCGCGCTGGCGGTGCTGGTGATGACGCTGCTACTGGTGCTGCTGTTTGTCATCCCCGTTGCCCTACTGGTGAATAGCCTGGTGGACGGCAGCGGCCCGCTCATCACCAGCATCACCAGCGGGGATATGACCTTACCGACGCTGGATTGGCTGAACGATATCCCGCTGATTGGCGATAAGCTCTATGCCGGCTGGCATAACCTGCTGGATATGGGCGGCAGCGCCATCATGGCGAAGGTGCGGCCTTATGTTGGCGCGACCACCACCTGGTTTGTCGGTACCGCCGCGCACCTGGGCCGCTTTGTTGTCCACTGCGTGTTGATGCTGCTGTTCAGCGCCCTGCTCTACTGGCGCGGCGAGCAGGTAGCGCTCGGGGTTCGTCATTTTGCGACCCGTCTGGCCTCCGCCCGCGGCGATGCGGCGATGCTGCTGGCGGCGCAGGCCGTGCGTGCGGTTGCGTTGGGCGTGGTGGTGACGGCGCTGGTGCAGTCGGTGCTGGGCGGAATTGGTCTGGCGATTTCCGGCGTGCCTTATGCCACTCTCTTTACCGTGCTGATGCTGTTAACCTGTCTGATGCAGCTGGGGCCTCTGCTGGTGCTGGTCCCGGCAATTGTCTGGCTCTACTGGAGCGGTGATACCACCTGGGGCACAGTGCTGCTGGTGTGGAGCTGCGTGGTGGGCACGATGGATAACGTTATTCGTCCGATACTGATTCGCATGGGCGCTGACCTGCCGTTAATCCTGATCCTCTCTGGCGTTATCGGCGGGTTGATTGCCTTCGGGATGATCGGTCTGTTTATCGGGCCGGTGCTGCTGGCGGTCTCCTGGCGACTGTTCTCCGCGTGGGTACACGAAGTCCCGCTGCCGCCGACCGATCCCGACGCGCTGCTTGAAGCGCTGAACGAGACGGAAGAGCTGAAGAAGTAAATTCCGGTTCTGGTGGGTTCGCCCACCAGAATGTTAAGCGTCACTTATCATTTCAATTTCCCTTAAGCGCAGCTAAACCCGTTTTTATCCGCAATTGCCTCATTACTCTCATAAAATCTTCACTTTCTTTAAACTATTGAGACGAATCTGATCGACGCAAAAATTCCCCATGCCTACTATTAGGTCACGGTTATGAATCAACAACACCTTGATTTATAAGCATGGAAATCCCCTGAGTGAAACAACGAATTGCTGTGTGTAGTCTTTGCCCATCTCCCACGATGGGCTTTTTTTTATCCAGAATTTGGCAACCATAAAGAAAAACCTGCCATTACAGCAGGTTAGTTGCTCTAAATAAAAAGGCGATGACCAAAGTCCTCGCCTTTATTCGTGGCAGAAGCGTGGCGTTACTTATTCAGTTCCGCCAGGCTCAGCCAGGTTTGCACCACGGTGTCCGGGTTAAGGGACAGGCTGTCGATCCCCTCTTCCATCAGCCAGGCAGCAAAGTCTTCATGGTCGGAAGGCCCCTGACCGCAGATGCCGACGTATTTGCCCTGTTTCTTCGCGGCGCGGATGGCCATCGACAGCAGCGCTTTCACCGCCTCGTTACGCTCATCAAAGAGCGCAGAGACCACGCCGGAGTCGCGATCCAGACCCAGCGCCAGCTGCGTCATATCGTTGGAGCCGATAGAGAAGCCGTCGAAATGTTCCAGGAACTGCTCTGCCAGCAGGGCGTTGGAAGGGATCTCACACATCATGATGATTTTGAGTCCGTTCTCGCCGCGCTTCAGCCCCTGACGGGCCAGCTCGTCGACGACGGCTTTCGCCTGATCGACGGTACGCACGAACGGCACCATGATCTCGACGTTGGTCAGCCCCATCTCGTTACGCACGCGTTTTACCGCCTCGCACTCCAGCGCAAAGCAGTCACGGAAGCTGTCAGAGACGTAACGACCGGCGCCGCGGAAGCCCAGCATCGGGTTCTCTTCTTCCGGCTCGTAACGCTCGCCGCCCACCAGGTTGGCATATTCGTTAGATTTGAAGTCAGAGAGACGCACAATGACGCGTTTCGGGAAGAACGCCGCGCCCAGAGTGGCAATCCCTTCGGTCAGACGGCCGACGTAGAACTCTTTCGGCGAGTCGTAGCCTTTCATCATCTCGCGGATCTCTTTCTGCAGCTTCGGATCCTGGTCGTCAAACTCCAGCAGCGCGCGCGGGTGAACCCCGATCATGCGGTTGATGATGAATTCCAGACGCGCCAGGCCAACGCCTTCGTTTGGCAGACAGGCGAAGTCAAAGGCGCGGTCCGGGTTACCGACGTTCATCATGATCTTGAGCGGCAGATCCGGCATGGTGTCGACGCTGGAGCTCTTCACGCTGAAGTCGAGGATCTCGGCGTAGACGTAGCCGGTATCGCCTTCTGCGCAGGAGACCGTGACGTTCTGGTCGTCCTTCATGCGCTCGGTGGCGTCACCGCAGCCGACCACGGCCGGAATACCCAGCTCACGGGCGATGATTGCCGCGTGACAGGTGCGACCGCCACGGTTGGTGACAATGGCCGCCGCCTTTTTCATGATCGGTTCCCAGTCCGGGTCGGTCATGTCGGTCACCAGCACGTCGCCCGGCTGGATGCGGTTCATTTCGCTGATGTCGTGGATCACTTTCACCGGGCCCGCGCCGATGCGGTGGCCGATGGCACGGCCTTCAGCAATGATATTTCCCTGGGCATGCAGCGTGTAACGCTCCATCACCTGACCGCGGGAGCGCACGGTTTCCGGACGCGCCTGGACGATAAACAGTTTGCCGGTGTTGCCATCTTTGGCCCACTCGATATCCATCGGACGACCGTAGTGTTTCTCGATCTGCACCGCCTGCTTCGCCAGCTCCTGCACTTCGGCATCGGTCAGGGAGAAGCGGTCGCACTGCTCCTGCGGCACATCTTCAATCCGCACCTGTTTGCCATGCTCCTGGGTCGGAGCGTAGATCATGCGGATTTTTTTCGAGCCCATGGTGCGACGCACGATCGCCGGGCGTTCTGCGGCCAGGGTCGGTTTGTGAACGTAGAACTCGTCCGGGTTGACGGCACCCTGCACCACCATCTCGCCCAGACCCCAGGCGGAGGTGATAAAGACCACCTGATCGAAACCCGATTCGGTATCAATAGAGAACATCACGCCTGACGAGGCCAGATCCGAACGTACCATGCGCTGCACGCCCGCCGACAGCGCAACGCCGCGGTGGTCGTAACCCTGATGCACGCGATAGGAGATGGCGCGGTCGTTAAACAGGGAGGCAAACACATGTTTTACCGCCACCAGCACGGCATCGTAGCCCTGCACGTTGAGGAAGGTCTCCTGCTGCCCGGCGAACGAGGCGTCCGGCATATCTTCTGCGGTAGCAGAGGAGCGCACGGCAAAGGAGGCCTGAGCATCATCAGCAGAGAGCTGGTTGTAGGCGTCGTGAATGGCTTTTTCCAGTTCAGGCTGGAAAGGTGTATCGATGATCCACTGGCGGATCTGGGTCCCGGCTTTGGCAAGCTCAGAGACATCATCAATGTCCGTGTTATCCAGTAGTTCGTAAATGCGCTGGTTTACGCCGCTTTGGTCCAGAAAATAGTTAAACGCATCGGCGGTAGTCGCAAATCCATTCGGTACGGAGACACCCATACTGGACAGATTCGTAATCATTTCACCCAGGGAGGCATTTTTGCCTCCAACTCTGTCTACATCATTCATGCCGAGTTGGTTATACCAAAGCACCAGCGGTGACGAGCCATTGTTGGACATCGAAACAATCCTTTTGTGATATATGAACGGGTTTTAAGAAACTCCTTACTGCGTATTTATACTGTCATATTTATTCGCGCTAAAAAAACGGTGAATCGTGTAAGCACTTTTATTTTTTAGCTTTTCAGACTGTTCCCGCTTAAATGCTAACCTAATGATTCGTATGGATTCCCACAAAAAAACTCAGACTTTAGGGTGATTTTGAAAAATGAAACACCCCTTTCATTAAAAATAAAAATAGCGTTTCATTTTTAATTTCCCTCCCGCGTTGACTGTTGTATTTTACTTTTTTAATTTATGCTTTCAGTCAATTACATCTGATATACAGAGTGTGCAAAATGGATAATGCTGTCGATCGCCACGTTTTTTATATTTCCGATGGTACGGCGATCACCGCCGAAGTGTTGGGCCATGCGGTGATGTCGCAATTCCCGGTTTCCATCAATAGCATCACGCTGCCGTTCGTGGAAAACGAAAGCCGTGCCCGAGCGGTAAAAGATCAAATCGACGCCATTTTCCAGCAGACCGGTGAGCGGCCTCTGGTGTTCTACTCGATTGTGATCCCGGAAATTCGCAATATCATTCTGCAAAGTGAAGGCTTCTGTCAGGACATTGTGCAGGCGCTGGTGGCCCCGCTGCAGCAGGAGTTAAAGCTGGATCCGACCCCGGTGGCGCACCGTACCCACGGCCTGAACCCGGCGAATATCATCAAGTATGATGCCCGTATCGCCGCCATTGACTACACCCTCGCCCATGATGACGGCATCTCGATGCGTAACCTCGATCAGGCCCAGGTTATTCTGCTCGGCGTCTCGCGCTGCGGGAAAACCCCTACCAGCCTCTATCTGGCGTTGCAGTTCGGGATCCGCGCGGCAAACTACCCCTTTATTGCCGACGATATGGACAACCTCGTCCTTCCGGCAGCGCTCAAACCCCTGCAGCATAAGCTCTTTGGTCTGACCATTAACCCGGAACGGCTGGCGGCGATCCGCGAAGAGCGCCGGGAGAACAGCCGCTACGCCTCGATGCGCCAGTGCCGGCTGGAGGTAGCCGAAGTTGAAGCCCTGTATCGTAAAAACAACATTCCGTGGCTGAACAGTACCAACTATTCGGTAGAAGAGATCGCCACCAAAATCCTCGACATTATGGGCCTCAATCGCCGTATGTACTAATAGACTAGTACATCAGTCCATATTCCTTTATACTCCCACCCCACAACAGGGCACCGCTTGTGCCCTGCACTTGAATTCAGCGGGGATTGGTTTAAGGTGATGCCCATCACTTCCCGGTAAGTTACCGTTGAAGCACTACATTCTGAGAAATACCATGAATAAAACCGATGAACTCCGCACAGCGCGTATCGATAGTCTGGTGACGCCAGCTGAACTGGCCCAGCGGTACCCTGTTTCTGCGGCAGTGGCAGAAAACGTGACAACGTCACGTAAACGTATTGAAAAAATTCTAAACGGTGAAGATCGCCGGCTGCTGGTGATTGTTGGCCCCTGTTCTATTCACGACCTTGATGCCGCGATGGACTATGCCCAGCGCCTGAAGGGATTGCGGGATAAACACCATGCACGTCTGGAAATCGTGATGCGCACCTACTTCGAGAAACCACGCACCGTGGTGGGCTGGAAAGGGCTGATCTCCGATCCCGATTTGAACGGCAGCTACCGGGTGAACCACGGCATTCAGCTGGCGCGCAAGCTGCTGTTGCAGGTCAACGAGCTGGGCGTTCCCACCGCCACCGAATTCCTCGATATGGTGACCGGACAGTTTATCGCCGATCTGATTAGCTGGGGGGCTATCGGCGCCCGCACCACCGAAAGCCAGATCCACCGTGAAATGGCTTCGGCGCTCTCCTGCCCGGTGGGCTTTAAAAACGGTACTGACGGTAATACCCGCATCGCGGTAGACGCTATCCGCGCCGCCCGCGCCAGCCATATGTTCCTGTCGCCGGACAAGAACGGTCAGATGACCATCTATCAGACCAGCGGCAACCCATATGGCCACATCATCATGCGCGGCGGCAAACAGCCGAATTATCACCCCCAGGATATTGCGGAAGCCTGCGATACCCTGCGTGAATTCGACCTGCCCGAGCAGCTGGTGGTGGATTTCAGCCACGGCAACTGCCAGAAACAGCACCGCCGTCAGCTGGACGTTTGCGATGAGATTTGCCAGCAGATCCGCAACGGCTCCACCGCTATCGCCGGGATCATGGCTGAAAGCTTCCTGCGCGAAGGAACGCAGAAAGTAGTGGTCGGTCAGCCCATCACCTATGGCCAGTCGATCACCGACCCTTGCCTGAGCTGGGAAGATACCGAGCTCCTGCTGGATAAACTTGCCTCAGCAGTTAACAGTCGTTTTTAAAATCCCTGCCCGGTGGCGGCTTCGCCTTACCGGGCCTGGAAAAGCGATACGTAGGCCGGGTAAGGCGCAGCCGCCACCCGGCTTTTTTTGCATCCCCCTCTTTCACACACCTCACTGTTTTTTCATAAAACGCTTGCCGTCAAAATCGATTTGTTGATAATGATTATCATTGTTACATTGATTGCTATTTTGAAAAACATTATGTCACGTATGGATAACACTGCTGCAACGCTCACTCGTCCTGAAGACAAAACACAGCCAGCCCCAGGCGCAACCGATCGCCGAATCGACAGTAAACACCTGTTGGGCGAAGAGGGCCGCGTCATTATTGAGCATGACGGCCAGCACTACCTGCTGCGTCAGACACATGCCGGAAAATTAATCCTCACAAAATAAGTCCCCCGCCAGCCACCCAGGTTCCCCCCAGGCAGCCAGCGCTTTTCACTTTTAAATGGAGAGTGGCTCATGCCATACCTGAATACCGCGTCTTTACGCCCGTCGCTGCTGGCGCTGGCGATCGTCAGCGCCCTGCCGGGAGCGGCTGTTGCCGCCACCGACGACATGACCGTTACCGCCACTGGTAATGCCCGCAGCGCCTTTGACGCACCGATGATGGTGAGCGTCATTGACGCCACCGCCCCGGAAAATCAAACCGCCAGTTCCGCCGCCGATCTGCTGCGCCACGTGCCCGGCCTGACCCTCGACGGCACCGGGCGCACCAACGGCCAGGACGTTAATCTGCGCGGGTACGATCGCCGCGGCGTGCTGGTGCTGGTTGATGGCGTGCGCCAGGGCACCGATACCGGTCACCTGAACAGCACCTTCCTCGATCCCGCCCTGATTAAGCGTATCGAGATCGTGCGCGGGCCGTCCGCCCTGCTGTACGGCAGCGGCGCGATGGGCGGGGTGATCGCCTATGACACCGCCGATGCGAAAGATCTGCTCCAGGCCGGACAAACCAGCGGCTACCGCGTGTTTGGCACCGCCGCCACCGGCGATCACAGCCTCGGCATGGGTGCCAGCGCCTTTGGCCGTACCGACACCCTCGACGGCCTGGTGGCCTGGTCGAGCCGGGATCGCGGCGATATTCGCCAGGGCGGCGGCGGTACCGCGCCGAATGACGAATCGATCAACAACATGCTGGCGAAAGGCAGCTGGCAGCTGGATCGGGCCCAGTCCCTGAGCGGCTCGCTGCGCTATTACAATAATGCGGCGCAGGAGCCGAAAAACCCGCAGACCATCGAGGCGGACGACAGCAGCAACCCGATGACCGACCGCTCCACCATTCAGCGGGACGTCCAGCTGGGGTATCACATTGCCCCAGAAGGCAACGACTGGCTGAACGCCGATGCCCGCCTTTACTGGTCCGAGGCACGTATCAATGCCCAGAACATCGATGGCACCGGCGAATTCCGCCAGCAGACTACCAAAGGCGGCAAAGTAGAGAACCGCACCCGCCTGTTCGCCGACTCCTTCGCCTCGCATCTGTTGACCTGGGGCGGGGAGTACTACCGTCAGGAGCAGGAGCCGTCCGGGGCCACCACCGGCTTCCCTGATGCGAGCATCGACTTTAGCTCCGGCTGGATCCAGGATGAGATCACCCTGCGCGACCTGCCGATCACCCTGCTGGGCGGTACCCGCTACGATAACTACAGCGGCAGCAGCGACGGCTATGAGGATGTGGATGCCGATAAATGGTCCTCCCGCGCCGGGATTACCCTGTCCCCCGCGGACTGGCTGATGCTGTTCGGCTCTTATGCCCAGGCCTTCCGCGCCCCGACGATGGGGGAAATGTATAACGACGCGAAACACTTCTCCATTGGCCGGTTCTACACCAACTACTGGGTGCCGAACCCGAATCTGCGCCCGGAAACCAACGAAACCCAGGAGTACGGGTTCGGTCTGCGCTTTGACGATCTGCTGTTGGCTGACGATGCGCTGGAGTTCAAAGCCAGCTACTTTGATACCCATGCTAAAGATTACATCTCCACCACCGTCGATTTTGCCGCCGCGACAACCATGTCGTACAACGTGCCGAACGCCAAAATCTGGGGCTGGGACGTGATGGCGAAATACTCCGCCAGCCTGTTCAACCTCGATGTTGCCTACAACCGCACCCGGGGCAAAGACACCGACACCGGCGAGTATATCTCCAGCATCAGCCCGGACACCGTCTCCAGCAAGCTGGATGTCCCCCTGGCGCAGAGCGGCTTTAGCGTCGGCTGGATCGGCACCTTTGCCGATCGCTCCACCCATGTGAGCAGCAGCTACAGCCACCAGCCGGGCTACGCGGTGAATGATTTCTACGTCAGCTATCAGGGGCAACAGGCGCTGAAAGGCGTGACCACCACCCTGGTGCTTGGTAACGCCTTTGACAAAGAGTACTGGTCCCCGCAGGGCATCCCGCAGGATGGCCGCAACGGCAAGATTTTCGTGAGTTATCAGTGGTAATTACCCTGCCCCGGCGCTGCCGGGGTATTTATCCGGAAGGAAGAGACAATGAATCACTACACACGCTGGCTTGAACTCAAACAAGAAAACCCGGGAAAATACGCGCGGGACATCGCTGCCCTGATGAACATCAGCGAAGCCGAACTGACCTGGGCCCGGGTAGGACATGACGCGTGGCGTCTGCACGGTGAAATTCGCGAGATCCTCAGCGCGCTGGAAGCGGCAGGCGAAACCAAGTGCATCTGCCGCAACGAGTATGCGGTTCATGAGCAGGTGGGCACCTTCACTAACCAACACCTGAACGGCCATGCCGGACTGGTGCTCAACCCGCGCGCGCTGGATCTGCGCCTGTTCCTCCACCAGTGGGCCAGCGCGTTTCATATCACCGAAACCACTCCCCGCGGCGAACGCCAGAGCATTCAGTTTTTCGACCATCAGGGCGATGCGCTGCTGAAGGTCTATGCCACCGACAACACAGACATGGCTGCCTGGGGCGACCTGCTGTCCCGCTTTATCTTCGCCGATAACCCGCCGCTGGCGCTGAAAGCCGCCGACCCGGCAGTTAACGTGGCGAATGCCGACGCTGCGACGGTGGACAGCGAGTGGCGCGCCATGACCGACGTCCACCAGTTCTTTGGCCTGCTGAAGCGCCACAGTCTGACCCGGCAACAGGCGTTCCGTCTGGTGGGGGACGACCTCGCCTGTCAGGTGGATAACAGTGCCCTGGTGCAGCTGCTGAATAGCGCCAATCAGGACGGCAACGAGATCATGATTTTCGTTGGCAACCGCGGCTGCGTGCAGATCTTCACCGGCGCGGTGGAAAAAGTGGTTCCGATGAAGGGCTGGCTGAACATCTTCAACCCGGCCTTTACCCTGCATCTGCTGGAAGAGACCATCGCCGAAAGCTGGGTAACCCGCAAACCGACCGCCGACGGGCATGTCACCAGCCTCGAACTCTTTGCCGCCGACGGGACGCAGATCGCCCAGCTGTACGGTCAGCGCACGGAAGGCGAGCCCGAGCAGAGCCAGTGGCGTTCACAGATTGACGCCCTGACGGTAAAAGGGCTGGCCGCATGAGAAAACTGCTCGCCCTGCTTGTCGCCCTACCGCTGGCCGCCATCGGCGCGGTACAGGAGAGGATCGTCGCCCTCGGCGGCGACGTGACGGAGATTATCTACGCTCTGGGGGCCGAAGGCTCGCTGGTGGCGCGCGACAGCACCAGCCAGTGGCCGGAGCAGGCCACCTCGCTGCCGGACGTGGGCTACCTGCGCCAGCTCAATGCCGAGGGGATCCTGGCGATGCGCCCGACGCTGGTGTTAGCCAGCGCCCAGGCGCAGCCTTCGCTGGCGCTGAAACAGGTCGGGCAGAGTAACGTCAGCGTGGTGACGGTCCCGGGCAGTAATGCCCTCAGCGTCATCGACGAGAAAGTGCGGGTGGTGGCCCTGGCGACGCACCGCATTGTCGAAGGGGAAACCCTGCGTAAGCGCCTGCGGCAGGAGCTGGCTGCGCTGCCCGCCTCGCCGATCGATAAGCGGGTGCTGTTTATCCTCAACCACGGCGGGATGACTGCCATGGCCGCCGGGCAGGAGACCGGGGCCGATGCGGCGATCCGCGCGGCCGGTCTGCATAACGCTATGCAGGGGTTCTCCCGCTATCAGCCACTCTCTCAGGAAGGTGTGATCGCCAGCCAGCCCGATCTGGTGGTGATTTCGCAGGAGGGCGTAAAAGCGATGGGTGGAGAAGCCAATCTGTGGAAGTTGCCAGGTCTGGCGCAAACCCCGGCGGGACGTCATAAACAGGTATTGCAGATTGATGATATGGCACTGCTCGGGTTTAGCGTGCGTACCCCGCAGGCCATCGGACAGCTGCGCAGCAAAGCCGAGCAACTTCCCTGATGCCTCGCCGGATCGGTTATTCCCTGTGGGGACTGGCAATGGCGCTGGCGGTGATGACGCTGCTGGCCACCGGTTTTGGCGCGTTGCGCCTGCCGGTGTCCCTGCTGTGGAGCGGCAGTGACGAAGCCCTGCGTCAGATCTGGCTCACTATTCGCCTGCCGCGGGTGCTGCTGGCGCTGGTGATTGGCGGCTCGCTCGCGCTGGCGGGCTGCGTGATGCAGGGGCTGTTTCGCAACCCCCTCGCCGATCCGGGTTTGCTCGGGATCAGCAGCGGTGCCGCCTGCGCCGTCGCCCTGTGGGTGGTGTTGCCCATCTCCCTCCCCACTCTGCTGATGCTCTACGCCCCGATGCTGGCGGCCTTTCTCGGCGCGCTGGCGGCGACCGTAGTGATTTTTCTCCTCAGCCAGCAGCGGGAGAGTTCGCTTTCGCGTCTGCTGCTGGTGGGGATCGCCATCAACGCCCTGTGCGGGGCGGCGGTGGGCGTCCTCTCCTGGGTCAGTAACGATGCCCAGCTGCGCCAGCTCTCACTGTGGGGGATGGGCAGTCTCGGCCAGGCGCAGTGGTCCACCCTGCTGGCGGTGACCTCGCTGATGATCCCCACCGTGCTGGTGATCTGGCGGCTGGCTGCAGCCCTGAACCTGCTGCAGCTGGGTGAGGAGGAGGCGCACTATCTGGGCGTCGACGTGCGGCTCGTTCAGCGGGTTTTACTCCTGTGCAGCGCCCTGCTGGTGGCCGCCGCGGTGGCGGTGAGCGGAGTGATCGGTTTTATCGGTCTGGTGGTGCCGCACCTGATGCGCATGTGGCTGGGATCGGATCACCGGGCGGTGATCCCCGGCTCGGTGCTGGCGGGGGCCTTTCTGCTGCTGATTGCCGATACCGCCGCACGCACGCTGGTCGCCCCGGCGGAGATGCCGGTGGGGTTGCTGACCAGCATTCTCGGCGCGCCCTGGTTCCTGTGGCTTATTTTCCGGCGTGGAGGTCAGCATGGCTGAACCCTTACTGGCTGAAGGCCTGTCTTATAGCGTGGCAGGCCGGGCGGTGGTACGCGATGTTTCGCTGTCGCTCGCACAGGGCGAACTGGTGGCGCTGATCGGCCCCAACGGCGCGGGGAAATCAACCCTGCTGCGTCTGTTAACCGGTTTTCTCCGGCCGGATACCGGACGCTGTCTGCTGGACGGAAAAGCCCTGGCGGCGTGGGGTACCCAGGCGTTATCGCGTCAGCGGGCGGTGATGCGCCAGCAAACTCAGCTGGGCTTTGACTGGCCGGTGGAGGCGGTGATCGGGATGGGACGTTCGCCCTGGACGCCGCAGCCTGAAGCGCAGATCGTCAGCGAGGTGATGCAGCTCACCGGCTGTCAGCCGCTGGCGGGTCGTCAGTATGCGGCCCTGTCGGGCGGGGAGCAGCAGCGGGTACAGCTGGCCCGGGCACTGGCGCAGCTGTGGTGCGACGCCGCGCCGCGCGGCTGGCTGTTCCTCGATGAGCCCACCTCGGCGCTGGATCTTTACCACCAGCAGCATCTGCTGCGGCTGTTGAAAACGCTGACTGCGGACGGGAATTTGCACGTCTGCGTAGTGCTGCACGATCTCAATCTGGCCGCCTTATGGGCCGACCGGATCGTGCTCCTGCACGAGGGGAGGATTGTCTCCCAGGGAACGCCCCCGTCGGTGCTAAAGGCCGATGACCTTGCGCGCTGGTATGGCGCGCAGGTACATGTGGGCCTGCATCCGTTGAACGCTACTCCCCAGGTTTTTCTCGTCTCTTAGCTTGAGCAACTTACTTCCAGCCGCTTACCCCAGTCGGGCGGGCGGCTGATGTAGTCATCGTTGCGGTCGGCAAACGGCGTACGCAGCGCCTCGTGCAGCCGGTGCAGTTCGGCGTAATCGCCTTTCTCCGCCTGCTCGATCGCCCGCTGCGCCAGCCAGTTGCGCAGCACCATCGCCGGGTTAACGGCATTCATCTGTGTCTGACGCTCGTCATCCGCGATATTCTCCCGCTGGAGACGTTCGCGGTAGGTCGCGAACCAGTCATCGAAGGCCTGTCGGTCGATAAATTCGTCGCGAAGCGGCGAGGCGGCGCTGTGCTGCTCGGTTTGGCCCAGCATGCGGAAGGTGCGGGTGTAGTCGCTGCCTTCCCGCGCCATCAGCGCAAACAGGTTATTCAGGATGTCGTTGTCGCCCCGCTCCTGGGTCATCAGCCCCAGCTTACGGCGCATCAGCTTGCCATACTGCTGCAGGAGCACCTCCTGATAGCCATCCAGCGCGTCGTTGAGGGCGTCAACATCGATAAACGGCGACAGGGACTGTGCCAGCCGCTGCAGGTTCCACAGCCCCACCGCCGGCTGGTTATCAAAGCGGTAGCGCCCCTGATAGTCGGAGTGGTTACAGATATAGCCCGGCTGATAGTCGTCGAGGAAGCCGTACGGGCCGTAGTCGATGGTCAGACCGAGGATCGACATGTTATCGGTGTTCATCACCCCGTGGGCAAAGCCCACCGTCTGCCAGCTGGCGATCAGCGCGGCAGTCCGCGTCACCACATCGCGGAACCAGAGGATGTATTTATCGGCATCGTCCTGCAACTGCGGCCAGTGATGCTTGATGACAAAATCCGCCAGCTGGCGAACTTTCTCTGGCTCGCGGCGATAGTAGAAGTGTTCGAAATGACCGAAGCGGGCGTGACTTTGAGCCACGCGGATCAGCATTGCCCCCTGCTCCATGGTCTCACGTGCCACAGGCGTGTCGCTGGTGACGATCGACAGCGCGCGGGTGGTGGGGATCCCGAGGGCGTGCATCGCTTCCGAGGCCAGGCTTTCACGGATGGTCGAACGCAGCACGGCGCGCCCGTCGCCCATACGTGAATAAGGGGTGAGCCCGGCGCCTTTCAGGTGCCAGTCCATCGTTTGCCCGTTGGCGAGTTGCTGTTCGCCGAGCAGGATCCCCCGCCCGTCCCCCAGCTGCCCGGCCCAGACGCCGAACTGATGGCCGCTGTAAACCTGGGCCAGCGGCTGCATGCCCGGCAGCAGGATTTCGCCGCCAAACACGCTAGCGCCCTGTTCGGGGCTAAACAGCGACTCCGGGATCGCCAGCTCGGTGGCCAGCGCCGTGTTATGCCAGATCAGGCGGGCATTATTGAGTGGAGTGGGTTTCAGAGCCGTATAAAAGCCGGGTAATTCATCATGCCAGTGCGCGGTAAAAGACAGGGTCATAGGTCCTCCTGCTTTTAGTGTAGTGGGTTTATCAGAGGTTAAACACCGGGTAAGGTAAGGGTTATCCCTGCACCAGGGTGGTAATGCGCTCAAGGGGAACGGCAGGCCACAAGCCGCCCTGCATGGCGCTGAAGCCTAATGCCGACAGCCGCTGCAGGGTAAGGTCGTCGTCCACGCCCGCCACCATCAATGACTGACAGTAGGGCGAGACCTGAGTCATGATCGCCTTTAATAACAGTTCGAATGTATTATCTGTTAAATGCTGTTGAATGAAATTTTTATCCAGCGCCACGCGTTTAAACATGCCATCAAAAATGGCTTTGGTGGAGGCATCCCCGGCGCCGAAATTGCCAAGCACCAGCGGAAAACGCAGGGCAAAGTCCATCAGGGCCGTATTCATATTGCCTTTATTCAGATCGGGATAATTCTCATTAATGCAGAACTCCAGCCACGGATGTTGCTCACTTATTGCAGCACCGTTTTCTTCTGTTAACAGGTATTCAACGATGGCCGGAGAGATATTTATCCATGCTGTCAGCTGCTGCTGAATAAAAAAGAGTTTGCAGCTGTCGGGCATCGCCAGCTGTTCCTGAAACAGCATCAGCTCTTGCTCAGGGGAGAGATACGGGCGCACCAGTTCGGTCGGAATGCGGACCTGGTTATCCACACCAACAAAGTTCACGACTATTTCAAGGCCTGTCAGCGATCCTGAGTCATTCCGCGCAGGCAGTAATAACAATTCAGACTGATAAGCAATATCCAGCATCACAATCATGGCGTCCGACCCGGTTTAAAAACGATACAAGACATCCTGAAACATATGCTGAAGCAATTCAACTTTATGGATTTTAATAAGATTAATTTCATTCGTTCCATTAAATATTCGGATTTTCCTTAGTCCTGAAATAATCTTATCCTGGATAGTGCTTAATAGCCAGTTGTCGCTAACTAACAGAATTGCTTCAAATTAATTCAGCAGCTAAGCAATTCTCCACAATTAAAGCTCACTAACGAATAACATTTACGGATGAAAGAGAATGTCGCGCCGCGCGGCGCGACAGGGTTAAATACGTCGGGCTTGCCAGAAATTTTTACGCCAGTAGACGTTATTGAGGGAAGAGCGCATCACACCACGACTGGTAGAGGCATGAATAAATTGATTGTCGGTGTCATATATCCCGACGTGTAGCCCGCTTTCGCCGGAGCCGGTTTTGAAAAACACCAGATCGCCCGGAAGCAGCTCATCTTTGTCAATTTCGGTGCCAATGGTGGCCTGCTGGCGCGTTTCACGCGGCAGCTGTAGCGCAAACTGGTCGCGGAAGGTCAGGAGCACAAATCCTGAACAATCAATCCCGCCACGCGTCATGCCGCCATAGCGATAAGGGGTGCCGCTCCAGTGATGCAGCTGATCGTTCAGACCGGCAATCACGGCAATAGAATCGGACAGCCGCGCGTTCGGAGGCGGTGCGCGATGGCTGCTGCATCCTGCAAGAAATAGCGCGGCCACAAGAAGAAAACAGAATCGCATTCCAGACGAATCCTCTGATTTTTGTGCTTTCCGTAATTTAGCCTGTGAATATGTCGCTGTGCAACAAGCGGTTATTCCTGGGACGTCGAAATGATCATTCTGTGACCTTCGATGTCCAGACGGCGAAATGACATATCGTAGGCTTTAGCCAGATTCGGCGGCGTCAGCACGCTGTCCCGCGCGCCGCTGGCGATAAGCAACCCCCGCTTCAACAGCCAGACGCGATGGGCGTGGCGCAGCGTATGGTTCAAATCGTGGCTGCTCATAACCACCGCAATCCCCTGCCGTGACAGGGCGCTTAACAGCCGGTCGAGGGCCACCTGCTGGGCGACGTCGAGACTGTTCATCGGCTCGTCCAGCAACAATAGCTGGCCGTGCGGATTGCCGCCAGGGTGGATTTGCAGGATCACGGCAGCCAGCCGCACGCGCTGCCACTCCCCGCCGGAGAGCTGGCTGACGTGGCGAGAAAGTTTATCCTCGATACTCAGCGCCCCCGCCACGTCACTTAACAACGTTTTTTGCTGTTTGTCGTACTGATGCAGCGTCAGATAGTGCCAGACCGGCATGGCGAACGGCGCGCTTTGCTGCTGGGCCAGATAAGCCCTGCGGCAGGCCAGCGACGCAGGGGACCACCGGGGGAGCGGCTCGCCCTGCAACAGGATTTCGCCCGGCCCGGTGCTCAACCCGGCCATACGCGCAAGCAATGTGCTTTTACCTGCCCCGTTCGGGCCGACCAGGTGCAGGATCTCCCCCGCATTAACCTGGGCGGAAATCGCTTGCAGACGCCCTGTTTCCGCCACTCCATTGAGCTGCATCAGCATCGACATTACTTCGCGAGTGCCAGCTTGATCGCTTCCATCAGGATCGGATCCTCAGGGGTCATATCCGGCGCAAAACGCTGGACCACTTCCCCATCGCGGCCAATCAGGAATTTTTCGAAATTCCATAAAATGTCATCAGGATAGAGCGGCGCACGGCCTTTGCTTGCCAGACGCTCATAAAAACCGCTGCTTTCAGGAGCGACAGCCACCGGGGCGGCGGCAATCAATTTTTGGTACAGCGGGTGACGGGCTTCGCCATTGACATCGATTTTGCTGAACATCGGGAAGGTAATGCCATAGGTAGTGCTACAGAAGGTTTTGATCTCCTCTTCGCTACCGGGCTCCTGGCCGAGGAACTGGTTGCACGGGAAACCGAGCACGGTAAACCCGTCCTTTTCCCATGCTTTGTGGATATTTTCGAGCTGCTCATACTGCGGCGTCAGACCGCATTTCGATGCCACGTTCACCACCAGCAGCACCTTCCCTTTATAGTCCGCAAGGGTCGTGGTTTTGCCATCAATGGTCGTCACTTCGGTGTTCAGAATATCGTTCGGCATAGCATTCTCTCAGGTTGTGTTTCAGATGGGCTGTACTTAACGTCCGGCTTTTAAGAGTAGCCAGATAAACACGGGTGCGCCCAGTGTCGCAGTCACCACCCCAATGGGCAGCTCCGCGGCGTTGAGCGCCAGGCGCGCGATGATATCCGCGAAAAGCAGCGTTGCGCCGCCCGTCACTGCCGCAGCGGGCAATAACAGCCGGTGATCGGTAATACCGCACAAACGCAGCATATGGGGAATGACAAGACCGATAAAGCCGATAGCGCCGGCCAGGGCTACGCTCACGCCCACCATCCAGCCGATGGCGACCACCAGCGTGTTGCGCCAGAAGGTGAGCGGCAGGCCGAGCTGACGGGCCGAAATCTCCCCCAGCGCCAGAATGTTCAGCGGCGGCGCCTGAAAGCAGGACCAGACGATGGCGGGCGCCAGCAGGAGCATCAGCCAGCCCTGCCCCCAGTCCACGCCGCCGAAACCGCCCATCATCCAGTACATCAGCTGGCGCAGGTCGAAGGCGGTGGAAAAATAGACGGCCCAGGTCATCAGGGCGCTACAGATGATACCCAGCGCCACCCCGGCCAGCAGCAGGCGGCTCACGGAGAGGTGGCGACGGGCGAAACGCAGCAAGATGAGGGTGATGATCAGCGCCCCGGCGATGGCGCAGAGGCTTAAGCTCCAGCCCGATAACACCCCGCCGCCGAGCATCACGGCGGCAATCAGCCCTACCCCGGCCCCGTTCGATACGCCCAATAATCCAGGCTCCGCCAGCGGGTTGTCGAACAGCGCCTGCATGATCGTTCCGCTGAGCGCCAGCGCTGCCCCCACCAGCACCACGGCCAGCGTACGCGGCAGGCGGATTTGCCAGATAAACAGCTCCCCACGGGGAGTGAACCACGCTTCAGGACCAATCCACCGATCGCCGGCGCACAGGCTCAATCCCAGCGCGATAACCAGCGCCAGTAACAGAAAGAGCAATTTACGCAGATCGGCGCGGTACTGCTGACGGGCAAGTTCGGGCATCGGAGTCATTATGCGGGTGAATGATGTAACTGATTTTACGGTGGGTTTACAGCAGCGCAAAGAAAAAAGGCCGCATCAGCGGCCTTTTTGGTTAGATCATATCACTCTGCTTTGGGTGAAGCGTTTTCGACACGGCTTTTTAACTTCTGGCCGGGTCTGAAGGTCACCACGCGGCGAGCTGTAATGGGAATATCCTCACCCGTCTTCGGGTTACGGCCCGGACGTTGATTTTTGTCGCGCAAATCAAAGTTACCAAAGCCGGAGAGTTTTACCTGCTCACCATTTTCCAGAGCGCGACGGATCTCTTCGAAAAACAGCTCAACCAGCTCTTTGGCATCCCGTTTGCTAAGCCCAAGCTTATCAAACAGATATTCGGACATTTCAGCTTTTGTAAGCGCCATAGGTTCAATCCCTCAATGATGCCTGGAATCGCTCTTTTAATGCCTCTACACATTTGGCGACGGTAGCGGCAATCTCCTCTTCTTCGAGTGTACGGCTGGTATCCTGAAGGATCAGGCTGATAGCCAGGCTCTTAAAGCCCTCTGCTACGCCCTTACCGCGGTACACGTCAAATAAGTTTACGCCAACTACCTGATTTACGCCAACTTTCTTACATTCGGCCAAAATATCTGCGGCAGGCACATTTTCGGCCACCACAACTGCAATATCACGACGGTTTGCAGGGAAGCGGGAAACGTCCTGAGCCTGAGGAATGACGCGGTCTGCGACCTTGTTCCACTCCAGTTCAAACGCCAGCGTGCGGCCATTAAGATCCAGCTTGCGTTCCAGCTCCGGGTGCACAACACCAATGAAACCAACGCGTTCACCTTTCAGATAAATCGCGGCGCTCTGGCCCGGATGCAGGGCTGGAATGGCTTCAGCACGGAACTCAATTTCAGACAATTTACCGGTCAGATCCAGCACCGATTCCAGATCGCCCTTCAGGTCGTAAAAATCAACGCTGTTTTTACTCAGATCCCAGTGCTCTTCATAGCGGTTGCCGCAGATAGCGCCCGCCAGCATCAGATCCTGACGGATGCCGAGGTTAGCCTGGGTATCCGGCACAAAGCGCAGACCGGTTTCGAAGATGCGCACACGGCTCTGCTGACGGTTCTGGTTGTAAACGATGGTGCTCAGCAGGCCAGTCAGCAGCGACAGACGCATGGCGGACATTTCGCTGGAGATTGGGCTTGGCAGAATCAATGCTTCCTGGCCCGGGTGGATCAGCTGCTGCACTTTCGGGTCAACGAAACTGTAGGTGATCACTTCCTGGTAACCTTTGTCGTTCAGCATGGTTTTCACACGCTTCAGAGAGAGGTCGGCTTCGCGATGGGAGCCCATCACCAGGCCAGCCTGCACCGGCTCATCAGGAATGTTGTTGTAGCCGTAAACACGGGCCACTTCTTCCACCAGATCTTCTTCGATCTCCATATCGAAACGCCAGCTCGGCGCTACGGCAGTCCACTCGTCCTGACCTTCGGCCACTTCACAGCCCAGACGGCGCAGAATGTCGCTCACCTGCGCATCGGCAATGTGATGACCAATCAGGCGATCCAGCTTGCCGCGACGCAGGGTGATATTCGCAGGCTTCGGCAGATGCGCGTCGCTGGTGACATCAATCACCGGACCGGCTTCGCCGCCGCAGATGTCGATCAGCAGACGGGTTGCGCGCTCCATCGCTTTGTACTGCAGGGCCGGATCCACGCCGCGCTCATAGCGGTGAGACGCATCGGTATGCAGACCATGACGACGGGCACGACCGGTAATGGACAGCGGGCTGAAGAAAGCACACTCCAGCAGCACGTTTTGCGTTTCGTCATTCACGCCTGAGTGTTCGCCGCCAAAGATGCCGCCCATCGCCAGCGCTTTGCCGTGGTCGGCAATCACCAGCGTGTCGGCGTTCAGTTTGGCTTCGCTGCCGTCCAGCAGGACCAGGGTTTCGCCCTCTTTCGCCATGCGCACCACGATCCCGCCTTCGATACGATCTTTATCGAACGCGTGCATCGGCTGACCCAGCTCCAGCAGGACGTAGTTGGTCACGTCAACCACCGCATCGATAGAACGGATGCCGCAGCGACGCAGCTTCTCTTTCATCCACAGCGGGGTTGGCGCCTTGACGTTGATCCCCTTCACCACACGGCCCAGGTAGCGCGGACAGGCGTCTGCGGCTTCAACCTGAATCGGCAGCGTGTCGCTGATGGTCACGGCAACTGGCGCGATTTCTGGCGCGTTCAGTTCGGTCTGGTTCAGGACCGCCACGTCGCGGGCCACGCCGATGATACCTAAACAGTCGGCACGGTTCGGGGTGACGCTGATCTCGATAGTGTTGTCATCGAGCTTGAGGTAGTCGCGCAGGTCGGTGCCAATCGGCGCATCCGCTGGCAGCTCAATAATGCCAGAGTGATCGTCGGAAATACCCAGCTCGGAGAACGAGCACAGCATGCCTTCAGAAGGCTCGCCGCGCAGTTTTGCCGCTTTGATTTTGAAATCGCCCGGCAGCACCGCGCCAACGGTCGCCACGGCCACTTTCAGGCCCTGACGGCAGTTCGCCGCGCCGCAGACGATATCCAGCAGACGTTCGCCGCCCACGTTAACTTTGGTGACACGCAGTTTGTCTGCGTTCGGGTGCTGACCGCACTCCACCACTTCACCAATAACCACGCCGTTAAAGGCACCAGCAACCGGCTCAACGCCGTCCACTTCCAGGCCGGCCATGGTGATCTGGTTAGAGAGCGCCTCGCTGTCGAGCTCGGTGTTCACCCATTCGCGTAACCACAGTTCACTGAATTTCATTGTTCTGTCCTGCCCTTATTTAAACTGTTTGAGGAAACGCAGATCGTTTTCGAAGAAAGCGCGCAAGTCGGTCACGCCATAACGCAGCATGGTCAGACGCTCCATCCCCATACCGAACGCAAAGCCGGAGTAAACTTCCGGGTCAATGCCGACGTTACGCAGCACGTTCGGGTGCACCATGCCGCAGCCCAGCACTTCCAGCCATTTGCCGTTTTTACCCATCACATCAACTTCTGCGGACGGTTCGGTGAACGGGAAGTAGGACGGACGGAAACGAACCTGCAGATCTTCCTCAAAGAAGTTGTTCAGGAAATCGTGCAGCGTGCCCTTCAGGTTGGTGAAGCTGATATTTTTATCAACGATCAGACCTTCCATCTGGTGGAACATTGGGGTGTGGGTCTGATCGTAGTCGTTACGATAGACGCGACCCGGGGCGATGATGCGGATCGGCGGTTCCTGCTCCTTCATGGTACGGATCTGCACGCCAGAGGTCTGGGTGCGCAGCAGACGCGTGGCATCGAACCAGAAAGTGTCGTGGTCAGCACGTGCCGGGTGGTGGCCTGGGATATTCAGGGCATCGAAGTTATGGTAATCGTCTTCGATTTCCGGGCCGGTCGCCACGGTAAAGCCGAGCTCACCGAAGAAACTTTCAATGCGGTCGATGGTGCGGGTGACCGGATGCAGACCACCGTTCTCAATACGGCGACCCGGCAGGGAGACATCGATGGTTTCGGCAGCCAGGCGGGCATTCAGCGCGGCGCTTTCCAGCGCGTTTTTACGCTCGTTCAGCACCTGCTGAACCTGCTCTTTGGCTTCGTTAATCACCGCACCTGCAGCCGGACGCTCTTCTGGCGGCAACTCACGCAGGGTAGTCATTTGAAGGGTCAGGTGCCCTTTCTTGCCCAGATATTCGACGCGGACGTTGTCTAACGCGGCAACATCTGAGGCCTGGTTAATGGCGGCCGTTGCACTGGCAACCAGCTCTGCGAGATGTGACATGGTTTTCCTCGTTATGTAGCGATATTTACAAGCGGCAGATACAAAAAAAGCCTCCATCAGGAGGCTTTCTGGCGCTGTTTTCCGTTTCGTCTTTCACGCGCTAGCCTCCTGATGTCAGGTGCTAAAGTAAAAGAAGAAGCGGAAAATAGCAGCATTCATGCTTGCATTACCTTGTGTGGTAAGAGACCTAACGCCTTATTGAAAAGGGTCGGCGGAAAATTGTCAACGTTTTGATGCTGTTGAAACGAAAAGAGGGAGCAGAGCTCCCTCTTTCAACTGGCTTATGCCAGAGCTGCTTTCGCTTTTTCGACCAGAGCGGTGAACGCTACTTTGTCGAATACTGCGATGTCAGCCAGGATCTTACGGTCGATTTCAACAGAGGCTTTTTTCAGGCCGTTGATGAATTTGCTGTAAGAAATACCGTTCTGACGTGCTGCTGCGTTGATACGCGCAATCCACAGTTGACGGAACTGACGTTTACGTTGACGACGGTCACGGTAAGCGTACTGACCTGCTTTGATAACTGCCTGGAAGGCAACGCGGTATACGCGTGAACGCGCACCGTAGTAGCCTTTGGCTTGTTTCAAAATTTTCTTGTGACGTGCGCGGGCAACTACACCACGTTTTACGCGAGCCATATGTGCTCTCCTGTATCTATATTCTTAGTAAAAAATTAAACGTTAACGGCTTATGCGTACGGCAGGCACGCGATAACCAGACCCAGATCGCCTTTAGACACAAGGCCTTTTGGACGCAGGTGACGTTTACGCTTAGTAGATTTTTTGGTCAGAATATGACGCAGGTTTGCGTGCTTACGCTTAAATCCACCACCACCGGTTTTTTTGAAGCGCTTAGCAGCACCGCGTACGGTCTTAATTTTTGGCATCTTAATAACTTCCACTTCGCATTGTTAAATAAACGAAACCCAGGCGAACAAAACCTGCGAAGCCTGTTGGCTCCACAGGAATTGCTACTTGAAGGCCTACTGTTTCTTCTTAGGAGCGAGCACCATGATCATCTGGCGGCCTTCGATCTTCGTAGGGAAGGATTCGACTACTGCCAGTTCACTCAGATCGTCACGGACGCGGTTAAGCACTTCCATACCGATCTGTTGGTGGGCCATCTCACGACCGCGGAAACGCAGCGTGATCTTGGCCTTATCGCCATCTTCCAGAAAGCGTATCAGGCTGCGGAGTTTTACCTGATAATCGCCATCGTCGGTACCAGGACGGAATTTAATTTCCTTAACCTGGATAACTTTTTGCTTCTTCTTCTGTTCCTTAGAAGACTTGCTCTTTTCATAAAGGAACTTGCCGTAGTCCATGATACGACAAACTGGCGGTTCGGCGTTAGGGCTGATTTCAACTAAATCTACTCCAGCTTCTTCAGCCTTTTCGATCGCTTCTCTCAGACTCACAATCCCCAGCTGCTCGCCTTCCAGACCTGTTAAGCGAACTTCCTGGGCGCGAATCTCGCCATTGATACGATTCGGACGTGCCGTTTGAACTCGTTTTCCGCCTTTAATACCTTATTCCTCCAGTTGTTGAAGACTGCGGCTGCGAATCTCTTGTTGCAGCTTCTCAATCACTTCATTTACGTCCAGGCTGCCCAGGTCTTTACCACGGCGGGTGCGAACGGCAACTTTGCCTGCTTCCACCTCTTTATCACCACAGACCAACATATACGGGACACGACGTAAAGTGTGCTCGCGGATTTTAAAGCCAATCTTCTCATTTCTCAAGTCTGCTTTTACGCGAATGCCCGCATTTTGTAGTTTCTGCGTCAATTCTTTAACGTAATCAGCCTGAGAATCAGTAATGTTCATCACGACTACCTGCACTGGCGCAAGCCAGGTTGGGAAGAAGCCCGCGAACTCTTCGGTCAGGATGCCGATGAAGCGCTCCAGTGAACCGAGGATAGCACGGTGAATCATTACCGGCACCTGACGCTCGTTATCTTCGCCAACGTAAGAGGCGCTTAAACGCTGCGGCAGGGAGAAGTCCAGCTGTACAGTACCGCACTGCCATGCACGATCGAGACAGTCATACAGGGTAAATTCAATTTTCGGACCGTAGAATGCACCCTCGCCCAGCTGGTATTCGAACGGGATACCGTTTTCTTCCAGCGCCACGGCGAGATCCGCCTCAGCACGATCCCAGGTCTCATCGCTACCGATACGTTTTTCCGGACGCGTTGAGAGTTTGACGACGATCTTCTCGAAGCCAAAGGTACTGTACATATCGTAGACCATACGAATACAGGCGTTAACTTCATCACGTACCTGATCTTCAGTACAGAAGATATGCGCATCATCCTGCGTAAAGCCACGAACGCGCATCAGACCGTGCAGCGCACCTGATGGCTCGTTACGGTGGCAACTACCGAACTCCGCCATACGCAGCGGCAGATCGCGGTAGGATTTCAGACCCTGGTTAAAGATCTGAACGTGGCCCGGGCAGTTCATTGGCTTAATGCAGTATTCACGGTTCTCAGAAGAGGTGGTGAACATCGCATCTTTGTAGTTGTCCCAGTGGCCGGTTTTTTCCCACAGCACACGGTCCATCATGAACGGGCCTTTTACTTCCTGATACTGGTACGCTTTCAGTTTGGAACGCACGAAAGTTTCCAACTCGCGGAAGATAGTCCAGCCGTCGTTGTGCCAGAAGACCATACCCGGCGCCTCTTCCTGCATATGATACAGGTCGAGCTGTTTACCGATTTTACGGTGGTCACGCTTCGCCGCTTCTTCCAGACGCTGCAGATACGCGTTCAGGGCTTTTTTGTCAGCCCAGGCGGTACCGTAGATGCGCTGCAACATCTTATTGTTGCTGTCGCCACGCCAGTAAGCGCCCGCAGTTTTCATCAGTTTGAAGTGATGGCAGAAGCGCATGTTCGGCACGTGCGGTCCACGGCACATGTCGATGTATTCTTCGTGATGATACAAGCCAGGCTTGTCATCATGAGCAATGTTCTCGTCAAGAATAGTGACTTTGTAGTTTTCACCACGCTTCACGAAGGTTTCACGCGCTTCGTGCCAGCTCACGGTCTTCTTGATGACGTCGTAGTTGCTCTCAGCCAGCTCGTGCATACGCTTTTCGAGGGCTTCGATATCTTCCTGGGTCAGCGTGTGGTCAAGATCGACATCATAGTAGAAACCGTTGTCGATAACCGGGCCGATAGCCATTTTGGTATTAGGCCACAGCTGCTTGATCGCATGACCGAGCAGGTGAGCGCACGAGTGACGAATGATCTCCAGACCTTCTTCGTCTTTCGCGGTGATGATCGACAGCTTCGCATCGTTTTCAATTAAATCGGAAGCATCAACCAGCGTACCGTTTACGCGGCCAGCAATAGTGGCTTTCGCCAGACCCGGGCCGATATCCAGCGCAACATCCATTGGGCTGACGGCGCGGTCAAAATGGCGTTGGCTGCCATCAGGAAGAGTAATTACAGGCATTTTATGTCCTTATTTGCAGTGATGCCCCACACATAAGAGCATATGCAAAGAAAATAATCTTTAATTTACAGTGAATTGCAAAACCATCTGACCAACAATCGTCAAATTGGCCCGCAATCATGCACAGGATCGAAATCAGAAAAATGGCAATTTACGATCAGCCTGTTGATGGTAACACTAACGCCAGGGTGAAAACACCCTTACGGGCAGATTGAACGCGTTAGCACTTTCGCATGAGTTTAACGTGGAATTTCAAACAGCTTCTCGCAATACCGGGTGGCTGAGCTATTCTTGAACAGGTCCTTACAACACACTTTGGGGCATAGTATGAACGTATCCAGCAGAACAGTCGTTATCCTGAACATTCTTTCTGCCACCGCGTTACTCGTGATTCTGGCGGATAAGTTTCACTGGTTTTAAAGCTCGCTGTTGCCAGCGCCTGACGCTATAACTTCCCGGTGAAGCGCAATTATTTTTGCTCTTTGGTAGACTTAGCAGTCGACCACGACCAAAGAACAAGGATGATGTGATGCCGACGAAACGCTTTTCAAAAAAATACTGGAAGATGGTGATTGTGTTAATCACCCTTTATGCTGCCCTGCTGTTATTACGCTGGGCGGCGATGCTTTGGGGTTAATCGTATCTTCCCTGTACTGTCGCGTAGTTGTATTCGCTTTTGTTTGCAAAACCCAACGAATATAAACTTACGTTTTAAATATCTTTACACAAACGGCAGAAATAAAAAAACCGGTACATCAGAATCCGGTTTTTTTTAGCGGTAATAACAGCCAGCAAATGAATTTATCGTGTTTGACGAATCAATCAGGACCATTCACCGGCAACCAGTTTATGCACGTCGAACGCGTCATCCATGGATTGCCCGGTAGATTGCGAGCCCGGGGCGATGTTCGATCCGGCTTCTACATCAGAGGCTTTCGTGATGCCAATTTGTGTAGACGTGTCACTGGCAGAGTTATATGCAGAATCAGCGGCAAATGCGCCGAACGACAGTCCAGAAAGCACTATTGCTGCAGAAGCAGTTGTGATTTTATTCATGATGTTTTTCTCTTACTGAATTAATACAGACCAACTTAGAGCAATATCTAACTTGTCCTCATAGTTTAGATCTGGATCACACTTTTGCATAGTCAAAATATTTATCAATTCGTGTCAAATAAATTGAATGTTAACAAAGCGGGAAATTATGGAGAAAATATGGAGATATCGGCTGCGGCCATATTTTAAAACACTGTTTATTATTTATCAGCACAAAAATTAAAAACGGGCCAATATATTATTGGCCCGCTGCGATTACATCTTGTAGCCCAGAGAGACGGTAGTTCTGCGATCGGTATGTTCCGGTGCAGAGGCTGGTGGCTCAGAGTTCCAGGTCACATTGTAGGCAACCTTCAGCCCGAAATGGGCGTTAATCGCCACGTTCAGCGCAGTCTCAGAGTTGACGGTAGTGTCGTCAGCGCCAAAGACAGAGACGCCCTGGGTAAATTTGGCGTTATCGGTCATCTGCCAGGCATAGGTCCCGGACGCATAGCCCAGCGGCTGGGTTTCGGTGTCGCCGTCAGTATATTCGTCGTAACGCACACCCGGACCAAATTCAAAGCGGAAGCTGTGTACCGGACCGTTCAGGAACTGACGACCATAACCGGCCGTTGCTACATCACGCTGACGATAGCCGTTGTAGCGGTCGGTCAACCAGCTTGCCTGGCCGAAGAGGTAGTCAACGTCAGTCATGTTGTAACGGCTACGCCCACCCACCGCATATTTCTCGGAAGAGCGCTCATCGTTAGATGAGGTATTGCTGGCGTTACCCCACAGCGACCAGGCGGTGCTGGTGCCGTACCAGGTCATAGTGGTGTCAGCGGTCAGGGAGGAGCTTTTGGTATTGCCTGATTGCGCCAGATAACCTGCGTTCAGGTTGCCTTCAAAAGGTTTCTGTGCAGTGGAGGGATCGTCCATGACAGTAAAAACGGAATCATCGGCTGTTGCATGCATTGACGCAAACAGGCCTCCCGCTACCATCATTGCAGCGGGTACTGTCTTTAAAAGCTTCATTTATAAAGAGTCCGTACAACAAAAAAAGAGACCATTACGGTCCCGGAAACTTTCTTGCGGATCAATGCCATGAGATCCCACGAAAGGTAACAAATTATAAAAAGGCTCAAATAACATAGCAATGATTTCTTGTTTCATTTTTGGAATAAGAACGATCTTAAACCAGCCGGTTATTTATAAATAAACGTCAGGGTACGTAACGATATTCATATTTAAAATCATATTGTTATTTACTTTCCCTTCCGCGGGTTAGGTGCCAGGCTTAAGGCTATCCTCATTCAAAGGAGATCAGCATGGATCGTATCTTTACGTTGACGCTCTCCCCTTCTCTGGACAGCGCAACCCTGACGGCTCAACTCTATCCTGAAGGTAAACTTCGCTGCAGCGCGCCGGTTTTCGAACCCGGCGGCGGTGGGATTAACGTGGCGCGCGCCATTGTTCACCTCGGCGGAAAAGCTACCGCCATCTTTCCTGCGGGCGGCGCGACGGGTGAACACCTTGTCTCGCTTCTGGCTGATGAGCAGGTCGCCGTGGATACGGTCGATGCTCATGACTGGACCCGGCAAAACCTGCACGTGCATGTTGAATCCACCCACGAGCAGTATCGCTTTGTGATGCCTGGCGCGACGCTGAGCGAAGATGAATTTCGCCAGCTGGAAGAGAAAGTGCTGGCCATCGAGAGCGGCGCGCTGCTGGTCATCAGCGGCAGCCTGCCACCCGGGGTCAAAACCGAGCGCCTGACCCAGCTTATTCGCGCAGCGCAACAGAACGGCATCCGCTGCATCGTTGACAGCTCCGGAGAGGCCCTCAGCGCCGCACTGACCCTTGGCAACATCGAGCTGGTGAAACCCAATCAGAAAGAGCTAAGCGCGCTGGTCAATCGCGATCTCAGCCAGCCGGATGATGTGCGTAACGCCGCAGAAGAACTGGTGAAAAGCGGTAAAGCCCGGCGGGTAGTGGTGTCCCTGGGCCCACAGGGTGCGCTGGGCGTGGATGAAACCGGATCGGTGCATGTCGTGCCGCCGCCGATGAAAAGCCAGAGTACCGTCGGCGCGGGGGACAGCATGGTGGGTGCCATGACCCTGAAGCTGGCACAAGGGGCGTCTTTACGGGAGATGACTCAATACGGCGTGGCGGCAGGCAGCGCGGCAACCATTAATCACGGAACCCGGCTGTGCTCCCTTGATGACACGCAGAAAATCTTCACATACCTGACAAATGCGTAACCCTTGCCCTCCCGGTGACCCGGCGAGGGCGACAAATGGCATGAATCGTCTATGCTAAAAAAATTTCGTGATAACAACGAGGTGAATTATGAGCAGTGGAGAGATCGCTCGCTACGTGGTAACCGTAAAAGTTCATGAAGACTCGCTGACAGAACTCAATGAAATCAACAACCATCTTACCCGCGGCGGTTTTTTGCTAACCATGACCGACGGCGACGGCGACGGCAATCTGCATGAGCTGGGTACCCATACCTACGGTCTGGTCAGTACCCTGAGTGAAGACGAAGTGAAGGCGCTGGCCACAGGTCTGGTGGAGAGCGCCACCGGGAAAGAACCGCAGGTTGAAGTCACGAGCTGGGAAAACTGGCAAAAACAGCAACAATAAGTGCCACAGGGTCAACCAAACGGTGTAGATGTGCGTTAGTTCGTGTTTTTTGACCATAGTTTCACGCTAACTTTATGATCTGGCAGACAACATGGGAGAGCGATCATGTGGCAGGCTATCAGTCATCTTTTAAGTGAACAACTGGGCGAAGGTGAAATTGAACTGCGTAACGAGCTGCCAGGGGGCGAGATCCACGCCGCATGGCATCTGCGCTATGCAGGACGCGACCTCTTCGTAAAATGTGATGAACGCGAGCTGTTACCCATCTTTACCGCGGAAGCTGACCAGCTGGAACTGCTCTCCCGCAGCAAAACCGTCTCCGTACCCCAGGTGTGGGCCGTCGGAAGCGATCGTGACTACAGCTTTCTGGTGATGGAGTACCTCCCTGCCCGTCCGCTCGATGCGCATAACGCCTTTATCCTGGGGCAACAAATTGCCCGCCTCCATCTGTGGAGTGAGCAGCCGCAGTTCGGTCTCGATTTCGACAACGACCTCTCAACCACCCCGCAACCCAACGCCTGGCAACGCCGCTGGTCGACCTTCTTTGCCGAACAACGGATCGGCTGGCAGCTGGAACTGGCGGCGGAAAAAGGGCTGGAGTTCGGCAACATTGACGCCATTGTCGATCATATTCAGCAGCGCCTGGCCTCGCACCAGCCGCAGCCTTCGCTGCTGCACGGCGATCTGTGGTCGGGCAACTGTGCGCTGGGTCCGAACGGCCCCTATATCTTCGATCCGGCCTGCTACTGGGGAGACAGGGAGTGCGACCTCGCGATGCTGCCGCTGCATCCTGAACAGCTGCCGCAGATCTACGACGGCTATCAGTCAGTCTCGCCGTTGCCGGCCGGTTTTCTGCAAAGGCAGCCGGTCTATCAGCTCTATACCCTGATGAACCGCGCCATTCTGTTTGGCGGCGAGCATCTGGTGATTGCGCAGAAGGCGATGGAGCGGGTGCTGGCAGCGTAGCGGACAGACTGCCGGGCAGCACTGCCCGGCAGCGAACGCTTATAACAGGCCGAGCAGGGAGAACAGGAAGTACCCGGCAACGATCATCAGCACCGGAAGTACATAGAGGGTAAAAATTTGCAGGAAAATGGTGTGATTCGGTACCACAATGCGCGCTTCGATCTGTTCGCGCGTTAATCCCTCTTCTTCTTTTGCCTTCTCCAGAATCAGCTGGGCTTCCAGCCCTTCGCGAATGAGGCGGGTCTGCCGGCGCATCCGCGCTCCGGAAGCCTGTAGTGCCAGAGCAATAAAGATCAGAGCAAAGATAATCCAGAACGCGATGTTCATTCCCTGCCGGAAATCTGGCGTCGGGGAGTTGTACCAGAAGAAATTAAGAAACGGCGTGTTAAAGCGCATCATCTCGATCATGACATGGGCAAAATCCAGCATCACGGCATTGATCCCGGCCTGCTTTTCGCTGTGGTCATAAATAAATTTCAGGACGGAAATAATTGTCGAGATCACCGCCGGGATAAAAATTACCCATCCGGCGATTATCTTCAGTATCGCTACACGTCCAGCTTGTTGATATGTCATCGGTTCCTCGTTTTTAAAATACATCCTTTGAGGCTAAGTCTACCTGCTGGTTGTCATTTTCGCCCGTTCTTTGCAGGCGATATGGTAAATTGCCAGGGTTAGGTAGCCTTTACCCCTGATAAACACCCACAAAAGGAGAAGTTGCATGTCGACTCCGCGTCAAATTCTTGCAGCCATTTTTGATATGGATGGATTACTGATTGATTCCGAGCCGCTCTGGGATCGTGCTGAACTGGATGTGATGGCCAGCCTGGGCGTGGATATCAGCCGCCGTCACGAACTGCCGGATACCCTCGGTCTGCGCATCGATATGGTGGTTGAACTCTGGTATGCCCACCAGCCGTGGGTGGGGCCGGGCCGGGATGAGGTCACCGACCGCATTATCAACCGGGCCATTACGCTGGTGGAAGAGAACCGCCCGCTGCTGAAAGGGGCCCGTGAGGCTGTCGCCCTGTGCAGAGCGCAGGGGTTGAAGGTTGGCCTCGCCTCCGCCTCGCCGCTGCATATGCTGGAAAAAGTGCTAATCATGTTTGATCTGCGCGACAGCTTTGATGCGCTGGCCTCGGCAGAAAAACTGCCTTACAGCAAGCCGCACCCGCAGGTCTATATGGACTGCGCCGCGAAGCTGGGCGTCGACCCGACCACCTGCGTGGCGCTGGAAGACTCCGTTAACGGCATGATCGCCAGCAAAGCGGCACGAATGCGCTCGATTGTCGTCCCCGCAGAAGAGAATCAGCATGACGCCCGCTACGCCCTGGCGGACGTTAAACTGACCTCGCTGCAGGACCTCACCGTGGCACATCTGCGCGGCTGATTAACGACGGCGGGCAACGTCCTGTTGCCCGCAAACATGATCCACATAAAATTTTTAAAACATCATTTCATTTTAATTTGATATTCCCTATCCCTGCTTCTATGCTTATCTCAGAACAACTATACCCCCCTACTTTCTGAGGTCTGTATGATACTGGATGCCTTTAATCTTTCAGGAAAAGTTGCCATCGTTACCGGCTGTGATACCGGACTCGGCCAGGGCATGGCGCTGGGTCTGGCGCAGGCAGGCTGTGACATCGTGAGCGTCAATCGCCGGATCCCGGAAGAGACCGCTGCAGGCGTGAAGGCGCTGGGTCGCCGGTTTCTGGCTATTCAGGCCGATCTCAGCAAGCAGGATGCTATTAACGATATCGTCGAGCAGACGGTGGCGGGCATGGGACGCGTTGATATTCTGGTAAATAATGCCGGCACCATTCGCCGGGAAGATGCTCTGACCTTCAGCGAAAAGGACTGGGATGATGTGATGAATCTCAACCTGAAATCGGTCTTTTTCCTGTCGCAGGCCGTGGCCCGTCAGTTCATCGCTCAGGGGCAAGGCGGCAAAATCATTAACATTGCCTCCATGCTGTCGTTCCAGGGCGGGATCCGCGTTCCCTCTTATACCGCGTCGAAAAGCGGCGTGCTCGGGATCACCCGCCTGCTGGCCAACGAGTGGGCACACCATGGTATAAACGTTAACGCCATCGCGCCGGGCTATATGGCAACCAACAATACCCAGCAACTCCGCGACGACGAACAGCGCAGCAAAGAGATCCTCGACCGTATTCCGGCGGGTCGCTGGGGTAAGCCGGAAGATCTCCAGGGCCCGGCGGTATTCCTAGCCTCGTCGGCCTCGGACTACGTCAACGGCTACACCCTCGCCGTCGATGGGGGCTGGCTCGCACGTTAACAGCTTTGTGACAAAGAGTTACACCGTCACTACTTCCGTATACTGTATAAAATCCCTATACTGGATGCATTGACAGTTTAGTGGGTTTTATCATGACGGCGGAAGGTCATCTGCTCTTTTCTCTCGCCTGCGCAGTGTTTGCCAAAAACGCTGAGCTTACACCAGTGCTGGCGCAGGGTGACTGGTGGCACATCGTGCCATCGGCAGTTTTGACCTGCCTGTTACCTGACATCGATCATCCAAAGTCGCTGCTCGGGCAGCGGCTGAAGTGGATCTCAAAACCCATAGCCCGCGCCTGCGGCCATCGCGGCTTCACACACAGCCTGCTGGCGGTATTTGCCGCGCTTACCCTCTTCTATTTAAAAGTGCCGGACAGCTGGCTGATCCCGGCGGATGCCATCCAGGGGATGGTGCTGGGCTATCTGAGCCATATTCTGGCCGACATGCTTACCCCGGCGGGGGTTCCTCTGCTGTGGCCCTGCCGCTGGCGTTTTCGTCTGCCGATCCTCAGGCCGCAAAAAGGCAACCAGCTGGAGCGCGCCCTGTGCATGGCCCTGTTTGCCTGGGCGGTGTGGATGCCGCAGACGCTGCCGGAAAACGGAGCCGTGCGCTGGTCCTCGCACATGATTAATTCCCTGCAGTTTCAGTTCAACCGCTTTATTCACCATCAAAGTGAGCAGTAACTGGACGAATTCAGCCGTTTTGGCATAACCCATTCCATTTGGATATAAGCGACCAGATCACACTTCTGATAATCTTGCGCCAACAAGGTCGGACCTAATACCGATCTGCTATTCAATCAGGAGAACGGGATGAATTTTCCATTAATCGCGAACATCGTGGTGTTCGTCGGCTTACTGCTGTTGCTGGCGCAGTCGCGTCACAAACAGTGGAGCCTGGCCAAAAAAGTACTGGTCGGTCTGGTGATGGGCGTGGTCTTTGGACTGGCGCTGCAGGCCATTTACGGTGCCAGCAACCCGGTACTGAAAGACTCTATCCAGTGGTTCAACGTTGTCGGTAACGGCTACGTCCAGCTGCTGCAGATGATTGTTATGCCGCTGGTGTTTGCCTCTATTCTGAGCGCGGTTGCCCGTCTGCATAATGCCTCTCAGCTGGGTAAAATCAGCGTCCTGACAATAGGTACGCTGCTCTTTACCACCCTGATCTCGGCTCTGGTGGGCGTGCTGGTCACCAACCTGTTTGGCCTGACCGCAGAAGGCCTGGTGCAGGGTACCGCAGAAACCGCGCGCCTGACCGCCATCGAGACTAACTATGCGGGTAAAGTAGCGGATCTCACCGTACCGCAGATGCTGCTCTCCTTTATCCCGAAAAACCCGTTTGCCGATCTCACCGGGGCCAGCCCAACGTCGATCATCAGCGTGGTGATTTTCGCTGCCTTCCTCGGCGTAGCCGCGCTGAAACTGCTGAAAGATGACGCCCCGAAAGGCCAGCGCGTTCTGACCGCCATCGACACCCTGCAGAGCTGGGTGATGAAGCTGGTGCGTCTGGTGATGCAGCTGACCCCGTACGGTGTACTGGCGCTGATGACCAAAGTGGTGGCAGGCTCAAACCTGCAGGACATCATCAAGCTGGGTAGCTTCGTGGTCGCCTCTTATCTCGGTCTGGGCATCATGTTTGTGGTCCACGGCATTCTGCTCGGCGTGAACGGCGTCAGCCCGCTGAAATACTTCCGTAAGGTGTGGCCGGTGCTGACCTTCGCCTTTACCAGCCGCTCCAGCGCCGCCTCCATTCCACTGAACGTGGAAGCGCAGACCCGTCGTCTGGGCGTGCCGGAATCGATCGCCAGCTTCTCCGCCTCCTTTGGCGCGACCATTGGTCAGAACGGTTGTGCAGGTCTCTATCCGGCAATGCTGGCAGTAATGGTGGCACCGACGGTGGGTATTAACCCGCTGGATCCGGTCTGGATTGCGACCCTGGTCGGGATTGTGACCGTGAGCTCTGCCGGTGTGGCCGGTGTGGGCGGCGGCGCGACCTTTGCCGCGCTGATCGTACTGCCTGCGCTGGGTCTGCCGGTGACGCTGGTGGCACTGCTGATCTCGGTAGAACCGCTGATCGACATGGGCCGTACCGCGCTGAACGTCAGCGGCTCCATGACCGCCGGTACGCTCACCAGCCAGTGGCTGAAGCAGACCGATAAAGCGGTACTGGACAGCGATGAACATGCGGAACTGGCGCACCGTTAAGCGCCACCCTCGCTAAAAAAAACCGCCTTCAGCAATGAAGGCGGTTTTTTTATTATCTGTTAATCCTCAACCTCTTCTTCCTGGCGGACCTGTGCCGCCCAGCGCTGAGCAGATTCCGGAACGTTAAACGCCGGTGAACGGCGAAAACGCTCGCCAATCAGCACAAAGGCCACATATTTGCCGCGTAATAGCCAGACGTCACGAAAGCCATCCATTTTGTTGGCATGTTCTGGCGGCGCGGGTTCAACGCGGGGCTGATAACTGATAACAGGACGATTTTGTTGGCGAAGAGGTTTCATAAGCAGCGGGTTCACTAAAGCAAACTCAAAAATCAGTAAATTCCTATGATAGCTGATTGCCCTTCCTGCGTCGCGCCCCACGTGCCACATCAAGCGTAAGTGGTAGCCAGAAATCGGGTTTTCACCCGGCTCACCGTCGGCATTGTTCTATAGTTAATGAGTTTTGACGCAAAGACGACCGCGTTTCAGCAATGAAAACAGGAGACGAGTGCAATGTCGCAAAATGATAAGACCCACCACCCGCAGCAATCCCCGGTACATGATGAAAATGAAGCGAAACCCGGCCTGGACTCCCTGGCCCCGGACGATGGTTCCCACCGCGCCAGTCCGGTCCCTACTCCGCCGGGACAGGAACCCACCGCGCCCGGCAGCCTGAAGGCACCGGACACCGGCAATGAAAAACTGAACGCGCTGGATGCGGTGCGTAAAGGTGGCGAAAACTTCCCGCTCACCACCAACCAGGGTGTACGCATCGCTGACGATCAGAACTCGCTGCGTGCCGGGACGCGCGGCCCGACCCTGCTGGAAGATTTCATTCTGCGGGAGAAGATTACCCATTTTGACCACGAGCGTATCCCGGAGCGTATTGTCCACGCCCGCGGCTCGGCCGCGCACGGCTATTTCCAGCCTTATAAGAACCTGAGCGACATCACCAAAGCCGCCTTCCTCTCTGACCCGGATAAAATCACCCCGGTGTTTGTCCGCTTCTCCACGGTGCAGGGCGGCGCAGGCTCCGCCGACACGGTGCGGGACGTTCGCGGGTTCGCCACCAAGTTTTATACCGAAGAGGGCATTTTTGACCTGGTGGGCAACAACACGCCGATCTTCTTTATTCAGGACGCCCACAAGTTCCCCGATTTTGTCCACGCGGTGAAGCCGGAGCCTCACTGGGCGATCCCGCAGGGCCAGAGCGCGCACGACACCTTCTGGGACTACGTTTCATTGCAGCCTGAAACCCTGCATAACGTGATGTGGGCGATGTCCGACCGCGGCATCCCCCGCAGCTACCGCACCATGGAGGGGTTTGGCATCCACACCTTCCGGCTGATCAATGCCGAAGGCAAAGCCACCTTTGTGCGCTTCCACTGGAAGCCGGTGGCTGGCAAAGCCTCGCTGGTGTGGGATGAGGCGCAGAAGCTCACCGGGCGCGATCCGGACTTCCATCGCCGCGATCTCTGGGAAGCCATCGAAGCGGGCGACTTCCCGGAATATGAGCTCGGCTTCCAGCTGATCCCGGAAGAGGACGAGTTTAAATTTGATTTTGACCTTCTCGACCCAACCAAGCTGATCCCCGAGGAGCTGGTGCCGGTTCAGCTGGTGGGCAAAATGGTGCTCAACCGCAACCCGGACAACTTTTTTGCCGAGAACGAACAGGCCGCCTTCCACCCCGGGCACATCGTCCCCGGGCTGGACTTTACCAACGACCCGCTGTTGCAGGGCCGGCTGTTCTCCTACACCGATACGCAAATCAGCCGTCTGGGTGGGCCGAACTTCCACGAGATCCCCATCAACAAGCCAACCTGTCCGTACCATAACTTCCAGCGTGACGGCATGCACCGGATGGAGATCGACACCAACCCGGCCAACTACGAACCGAACTCGATCAACGATAACTGGCCGCGCGAGACCCCCCCTGGGCCAAAACGCGGTGGGTTTGAGTCTTATCAGGAGCGTGTGGAAGGCAGTAAAATCCGCGAGCGCAGCCCCTCTTTCGCGGAGTATTACGCCCATCCGCGCCTGTTCTGGCAGAGCCAGACACCTGTCGAGCAGGAGCATATCATCGGTGCCTTCAGCTTTGAGCTGAGCAAAGTGGTGCGGACCTATATCCGCGAGCGGGTGGTCGATCAGCTGGCGCGCATTGATATCACCCTGGCCCAGGGTGTGGCTGAGAATCTGGGGCTTACCCTTACCGAGGAGCAACGTAATCTGGCTCCACCGCAGGATGTCAGCGGCCTGAAAAAGGATCCATCCCTCAGCCTGTATGCCGTTCCCGGTGGCGATATCAAAGGCCGCGTGGTGGCGATACTGCTCAACGATACCCCGCGAGCCAACGACGTACTGGCGGTACTGCGGGCGCTGAAGGCCAAAGGCGTTCACGCGAAGCTGCTCTACTCGCGAATGGGTGAAGTAACCGCTGATGACGGCTCGGTGCTACCGGTGGCGGCGACCTTTGCCGGATCCCCGTCGCTGACCGTTGATGCGGTGGTGGTGCCCTGCGGCGATATCCAGAGCCTGCTCAATAACGGGGATGCCGCCTATTATCTGCTGGAAGCCTACAAGCACCTCAAGCCGATTGCGCTTGCGGGCGATGCGCGGCAGTTCAAACCGCTGCTGAAGGTGGCGGATCAGGGCGAAGAAGGGATTATCGAAGGCGATACCGCGGCAGGCGCGTTTATGGATGAGCTGGTGTTGCAGATGGCGGCGCACCGGGTCTGGTCGCGTCGCAGTAAAATCGCCAGCATACCGGCGTAAAAAAAGCCGGGTGGCGCTTGCGCTTACCCGGCCTACGGTTCCGTGTAATTTGCTAACCGGATAAAACCCGGCGCAAGGTTCCGTTGAATTTATAGGCCGGGTCAGGCGAAGCCGCCACCCGGCATTTCCTCACAGATCCCTGAACGTCCCCAGACGATACCCGCACTCGGCAATTGCGTATTTCAGCGACGTCGAGGTCAGCACATCCAGCTCCGTCAGGCGCGGCCAGCAGTAGGCGCTTTTACGAATGGTGTTATCAATAAAGGCCGGGTGCGCCATCACCTCCAGCGAGCGTTCGCCCTGCTGCACGGAATGATCCAGCACGCTTAAGAACAGCGCCTCACTGATTTCATCGCCATAAAATGCGCTACTGAAACCGTCGGTGGTCGGCGGCAGTTCGGCACTCAGCTCCCCAAGCCCTTCAACCTGACGATCCATACGCAGCGCCACTCCTTTGCGGCGGGCAAACTCGGCCACTAGCGGGAAGATGGCCGGGATCATATGCACATGGTGATGGCTGTCGATATGGGTCGGCTCGCGGCCGAAAAGATCGACAAAGCGATTGAACTGACAGTCTAGCTCGCGGGTAATCTCCTCCAGCGGCAACGTCCCCTGCTCCGCCATCTCCCAGATCCATTTCCCCAGTTGCCCCTCGCGGGTCAGCCCTGGCATCGGCGTCAGCGGCATGCCGAGAGTCAGAACAAAGTGCATCCCGACTCCCAGTTCCGGCAGCGCCCGGCTGAGTTCAGCGGCGTGCTCAATTGCATCGCCGTTGACCATCGCGGTGGTTGAGGTCACCACGCCGTGCCGACAGGCTTCCACGATGCCATAGTTTTGTCCTTTCGAGAGGCCAAAATCATCGGCATTGACGATCAGCAGATATTCCATAGCGATCCCTCTTAGTGCTGCTCGCTTTTCAGTTTATCAATAGCGCCGGCAAAGTTCGGCAGCCATTTTTCATGGGCCAGAATCAGGTCGCGCGCCAGCTTCTCGGCATCGCGATCGGACTGGACCAGCGGGCTCAGGTTCAGAGCCAGCAGCACATCATTCAGCTCGCCGCTGATCGCCGCCTGACTTGCTGCGACTTCAAAGCCCTTGATGGTGTGGATCAGCCCCATCACCTTGTCATCGAAATGGGTCAGACGCGGATGCGGTTTCGCGCCATCGCGGCCGAGGATGCAGGTCATCTCCACCGCCCAGTCTGCCGGGATATTATCAATGTGGCCGTGGTGCGGCACGTTGACGTAGTGTTCCGCCTGCTTGTCGTTGTAGATGGCGTTGATCACTTCGCAGGCCGCGTCGGAGTAGTAAGCCCCACCGCGCTGCTCCAGCTCTTTTGGCTTCACGTTCAGATCCGGATCCTTGTACAGGTCGAAGAGCTGTTTTTCTACCTTCTGCACCACCTGCGCCCGGGCGCCGCCTTTGTAGTATTCGCCCATCTCAATGGCCAGCATCTCTTTCAGCTTGAAGTAGTAGAGCAGATAGGAGCACGGCAGCAGATTGAGCGAGCGAATCAGCCCTTCGCTGAACGGCAGGTCGAAGATATTTTTCACCGAGCTGGCTTTCAGGGTGCCAGATGCCACGCCGTCCAGCAGTTCGGCAAAGCGTGACTCGCCGTTGACCAGCACATCTTTGATAAAGACCATGTGGTTCAGGCCGAACAGGTCGATGGAGAGTTCGTCGCTGTCGGTCAACGCCAGCACATCGCGGATAAACATCTTCATGCCGATAGGGATATTACAGACCCCAATGAAGCGTTTGAAATCGGTGTGGCGGTAGACCGCTTCGGTTACCATCCCGGCCGGGTTGGTAAAGTTGATCACCCACGCCTGCGGGCAGATCTCCTGCACGTCTTTAATGATGTCGAAAACCACCGGAATGGTACGCAGCCCTTTGAACAGACCGCCGGCACCGTTGGTTTCCTGACCCAGATAGCCGTAGCTCAGCGGGATACGCTCATCCAGCTCGCGCGCCTTCAGCTGGCCGACGCGCAGCTGGGTGGTGACGAAATCAGCGTCTTTCAGCGCCTGGCGACGGTCGAGGGTTTTATGCACGGTCATCGGTACGCCCGCTTTTTTCACCATGCGCTGGCACAGGTCAAAAATAATATCGAGCTTCTCCTGGCCTTCAGCCACGTCCACCAGCCACAGTTCGCTGACCGGCAGTTCATGATAACGCTTGAGGAACCCTTCCAGTAATTCCGGGGTGTAGCTGCTTCCGCCGCCGATGGTCACTACTTTCAGTTTCTTTTGCATAATATTTCTCCCAGGGAGATGCGCCATTTAAGTATAGCGATCCCGTCCCATATATTTGGGCAAGTTTTGAAGTCGATATTTCCGGCGGCGATCCCGCCGGACGTTAATTAATAACCGTAAGATTTTTCCGGTAGCTGTTAGGTGTAAATGAGGTCAATTTCTTAAAGGTCTTAATAAACAGACTCGGACTGCTGTAACCGGATTCGTAAGCAATATCCGTCACCGAATAATTGGTGATCTCCAGCTGTTTTCTGGCGAAATTGATCCGTATTTCATTAATAATCTGCACCGGGGTTTTCTGATAATAACGCTGGGTCGCCCGGGTCAGATATTCTTGTGATTTACCTGACAGCGCCACCATATTCTCCAGCGCATTTTCACCAAAGCGCAGTTTATCGTGCATCATTTCTACGGTGGTGCGCAGCCATTGTGGGATATCGTCCGTCGCCTGCTGCTCTTCGCGATAGTGGCGTAAGCGGTTGACGACGTAGAAGGTCACCGTTTCAATGAATTCATCGAACTCATTGTCACGAAAGTTAAGCGAGGCAATAACGGTGTCGATCCAGTTCAGGAATTCACTTTTTACATGATAAACCTGCGAAGCGACAAAGCAGAACGGCAGCAGCGGCGAGTAGTGGGTTTCGAAGAAGCGTTTACTGATGCCGACGTTAAGAATACGCGTGGCGCCAAAGTCGTAAAAGCTCTGATGGTGGGACCCCATCGGGATAAAGACGAAGTCCCCACGCTCCAGCAGCACCCGCTTGCCGTTGATCTCCTGGAAATAGCGGCCAGTCAGCACAATGGTGAATTCATAGTAGTCATGCTGATGCAGACCGCTGATGCTCTCCACCTTGTTGTAGATAAACACATGAAAATTTTTACCATTGAACAGCTGCTGTTCCCGGGCGGTAGTGATTTCCATTGCGCTGACCTCCTGCTATCAGTCTGACTTACTGCATTTTCTCGTGAAGTTCGATGAGTTCCGCCACCAGCTCACGTGCCAGCATGGAGGTCATCAGATGGTCCTGGGCATGTACCAGCACCAGGCTGACCTTCATCTTACCTTCACCCTGATCGCTTTCGATCAGTTTTGTTTGCACCAGGTGCGCTTCATTCAGCGCGGTGCGGGACTGGGCCATCATCTCTTTGGCGGTATCGAAATCGCCCTGCTTGGCTTTTTTCAGTGCGCCGTACGCCAGGCTACGCGCCTGACCAGAGTTGATGATAAGCCCCATCACCACTTCTTCAAGGTCGTTCTCTGCTACTTCTTCTGCTTCTGCAACAACATTTTCTAAATCAAACATCTCGGGTTCTCCTGTACTGACGCGGGTTGCCCCGCGTCATACGACATCAGAATTTCAGTGCGAGGGCGATCTCTTCTTCGCTCTCTTCTTCATCAATGGTGGTCTGAGCCTTATTGGCGATGGCGACGAACGGCATGTAGAGCAGGGTTGCCACACCAAGGTTAAATATCGCCAGCAGGAAGGCCGCTACGCTGCCGTTGGTGTTAAAGAAGGCACCCAGGCCCGCTGGCATAGTCCATGGCGCAATGTTGGTTACCGGCGGGATTATCCCCAGGTAGTAGGCAGTCAGAGTTATGGCGGCCAGCAGCGGTTGTACCAGGATGAACGGAATGAACATCACCGGGTTCATAATAATCGGCAGACCGAAGAGGATAGGCTCGTTAATCTGGAAGATGCCTGATGGCAGTGCCAGCTTCGCCACCTGACGGTGATCCGCACGACGGGAGGTGATAAAGACCGCGATGATCAGGCCCAGCGTCGCCCCGGTACCGCCCAGGAAGATATAGGAGTCGAGCATCGGTTTGGCCCACACGTGGAAGGTTTTACCCGCCGCCAGCGCCGCATCAACGGAGCCGTACTGCTGATAAAGCGCCACGTTTTCCAGCGCCCATGGGGTCATGATGCCGCTGTCCAGCGCAGCCAGCGCCAGAGAGCCGTGAACACCGAAGAACCACAGCAGGGAGGTGAAAATCACGTAAGCCCAGCCCACGACACCACCCATAGAGGCCAGCGGTGTGGAGATGGTATCCATAATGATCTGGTGGAAGTTGGTGCCCCAGTGAGAGAGCGCCCAGGCGATGGTCCCCATGATGGAGAGAATAATAAAGCCTGGGATCAGCGCCGAGAAGGAGCGGGACACCGACGCCGGCACGCTGTCAGGTAAACGAATCACCCAGTTGCGACGAATAATAAAGGTAAACATTTCCGCCACGACCAGGCCGATCACGATACCGGAAATGATGTTTGCCCCGCCCAGCCAGTTGGCCCCTACCGCGTACGCTTCACCGACGCTGTATGGGGTCACGGTCATAAAGGCAGCGACGGATAATAAACCGGCGGCCAGCGAGTCGACTTTACGCTCTTCTGCCAACGCCATCCCAATAAAGAAAGGCGCCATCAGCGACATAATACCCAGCGTACCGTTGTACACATTGCCGCCGATGGCCTTGAAACCATTTAACGTTTCAATAGTTGAGGGATCTAAACGAACACCTAATGAATAGAAAAATGAACCATCACCGAAGCTAAGAAAAACGTTGTTAATTAAAACGAACATGGCCCCGGCCAGGGTTAACGGCATTACTTTAATAAAGCCGTTTTTAATGGCGTTGACATGCGGTTGCTTTCCTATTTTAACTGCAAAAGGAAGGAGTACCTTTTCAAGCGCAGCAATAAATCTACTCATAGAAAATGCCCTTAAATGCCGCAATAATATTGCGGCGTAAGTGTGTGTGAAATTGCTCTTTGACGGGGAAAATAAAAAATTAAATTAATTAGCAGCTTTTTTAATCGCTGCTACAGCAGCTTTAAGAACACCCAAACCATCTACTTTGCCGTACAGCGCAGAGTCGATCACTTCAACCGGTTTATTCGGTAACAGACGTTGAATCTCCGGCAACATATAGGCAATTTGCGGCCCTAACAGCACCACATCCGCCTGGGTCCCTTTCTCGCCTGCCAGCGTTTCCGGGAAGGCTTCAATCACAACCGGTACTTCGTACTTCTCTGCCTGCGCGCGCATCTTTGACACCAGCAGTGACGTTGACATGCCCGCCGAGCAAAACAGATAGATATGTTTCTTTTCCATAGCAATTTCCCTCTTATATGCTCACCGCTTTCGCCGCGATATCCCCGCCTTGACCGACCGGATTCCCTCGCTGGCGTATCTGATGGATGGAGTATACGGCAACTGATTTCCCAGGGATAATTCGAAAGAGACTACAATTGTCTCTCCTTGACCTGTCGTTATGACCACCTTCACATTTTAGGTAAATAATTCGCGGTGAGAATTAAGATGTGTAGAGACGTAAAAAAACCGGCCATGCGGCCGGTTTGTCTCTTTGCTCAGGAAAAGGCGTTATCAGGCCTTAGGCGCCTGCGGATCGGTATCGTATTCCGCACAGGTCTGGTAGCCGGAGTTAATCACGTGGCCAGTATCGTCGAGGGCCACAAAGTAAGTTTCTGTTTTACCATCACGTTGACCCAGGATGTAGGTCTGGCAGGTACCACGCGCGTGGATCATCGTCACCTCTGATGACGGCTTACCGGCAAGCTGCTGTACCTGTGCACGGCTCATCCCTTTTTTAACGTCTTTTACGACGGGCTCTTTAAACTGGTCCGTCGTACGGTCATACGCGGTACACCCTGCCAGCAAAGTCATTACAGCCGCTGCGCCTAACATTCCTGCTAAATTCTTGTTCATATTCCGTCCTCTTGTTTATCAGCGTGTTATGTAAGCCTGGAATAGAAAATCACATTTTTCAACCTTAAGCGTGACGGCAAAGTTTTTTCGGAAAATTCCTGTAAAGCACGCATAAGCTGCTAAATCGGCCTGGTTCGCCCAATTCAAATGTGTGATCCTTGTCGTTTTCCGCATGACGAGTTAGCTTTAACAGAACATTCATCAGGCAAATTTGTGTAACGGAGGGGCTAAATGGCTCTGCAACAAGAAATTATCCAGGCGCTGGGTGCCAAACCCACCATCAATGCGGAAGAAGAGATCCGCCGTAGCGTCGATTTTTTGAAATCCTATTTAACCCGATTCCCGTTTCTGAAGACGCTGGTGCTGGGCATCAGCGGCGGTCAGGACTCCACCCTCGCCGGGAAGCTCGCCCAGATGGCGATCAGCGAACTGCGCGCCGAAACGGGTAATGAATCCCTGCAGTTTATCGCGGTGCGCCTGCCCTTCGGCGTGCAGTTTGACGAGCAGGATTGCCAGGATGCCCTCGAATTCATTCAGGCGGATCGCGTCCTGACCGTAAACATTAAAGAAGCGGTGCTGGCCAGCGAAAAGGCATTGCGCGACGCGGGTATTGAGCTGAGCGACTTCGTGCGCGGCAATGAAAAGGCCCGCGAGCGCATGAAAGCCCAATACAGCATCGCCGGGATGACCAGCGGCGTGGTGGTGGGCACTGACCATGCGGCCGAAGCGCTGACCGGTTTCTTCACCAAATATGGCGACGGCGGCACCGACATTAACCCGCTGTTCCGTCTCAACAAGCGCCAGGGCAAACAGCTGCTGGCCGCGCTGGGCTGCCCGGAGCATCTTTACAAAAAAGCCCCTACCGCGGATCTGGAAGACGATCGCCCTTCCCTGCCGGATGAAGCCGCGCTGGGCGTGACCTATGAAAACATTGACGATTATCTGGAAGGCAAGACGCTGGATGAAGGCACCGCCCGTATTATTGAAGGCTGGTATCTGAAGACCGAACACAAACGTCGCCCGCCGATCACGGTATTCGACGACTTCTGGAAACAATAATTATGACGGGGCGGCATCTGCCGCCTCTTTTTTAACCACACCACAGCTGCTACACTGTATGCCTGAACAGTATCAGGAGTAAGTTGTGAGCAGGCGTCAATCGGCACCGCGGCTTGAATTCGAAGCGGCAGCTATCTATGAATATCCCGAACATCTGCGCCCGTGGCTTGAGGCACTGCCCAAGCAGCCTGGCGTCTACTTCTTCCATGGCGACAGCGATGCCATGCCCCTTTATATCGGTAAAAGCGTCAATATTCGCAGCCGGGTGCTGTCACATCTGCGTACCCCGGACGAGGCCGCCATGCTGCGCCAGTCCCGACGTATCACCTGGATCCAGACCGCGGGTGAGCTGGGCGCTCTGCTGCTTGAGGCGCGCTTGATTAAGGAGCAGCAACCGCTGTTCAATAAACGGCTGCGCCGCAATCGCCAGCTCTGCTCCCTGCAAATCACCGAGGGTAAACCGCAGATCGTGTACGCCCGTGAGGTCGATTTTTCACACACGCCGAATCTGTTTGGCCTCTTCGCCAACCGCCGTGCGGCGCTGCAAACCCTGCAGACGCTGGCCGATGAGCGCCAGCTCTGTTACGGCCTGCTGGGGCTGGAGTCGCTAAGCCGCGGGCGGGCCTGCTTCCGTTCCGCTCTGAAGCGCTGCGCGGGAGCGTGCTGCGGGAAAGAGAGCGTTGAGGATCATCAGCAGCGTTTAGTCGAGGGATTGCAGGCGATTGGCGTCACCTGCTGGCCGTGGGACAGCGCCGTGGCGCTGAAAGAGTCGCGCCCGGACATGACCCACTACCATATCATCCATAACTGGCTCTGGCTGGGAGCGGTCGACAGTCTGGACGAGGCGGCGGACCTGCTGCGCACGCCCGCAGGTTTCGATCAGGATGGGTATAAAATTCTCTGCAAGCCCTTGCTGACCGGCAACTACGAGATCATTCCGCTCAGTGTCCCGGAAGCCAGAAAATCTCGCTGAACAGCAGGGTTCCCTCTTCCTTCAGCAGCCGCAGCGTATGGTCGCCCTCATGCCACCATGCGCCCTGATCGGCGGTGAGCAGCTTCTCCCCCAGCTGCCAGGCGCCGCTCAGCACAAACACCACCCCGCCGCGTGAGGCAAAGGTGGTGAAGGTGCGGTCCGCCACGCGCACCTTTGCCCGACAGCGATCCCGGCGGGTCATGATGTTGAAATCCATCGACATCTGTCCTTCCAGCAGCTGCGCCTTTACCGGCAGGTCGCCGGCAAAGCTGAAGGGCTGATGACGCTGCAGCGTGTGAGTAAACGCCTTTCCGCCATCCAGATGGACCTCTCCCCCCTCCAGCAGGGTGATCACCCGATCGACGCCGGGTGAGACGGAAAAGTCACCGTTACTGGCCAGGGAGGCAATACTGGCACGCCAGTTAAATTCCCGGGTTGCGGGGGGAAAACAACATATTTCGCGCGTCTCACCGGCCCCGTTGCGCCAGAGGCTGATCGGCATTTTGCGGATATCAAAGAATTCCATCACCACTCCGAATGGCGCAATACGCGCCAGAGCAACCCGCGCAGGGCGGTCGCATTTTGATTGTTATCGTTAGGTCATCACTGGGTAGTATCGGCAGATGTGCACAACGGCCTTAGCATGACGACGAAAAAATCCGTAACGCCAGAAATTTCAATCACATTCTGCAAAGCGATAACAGGAGAATACCGGGATGGCGGCGGCTGGCAAGAGGGGGGAGAAAAGAAAAAACCGCCGGACCTGTCCACAGCGTATTCGCTTGGGTGAACAGGACTCCGGCGGTCTTGAATGGCTGAACCGATTATTCGGCTGGTGGGGTCATTTTACCTTCCGGCGCGGAACGTTCTGTCAGACGCTTCTCAAAATTCGCATCGAACTGTTTTTTCTGTTCCGGGGTCAGGATGTTGTAAATCTTGTTCTGGGTTTCCATATGCGCCAGCATGCGGGCTTTGTTCTGCTCGGCCATCTTATCGACCTGCGCCTGGGCTTTCGCTTTATCGAAGCTGTCGCTGGCAATGATGTCATGCATTGCGCGGCGCTCTTCTACCGGCGGACGTTTCATCTGGTCACGCTGGCTTTTCATGATGTCGCGGATCTGCGTTTTCTGCGCATCCGTCAGGTTCAGGTCTTTAAACATCATGTCGTGATGCATACCCGGCTTACCTTTGTGATGCATCATTTTGCTTTCGGTCGGTGCTGCCGTCGTGGTGGCGGTATCTGCGGCGAACGCCGCGCTGGTAGCGCCCAGAGCCAGGGTAGAGGCAACAAACAGTGCAGTTAATTTACGCATAATTTTGTCCTTCCTTTCAGTTATTCTTCGGCGCTATGCCGTGTTGACGAGATTCACTTTACGGGGTTTATCGTCAATTAATCAGAGCAAGGGTAAAACAATGAAAGTGTAAAAAACAAATTATCGCCAAATATGGAGGAAATAAGGATAAAGCGTGGAGAGTTGAAACAAAAATATTCATCTGTCTGATTTTAAAGAGATTGTGAAGGAGTATACCGGGAGAAAGATTAATAATAAAGCAAACAGCCAGGAATAATCTGTAATAAAACGGCAGCTAAATGAAATGGCTGGGAAAATAAACAACCCCACCGCGTTATGCTGATGGGGCCAGAGGGTTTCAGTTAATTTTTTCCAGCATCAGCCCGGCTCGTAAACCGAAGGCCACGGCAGGATTAGGGAACAGAACATACTCCGTCGAGTGGTGTACTTCATAGCGTTCCTCGCCATCCTCTGCCAGCAAACTGCCCTGGCGGAACGGGGTAAAGTTCAGGGTATGCGCCGCCATGTGCAGCACAAAAGCTTCGCTGCGGCGGGTGATCTGCTGCACCACCCGATACTGCTGGACAGGATCAGCATGCTGCCCTGGCGCCTCGCCGCTCAGCAAGGCATACAGCGCCTGATGGGTAGTGGCAAAGCGAGTCAGATCGTTATGGCCGAAAGGCAGCGCCTTGCCCAGCTCCAGGGTACAGGCCAGGGCACCAAAACGTTCGCAGCTGAAATGGGTGAAGGTGCCGCCCGGCGCCTGATGAAAGACCAGCGCCTCCAGCCCGGCATCTCCAAGCCACTGAATAAAGGCTTCATCCCAGGGTTGACTGCGCTGGGGCAGCACGCCGAAACGCTCATGATAAGAGGCGCGGATGGCAGTATGCAGATCCAGATGCCAGCGATCGTCCCCCGCCTGCTGGTAAAATCCTGTCACCAGATCCTCCAGCAGGGTCGCCCGCGCGGTCTCGTCGCAGGTCGGAAACTGCGCCCCGCGCCCGCTGAACAGACGATTGATATCGCAGGTCAGATAGCGCTTGCCGGCCCTCAGCGCCGGGGGGTTACCGTAGATGACCAGCAGGCGGCAGCGCAGCGTCAGTTCGCCGCGAAACAGCGCCCGCACCAGCAGGTCGACAATTTCCACCGGCGCGGTTTCATTGCCGTGGATCCCGGCCGAGAGCACCAGGGAGCCCGTGCTTGCGACCTCCGGCGTCAGCTCCAACACCCCGCGTGCCAGCCAGCGCCAGTGAAACGATGCCCCTCTGCCTTCGTGGTGGGGAGGCATTTCATCGGCCATCGTCAGCGCCAGAAAGTTGTCCATCACGCCTCCTTTATTGCTGGAACGGGTAGACAGACCCGAGCTGCAAAATTTGGGTCAGAGCATCCAGCGCCTCGCGCCCTTCGCGCAGCAGCTGCGGATCCACCAGGTCAGCCTGGGTCAGGCGATCGCGGTAGTAGCGGTCCACCCAGTCATTGAGGGTATTGAACAGGGTCTCGTTCATCATTACCGCCGGGTTGACCGCCCGCTGCTCCTCGGGAGTCAGTACCACGCGCAGGCGCAGACAGGCCGGGCCACCGCCGTTAGCCATGCTCTCGCGCAGATCGAATACCCGCAGCTCGCTGATAGGGTTATCCTCCGCCACCAGACCACTCAGATAACGCCAGACGCCCGGGTGATCCTGCGACTCCTGCGGCAGGACCAGCATCATGCTGCCGTCGTCCCGGCTCAACAGCTGGCTGTTAAAAAGATAGGTCGCGACCGCGTCCTGCACCGAGACCGCCTCAGTCGGCACTTCGATGGGCATAAAGCCGGGCACCCGCTCGCGCAGGGCCTCCAGCAGCGCGGCCTGATGCACAAACGCCTGCTCATGGCAGAACAGCACCTGGCGGTTCGATACGGCAATCACGTCGTTATGGAACACCCCCTGGTCAATCACCTGCGGGTTTTGCTGGGCAAACATCAGCTGCCCGGGGTTGACCTGGTTTAGCCGGGCAACCGCCTGGCTTGCGGCCAGGGTCTGGCGTGCCGGGTAGCGGGCCGGTGCCTCATTGCCCCCCTCTTCCCGACCGTAAACAAACAGCTGCAGGCCCGGCTCGCCGTAGTCGCCGCCGAGGCGGTTATGGTTGGCCGCCCCTTCGTCACCGAACATCGCCACCTGCGGCAGCGCCGTATGAACGCTGAAACGGGATTCATCGCGAAAAAGAGCGCGCAGCACCTTTTCGGTGGTGCCGGCTTCGCTGGCGCGGTGGAATTTGTTGTTGAGGTTAGCCACCGTCAGATGCACTTTGCCGTCGAGAGTGTCCGCCGACGGCGCCACGGTCGCGGCATTGGCTACCCACATCGAGGAGGCCGAACTGGCAGCAGAGAGCAGCTGTGGCATCTGAGTGCCTGCCTTCTCCACCACCTGTTCATCGGTGCCGGTAAAACCGAGCTGGCGCAGTACGCCGACGTTAGGCCGCTCCTGAGGCGGGATCACCGCCTGGGGAAAGCCCGCATCCGCCAGCGCCTTCATCTTTAACAGCCCCTGCTTTGCCGCCAGTTGCGGGTTGGAGATCTGAAAACGGTGTTTCGTGGAGGCCTCATTGCCGAACGACAGCCCGGCATAATGGTGGGTCAGGCCTACCAGCCCGTCAAAGTTAACTTCACGCGCTTTCATGGCGCTTCTCCCGAGTAAAATCGAGGCCCGGACTCAGCTGCTCCGGCAGGACAATGGCCGGAGTTTCGAGGCTCGCCATCGGCCAGGCACAGTAATCCGCCGCATACCAGGCGCTGGCGCGGTGGTTGCCGGAGGCCCCTACGCCGCCAAAGGGCGCAGTACTGGCCGCGCCGGTGAGCGGTTTGTTCCAGTTAACGATCCCGGCGCGCGCCTCCAGCAGCAGCTGGTCGAACTTCTCGCGATCCGGGGAGATCAGCCCGCACGACAGGCCGTAGCGCGTGGTGTTAGCCATCGCGATGGCCTGATCGAAATCGTCATAGCGCCAGACGCAGAGCAGCGGACCGAAGACCTCTTCGTCCGGTACATCGCGCACCCCGGTCATCTCAACAATGCCCGGCGTCAATAAAGAGGTGCCCGCCTTCACCAGACGCGGATCCAGCAGCGACTCGCCGCCACGGGCGACATGCTCCCGCCAGACGTGATAGACGTTTTTCGCCGCCTGTTCGGAGATCAGCCCGCCGATAAAAGGCTGGTCGCTGGCATCCCACACGCCCGGCAGCAGATGTGCACTCACCTCCACCAGACGGGCAAGGAAGGCGTCACCCTCGGCACCGCTTTTTACCAACAGACGACGGGCGCAGGTGCAGCGCTGTCCGGCGGTGATAAAGGCCGACTGGATGGTCAGATGAACCGCGGCGTCGATGTCAGCCGGATCGTCGACGATCAGGGCATTGTTGCCGCCCATCTCGAGGGCCAGAATTTTTTCCGGCTGTCCAGCCAGCTGGCGGTGCAGCTGGTAGCCGGTGCCGGCGCTGCCGGTAAACAGCAGCCCGTCAATGTCGCCCAGCGCACTCAGCGCCTGGCCGGTTTCGCGCCCGCCCTGTACCAGATTGAGCACGCCCGGCGGCAGCCCGGCCTGCTCCCACAGTTTGACGACCGCCTCCCCGCTCCACGGCGTCAGCTCGCTCGGCTTGAAGATCACAGCGTTACCCGCCAGCAGCGCGGGCACGATATGGCCGTTCGGCAGATGGCCGGGGAAGTTATAGGGGCCGAACACCGCCAGCACGCCGTGCGGGCGATGGCGCAGGGTGGCGGCGCCGTCGGCCATCTCGGTACGCTGCTCGCCGGTGCGGGTGTGGTAGGCTTTCACCGAAATGGCGATTTTGTTGATCATCGCGGTGATTTCGGTCGCCGCTTCCCAGCGCGGTTTGCCGGTTTCGCTGGCAATGATGCGGGTCAGCTCCTGTTTGTTGGCCTCCAGCAGGGCGGCAAATTTCTCAACGATAGCCTGACGGGCGCTGAACGGCAGCCTCGCCCAGCCCGGGAAGGCGGCGCGCGCCGCACGGCACGCCTGCTCAACCTGCGCGGCGCTGGCGTCCGCCCCCTGCCATAACACCTCCTGACCTACCGGATTGTGTTTGGTGCGTGGTTCACCTTCGCCGGTCACCCAGTCGCCGTTAATCCATAAGTTCATGCTGTTTTCTCCTCGGGGCACAGGCGCACCATGCGAATACGATCGCCGGCGCGGCATTTCAGGGCATCCAGCTGGGCTGGGGTCAGCACCAGACGTTCACAGTCAGGATCCACGCGGATCAGCGTGGCGCGGAACTGGTCATATTGTTCATTGGCCACCAGGCAGGCGGGCCACTCGCCCGGCGCAGGCTGGCCTTCGGCCACCTCTACCAGACGGCTTTTACGGATCGCCCGCACCCGGTCGATGTCGCACTCCAGCGTCGGGCCGCCGTCAAAGATGTCGACATAGTTACGGTAGCGGAACCCTTCTTTCTCCAGTACCGCGCGCGCCGGGGCGGTTTGCGGATGCACCTGGCCAATCACGGCCTGCGCTTCGGGGCTGAGGAAATAGGTATAGATAGGATGTTTTGGCATCAGCTCGGCAATAAAGGCTTTCTGCCCGGTACCGCAGAGATAGTCGGCCTTGCTGAACTCCATCGAGAAGAAGCGTTCCCCTAGGCTTTGCCAGAACGGCGAGAAGCCGGTTTCGTCGATCACGCCGCGCATCTCGGCCACCACTTTTTCATTAAAGCGGTCGCGGAAGGCTGCCATAAAGAGAAAGCGCGATTTGGAGAGCAGATAACCGTTGCCCTCCTTGCGCCATTCCGGATCGAGAAACAGCGTGCACAGCTCGCTGCTGCCGGTGTGATCGTTGCTGAGGAACAGCGTCGGCAGCGCATTGTAGACGTTCAGCTCTTTCGAAGCGTGCACCAGGGTGCCGACACGGTAGTTGTACCAGGGATCGTTCAGACCCACCGCCACCTCAATGGCGCAGATCCCGGCCACGGTGCCGCTGTCGGTATCCTCCAGCACAAACACGTAGCCCTGTTCTCCTTTCGGCAGCGTCCCTTGCCAGGTCTCCAGCGAGCGCTCAATGCGCGCCGAGAGGGTATTTTCATCAACGGGAAGCGAGGTCAACCCGCCTCCTGTCTTACCGGCAAGCTGCATGAGGGCGGATAAATCACCGCGCTCAATGGGACGGATGACCATCATGATGACACCCCGGACTTCACACGTTCACAGGCCAGCGCGAAGCGATCTAACCCGGTCTGCACTTCTTCCTCGCTGACGATCAGCGCAGGCGCGAAGCGCACCACGTTAGCCCCGGCGATCAACACCATCACGCCCGCTTTTGCCGCTTCCTGTGAGATAAGTTTAGCTTTTCCGGCGAACTCCTCCGTGAGCACGCAGCCAATCAGCAGCCCCAGACCGCGAATTTCTTTGAACAGGCCGGTTTTGGCGTTAATGGCCTGCAGGCGCTCGACAAACCACTCATGACGCTGCCTGACGCCGGCCAGCACTTCCGGGGTGTTGATGATATCCAGCACCTGACCGGCCACCGCCGACGCCAGCGGGTTACCGCCGTAGGTGGTGCCGTGGGTGCCGACGGTCATCACCCGGGCGAATTTGTCGGTGGTGAGCATTGCCCCCACCGGGAAGCCGCCGCCGAGGGCCTTGGCGGTGGAGAGCACGTCCGGGGTGACGCCGTAATGCATATAGGCATACAGCTCGCCGGTGCGGCCGACGCCGGTCTGAACTTCATCAAAAATCAGCACCGCGTTGTGGCGATCGCACAGCTCGCGCAGCCCCTGGAGGAAGGCTTTATCCGCAGGCAGCACACCGCCCTCGCCCTGCATCGGCTCGACGATCACCGCGCAGGTGGTGTCGTCGATCAGCTCACTGGCGGATTGCAGATCGTTATAGATCGCGTGGCGGATATCCGGCGGCAGCGGAGCAAAGTCCTGGGAATAAGAGGGCTGACCGCCCGCACTGACGGTAAAAAGGGTGCGGCCGTGGAAGGCATTTTTGAAAGCAACGATGCCGCTTTTCTGGCTGCCAAAGTTGTCGTGGGCATATTTACGCGCCAGCTTCAGCGCCGCTTCGTTAGCTTCGGCCCCGGAGTTACAGAAGAACACTTTTTCGGCGAAGGTGGCGTCGATCAGTTTTTTCGCCAGGCGCAGCGCCGGTTCGTTGGTGTACCCGTTCCCGGTATGCCAGAACTTCGCCGCCTGGTCATTCAGCGCCTGTCGCAGCGCCGGATGGGCGTGGCCCAGGGCGTTAACCGCAATGCCGCCAGCGAAGTCGATATACTCTTTGCCCTGCTGATCCCACAGGCGTGAGCCCTCTCCCCGTACCGGAATAAAAGCCGCCGGGGCGTAAACCGGCATCATCCATTCATCAAAGTTTTCACGCGTAATTGACAGAGACATAGCGACCTCATCCGGTAAATAAAAGGTTGATTAAATGTTAAATATTTTAGTGTTTGCGCTGTAAATGTAGATTGCAGCGATCGTGCCAGCCAGCGATAAAAATGCATAAACTGGATGGGGGAACGTAATATCAACAGGTTACGATATGGAGTTATTCACTGTTATTGCATATAAAGTGAATATTTTTACAACAAGCGCGGCTTTGCCGGATGAAAAACAGCTGTTTTATGCAGAAGCCAAATATAATTCTGGAATTGTGATCGCTCGCGAAATTTGTGGTCCATTTACGCGCCATCGCAGGGCATCACGCGCCAGATCGGTGCAAAAATTGCACTGTCAGTACGATCTATCGCAGAAATGGCTGGAACATACGCAGCGGCGGCAGTCAGCCCAATGAAATTCTGCTACCATCCTTGCACTATTCACCTTGCACTGGCAGCGACTATGAAATTTGTCTCTTTTAATATCAACGGCCTGCGCGCCCGTCCTCATCAACTGCAAGCCATCGTTGAGCAGCATCAGCCTGACGTTATCGGCCTGCAGGAGACAAAAGTCCACGACGATATGTTCCCTCTGGAAGAGGTGGCAAAACTGGGTTACAACGTCTTTTATCACGGCCAGAAAGGCCATTACGGTGTGGCCCTGCTGACCAAAGAGACGCCCGTCTCGGTGCGTCGCGGCTTCCCGGGGGACGGTGAAGATTCCCAGCGCCGCATCATCATGGCGGAAATTCCCTCGCCGCTTGGCAACATCACCGTGATCAATGGCTACTTCCCGCAGGGCGAGAGCCGCGACCATCCGCTGAAATTCCCGGCCAAAGAGAAGTTCTACCAGGATCTGCAGTCCTTCCTCGAAACCGAGCTGAACAAAGAGAATCCGGTGCTGATCATGGGTGACATGAATATCAGCCATACCGATCTGGATATCGGCATCGGCGAAGACAGCCGCAAACGCTGGCTCCGCGCCGGGAAGTGCTCCTTCCTGCCGGAAGAGCGCGAGTGGATGGCGCGTCTGATGGACTGGGGTCTGGTGGATACCTTCCGCCACGCCAACCCGGAGACCCAGGATCGCTTCTCATGGTTTGATTACCGCTCCAGAGGCTTTGACGATAACCGCGGCCTGCGCATCGACCTGCTGCTGGCAAGCGCGCCGCTGGCAGAGCGCTGCATTGAAACCGGGATCGATTACGAGATCCGCAGCATGGAAAAACCGTCCGACCACGCCCCGGTATGGGCGACATTCGACGTAAAATGAATGGCGGCAAACGTTCGTAAAATCACTCTTCTGTGCGCCCTTCTGGGCGCATTTGTTGTTATTTATACGCAACTGCCTCCCGGCGTCCTGACGCTGGAAAATCTTCAGGCCCGGCATCAGGCGCTGCTGCATTACTGCCAGCAGGCGCCACTGCAGAGCGCCGCGCTCTTTTTCATTCTCTATGTGCTGGTCACCACCCTGTCGCTGCCGGGGGCTGCGCTGCTGACCCTGCTCGGCGGGGCGCTGTTCGGCCTCTGGCCGGGGATTTTGCTGGTCTCCTTCGCCGCCACGCTAGGCGCAACCCTGGCGATGCTGGTCAGCCGCTATCTGCTGCGCGACTGGGTGCAGCGCCGCTTTGCCGGGCCGATGCGCACCGTGAATGACGGGGTTGCCCGCGACGGGGCCTTTTATCTGTTTGCCCTGCGCCTGATGCCGCTGTTTCCTTTCTTTATGGTCAACCTGCTGGCCGGGGTGACGACCCTCGGGGTACGGCGCTACTGGTGGGTCAGCCAGCTCGGGATGCTGCCCGGTGCGGTGGTTTTTCTCAATGCCGGCCACCAGTTAGGGCAGATCGCCTCGCTGCGTGATATCCTCTCGCCGGGCGTGGTTTTCGCCTTTACGCTACTGGGACTGCTGCCGCTGATTACCCGCTGGCTGTTTGCCCGCTTTTCCCGCACTTCTCCATAACAGGGGGCATCATGCGCCGTGCGCGTTTTTGCATGTTGTTAACCGGCCTGCTGATGGCAGGGCCGGCGCTGGCCGATGACGGCTGGCAGAAAACTAAAGAGGATGCCCGGGGCCAGACCGTCTGGTTTAACGCCTGGGGCGGCGATGAGGCGGTAAACCGCTATCTGGACTGGGTGAGCGGCGAGATGAAAACCCACTACGCCATTACCCTGAAGATTGTCCGTCTGGCGGATGCCGCCGACGCGGTAAAACGCATCCAGACCGAGGCCAGCGCCGGGCGTAAAACCAACGGTTCGGTCGACCTGCTGTGGGTCAACGGCGAGAACTTCCGCACCCTGAAAACCGCCGGGCTGCTGCAGACCGGATGGGCACAAAGCCTGCCCAACTGGCGCTATGTGGATACGACTAAACCGGTGACGGAAGATTTCGCCATCCCGACCGAGGGGGCTGAGTCGCCATGGGGCAGCGCCCAGCTCACCTTTATCGCCAGCCGCAAGACCCTGCCGCAACCGCTGTCGGACCCGCAGGCGCTGCTGGCGTACGCCACCCAACATCCCGGTACCGTCACCTACCCGCGCCCGCCCGACTTTACCGGCACCGCGTTTCTGGAACAGCTCCTGCTGACGCAAACCACCCTGCCGGAGGCGCTGAAGCAGCCGCCGGACAACGCCAGTTTCGCTGCGGTCACTGCCCCGCTGTGGGCGTATCTGGATAAGCTGCATCCCCATCTGTGGCGCGAGGGTAAAGATTTCCCGCCGTCACCGGCGCGGATGGATGCCCTGCTGGCAAGTGGCAATTTAGGGCTATCGATCACCTTTAACCCGGCCCACGCGCGGCAAAAAGTGAACAGCAACGAGCTGCCCGCTGACAGCTACAGCTTTGGTTTTCAACAGGGGATGATCGGCAACGTGCACTTTGTGACGATCCCGGCCAATGCCTCTGCCAGCGCGGGCGCGAAGGTCGTGGCTAACTTTTTACTCTCCCCGCAGGCGCAGATCCGCAAGGCGGATCCCGCCAACTGGGGCGATCCGAGCGTGCTGGATCCACAGACCTTGCCTGCCGCTGAGGCCGCAGCGTTGCGTCAGTTTATCCCGGCAGGACTCCCGGCCACGCTCGCGGAACCGCACGCCGCCTGGGTTAACGCGCTGGAGCAGGAATGGCTGCGTCGCTACGGCACCCACTAAGCGGGCTCGCCTGGCTGCTGATGGCGGCGGTGTATCTGCCGCTGCTGCCCGCCGTTGCCCTGCTGTTACCGCCGATCTTCTCCCTGGAGAACTGGCGGGCGCTGGCAGCAGATCCGCAGCTGCCGCAGGCGCTGATCGCCACCCTGGTGTCCACCCTGATTGCCGCCGTCGGGGCGCTACTGCTGGCGCTGGCGGTGGTGGCCGCGCTGTGGCCCGGCAGCCGTTGGCGACGGCTGTGCAACCACCTGCCCTGGCTGCTGGCGATCCCCCACGTGGCGTTTGCGGTCAGCGTGCTGCTGATTTTTGCCGAAGGCGGCGAGCTCTACCGCCTCTGTTCGTTCTGCTCCCCGGTGCTGGATCGCTACGGAATTGGCCTTGGCCTGACCCTCGCCATCAAGGAGAGCGCGTTTGTTCTCTGGGCGATTTACGCCTCGCTGCCGGAAAAAGATCTGGCGCAAAAAGTGACCGTGCTGCGTTCGCTGGGCTATGGCCGCTGGCAGGCGCTGCGCTGGCTGATCCTGCCCGCCATTGCCCCCGCGCTGGGGGCGGTGATGCTGGCGACGATCGCCTGGACGCTGTCGGTGGTGGATGTGGCCCTGATCCTCGGACCGGGAAACCCTCCTACCCTCGCCGTGCTGGCCTGGCAGTGGCTTTCACAGGGGGATACACAACAGCAGGCCAAAGGGATGCTGGTCTGTGCGATCCTGCTGATCATCCTGGAGCCGATCGCCGTCGCGCTGTTTCTCTGCTGGCGACGCTGGAAACGCACTATCCCGGACGTCTCCGGGGATCGCCCGACGCCGCGCCCGCTGCGGGTGGGACGCGCCTGCGCCCTGCTGCTGCCCCTGGCGGGCCTCGTCAGCGTGGCGATCCTTGTGCTGGTGGCGGGCGATGCCCGCGTCTCCCGCGACGCGGCGGCGGTGAGCCTGTCGCTGGGTCTCTGTTCGGCGGCGCTTGCGCTGGGAATGATCCTGCTCTGGCTGGAGTGGGGCCCGCAGCGCGGGGGCTTCTGGGTCTGGCTACCGCTGGCGCTCCCCGCCCTGCCGCTGGTGGCCGGACAGTATCAGCTGGCGCTGCTGATGCAGCTCGACGGAGAGTGGATTGCCGTGCTGTGGGGTCATTTACTGTGGGTGCTGCCGTGGATGCTGCTGGTGATGCAGCCGGCCTGGCGCCGACTCGATCCGCGCCTGATCCTGATCGCCCGCACCCTCGGCTGGGGATTGCTTAAAATATTCTGGCTGGTCAAATGCCCGCAGATGATCCGTCCGGCGCTCACCGCTTTTGCGGTCGGATTTTCCGTCAGTATGGCGCAGTATCTGCCCACCCTGTGGCTGGGCAGCGGCCGGTACGCCACGCTGACCACCGACGCCGTGGCGCTCAGCAGCGGCGGCAGTAGCGCCGTGCTGGCGGCCCAGGCGCTGTGGCAGCTGCTGCTACCGATGCTGGTCTTTGCCGCCTGCATCCTGCTTTCCCGGCTGGTGGGCCGCTTTCGACAGGGGTTACGTTAATGCTGATGGTTAAGGATGTTTCGCTCTCGCTGCGCCAGACGACGCTGCTGCACAACGTCAGTTTCGAGGTGCCGCCTGGCGAAATACTTACCCTGATGGGCCCTTCCGGCAGCGGGAAATCGTCGCTGTTTGCCTGGATGGTGGGGGCTCTGCCCGGCGATTTTCGCGCTGCCGGAGAGCTGTGGATCAATTCCCGGCGCTGCGACGCCCTGCCCACCGAGCTGCGGGGGCTCGGGCTGCTGTTTCAGGATGCGTTGCTCTTCGATCACTTCAGCGTCGGGCAGAATCTGCTGCTGGCGCTCCCGGCGGCGGTCAAAGGCGAGGCGCGCATACAGCAGGTTAACGACGCGCTGGACGCCGCGGAATTGAGCGGCTTCTTTCGTCGCGATCCCGCCACGCTCTCCGGCGGCCAGCGCGCCCGGGTGAGCCTGCTCCGCGCCCTGCTGGCTCAACCCCAGGCGCTGCTGCTCGACGAGCCTTTTAGCCGTCTGGATAAAAATCTGCGCGACCAGTTTCGCCGCTGGGTGTTCGCCGAAGTGCATACCCGGCAGATCCCGGTGGTGCAGGTGACGCACGATGACGACGATATTCCCCCGAACGGGCAGGTGCTGCCGATGGCAGGCTGGCAATGAATCCTGTGACATCCTGCGCAAACGCAACGTTTTTTGTCGGGCAGCTTGCCACAATCACGGCTCATTTTTTTACGATCGGGCATTTCGATGAAACGTGTTTCTCAATTGACCGCGCTGACCGCCGCTTTAGGTCTCGCCTCTTTCTCCACCTTCGCCGCTGATATGGCACTTTCCCTCACGCTGACCGAGCTTCAGCACCAGCATGGCGCCCTGATTGATACCCGCGCCAGCGCTTTCTATAACGGCTGGCCGCAGAGCCTGAACGGTCCTTCCGGCCACGAGCCTGCCGCGCTTAACCTCTCCGCCAGCTGGCTCGGGGCGATGAACGAGACCCAGTTGAAAACCTGGGCGAGGCAGCACCAGCTGACACCCACGACTCCGGTTGCCTTGTACGGTAGCGACAGCGATAACCAGGCCGTCCAGGCCCGGCTGAATCAGGCGGGTTTCAGCCAGGTCACGTTGCTGAGCGATGCCCTGAAAAACCCGGCGCGTCTCCAGCGCCTCGCCCACTTCGAACAGCTGGTCTACCCGCAGTGGCTGAACCAGCTCCAGCAGGGCAAGACGGTGACCGCCGCCCCTGCCGGGGAGTGGAAAGTGATTGAAGCCGCCTGGGGCGCACCTAAATTTTATCTGCTGAGCCATATTCCCGGCGCAGGCTATATCGACACCAACGAGGTGGAAAGCGAGCCGCTGTGGAACAAAGTTTCCGATGCCGATCTGAAGGCGATGCTGGCAAAACATGGGATCCGCCATGACACCACGGTGATCCTCTACGGCCGCGACGTCTATGCCGCCGCGCGCGTGGCGCAGATCATGCTGTACGCCGGGGTGAAAGATGTGCGCCTGCTGGATGGCGGCTGGAAGGCCTGGAGCGAAGCAAACCTGCCGGTCGAACGCGGGACGCCGGGCAAAGTGACGCCAGCGGCCGATTTTGGCGCGCCGATCCCCGGTCAGCCGCAGCTGATGCTGAATACCGAACAGGCCCGCGGCCTGCTGCATCGTAAGGATGCCTCTCTGGTGAGCATCCGCTCATGGCCGGAGTTTACCGGCGTGACCAGCGGCTACAGCTATATCAAGCCAAAAGGTGAGATCGCGGGCGCACGCTGGGGTCATGCCGGGAGCGACTCGACCCATATGGAAGATTTCCATAATCCGGATGGCACCATGCGCAGCGCTGACGATATCGCCGCCATGTGGAAGCAGTGGAACATTCTGCCGGACCAGCAGGTGGCCTTTTACTGCGGCACCGGCTGGCGGGCATCAGAGACCTTCATGTATGCCCGGGCGATGGGCTGGAAAAATGTCGGCGTTTACGACGGCGGCTGGTACGAATGGAGCAGTAACCCGCAGAACCCGGTGGCGACCGGTGAACGCGGGCCAGAAAGCTCACTCTGATCCCGGCTGGCGCTGAACATCCTTCAGCGTCATATAGCCACTCCAGATGCGCGTTGCGGTGGTGAGCCAGCACAACGCGCCAAACACCCAGGCCAGCCACGCAAAGTGCGCCGGGAACAGGCAGCAAAGCACAAACAGCAGAATAGTTTCTGTTCCTTCCGTCAGCCCGCCCAGATAGTAAAACGACTTGTGGGCGTAGCCCGGATTGTCGATGTTGTGCTTCGCCGCCAGCGCCGCAAACGCCAGAAAGCTGCTGCCGGTGCCGATGAAGGCGAACAGCAGCCAGGCGGCTGGCAGCGCATTCACCACAGGATCCGCCAGGGCAAAGCCAAAGGGCACCAGAGCATAAAAGAGAAAATCGAGGGCGATATCGAGAAAGCCCCCGGCATCGGTTAACCCGCGCCGCCGCGCCAGCGCCCCGTCCAGCCCGTCCAGCAACCGGTTCAGCACAATCGCCACCAGCGCCGCCAGATACCAGCCCAGCGCCAGAAACGGCAGGGCCAGCACCCCGATAGCAAATCCGATCAGCGTAATGCCGTCCGGAGCAATCCCCGGTTTATCCAGCGTCATCACCAGCCGGTTAAGCAGCGGTTTCAGGCGCGGATGGAGGTGACGGTCAAGCATCGTGTTTTTCTCCGGGCATGGCGCACAACCCTTGCGAAGGGATATCCAGCGCGGCATTGAAGCGCGCAGAGAGGTTCTGAAACGCGAGCAGTGCGGTCATCTCCGTGATCGCCTCATCGCTGAAGTGGCGGCGCAACGCCGCTTTGAGGGCATCGTCCACCACCGGCGGGGTGGCAGTAACCGCCTCGGCATAGGCCAGCGCGGCACGCTCTTCATCGCTGAATATGGGACTGTCGCGCCATGTCGCGACGGCCTGCACCTTCTCCAGACCACCGCAGCGTTCCGCCAGACGCAGCGCATTGGCATCGATGCAGAACGCGCAGTGGCACACCTGCGAGACGCGGGTCATCAGCAGCGAACGCAGCACCGGGTTGAGAGGCGATTTTTTGCGCTCCAGAAAGCCGACAAACAGCGCCACCAGCCAGAACAGCCGGGGCATTCTCCCCCACCAGCGCAGCGGATTGAGCACCGCGCCATAATGTTTTTTCTGCATCCTGGCGATTGGCGTTAGACTGGCGGGAATGGATTCGATGGGTTTAACCCAGGCTGGTGGTAACTCTTTCACAGGATGCTCCCTGGTCGCTAATAAGTACGTAGATCCTAACGCTTTCTCTCTTAACCATTATTGACGACCATGCTAAAAATACTCGATGTTGTTTGCGCTATTCTCGAACGGGATGGCAAGATTTTACTGGCGCGGCGCCCGCTGCATGCGGATCAGCCCGGTCTGTGGGAGTTTGCCGGGGGCAAAGTGGAGGCCGGGGAAACGCAGCCCGAGGCCCTGGCGCGCGAGCTGCGCGAGGAGCTGGGCATCGAGGCCCGGCCCGCGCGATATATCGCCAGCCACCAGCGGGAAGTATCCCGGCGGCTGATTAACCTGCACGCCTGGCACGTCCCCGCGTTTACCGGCACGCCCGAAACGCACTACCACAGCCAGCTGGTGTGGTGCTCCCCGCGCGAGGCGCTGGGCTACGATCTCGCCCCAGCGGATATTCCTCTGCTGGAAGCCTTTATTCTCTTACACGACGCCAGACCAGCGGATTGGTGCTGATCGCCTGCGGATCCCGCTGGCACTGCAATAATACGCCCTCGGCTTTTACCACCGATCCTTCTGAATAGTTCTGATCCTGATAGATGCAGCACTGGTTGCACGGCGGCGGACGCTGACCGCTGGAGCTGAAGATCTCCGGCGGGATATTCACATCAACACCCCCGGTACTAAATCGCTGGTCGGCCTGACTGCCGGCCGCGAAAACCCCAAGCAAAACAGCCATTACAATACGCTTCATAGACGTCTCTTCCTGTTGTGTCCTGACAATGACTATAACGGTAAACCTGCCGACAAACTTTAATCCCGCCAATCATCGTTTTTTATTATGACCCGGCGCGTTTAATGAATTTAACTTGAGGGCGCAATTTAGCTTGCGTAACAAAGCCCATCGGGTGGTATAGTCGAAAAACACAACATCATGCATATATTTGTTACAAATAAAATAATCCCAATATATTAGAGGAACTTATAGTTATGGACCAGGCTTGCTCCCTTGAATCCTTTCTAAACCGTGTTCAACAGCGCGATCCGAATCAGAGCGAATTCGCTCAGGCCGTGCGTGAAGTGATGACCACCCTCTGGCCATTTCTGGAACAAAACCCCCGCTATCGTCAGATGTCCCTGCTTGAGCGCCTGGTTGAACCAGAACGCGTGATCCAGTTCCGCGTGGTATGGGTGGACGACCGCAATCAGGTGCAGGTCAACCGCGCCTGGCGTGTCCAGTTCAGCTCCGCGATCGGCCCGTTCAAAGGCGGGATGCGTTTCCACCCGTCGGTGAACCTGTCGATCCTGAAGTTCCTCGGCTTCGAACAAACCTTTAAAAATGCCCTGACCACGCTGCCTATGGGCGGCGGCAAAGGCGGCAGCGATTTTGATCCGAAAGGCAAGAGCGAAGGCGAAGTGATGCGCTTCTGCCAGGCGCTGATGACCGAACTGTATCGTCACCTGGGCGCGGATACCGACGTACCGGCCGGGGATATCGGCGTGGGCGGGCGCGAAGTGGGCTTTATGGCCGGGATGATGAAAAAACTCTCCAACAACAGCGCCTGCGTCTTCACCGGGAAAGGTCTCTCCTTCGGCGGCAGCCTGATCCGCCCGGAAGCCACCGGTTACGGTCTGGTCTACTTTACTGAAGCGATGCTGAAGCGTCACGGTATGAGCTTCGACGGGATGCGCGTCGCGGTATCCGGCTCCGGCAACGTGGCCCAGTACGCTATCGAGAAAGCAATGGAGTTGGGCGCCCGGGTGATCACCGCCTCCGACTCCAGCGGCACCGTGGTTGATGAAGCAGGCTTCACCACAGAAAAACTGGCGCGCCTGTGCGAAATCAAAGCCAGCCGTGACGGTCGCGTGGCCGATTATGCCCGCGAATTCGGTCTGACCTACCTTGAAGGCAAACAGCCGTGGGCCGTACCGGTTGATATCGCCCTGCCATGCGCCACCCAGAACGAACTGGATATTGATGCAGCGCACCAGCTGATCGCCAACGGCGTGAAAGCGGTTGCGGAAGGGGCTAACATGCCAACTACCATCGAAGCCACCGACCTGTTCCTGCAGGCTGGCGTGCTGTTCGCACCGGGTAAAGCGGCAAACGCCGGCGGTGTGGCAACCTCAGGTCTGGAGATGGCGCAGAACGCCGCGCGTATGGGCTGGAAAGCCGAGAAAGTGGATGCGCGTCTGCATCACATCATGCTGGATATTCACCACGCCTGCGTCGAGTACGGCGGAGAAGAGAAGCAGACCAACTATGTCCGCGGTGCGAACATTGCCGGGTTTGTGAAGGTCGCGGATGCGATGATGGGTCAGGGTGTGATCTGATTCTGTGGCTGTGCCGGGTGGCGCTGCGCTTACCCGGCCTACGGTTCGTGCTTTTGTAGGCCGGGTAAGCGCAGCGCCACCCGGCAACTCCTCAGGCCGCACTCTTCTTCTTAAACTTTTTCTTCTTGTCGCCACCCGGCGCAACCATGCCGCGAAAATCTCTGACCGAGGTATTCCGTGCCTGGTTGATCAGATCGAATAACGTGCCCACCAGCGGCTGCATAAAATCCTGATAACGACACTGCTTTTCGCTGATCTGAGTCAGCACCGACTCCCAGTGCGCGGTCATGTCCGGGCGGGCGGCCATCTCCGGCAGGGAGTGGATCAACGCCTTTCCGGCATCCGTCGCGTGGATATAACGCCCTTTCTTGTGCAGAAAACCGCGTTTAAACAGCAGCTCGATGATCCCGGCGCGGGTCGCTTCCGTCCCCAGCCCGTCGGTGGCACGCAGGATCTTCTTCAGATCTTTATCCTGCACAAACCGGGCAATACCGGTCATTGCTGAGAGGATCGTGGCGTCGGTGAAGTGTCGCGGCGGCTGGGTCTGTCGCTCCACCACTTCGCCCTTCTCGCACAATAGTTCGTCGTCTTTTTTCACCACCGGCAGCGGCGTGCCGTCGTTCTCCTCGTCACGCTCTTTATTGCCCAGCAGCGTGCGCCAGCCCGCTTCGGCAAGGAAACGCGCCTTGGCGATAAACTTGCCTTTGGCGATCTCCAGCTCAATAACGCACTTGCGGAACAGCGCATCCGGGCTGAACTGCATCAGGTACTGACGGGCGACGAGGTTATAGACCTTCGATTCGTTCTCGGTCAGATTGACCTTGCTGCTGCGCGCCGTCGGGATGATGGCGTGGTGGGCATCCACCTTCTTATCGTCCCAGCAGCGGTTGCGGGTATCCGGATTGACCACCGGCTGCGGCAGTAAATCGGGCGCGTGGGCGGCAATGGCGTTCAGCACCGCGTGGCGTCCGGCGAAATGCTCCTCCGGCAGATAGCGGCTGTCGGAACGCGGATAGGTGATCAGCTTGTGCGTTTCATACAGCTTCTGGCAGATATCGAGCACGTTTTGCGCGCTCAGGCCATAGCGTTTTGCCGCCTCGATCTGCAGGGCAGAAAGGGAAAACGGCAGCGGAGCAGGTTCTGATTCCCGTTTATCGTTATAGCTGGTGACGACGGCGGGCTGGCCCTCAATACGGGTCACCACGTGGTCTGCCAGCGGACGATGTAGCAGGCGCCCCTCTTCATCCTGATAAGGTTCGCAGGCCTCGCTCGGCTGCCAGATGGCGGTAAAACGTTCGTCCTTCGGGGTAACGATATGGGCTTTCACTTCGAAGAAATCTTTGGCGACAAAGTTCTCGATCTCTTCATCGCGGCGCACCACCAGCCCCAGCACCGGAGTCTGGACGCGACCCACCGAGAGCACCCCCTGATAACCGGCGTTACGCCCGAGAATGGTGTAGGCGCGGGTCATGTTGATGCCGTACAGCCAGTCGGCGCGGGCGCGAGCCAGGGCGGAGACGCACAGCGGCACAAACTCGCTGTTGGATCGCAGACGCGAGATGGCACGCTCCACCGCCTGCGGGTTGAGATCGTTGATCAGACAGCGCTGCACCTGGCGGCGTTTCTCTGGCGAGAGGTTCAGGTAATCCAGCACCTCGTCCACCAGCAGTTGCCCCTCCCTGTCCGGGTCACCGGCGTGGATCACTTCTGCGGCGTCATTCAGCAGGCGCTTAATGACGTTGAGCTGTTTGGTGACCGTCGGGCGCGGCTGCAGCTGCCACTTTTCCGGCACGATGGGCAGATCGTTGAGATTCCAGCGCGCGTAGCGGCTGTCGTAAGCGTCCGGCTGGGCCTGCTCCAGCAGGTGACCGATACACCAGGTGACCACCTGCCCGTTCCCGCACTCGATATAGCCATCGCCCTTGCGATGCGGCTTGGGTAATACATCCGCGATCGCCCGGGCGAGGCTGGGTTTTTCGGCAATAAATAACCGCATTGAATTAACGGATCTCAATCATCGGACGGCCGCCGCGGGCGGTCACCAGCTCGCCGATGGCGGTCAGGGTGATACCGAACTCAGCGGCGGTCGCCTGGACTTCGGCTTCTGCCTCCGGCGTGACCGCCAGCAACAGGCCGCCGGACGTCTGGGGATCGCACAGCAGATCGCGCCACTCGCCATGCATCTCGCCCATCAGGTGGCCGTAGCTGGCGAAGTTACGCTGCGTGCCGCCCGGCACGGCACCCTGGGCAATATAGTCTTCCACGCCCGGCAGCTTCGGCACGTCCTGATACCAGACCTGGGCCTGCACGCCTGCCCCCTGGCACACTTCGCTCAGATGGCCCAGCAGGCCAAAGCCGGTGACGTCGGTCATTGCCTTCACGCCCTCAATGTTCGCAAAGGCGGCGCCGGCGAGGTTCATCTGGCACATCACCTCCGTTGCCAGCCCTTTGTGCTCCGGCTGCAGCAGGGATTTTTTCTCGGCGGTGGTGAGCACGCCAATGCCCAGCGGCTTGGTGAGGAACAGCTTGCAGCCCGCTTCGGCGGTGCTGTTGCGTTTAACGCGTTCCGTCGGTACCACACCGGTGACCGCCAGGCCGAAAATGGGCTCCGGGGCATCAATAGAGTGGCCACCCGCCAGGGCGATCCCCGCCTGCTGGCAGGCGAAGCGTCCACCCTCGATCACCTCGCGGGCGATCTCCGGGGCCAGGGTATTAATTGGCCAGCCGAGGATCGCAATCGCCATGATCGGCTTTCCGCCCATGGCGAAGATGTCGCTGATAGCGTTGGTGGCGGCAATGCGTCCAAAGTCGTACGGGTTATCGACGATCGGCATAAAGAAATCGGTGGTGCTGATAACGCTGGTGCCGTTACCTAAATCGTAGACCGCGGCATCGTCGCGGGTTTCGTTACCCACAAGCAGGTTCGGGTCGACAAACTTCGCCTGCTCGCTATGCAGAATGGTTTCCAGCACTTTGGGGGAAATTTTACAACCGCAACCGGCTCCATGGCTGTATTGCGTTAAACGAATGGCTTGCTCGCTCATGACAATCTCCTTTCATTACAATTGCACTATGTTAGCGCTCATTCCATTAAGTGATAAGTATGACTGTCTGAATTCTGCGGCAGTTGTTCAGGATCCAGACAGTTTTTGCACCGGGGATCAGAAATGAGTGACAAACGGCCCGGTGTCGGGCACGGAGACGGTGGTCGAGGCTTTCAGCTGCGGAGTACCCAGATAGAGGAAACCGACGATTTTGTCGTGTGCGCCGCAGCCCAGGCCTTCGCGGACAACCTGGCTGTCGGTTAACGCGCCACTGCGCCAGATACCGTTGTAACCCTGGGCGACGGCAGCCATCTGCATAGCCATTACCGCACAGCCGGCAGACATCTCCTGCTCCCACACCGGCACTTTGTGCTGCGGCTGGCATTTGGCGACCACGGCGATAATCATCGGCGCGCGGAACGGCGCGTTGCGGGCTTTCTCAATCGCCTTTTCATCCTGTCCGGCGGCCACGGCCCCTTTCTCCAGCAGGGTACTGAAGCGCTCGCGTCCTTCACCCTCTATGATAAAGAAGTGCCACGGCTGTAAGGTGCCGTGATCCGGGGCGCGCATCCCGGCGCGAAGAATGTTGTCCAGCTGTTCGCCTGCCGGGGCGGGCTCGGTCAGACGCGCCGCGCTTCGGCGGTTAACAAGCAGTTCGAGTGCATCCATGGGGTTACTCCTGTCTTGAAATTTACTCAAAATTAACACGACGGCAGATTTTGTTACAGCGTGGCAGGCGATTCCTGCTGACAAGTGACGGTCGGGTCATTACGATAGCCCGACAACACCGTCCAGTGGCGACGGGAAGGTAATTATCTGGACAGGGAGAATACATGCGAACCCTCTGGCGACTGTTTGCCGGCTTTTTTAAATGGACGTGGCGTCTGCTGAATTTCGTCCGAAATCTGGTGATGAACATTTTCTTCATCCTTATTCTGATGGTTTGCGTGGGCGTGTGGATGCACCTCAGCGCCAACAACCAGGCTCAGAGCGCCGGGCGCGGCGCGCTGCTGCTGGATATCGCAGGGGTCGTGGTCGATAAGCCCTCCACCAGCAACCGTCTTGGGGTACTGGGCCGCCAGCTGTTTGGCGCCAGCAGCGACCGTCTGCAGGAAAACTCGCTGTTTGATATCGTCGATGCTATTCGTCAGGCAAAGGATGACCGCAACATCACCGGCATCGTGCTGGATCTGAAGAACTTTGCCGGAGCGGATCAGCCTTCCATGCAGTACATCGGTAAAGCGCTGCGTGAGTTCCGCGACAGCGGCAAACCGGTGATTGCGGTGGGCGATAACTACAGCCAGGGGCAGTACTATCTGGCAAGCTTTGCCAATAAAGTGTGGCTTTCGCCGCAGGGCACCGTCGATCTGCACGGTTTCGCCACCAATGGCCTCTATTACAAATCGCTGCTCGATAAGCTGAAAGTCACGACCCACGTCTTCCGCGTCGGGACCTATAAATCTGCCGTAGAGCCGTTTATCCGCGACGATATGTCTCCTGCCGCCCGTGAAGCGGATAGCCGCTGGATTGGCGAGCTGTGGCAGCACTATCTCGCCACCGTCGCCGCCAACCGCCAGATCGCTCCGGAGCAGGTCTTCCCGGGTGCGCAGGGCGTGCTGGATGGGCTGCGTAAAGTCGATGGCGATACCGCGAAGTATGCGCTGAACAGCAAGCTGGTGGATGCCCTGGGCTCCAGCGCCGAAATTGAAAAGTCCCTGACTAAGCAGTTCGGCTGGAGCAAAGAGGACAAGAACTACAGCGCCATCAGCTTCTATGATTATCAGGCGAAAAAACCGGCCGATACCGGTGACAGCATTGCCGTGGTCTTCGCTAACGGGGCGATCATGGATGGCGAAGAGACGCCGGGCAACGTCGGGGGTGATACCACCGCCGCGCAAATCCGCGATGCGCGTCTCGATCCGAAAGTGAAAGCCATTGTCCTGCGGGTGAACAGCCCGGGCGGCAGCGTCAGCGCATCGGAAGTGATCCGCGCGGAACTGTCAGCGGCCCGCGCCGCCGGTAAACCGGTGGTGGTCTCCATGGGCGGCATGGCGGCATCCGGTGGTTACTGGATCTCGACCCCGGCGAACTACATCGTGGCGAACCCAAGCACCCTGACCGGCTCCATCGGCATCTTCGGCGTCATTAACACCGTAGAGAACAGCCTCGACTATCTGGGCGTGCATACCGACGGCGTGGCGACCTCGCCGCTGGCGGATATTGCCATCACCAAAGCACTGCCGCCGGAAGTGTCACAGATGATGCAGCTCAGCATTGAGAACGGCTATAAGCGCTTTATCAGCCTGGTGGCCGACTCCCGTAAGCAGACCCCGGCGCAGATCGACCAGATTGCCCAGGGCCACGTCTGGACCGGCCAGGATGCGAAATCCAACGGGCTGGTGGATAACCTGGGCGATTTCGATGACGCCGTGGCCAAGGCTGCCGAACTGGCGAAGCTGAAGCAGTGGCATATCGACTTCTATCAGGATGAGCCGACCTTCATCGATTTGGTGATGGACAGCTTCTCCGGCTCGGTCAAAGCCATGCTGCCGGACGCGCTGCAGGCATATCTGCCGGCGCCGGTCGCCTCGGCGGCGAAGGCAGTTAAAGCGGAGGGCGACAAGCTGGCCGCCTTTAACGATCCGCAAAACCGCTACGCGTTCTGCCTCACCTGCGCTAACGTACGTTAATCCCCATCCCCTCTTCTGCGAAGAGGGGATTTTTCTTTGAAGCCCAAGAACATTACATCATGCAAAAGAAATCAATCTATGTAGCCTATACCGGCGGTACCATCGGTATGCAGCGCTCGGAAAATGGCTATATCCCGGTTTCGGGTCATCTGCAGCGCCAGCTGGCGTTAATGCCTGAGTTCCACCGCCCGGAGATGCCGGACTTCACCATCCACGAGTACGATCCGCTGATGGACTCTTCCGACATGACCCCGGAAGACTGGCAACATATCGCCGACGACATCAAGGCGCACTACGATCAATATGATGGCTTCGTGATCCTGCACGGCACCGACACCATGGCGTTTACCGCCTCGGCCCTCTCCTTCATGCTGGAAAACCTCAGCAAACCGGTGATCGTCACCGGCTCGCAGATCCCGCTGGCGGAGCTGCGTTCCGACGGGCAGATCAACCTGCTTAACTCGCTGTACGTGGCGGCCAACTTCCCGATTAATGAAGTGAGCCTGTTCTTCAACAACCGCCTGTATCGCGGCAATCGCACCACCAAAGCGCATGCGGACGGCTTTGATGCTTTTGCCTCACCCAATCTCTCTCCGCTGCTGGAAGCCGGGATCCATATCCGCCGCCTCGGTACCCCGCCCGCGCCGCATACTTCCGGCGAGCTGGTGGTGCACCCGATTACGCCGCAGCCGATTGGCGTGGTGACCATTTATCCGGGTATCTCCGCCGATGTGGTGCGTAATTTCCTGCGTCAGCCGGTAAAAGCGCTGATCCTGCGCTCCTACGGCGTGGGCAACGCCCCGCAAAACGGCGAGTTTCTGAAGGAGCTTCAGGAAGCGAGCAGCCGCGGCATCGTGGTGGTAAACCTGACCCAGTGCATGTCCGGCAAGGTGAACATGGGCGGCTATGCCACCGGTAACGCCCTGGCGCAGGCGGGGGTCGTGAGCGGATTCGACATGACGGTAGAAGCCACCCTGACTAAACTTCACTACTTACTGAGTCAGGATCTGGACGTGCAGTCGATTCGTACGGCGATGATGCAAAACTTGCGTGGCGAACTGACGCCAGACGAATAAGGAGTGAGCATGAAACAACGTGCCCTGTTACTGGTGGATTTACAGAATGATTTTTGCGCCGGCGGCGCGCTGGCGGTGGCCGAAGGCGACAGCACGGTAGACGTTGCCAACGCCCTGATCGAGTGGTGTAAAGCCCGCGGCGAAGCGGTGGTGGCCAGCCAGGACTGGCATCCGGCAGATCACGGCAGCTTTGCCAGCCAGCACAGCGTCGAGCCCTTCACTCAGGGCGAACTGGATGGCCTGCCGCAAACCTTCTGGCCCGATCACTGTGTGCAGCACACCGAAGGCGCAGAGCTGCATCCCCTGCTCAACAGCAAAGCCATTGACGCCATTTTCCAGAAAGGGGAAAACCCGAACATCGACAGCTACAGCGCCTTCTTTGATAACGGCCACCGGCAGAAAACCGGGCTGGATCAGTGGCTGCGCCATCACGAAATCGTGGAGCTAATCGTGATGGGGTTGGCGACCGATTACTGCGTCAAATTTACCGTGCTGGATGCGTTACAGCTGGGCTACCGGGTGAACGTGATCACCGACGGCTGTCGTGGGGTCAACATTCAGCGCCAGGACAGCGCCCAGGCGTTTATGGATATGGCGGCGGAAGGCGCCACGCTTTATACGCTGGCAGACTGGCAGGAGACGCAGGCCTGATAGCCTTATGCCGGGTGGCGGCTACGCCTTACCCGGCCTACAAAACCCGCAGGCCCGTGCAAGCGTCAGCGCCGCCGGGCAAAACCCCGCCCCCCGTAGGCCCGTGCAAGCGTCAGCGCCGTCGGGCAAAACCCCGCCCACCGTAGGCCCGTGCAAGCGCAGCGCCGCCGGGCAAAACCCCGCCCACCGTAGGCCCGTGCAAGCGCAGCGCCGCCGGGCAAAACCCCGCCCCCGTAGGCCCGTGCAAGCGCAGCGCCGCCGGGCAAAACCCCGCCCCCCCGTAGGCCCGTGCAAGCGCAGCGCCGCCGGGCACAATTCTTATTAAGTCCCATAAGGTGAACTGCCTCGCACTCTCAGCGAGGCGGCAATGCTATTCTTTTTTGGCACTTTTTTCGCCACGCCATTACGTGGCGTGCTTGTTTTTTTACCGTCAAAATTGAAGAGGAATTGCTATGAAACGTTTGCCTTTGCTGGCAGCTTTACCCCTGCTCTGCGCGTCCGTTGCTTCCGCCAGCTCCCTGATGTCGGTGGGCTATTTTAACGGGGGTGGCGACGTCACCGCCGGACCGGGCGGGGATATCAACAAACTCGATGTGCGTCAGATCACCCACCTTAACTACTCGTTTGGCCTTATCTATAACGACGAGAAAGACGAAACCAACCCGGCGCTAAAAGATCCGAACAAACTGCATCAAATCTGGCTCTCCCCAAAAGTCGCCGCCGATCTGGCTTTACTCCCAGTCCTGCGCAAACAAAACCCTGACCTCAAGGTGCTGCTCTCCGTGGGTGGCTGGGGGGCGCGTGGCTTCTCGGGGGCGGCATCGACCAAAGAGACTCGAGCCGTGTTCATCCGCTCAGCTCAGGAAATTGTCGATAAATACGGTCTCGACGGGATTGACCTCGACTGGGAGTTCCCGGTTAACGGCGCATGGGGACTGGTCGCCAGCAAGCCTGAGGACCGGGATAACTTTACTGCCCTGCTGAAAGAGTTGCGTGCTGCATTCGGGGATAAAAAACTGGTGACCATCGCCGTCGGTGCCAATGTGGAGAGCCCGAAAAGTTGGGTAGACGTCAAAGCGGTTGCGCCGTTACTTGATTACATCAACCTGATGACCTACGACATGGCGTACGGCACCCAGTACTTCAACGCCAACTTGTATGACTCCAGCGCCTGGCCCACCGTAGCCGCCGCGGATAAATACAGCGTGGATTTCGTGGTGAACAACTATCTGGCCGCCGGGCTGAAGCCGCAGCAGATGAACCTGGGTATCGGTTTCTATGGCCGGGTACCCAAGCGTGCCGTTGAGCCTGGCATCGACTGGAGCAAGCCGGATGCGCAAAAAAACCCCGCGACTCAGCCTTATTTCGGCGCACAGCAGATCGAGCTGTTCAAATCGCTGGGCTACGATCTGACCAAAGACACCTATGTGAAGTACAACGATATCGTGAAGACGTTATTAAACGATCCGCAAAAACGCTTTACCGAGCAGTGGGACGACCAGGCCAAAGTGCCGTGGCTGTCGGTTAAGGGTGATGATGGCAAGGCGCTGTTTGCCCTGTCGTACGAAAACCCGCGGTCGGTGACCATCAAAGCGGAGTACATCAAAGAGAAAGGTCTGGCCGGGGCGATGTTCTGGGAGTACGGCGCGGATGACAACAACCAGCTGGCGAAGCAGTTAGCCGAGTCGCTGGGGATTAAGTAAAAATTAGCCCTCTCCCTGCGGGAGAGGGCATTAGCCCGCATGGTTACTGCATTTTCAGCGTCGCGATCGATTTTGGCGCGATGCCAAAATCCTCTTTCAGCTGTTGCTTACTCTTCATCACCATCTGACCCTGGGTGTCGATGGTCATGTGCTGCGCATCGGTATTATTGCGCGCCTGCCACAGCATCACTAACTGCAGACAGTTCTCTTTCTGCTCGGCGGTCAACGCCACGCCATCGGCCCATTTCCCTAGCTCCACTGCCGTGACCAGACGCTGATACACTTCCGGCGTCATGCCCTTAATCATCTCTTCAATATTCATGTTAAATCCGGCTCCGAAGGAATAATTTGCTGAATCGATTTTTCAGCCTTTCGTCTGGTCGCCATTCTGGTCATCAGTGAAGCTTAATGAGGCGGAATTGACGCAAAAACGCTCGCCTGTCGGCTGTGGGCCATCCGGGAAGACGTGACCGAGATGGGCGTCACAGTTTCCACAGCGAATCTCAATGCGCTCCATACCATGGCTGAAGTCCTTCAGATAGTGAATGGCCTCTTCACTTACCGGTTCATAAAAGCTTGGCCAACCGCAGCCAGAATCGTATTTGCTTTGGGAGTTAAACAGCGCAGCGTCACACACCAGGCAGTGGTAGACACCATCCCGTTTGTTATGCAGCAGACGCCCGGTAAACGGCGGTTCCGTACCGTGGTTTTGCGTCACGTAGAACTGCATTTCTGTGAGGTTTTTTTTCAGTTCATCGGGGTTTTGTTGATTCGACATAGGCTTACATCTCGCAGTTGAAACAGACAACTTTTACCCTCGATTCTAACAAAACATTAACACTGAAGTATGAACTTTTGTTCTAAACTTACTCGTTGCGTAGAGGCACTCAGACAAATGTGATCTACTCCACGTTTTTATGTGGTCAGCCCTTTAAAATTCCGTGCGCAGGCCCCATATGGGTGCAAGCTCCAAGGGAATGTGAGGTGGGTCAATCGAGCAAAGGTAGTGCGAAGGATTGATTTGTCGCAATGATTGACACGATTCCGCTTGACGCTGCGTAAGGTTTTTGTAATTTTACACGCAACCTTTTATTCACTAACAAATAGCTGGTGGAATATATGACTATCAAAGTAGGTATCAACGGTTTTGGCCGTATCGGCCGTATTGTTTTCCGTGCTGCTCAGGAACGTTCTGACATCGAAATCGTTGGTATCAACGATCTGTTAGACGCTGAATACATGGCGTACATGCTGAAGTACGACTCAACTCACGGTCGTTTCAACGGCACCGTTGAAGTGAAAGACGGCCACCTGGTTGTCAACGGCAAAACCATCCGTGTTACTGCTGAAAAAGATCCAGCTAACCTGAAGTGGAACGAAATCGGTGTTGACGTTGTTGCTGAAGCAACCGGTATCTTCCTGACCGACGAAACTGCGCGTAAGCACATCACTGCTGGCGCCAAAAAAGTTGTTCTGACTGGTCCTTCTAAAGACAACACCCCAATGTTCGTTAAAGGCGCTAACTTCGAGAAGTATGCTGGCCAGGACATCGTTTCTAACGCATCCTGCACCACCAACTGCCTGGCGCCACTGGCTAAAGTTATCAACGACAACTTCGGTATCGTTGAAGGCCTGATGACCACCGTTCACGCTACCACCGCTACTCAGAAAACTGTTGATGGCCCGTCTCATAAAGACTGGCGCGGCGGCCGCGGCGCAGCTCAGAACATCATCCCTTCTTCTACCGGTGCTGCTAAAGCAGTTGGCGTAGTTCTGCCAGAGCTGAACGGCAAACTGACTGGTATGGCGTTCCGTGTTCCTACTCCTAACGTATCTGTTGTTGACCTGACCGTTCGTCTGGAAAAAGCAGCAAGCTACGAAGAAATCAAGAAAGCAATCAAAGCGGCTTCTGAAGGCGCAATGAAAGGCGTTCTGGGTTACACCGAAGACGACGTTGTTTCTACCGATTTCAACGGCGAAGTGTGCACTTCCGTGTTCGATGCTAAAGCAGGTATCGCACTGAACGACAACTTCGTGAAACTGGTTTCCTGGTACGACAACGAAACCGGTTACTCTAACAAAGTTCTGGACCTGATCGCTCACATCTCCAAATAAGTTGAGATGAGAAACTGATCCAAAAAGGCGACCTCGGTCGCCTTTTTTTATGGCATTAGAGACAGAGGATTGCGTAATGATTAAAACAATTTTTGCACTTCCGGTAGTCGAACAACTTACCCCTGTGCTTTCCCGCCGTCAGATTGATGATGTCGAAGTCATCGTGATTGAACATCCGCAGGTTAAGGCTTCTGTCGCCCTCCAGGGCGCGCATCTGCTCTCCTGGCAGCCAGAAGGTGAAGTGGAAGCGTTGTGGCTGAGCGACATCACCTCCTTTAAAAAAGGGGCGGCAATCCGCGGCGGCGTACCAATCTGCTGGCCGTGGTTTGGCCCGGCTACCGAACAGGGCCTGCCGTCGCACGGTTTTGCCCGCAACCTGCCGTGGACGCTGAAAGCCCATAACGAAGATGAATCCGGCGTGGTGCTGACCTTTGAACTGCAAAGCGACGACGAGACCCGCAAACTGTGGCCGCACGACTTCACCCTGTACGCCCGCTTCAAGTTAGGTAAAACCTGCGAGATCGAGCTGGAAGCGCACGGTGAATTTGAGACCACCTCTGCCCTGCACACCTACTTCAACGTCGGCGATATCGCTGCCGTAACGGTGAACGGCCTCGGCGATAGCTTTATCGACAAAGTGGATAATGCGAAAGAGGGCAAACTCAACGACGGCTCACAGACATTCCCGGATCGTACTGACCGCGTCTACCTGAACCCGGAAGCCTGCAGCGTCATTGAAGATACCGTGCTGAATCGCGCGATTGAAGTGATCCATCATCATCACAGCAACGTGGTGGGCTGGAACCCGGGCCCGGCGCTGTCAGTGAGCATGGGCGACGTTCCGGACGACGGATATAAGACCTTTGTTTGCGTGGAAACCGCCTGCGTCAGCGAACCGCAAACCGCGACGGAAGAGAAACCTTCCCGTCTGGGACAGACGATTCACATTGTGAAGCGTTAATCCCCTACCCTTGCCCTCTCCATGTTGAGAGGGCATTACGCTCACTTCACACCATGTCTAACGCCGTTTTCTGTTCAGGCGCCGGGAAGGCCGCATCCAGCTGCTTTAACGCCTCCGCAGAGAGCGAAATGCCCAGCGCGCCCGCATTCTCTTCCACATGCTTAATGGATGACGCTTTCGGGATAGCCACGACCCCGCGATGACTTATCACCCACGCCAGCAGAACCTGCGCCGCCGTGATCTGGTACTCCTGCGCTATCGCATTCACTACCGGATGATTGAACAGCCCTGAGCGTAGCCGCCCGGCCTGCGCCAGCGGGCAATAGGCCATCACCGGCATCGACTGCTGCTGACACCATGGCAGCAGGTCATATTCGATACCGCGCGAGGCCAGATGGTACAGCACCTGATTGGCCGCGCAGGCCTGTCCGCCTGGCACCTGCCAAAGCTCCTGCATATCCGCATAGTCGAGGTTCGAGACGCCCCAGCGGCCAATTTTCCCCTGCTGTTGCAGCGTCTCCATTAGTCGGACGGTCTCATCCAGGGCGTAATTCCCGCGCCAGTGCAGCAGATAAAGGTCAATATACTCGGTGCCGAGACGGCGCAGGCTGGCTTCGCAGGCGGCTATCCCTTTGTGCCCTCCGGCATTCCACGGGTAGACTTTGGAGACCAGAAACACCTCGTCGCGCAGGCCTTTGATCGCCTCGCCGACCACCTTTTCCGCGCCGCCGTCGGCATACATCTCGGCGGTATCAATCAGCGTCAGCCCGCGCTCAATGCCAGCCCGCAGGGCGTCCACTTCCTGGCGGCGCTGGCTCGCTTTTTCGCCCATGTACCAGGTACCCTGGCCAATGGCCGGAAGGACGATGTTGTTGCCAAAGTTAACGGTTTTTTCGCTCATCACATTCTCCTGTTTATCTGCACCACCCTAAAACAAACGGGGCTCAAGAGCCCCGTTGTGATGCACAAATTGCACAGTAAAAATGCACAATCAGAAACTCCAGGTCAGACCCACCGACATCAGCCCCGTCCAGGACTTATCGACCATCGGACTGTCCTTCACTTCGTCGCTCAGGCGGTTATAACGCCCCGTGGCGTAGACGTTCCAGTCAGGAGCAAATTTATAGCTGGCAGTCAGTTCCAGGTACGGGTTCCAGCCATCATCTGCGTCATAGCTGTTCAGGCCGCTGCGACGGGACTCTTTATGGGACACGCCATAATAGTAGTCGTTGTAGTTTTCGCTGTGGTATTCCAGACCGATGCCCGGAGTCAGCGTCAGCCCGCCATTGGTGTAACGGTACAACCACGCCAGATCCCAGATATAGCCATTACTGTTATCAAGCGTATCGCCAGCCAGGGCGGTGCGCAGGAAACCGTATTCGGTGTTATGGACCCAGGAAACCCCCGCCATCATGGTGCTCTTACGTTTATCGAGCTGACGAAGCTGGTAGTTGTCGCTATCGCCTGGCTTGAAGTGCGTTGGGTCGTAGTAGGCCATGACGGAGAGTTTGTCGGTCTGGTCGTTCCAAAGATAGTAGCCACCGCCCAGCCCGCGGAACCAGAAATTATCCCCTTCATAAGTGACAACCGGAACCGGATAGAAATCACGGTCATATTGTTTATAAGGGCTATTGATTACGCCGACACCAGCACCAACTGACCACTGATTTTCCGCGTATGCTGTACTCACTGAGGTGGCAACGATAATCCCCAGTGCCAGAAGTTTGAGTTTGGTCACAATCCATTCTTTCCTGTAGTCAAATAATCAGCGGGTGAAGTGTAACCGTCATTCCCCCCATTTCTCAAAATTTTTTGTCAGCTAATCAATTTGATTAACCCATTATTTTGTTTGCGGCAAATGACGGAACGCTGTCAGCCAGATTACCGTTCAGTGAAGGAAGTCTCTTTGTCTGACAGGATTTGGCTGAATTTCTGGATGAGTTATTGATATGTCATTGAAATTAGATTTTGCGTGCAGGCAAGTTTTGCAAATGCCATCTACGCTTAATTTTAAGAAGCTGAATACCGAATCACCCCGCGGTTTTAGCGCCCGACCTGGCACACGGGTTGCTGCTCTGGCAGTGAGGTGCAACGGATCCCGCTTCCGGGAGCCTCTACTATTCATATGAACGGCTCTTTTCCTGTGCTAAAAAACGAAAGGACGGCATGCCATGAATATATTCGATCACTATCGCCAGCGCTATGAAGCTGCCAAGGACGAAGAGTTCACACTGCAGGAGTTTCTTACCATTTGTCGGCAAGATCGCAGTGCCTATGCCAATGCGGCAGAACGACTATTGATGGCTATTGGTGAGCCGAATATGGTTGATACTGCCCAGGAGCCACGGCTTTCCCGTCTGTTTTCGAATCGGGTCGTCGCCCGATATCCTGCGTTTGAAGAATTTTACGGCATGGAAGATGCCATCGAGCAGATTGTTTCCTACCTGAAGCACGCTGCTCAGGGTCTGGAAGAGAAGAAACAGATCCTGTATCTGCTGGGTCCCGTCGGCGGTGGTAAATCCTCGCTGGCTGAACGGCTGAAAGCGTTGATGCAGCGTGTACCGATTTACGTGCTCAGCGCCAACGGCGAACGCAGCCCGGTCAACGACCATCCGCTGTGCCTGTTTAACCCGCAGGAAGATGCGCAGATTCTGGATAAAGAGTACGGCATTCCTCGTCGCTATCTCGGCACTATTATGTCGCCGTGGGCCGCGAAGCGCCTGCATGAATTTGGCGGCGACATTACCAAATTCCGCGTGGTGAAAGCCTGGCCTTCCATTCTGGAACAGATTGCGATTGCTAAAACCGAACCGGGTGACGAGAACAACCAGGATATCTCTGCGCTGGTAGGTAAAGTGGACATCCGTAAACTGGAAAACCACGCGCAAAACGATCCTGATGCTTACGGTTATTCCGGTGCGCTGTGCCGCGCCAACCAGGGGATTATGGAGTTCGTCGAGATGTTTAAAGCGCCGATTAAGGTGCTGCATCCGCTGCTGACCGCAACCCAGGAGGGTAACTACAACGGTACGGAAGGGATCTCCGCCCTGCCGTTTAACGGCATTATTCTGGCGCACTCCAACGAATCGGAATGGGTTACCTTCCGAAACAACAAAAACAACGAGGCCTTCCTTGACCGTGTTTATATCGTCAAAGTGCCTTACTGCCTGCGGATCTCCGAAGAGATCAAGATTTACGAAAAACTGCTGAACCACAGTGAGCTGGTTCACGCCCCATGCGCCCCGGGAACCCTGGAAACGCTGTCGCGCTTCTCAATTCTGTCGCGCCTGAAAGAACCAGAAAACTCCAGCATCTACTCGAAAATGCGCGTCTATGACGGTGAAAGCCTGAAAGATACCGACCCGAAAGCGAAGTCCTACCAAGAGTATCGCGATTACGCCGGTGTGGATGAAGGGATGAACGGTCTCTCCACGCGCTTTGCGTTCAAAATCCTCTCCCGCGTGTTCAACTTTGACCATGCTGAAGTGGCCGCTAACCCGGTACATCTGTTCTACGTCCTGGAGCAGCAAATTGAGCGTGAACAGTTCCCGCAGGAGCAGGCTGAACGTTATCTGGAGTTCCTGAAAGGCTATCTGATCCCGAAATACGCCGAGTTCATTGGCAAAGAGATCCAGACCGCCTACCTGGAATCCTACTCCGAGTACGGGCAGAACATTTTTGACCGCTACGTTACCTATGCTGACTTCTGGATCCAGGATCAGGAGTATCGTGACCCGGATACCGGCCAGCTGTTTGACCGCGAGTCACTGAATGCGGAACTGGAAAAAATCGAGAAGCCCGCCGGGATCAGTAATCCGAAAGACTTCCGAAATGAGATCGTCAACTTTGTGCTGCGCGCCAGAGCGAACTTCAGCGGACGTAATCCGAACTGGACCAGCTACGAAAAACTGCGCACGGTTATTGAGAAGAAAATGTTCTCCAATACCGAGGAGCTGTTGCCGGTCATTTCCTTTAATGCCAAAACCTCAACCGACGAGCAGAAAAAGCACGACGATTTTGTCGACCGCATGATGGAGAAAGGTTACACCCGCAAACAGGTTCGCCTGCTCTGCGAATGGTACCTGCGCGTGCGTAAATCGTCTTAATAGCCCGAAAAGCCCGGCGGCGCGTTGCTTGCCGGGCCTACTACAATGTTCCGTAGGCCGGATAAGCGTCAGCGCCATCCGGCACTTACGGGCACTGAAAGTTGGCAAATGCAGTACGGGGGGCATATGACCTGGTTTATTGACCGGCGTCTTAACGGTAAAAACAAGAGCACGGTGAATCGCCAGCGCTTCTTGCGCCGTTATAAAGCGCAAATCAAACAGTCGATCTCCGAGGCCATTAATAAGCGTTCGGTGACCGACGTAGACAGTGGGGAGTCCGTTTCTATTCCGACGGACGACATTAGCGAACCGATGTTCCATCAGGGACGCGGCGGTTTGCGCCATCGCGTTCATCCCGGTAACGACCATTTCATCCAGAACGACCGCATCGAACGCCCGCAAGGCGGGGGTGGCGGCGGAGGCGGCAGTGGTCAGGGCCAGGCCAGCCCGGACGGGGAAGGTCAGGACGAGTTTGTCTTCCAGATCTCCAAGGATGAGTATCTGGATCTGCTGTTTGAGGATTTGGCCCTGCCGAATCTGAAGAAAAATCAGCACCGTCAGTTGAATGAGTATAAAACGCACCGGGCCGGTTTTACCGCCAACGGCGTGCCGGCCAACATTAGCGTGGTGCGTTCGTTACAGAACTCGCTGGCGCGCCGCACCGCCATGACGGCGGGAAAAAAACGTGAGCTTCGCGAGCTTGAAGCCAGCCTGGATAGCGTGACCAACAGCGAGCCCGCGCAGCTGCTGGAAGAGGAGCGTTTGCGCAAAGAGATTGCCGAACTGCGCGCCAAAATTGAGCGCGTGCCCTTTATCGATACCTTTGACCTGCGTTACAAGAATTACGAGAAACGTGCGGAACCCTCCAGCCAGGCGGTGATGTTCTGCCTGATGGACGTCTCCGGCTCAATGGATCAGGCCACCAAAGATATGGCCAAGCGCTTTTATATTCTGCTCTATCTGTTCCTGAGCCGAACCTATAAGAACGTGGAAGTGGTCTATATTCGCCACCACACCCAGGCGAAAGAGGTGGATGAACATGAGTTCTTCTACTCGCAGGAGACGGGCGGCACCATTGTTTCCAGCGCCCTGAAGCTGATGGATGAGGTGGTGAAGGAGCGCTACGACCCGGCGCAGTGGAACATCTATGCGGCGCAGGCGTCGGATGGCGATAACTGGGCGGATGATTCGCCGCTATGCCATGAAATTCTGGCGAAAAAACTGCTTCCGGTAGTGCGTTACTACAGCTATATCGAGATCACCCGCCGCGCCCACCAGACGCTGTGGCGTGAGTATGAACATCTGCAATCCATGTTTGATAACTTCGCGATGCAGCACATTCGCGACCAGGACGATATCTATCCGGTATTCAGAGAGCTGTTCCACAAGCAATCTGCCACCAGCAATAGCTAACCCCACCGCCGGTCACTGACCGGCGGTCAAAGAGAATGAGAGGAGCAGAAATGGGTTGGAAATTGTCATAATGCCGAAATGGATGTGGATGAATGTCTGGCCCCAGAAATAAATACACCAGTTTAAAATAACTGGTGTATTTTAGTTAATCACAAAACTTCTGCGTTTCGAGCTCCCGGTTAATCAGCTGGGTACAATTACGGCCGCTTTTTTTGCCGGTATATAACGCGATATCCGCCCGCTCCAGTACTTCCCGAAGCACCTCCCCCTGATGAATACGCGTTAATCCACCGGTAAAAGTAATACGAATAATGTGCTCACCGGCAATGGTTTCCAGCCGGGCAATGTCGCGGCGCAGGCGCTCGGCAATAATGACCGCTTCATCGTCGTGGGTGGCATGGAGTAAAACAATAAACTCTTCTCCTCCATAACGATACATCGACTCAGAGCGCCGGATATTATTACTGATATTCAGGGCCAGTGAACGCAAAACAATATCCCCGTTCAGATGACCGTAATTATCATTCACTTTTTTAAAGTGATCGATATCCAGTAATAATAAATAGAGGCCACTGGCGCCCAGCTCTTTATTCATGCTGCCGAACGACTCATCGAGGATGCGGCGCAGCGGCAGGCCTGTCAGGGCGTCATAGCTGGTACGCAGCTGCAGCAGGTGTACTTTATAGAGGGTCAGGGCATCGGTGAACGCCAGCAACGATTGTTCGAAGAGATCAAAATCCTCATTACGCTGACGCTGCTGTTCAATAGCAGAAATTAAACGCCGGCAAGCCTGATGAACATGAATATGTTTTTTGTTAATATCCAGTAAAAAGTTTGTGTCTTCTCGCTCTTCCAGTAACCGGGTATTAAGCCAGTGACCAAACTCGCAATGCAGATGAGCTTCCTCACTGGAAACTTCCGGTAAATCTACATTACGACTGTCGATAAAACGCAAAAGTTTTACTAACCATTTGAAATGTGCATCCGTTGACTGGTTCAGACCGCGTACGGTTTCGTCAATCTCTTTAAACTTTCTGTTCACAGAAACTCCAGAGTAACAGATTAATAACAACAAAAATCATAATTGATTAAATCTCAAAAAATGTCAGCGAATTAAAATATTATATAGACGCCTACTAATAAATCTACGGAATGATTGTTTCCAATTATCTTTAAAAAATGTCGACGAAATAAAACCTGTTTATCGTGGAAAAAGCGGGGCCGCAGCGTCCCGTCATCCCCTTTCAGGCAATAGCCCAAATCAGAATATTTTTTGTTAAAAACGCTTTTTACCTACCTGCGAGCGGGTAAAGTAAGCAGGCTTACTTTTTTATTTTGGCAAGGAATACAACATGTTCGACCCTACTCTGCTCATTCTTCTGGGCCTGGCGGCGCTGGGCTTTGTCAGCCACAACACCACGGTAGCAATTTCAATTCTGGTGCTGATCATCGTCCGGGTGACGCCATTGAGCGGTTTTTTCCCGTGGATTGAAAAGCAAGGTCTGACCGTCGGGATTATTATCCTCACCATCGGCGTGATGGCGCCGATTGCCAGCGGCACTCTGCCAGCCTCAACGCTGATCCACGCCTTCATGAACTGGAAATCCTTGATTGCCATCGCCGTGGGCGTGTTTGTGTCGTGGCTGGGCGGGCGCGGCGTCACGCTGATGAGCTCCCAGCCCACGCTGGTGGCCGGACTGCTGGTGGGCACGGTGCTGGGGGTGGCGCTGTTCCGCGGCGTGCCGGTCGGCCCGCTGATTGCCGCCGGGCTGGTATCGCTGTTTATCGGTAAGTCGTAGCCAGGCTGGCGATATACCGCGCCGGAGTCTGCCCCAGCCCCTTTTTGAACATGGTGATAAACGCCGTGGTGGAGTCATAACCCAGAGCATGGGCCACCTGCTGCACCGACTGGCCGCGGATCAATCCCTGCAGGGCCACGATCAGCTGAAGCTGATGCCGCCAGCGGCGAAAGTTGAGCCCGGTTTCACTGACCACCAGCCGGGCAAGGTTGCGCTCGCTCATTGCAAAATGGTGCGCCCACTGGTGTAGCGTCTGCCATTCCGCCGGGGAGGCGGCCATGGTGTCACTCATCAGACGAATTTTAGGATGCGAGGAGACCGGGAGCTGCAGCTGCTCCTCGGGCTGGCGGGGCAGTTCATCAAACAGCACCTCAACCAGCCGTCGGGTGGCAGGATCCTGTTGTCCTGGGCTGCGCGCTGCCAGGGTCAGGATCAACTCCCGTACCAGCGGTGAAATTTTTAGCGTGCAGCAACGATCCGGCAGCGATACAGCCCCGGGCTCGATAAACAAAAAACAGAGCCGGGCGCTGGGTGTGGCCTTATTGCTGTGCGGCAGCTGTCCGGGGACCCAGACCGCATACTGAGGGGGCACCATCCACATGGCATTCTCCACTTCGCAGGTGATCGCGCCGTGCAGGGCGAGGATCAACTGCCCCTTGCGGTGTTGATGTTCCTCGATACGCTGCTCATCTGCCACCACCCGCACGTGAAATGCCACCGCTGGGTCATGCTGACTGTCGGGATCGTAACCTTCAAGACCGAGTCCAGGCATTATGTTGTCCGATGTTAGCGATAATCTGTCATTTTAGCTTGATTTCAACCTTCCTGAAAATGCGTATCCTTTAGCCTCAATTCGAGGTAAGAGATAACAATGACCATAGCCCTTTCGACTACCGGCAAACAGCGGGCGCTGCTGATCGCCGGCATCCTGATGATCGCCACCTCGCTGCGGGTGACCTTTACCGGCGCCGCGCCGCTGCTGGACGCCATCCGCACGGATTATGACCTGACCACCGCCCAGACCGGGTTGCTCACGACCCTCCCGCTGCTGGCCTTTGCGCTCATCTCGCCCCTGGCGGCCGGTCTTGCCCGCCGCATTGGCATGGAGCGCAGCCTTTTTATCGCCCTGTTATTAATTATCGCCGGAATTGCCCTGCGCTCCCTGCCCTCCGCCATACTGCTGTTTGGCGGCACGGCGGTGATTGGCTGCGGTATTGCGCTGGGTAACGTGCTGCTGCCGGGGCTGATCAAACGCGATTTCCCCGGCCAGGTGGCGAAACTGACCGGAGCGTACTCCCTGACGATGGGGGCGGCGGCAGCGCTGGGTTCTGCACTGGTGGTGCCCGTCGCCCTGAGCGGCGCAGGCTGGCACGGTGCGCTGTTGATGCTGATGATATTCCCTCTGCTGGCGTTGCTTCTGTGGTTACCGCAGTGGCGCCAGCGCCCTGCAGGCTCCCTGAGCGGCGCGCGGGCGCTACATAGCCGGGGTATCTGGCGCTCGGCGTTGGCCTGGCAGGTGACGCTGTTTCTGGGGATTAACTCGCTTATCTACTATGTGATTATTGGCTGGCTGCCGGCGATCCTGCAGAGCCACGGTTATAGCGAAACCGAAGCCGGATCCCTGCACGGGCTGTTACAGCTGGCAACCGCCGCGCCGGGCATTGCAGTGCCGCTGATCCTGCTGCGGCTGAAAGATCAGCGTGGGGTGGCCGGGCTGGCGGCAATGATGTGTGCGGTAAGCAGCGCAGGGCTATGGTTTATGCCCGATCTGGCTGTGATGTGGACGCTGATTTTTGGCTTTGGATCCGGGGCCACGATGATCCTCGGCCTGACGTTTATTGGCCTGCGCGCCAGCTCGGCACATCAGGCTGCGGCCCTTTCCGGGATGGCGCAGTCGGTGGGCTATCTTCTGGCCGCCTGTGGACCTCCGCTGATGGGCAAAATCCACGACGCCAACGGCGACTGGCGGATCCCGCTGTTGGCCTGCGCGCTGGTATCGGTAGTGATGGCCGTCTGTGGGATGCTGGCCGGGCGTGACCGGGAGATCACGCCCGGCTAAGCCGGCACTCAGTAATTCAGTGCTGCGCGAAGCAGAGCCTGCACCAGCGGAGCCGGACGTCCTGCGAGGGCGGCGCGCTCATGCTGGAACAGCGTGGCGATAAAGAACGGGTGCGTCACCAGCTCTACGGCACGGATCTCACCCTGCGCGTCCCAGCCGGTGACGCGCATATCGCCCTTCTCCAGTTCCTTCGCGAATTCAGGCGAGACGCCGTAATTGCAGTGATAACCCTCTTCGATCTCTTCCCGGCCATAGGCTCTGGCAATCAGGGTATTGGCGCGCAGTTCAATGGCGTCGCTTTGCTCGACCAGCGAGCAGGTCAGCGGGGCAATCACCATCCGGCCTTCGGTATCCGTCTCGGCGTGGGCCGCATCCTGCCAGCCCAGGACGTTACGGGCATATTCAATCAATGCATGCTGGAAGCCGCCGCAGGTGCCAAGAAACGGGACGCTGTTTTCGCGGGCGTAGCGTGCGGCAATAAACGCGGCGTCGGCATTTTTGTACGGGCTTGCCGGCACCAGCCAGATAGCGTCGTAGCCGACCAGGTCTTCCGGGCTGGTTAATTCAGTCGTCGCCAGCCAGTCGTAGTCGGCCGTAACCTCCAGCACCGCTGCGGCATCATCAATGGCCAGAGGGATCGCCTGGTGAGCCAGAACGTCAGGATTGTAGTCGCCGACCAGCGCAATTCGGAGGGTATTTTTTACCGCAGAGAGTTCCATAGAGTGATCCTTATGCCAGACAAATATCAGATAACATAAGGCGCCTCAGACTACCGATCTTTCGTTGATATCACAACACCTTAAAATACGTGGGCAGAATGTGCTAGCGTTGAAGCTACAGGGCGTGGCAGAGAAAAGGAGCAAAACATGATTCAGTGCAAACGACTGTATGACGAGGCCAGTAAAGAGGATGGCTATCGGATCCTGGTGGACCGACTCTGGCCGCGGGGGATGAAAAAGGAGGCGTTAGCCTGCGATGAGTGGTGTAAGACCCTGGCCCCATCCAGCGACTTGCGCAAGGCATTCCACAGCGAGACGATCGATTTCGCCAGCTTCAGCGAGGCCTATCGTCAGGAGCTGGCTCTGCATCAGGATGAGGGACTGCGGATTGCCCGCCTGGCAGACAAGCAGACCGTGACCCTGCTGTATGGCGCGAAAGACCGGCAGCAGAATCACGCTCGGGTGTTAGCCGACTGGCTGCGTCAGCTCTAAATCAATCCAGCATCAGGGCGTCGAGGGTTTCCGGCGACGCTTCAGGCGTGAGCGGCATCAGGTGTTCCGGGCGTACAAACGCAAAGCCGCTCTGGTTATCAAACGAAAACACATCGCCGGTCACCAGCCACAGGGCGCGCTCTGCGCCTGGCGGCAGCTCTGTCATCACCCCGTTAACCGGGTTCAGGAAACGCTGGCCCGGCTGACAGAGGCTGAATAACTCAACGGATTTGCCGATATTGCGACGCCCTGCTGGCGTACGGGCGCCGATGATCATCGCCAGGCTGCCCGGATTTAACTGAAACATACTTCCTCGTAATTGGCTGTGGAATACATAAGAATATTCTTAGTGCAAAGTGTATCTCAGCCATCAGAGCCTGTCACCAGGGGGAAGGGGTGATCCTTTCTCCATGATTTCTTCATTATGCCGACATGTTTCGTTGCTAGAGTGGCTCTGTTCTCACATTGGCCAGAGAACATCATTCCGTAATCAAGATGTACTTTTCCCCGGCCCGCGCCGGGGATTTTTTTACCCGCCACATTTGCTGTTCCACGCCAGAATATATGAAATGTCGTCAATTCATGTTCTACTACCCGTAGTCGAATCTTTCAGCAAAACAGACAGGTACAGAGGTCTTCTGTAGGGAGTTGAGCAGCGCCATGTCGGATATTATTCTTGCCCGTGTTTCAGAAACGCTCAGCACTGAGCAATCGCTTGAGAGCCTGGTGCGTCAGCTGCTCGAAATGCTTGAAGTGGTCACCGACATGGAGTCGACCTACCTTACCAAAGTCGATATCAATGCCCGCCTGCAGCATATTCTTTATGCCCGAAACAGCAAACAGATGCAGATCCCGGAAGGGCTGAGCGTTCCCTGGGGCGAGACCCTGTGTAAGCGGGCGATCGATTCCGACTGCTTCTTCAGCAACAACGTGGCCGAGCACTGGGGTGACTGTGATGCGGCTAAAGCGCTGGGTATTACCACCTACATGAGCATACCGATTCATCTTACAGATGGTTCCCTGTACGGCACCCTGTGCGCCGCCAGCTCCAGCAAGCACCAACTGAGCGAGCGCGGCGAGCACGTCTTAAAGCTTTTCGCCGGGCTTATCGCCCAGAACATCGAGAAGGAGTCGCTGGTCAGGCAGCTGCGCGAAGCCAACGCCGCGCTGATTGCTTACTCTTATACCGATGCCCTGACCGGCCTGCCGAACCGCCGCGCCATCTTTGAGAATCTCACCACCCTCTTCTCTCTGGCGCGCCATTTGAACCGCAACGCCATTATCGCCTATATCGATCTGGATGATTTCAAGCTAATCAACGATCGCTTTGGTCATGAGGCGGGCGACCAGTTTCTGATTGAGGTGGGCAAGCGCCTGAACGACGGACGGGACGATGATGATATCGTGGGCAGGCTTGGCGGGGACGAATTTCTGGTCGCCTGTCTTTGCCAGGATCGGGAGAGCGGCGAGCAGACCTCATTAAACGTAGTGAAAACGCAGCTGAGCGCACAGATTGCCGGGGAATACTGGCTGGGAGATGTGCATCTCGTCTATCCAGGTGCCAGTCTCGGCGTGATTGAGGTAGATCCTGCCGAACTCGATGCTGACGGCGCGCTGCGGGCAGCCGATGCCGCCATGTACAACGATAAGAAAAGCAAACTCAAAACGCCCTTTCTCAATATTGATTAACCCCGTACACTCGACGGGTTTTGCACTTCAGGACAGGTGGTAACATGCGGCTTGGTATTCTGTTCCCGATCGTGATTTTCATCACGGCGGTCATCTTTTTAACGTGGTTTTTTGTCGGCGGTTACGCTGCGCCCGGGGGATAAGTGAGAAAAACGACCATTATTATGCTGATTGTCGCCATCGCGGCCGTTGCGGGTAGCCAGCTGGGCTGGTGGTGACCGATGCAAAAAGACCGCCACTGTCGGCGGTCTTTTTGTCTGAAGCGTCGGTTTAGCTTCTTACTTTACGGTAGATAAACAGCACAACCAGTGCGCCAACCACCGCGACCATAAAGCTGCCGAAGTTGAAGCCATCAACTCTGCCGAAACCGAAGAGGGTACTGATCCAGCCGCCGACCACGGCGCCGATGATACCCAGTATGACCGTAACGATGAATCCACCGCCATCTTTGCCCGGCATGATCCACTTAGCCAGAATACCCGCGATAAGCCCAAAGATAATCCAGGATATGATTCCCATAGCTGCTTTCCTCTCTGTATGGTTTTTGTCGTCAAATCAAATACACACAAAGCTTAGCACAGGATTCAGAATTGCAAGTTTGTGATAGCCATCACGAGAGAAATTTAAGAAAAAAGCGATTAACCGACGTTCCGCACAAAAATTGGGGTTGTAATCGTTAATGAGAAATATTATCTTTCTCAACACTGAATAGTTGAGCAAATCACTCAGGTATTCAGTACGACATTGCTCACATTGCTTCCAGTATTACTTGCCCACGTTACGTGGGCTTTTTTTTTGCCCTGCCCGTCTGATTTGATCGTTCCGCTATTTGCTATTACGCTTATTAGCACAATTCATTCATAAGCAGAATGGTTTTGATAACATGAACGTTTCCAGTCGATTCGTGGTCTGTATTAACCTTGTTTGTGCCAGTTCCTTGTTACTGATCCTTTCTGACAAATTTAACTGGTTTTAATGTGAGCAGGCCCGGCACCCGCCGGGTTCTTCGCTTTAATCATCCCCTTCGATCAAAAACCCTGCGCGGCGTATCGCCTCTTTGCTGTCGGTAACCCCTGCGGCGTATCCGGCTTCGATATCGCACACCGGACTGGCGCTGGTCCATGGGAGCTTCACTTCCCGGGCGAGAAGCTGTTTCAGCCGGGCGTTCTCCTGACGGAGGGAGAGCAGTTCGGTGGCAAGCTCTGCAAGGATTGAGGGCGTTACTTCGGAAATCTCACCTGCTACAACGCGACGAATATCAGTCTCATCGATCATGGTTTTTCCTCCTCTGAAGTAATTGAAATCTAGCATATTATCAGTATTAATGGGCTGCACGCATTGGTTGAGAAGTGAACGGTTGTAACCCCAAGAGGTTGATACGTATACTTCTTCACCTTTCCGCTTCGTTTGTTGGAACTGACGAGTTATGCCTACCAGTTATCATTCAGGGAAGGTCGCCTCTCCTTCTAAACAGTATCGCCATGACATTAACGGGCTCCGGGCATGGGCTGTGCTGGCCGTTATGTTTTATCATTTTGACGTTCCTGGTTTTGCGGGTGGCTTTGTCGGCGTCGACATGTTTTTTGTCATCTCCGGTTTTTTAATGACCGCCATCATTATCAACGGGCTTGAGCAAAACAGGTTCTCATTATGGGAATTTTATCTCGCCCGGGCACGACGCATTCTTCCTGCGCTGATGATGTTGTTAGCCTGCCTGGTCATCCCCGGCTGGTTCTGGCTACCCACCGCCGATTATCATACGCTCGCCGCCCACGCCGCCGCCGCCCTGCTGTTTATCTCGAACCTCATCTTCTGGCGCCAAACCAGCTATTTTGAGGCTGACGCTCATGAGACCTGGCTGCTGCACACCTGGTCGCTGTCGGTAGAGTGGCAATTCTACATTTTGCTGCCGATTGGATGCATCGTACTGTGGCGCTGGTGGGGATATCGTGGGGCGCAGGTCTGCCTGCTGGCAATAGGTCTGGCATCATTACTGGTCTCGATATATGCCAGCAGCCGCTGGCCTGGAGCAGCGTTTTATCTGCTGCCCGCCCGTATCTGGGAAATGCTGGCGGGTGGAATGATCTGGTGGATAACCCGCACGCGCCCGATGATCCGTCCCTGGGCCAGGCTGGCGGAAGGGCTCGGTTTTATCCTGATTATCCTGGCAATTGTGATGTTTGACGCCACTCTTCGCTGGCCGGGTTACCTGGCGCTGGTACCCGTCGCGGGCACAATGCTGGTACTGGCTGCGCACCGTTCACATTCGTGGCTCACCGCTAATCCATTGACGCGCCATCTGGGCGCCAGCTCTTATTCCGTTTATCTCTGGCACTGGCCGCTGGTTGTCCTGCTGACTTACTCCGGCCAGCAGGATAATCCGCTGTGGATTGCCGCCGGGATAGTATTCAGCCTGCTATTGGGCGAGCTCTCCTTACGCTGGATCGAAATCCCGACTCGCAGAGAGCTGGGTAAGCTTACGTTCAACCGGCAGCAGTGCGTGCTTGGCTCAGCGCTGCTTCTTACCGGGTTGATGGCGGTCGGCGCCAGATTTCTGCACGTGGACGAGCGCATTGATCCCGCCATTGAAAGGATTGCCCGAGAGTCTGAGAATGTGAACCCCAGACAGGACGCCTGTTTTACCCTGTCCGGCATCGCCTCGACATCCTGCGTTTTCGGCGGCGAAACGATCAAAGCTATCGTCATTGGGGACAGCCATGCCGACGCGATGATCACCTCGGTACAACAAGCGCTGAAGCACCCCAATGAGGGCGTTCTGGACTGGAGCTACGTCAGCTGTCCGACCATTGACGATCTCCACCGAAACCCGGACAACAAAGATGCAGACTGCTATGGTTTTAACAAATGGGCTGCGCAGGAGATTGTTAAGTACGACAGGCACATTCCGCTCATCATCATTAACCGCACCTCAGCCTATGCATTCGGTGAGCACAATATAAAAGATAAAATGCATATCCCGCTGGCCTACTTCGATCAACCGCAACGGACAATCACCCCGGACTTTATCAAACACTACAGTGCACAGCTGGTCAAAACCGCCTGCACTTATGCTCAGGCGAGAACCGTGTATATTACCCGGCCTGTGCCAGAAATGATGTACAACGTGCCGAAAACCCTGTCACGCGCCATGATGTTTGGGCAACCGGTGCCACAAATATTCATCTCCCTGGAGGCGTATCATCAGCGTAATGCCGCAGTATGGGCAGCACAGGATCAGGCCGCTCGTCAGTGTGGGGTAAAAATCCTCGACCCGTTGCCCTATCTCTGCCATGACGGCCGCTGTTCGGGCAGCAAAGCGGGCCTACCGATTTACCGCGATGACGATCACCTGAGCGAATATGGCAATAAGTTACTGGTGCCGATGTTCCGCACGGTATTTCAATAAAAAAAGGGAGCCGTGAGGCTCCCTTTTCTCTAATCCGGAATCCGGATTACATGTTTTCGATGATCGCGTCACCAAACTCTGAACATTTCAGCAGCTTAGCGCCTTCCATCAGACGTTCGAAATCGTAAGTTACGGTTTTGGCGTTAATCGCACCTTCCATACCTTTAACGATCAGGTCTGCGGCTTCGAACCACTCCATATGACGCAACATCATCTCTGCGGACAGGATGATAGAGCCTGGGTTCACTTTGTCCTGGCCTGCATACTTCGGTGCTGTACCGTGAGTCGCTTCGAACAGCGCGCACTCGTCACCGATGTTCGCGCCTGGTGCGATACCGATACCGCCAACCTGCGCCGCCAGGGCGTCGGAGATGTAGTCACCGTTCAGGTTCATACAGGCGATCACGTCGTATTCAGCCGGACGCAGCAGGATCTGCTGCAGGAACGCATCGGCGATCACATCTTTAATGATGATCTCTTTGCCGGTGTTCGGGTTCTTGATTTTCTGCCATGGGCCGCCATCGATCAGCTCACCACCAAACTCTTCCGTCGCCAACTGGTAGCCCCAGTCTTTGAAAGAACCTTCGGTGAACTTCATGATGTTGCCTTTGTGAACGATGGTCACAGAGTCACGGTCGTTGGTGATCGCGTACTCAATCGCTGCACGGACCAGGCGCTTGGTGCCTTCTTCGGAGCACGGCTTGATACCGATACCGCAATGTTCCGGGAAGCGAATTTTCTTCACGCCCATCTCTTCGCGCAGGAACTTGATTACTTTCTGTGCGTCAGCAGAGTCGGCTTTCCACTCAATACCCGCGTAGATATCTTCGGAGTTCTCACGGAAGATAACCATGTCGGTCAGTTCAGGGTGTTTAACCGGGCTTGGGGTGCCCTGGTAGTAACGTACCGGGCGCAGGCAGACGTAGAGGTCAAGTTCCTGACGCAGAGCAACGTTCAGGGAGCGAATACCGCCACCGACTGGGGTGGTCAGCGGGCCTTTGATGGCAACGCGGTAGTCACGGATCAGATCCAGCGTCTCCGCTGGCAGCCAGACGTCCTGGCCATAAACGTGGGTAGATTTTTCACCGGTGTAAATTTCCATCCAGGAAATTTTACGCTCGCCTTTATAGGCTTTCTCAACAGCGGCATCCACCACTTTCAGCATAGCTGGGGTTACGTCAACACCGATACCGTCACCTTCGATGAACGGGATAATCGGATTGTGTGGGACGTTCAGCTTACCGTCTTGCAGGGTGATCTTTTTACCTTCCGCCGGAACAACTACTTTGCTTTCCATTAACCTCTCCTTCGAGCGCTTCTGGTTGTTACTGATCTTATGTTAATAATTTGTAATGAGCCCATCGATAGTACCTGAATGTCTGGCGCCATGAAAGGCATTCGTTATTAGGCTATAATGCGGCAATTGATAACGTCTGAAAATACCATGCAGAAAACTTCTTTTAGAAATCACCGGGTTGAACGATTCAGCACGCGACAAGCGACTAGGCCGCGCAAGCAACGTGCGCCAACACGCGTCATTTTGTTCAATAAACCTTACGATGTCCTGCCGCAGTTCACCGACGAAGCCGGGCGCAGCACCTTGAAAGATTTTATCCCCATTCAGGGGGTCTATGCTGCTGGCCGGCTCGATCGCGACAGCGAAGGGCTGATGGTGCTCACCAACGACGGCGAGTTGCAGGCAAAACTCACGCAGCCGGGAAAACGCACCGGTAAAATCTACTACGTGCAGGTTGAGGGCGTCCCGGATGACGAGGCGCTGGCGGCCTTGCGTCACGGCGTCACGCTGAACGACGGCCCGACCCTGCCCGCGGGCATTGAGCTGGTCAGCGAGCCTGAGTGGCTCTGGCCGCGCAATCCGCCGATCCGCGAGCGCAAATCGATACCCGTTTCGTGGATCAAAGTTACCCTTTATGAAGGCCGCAACCGCCAGGTGCGTCGCATGACGGCGCATGTCGGGCATCCGACATTACGTCTGATTCGCTACGCGATGGGCAGTTACACGCTGGATTCTCTCGCCAACGGTGAGTGGCGGGACGTTACCGATCAAGGAGAACCTCATGTTTAAGCCGCACGTTACGGTCGCCACGATTGTGCACGCCAAGGGCAAATTTTTAGTGGTGGAAGAGACCATCAACGGCAAAGCGTTATGGAATCAGCCGGCTGGCCATCTCGAAGCCGACGAGACGCTGGTGCAGGCCGCACGGCGCGAGCTGTGGGAAGAGACGGGCATTCATGCCGAACCGCAACACTTTATCCGCTTACATCAGTGGATAGCCCCGGACAAAACGCCGTTTTTGCGTTTCCTGTTTGCCATTGAGCTTAGCGAAACGTGCGCCACTGAGCCGCACGACAGCGATATCGATCGCTGTCTGTGGGTGGATGCCGACACCATTCTGACCGCCACCAATCTGCGCTCGCCGCTGGTTGCGGAGAGCATTCGCAGCTACCTGACCGGCAATCGTCTGCCGCTGGAGACGATCGGCGAATTTAACTGGCCGTTTACAGAGGGTGTCAATGCCGGGGGCGCGTGATAGAATACGCCGCCTTGAAGTTCAATGTCGTGAGTATTCCAATGTCTGAAAGCCAAAAAAAAGTGATCGTCGGCATGTCCGGCGGCGTCGATTCTTCCGTCTCTGCCTGGCTGTTGCTGCAACAGGGCTATAAGGTTGAAGGCCTGTTCATGAAGAACTGGGAAGAGGACGATGGCGAGGAATACTGCACCGCTGCTGCGGATCTGGCTGATGCGCAGGCGGTTTGCGACAAGCTCGGCATTGAACTGCATACCGTCAATTTTGCCGCAGAGTACTGGGATAACGTGTTCGAGCATTTCCTGGAAGAATACAAAGCCGGCCGCACGCCGAACCCGGATATTCTGTGCAACAAAGAGATCAAATTTAAAGCCTTCCTCGAATTCGCCGCTGAAGATCTGGGTGCTGACTATATCGCGACCGGTCACTACGTGCGCCGCGCCGACGTTGACGGCAAAAGCCAGCTGCTGCGCGGTCTCGACGGCAACAAAGATCAGAGCTACTTCCTTTATACCCTCGGCCACGAACAGATTGCCCAGAGCCTGTTCCCGGTGGGCGAGCTGGAAAAACCGGAAGTGCGTAAAATCGCTGAAGAGCTGGATCTGATCACCGCGAAGAAAAAAGACTCTACCGGCATCTGCTTTATCGGTGAGCGCAAATTCCGTGAATTCCTTGGTCGCTACCTGCCTGCCCAGCCGGGCAAAATCGTCACCGTTGACGGCGACGTGATTGGCGAGCACCAGGGGCTGATGTACCACACCTTAGGCCAGCGTAAAGGGCTGGGGATCGGCGGTACCAAAGAGGGTAGCGAAGATCCGTGGTATGTCGTCGATAAAGATGTTGAAAACAATATCCTGATTGTGGCCCAGGGCCATGACCATCCGCGTCTGATGTCCGTCGGCCTGATTGCCCAGCAGCTGCACTGGGTCGCCCGCGAGCCGCTGAAAGGCACGCTGCGCTGCACGGTGAAAACCCGTTATCGTCAGACCGATATCCCCTGCACTATTACCGCGCTGGACGACGAACGCATCGAAGTGCGTTTTGACGAGCCGGTTTCCGCCGTGACCCCGGGCCAGTCCGCTGTTTTTTACAGCGGTGAGATCTGCCTCGGCGGCGGTATTATCGAACAACGCCTGCCGCTGACTGCGGTTTAATGCGATTACACACAGAAAGGAGCCAGTGTGGCGAAGAACTTTTATGACATCACCCTGGCGCTGGCGGGAATTTGCCAGTCTGCCCGTCTGGTGCAACAGCTGGCACATCAGGGTCATTGTGACGCTGACGCGCTGCACGTTTCGCTCAACAGCGTCGTGGATCTGAACCCCAGTTCAACGCTCGGCGTCTTCGGTGGTAGCGAAGCGAATCTTCGCCTCGGTCTGGAAACCCTACTCGGTGTGTTAAATGCCAGCAGCCGTCAGGGGCTGAATGCGGAACTGACGCGCTATACCCTCAGCATGATGGTGCTGGAGCGCAAACTGAACGCCGCCAAAGGAGCCATGGGTACCCTGGGCGATCGCATTTCGGGCCTGCAGCGTCAACTTGATCATTTCGATTTACAGTCAGAGACCTTACTCAGCGCCATGGCCGGCATTTATGTGGATGTCATCAGTCCGCTGGGGCCGCGCATCCAGGTCACCGGCTCCCCTGCCGTCCTGCAAAGTCCGCAGGTACAGGCCAAAGTGCGCGCCTCGCTGCTGGCCGGTATTCGTGCCGCGGTGCTGTGGCATCAGGTCGGCGGTGGCCGCCTGCAGTTAATGTTTTATCGTAATCGCCTGACGACTCAGGCAAAACAAATTCTTGCTCATTGTTAACCTCCCGGAGTTGCGAATTATGGAATTATCCTCACTGACCGCCGTTTCCCCTGTCGATGGACGCTACGGCGATAAAGTCAGCGCGCTGCGCGGGATCTTCAGCGAATATGGTCTGCTGAAATTCCGTGTCCAGGTTGAAGTACGCTGGCTGCAAAAGCTGGCCGCACAGGCAGCGATCGCGGAAGTTCCTGCTTTTGACAGCCAGGCAAACGATTACCTTGATGCAATCGTCGCGCAGTTCAACGAAGAAGACGCCGCGCGCATTAAAACTATCGAACGCACCACTAACCACGACGTGAAAGCGGTTGAGTATTTCCTGAAAGAGAAAGTGGCAAGCGTTCCTGCGCTGCACGCGGTATCTGAATTCATTCACTTCGCCTGCACGTCAGAAGATATTAACAACCTCTCCCACGCTCTGATGCTCTCTACCGCGCGTGAGGAAGTGGTACTGCCGTACTGGCGCAAAATCATCGACGCGGTGAAAGCCCTGGCGGTAGAGTATCGCGATATCCCGCTGCTCTCCCGTACCCACGGTCAGCCAGCGACCCCGTCCACCATCGGTAAAGAGATGGCTAACGTCGCCTACCGTATGGAGCGTCAGTACCGTCAGCTGGAGCAGGTGGAGATCCTCGGCAAAATCAACGGTGCCGTCGGTAACTACAACGCCCACATCGCCGCTTACCCGGAAGTGGACTGGCACCAGTTCAGCGAAGAGTTTGTCACCTCTCTGGGCATTCAGTGGAACCCGTACACCACCCAGATCGAACCGCACGATTACATCGCCGAGCTGTTTGACTGCATCGCGCGCTTCAACACCATCCTGATCGACTTCGACCGTGATGTGTGGGGCTACATCGCCCTGAACCACTTCAAGCAGAAGACCATCGCCGGTGAAATCGGCTCGTCCACCATGCCGCACAAGGTGAACCCGATCGACTTCGAAAACTCCGAAGGCAACCTGGGTCTGGCGAACGCCATGCTGCAGCATATGGCCAGCAAACTGCCGGTATCCCGCTGGCAGCGCGACCTGACCGACTCCACCGTGCTGCGTAACCTCGGCGTAGGCATTGGCTACGCGCTGATTGCGTATCAGTCCACCCTGAAGGGCGTGAGCAAACTGGAAGTGAACCGCGAGCGTCTGCTTGACGAGCTGGATCACAACTGGGAAGTGCTGGCGGAGCCGATCCAGACCGTGATGCGCCGCTACGGCATCGAAAAGCCGTACGAAAAACTGAAAGAGCTGACCCGCGGCAAGCGCGTGGACGCCGAAGGCATGAAGCAGTTTATCGACGGTCTGGAACTGCCAGAAGACGAGAAAACCCGCCTGAAAGCGATGACCCCGGCCAACTACATCGGCCGCGCCATTGCGATGGTTGATGAGCTGAAATAACGCTTTAAGCCCTCTTTCCGCCCGGAAAGAGGGTTCCTTCCCTCCGGTTTACGAAATGTTTATCCCTGGCGCAACATAATCAGCTTAAACTATTCAGACCATTCATATTAGGGAGAAGCGATGATGCGCGTACTGGTTGTTGAGGATAATGCGTTGCTACGTCATCACCTGAAGGTCCAGCTTCAGGAAATGGGGCATCAGGTGGACGATGCCGAAGATGCAAAAGAAGCTGACTACTATCTCAATGAACACCTGCCCGATATCGCCATCGTTGACCTGGGTCTGCCTGATGAAGATGGCCTGTCGCTGATCCGTCGCTGGCGCAGCCACGATGTCTCCTTGCCGGTACTGGTCTTAACCGCCCGCGAAGGCTGGCAGGATAAGGTTGAAGTGCTGAGCGCCGGGGCGGATGACTACGTCACCAAACCCTTCCATATCGAAGAAGTTGCCGCCCGCATGCAGGCGTTGATGCGCCGCAACAGCGGCCTGGCCTCGCAGGTGATCTCCATTCCGCCGTTTCAGGTCGATCTCTCCCGCCGCGAACTCGCTATTCATGACGAGGTGATCAAGCTCACCGCCTTTGAATACACCATCATGGAGACGCTGATCCGCAACAGCGGCAAAGTGGTGAGCAAAGATTCCCTGATGCTCCAGCTCTATCCCGACGCGGAGCTGCGCGAAAGCCACACTATCGATGTCCTTATGGGGCGCCTGCGCAAGAAAATTCAGGCGCAGTACCCGGAGGATGTTATTACCACCGTGCGCGGTCAGGGCTATCTTTTCGAATTACGCTAAATGAAAAAACTCTTTCGCCACTTTCTGCCTCTGTCGCTGCGGTTTCGTTTTCTGCTGGCCACGGCGGTAGTGGTGCTAGTCCTGTCGCTGGCCTACGGGATGGTGGCGCTGGTGGGCTACAGCGTCAGCTTCGACAAAACCACCTTCCGTCTGCTGCGCGGGGAGAGCAACCTGTTCTATACCCTTGCGAACTGGCAAGACAATAAAATTACCATCGATATGCCGGAGCATCTGGATCGCCAGAGCCCAACCATGTCGCTGATTTATGATGAAAAAGGCAAGCTGCTGTGGGCCCAGCGTGATGTGCCCTGGCTGATTAAAAGCATTCGTCCTGAGTGGTTAAAATCCAACGGCTTTCACGAGCTGGAAGCGGACGTGGATGCCACCAGCGTGCTGGTGGGTAACGACCACAACATGCAGAAAGAGCTGGCCGAGATCCGCGAAGACGACGACGACAGCGAGCTGACCCACTCGGTGGCGGTCAATATCTACCCCGCCACCATGCAAATGCCGCAACTGACGATTGTGGTCATCGACACCATTCCGGTAGAGCTGAAACGCTCTTATACGGTGTGGAACTGGTTCGTGTACGTGCTGGCCGCCAACCTGCTGCTGGTGATCCCCCTCCTGTGGCTGGCCGCCTGGTGGAGCCTGCGGCCCATTCAGTCGCTGGCGAAGGAAGTGCGCGAGCTGGAAGAGCATCACCGGGAAAAGCTCAATCCTAACACCACGCGCGAACTTACCAGCCTGGTGCGGAACCTGAACCGGTTGCTGAAAAGCGAGCGTGAACGTTACGACAAATACCGCACCACCCTGACGGATCTGACCCACAGTCTGAAAACCCCGCTGGCGGTGATGCAAAGCACGATGCGCTCCTTACGCAGCGCAAAGCTGAGCGCCGATGAGGCGGAACCGGTGATGCTGGAGCAGATCAGCCGAATTTCCCAGCAGATCGGTTACTACCTGCACCGCGCCAGCATGCGAACCGGCAGCACCCTGCTGAGCCGGGAGCTGCACCCCGTTGCCCCGCTGTTGGACAGCCTGACTTCGGCCCTGAATAAGGTTTATCAGCGTAAAGGGGTGAACATCACTCTCGATATCTCGCCTGAAATCAGCTTCGTGGGTGAAAAGAACGACTTTATGGAAGTGATGGGCAATCTGCTCGATAACGCCTGTAAATACTGCCTGGAGTTCGTCGAAGTGTCGGCCCGCCAGGGTGAAAATGAGCTGCACATTATCGTTGAGGACGACGGCCCGGGGATCCCGCAGGGCAAACGCGATCGGGTCTTCGATCGCGGGCAGCGCGCCGACACCTTACGCCCCGGTCAGGGAGTGGGCCTCTCCGTTGCGCGCGACATTGTTGAGCAGTACGACGGCCGGATCGACACCGGCGATAGTCTGCTCGGTGGCGCGCGCATGGAGGCGATTTTTGCCCGTCAGCACCTTACAAGCGACGAGAGTTAAGCTTCCGGGTGAAAAAAGCGTGATTCTCGCACGCAGGCCGCTGAGCTTCCGTTATAATCCGAGTCAGTAAAAGCCTGCGGAATATAAATATGGATTATCAATTAGCCCTTAACTGGCCCGACTTTATCGAACGCTACTGGCAAAAACGCCCTGTCGTTCTGAAACGCGGCATCACCAATTTCGTCGATTCGATCTCTCCCGATGAGCTTGCCGGCCTGGCCATGGAGAGCGAAGTCGACAGCCGCCTCGTCAGCCACAACGAGGGGAAATGGCAGGTCAGCCACGGCCCGTTTGAAAGCTTCGATCACCTGGGCGAAAACAACTGGTCCCTGCTGGTGCAGGCGGTCAACCACTGGCACCAGCCCGCCGCAGCCCTGATGCAGCCATTCCGTGCCCTGCCCGACTGGCGAATGGACGATCTGATGATCTCCTTCTCCGTGCCGGGAGGCGGCGTTGGTCCGCATCTGGACCAGTACGACGTGTTTATCATTCAGGGTACCGGCCGCCGCCGCTGGCGCGTGGGCGAGAAGGTGCCGATGAAGCAGCACTGCCCGCATCCCGACCTGCTGCAGGTGGATCCTTTTGTCGGCATCATCGACGAGGAGCTGGAGCCGGGCGATATTCTCTATATTCCGCCGGGTTTCCCGCACGAGGGCTACTCCCTTGAGAACTCGATGAACTATTCGGTGGGCTTCCGCGCGCCAAGCGGCCGCGAGATGATCAGTGGGTTTGCCGATTACGTTCTGCAGCGCGAGCTGGGCAGCCATCGCTTCAGCGACCCGGACGTGCCGGCCCGTGAGCACCCGGCCGATATCCTGCCTGAAGAGCTGGATAAGCTGCGCGGGATGATGCTGGATATGATCAACCAGCCGCAGCATTTCAACCAGTGGTTCGGGGAGTTTATAAGCCAGTCCCGTCATGAGCTTGATGTCTCCCTGCCGGAGCCGCCGTATCAGCCCGATGAGATTTACGATGCATTGCAGCAGGGTGACAAGCTGGTGCGTCTGGGTGGCCTGCGCGTGTTACGCATTGGCGAAGAGGTGTACGTTAATGGCGAGCAGCTGGATTCCCCGCACCGTCCGGCGCTGGAATCCCTGGCCAGCCATACGGTGCTGACGGCCGACAAGTTTGGCGATGCGCTGGAAGATCCGTCGTTCCTCGCCATGCTGGCGGCGCTGGTTAACAGTGGGTACTGGTTCTTCGAGGACTGAGTCGTTTGTACTTTGCCGGGTGGCGGCTGCGCCTTACCCGGCCTACGGTATGGTTTTGTAGGCCCGGTAAGCGAAGCGCCACCGGGCGTTGTTTTACCGCCGCTCCCCGGCGTTAAAATCCTCCACCTCCCCCGCCCAATCCTCCGGGTATATCCCTTCCCGCACGTCACGATGAAACGTGGAATAGGGCCACTCTTTAACGCGCGTCACGTAGCCATGTTTCAACGGGTTGATATGGATGTAATCCGTATGCCGCCGGAGGTCGTTTTCATCCCGAATGGTATGTTCCCAGAAGCGCGGCAGCCAGATGCCTGACATACCCAGCGCTCGGGTGAAGGTTTTTTTGATGTCCCGCCAGCGGCCGGAGTAATCGGTGTCGTTTTCAGGCAACGTCCAGATGCAGTGCATATGTTCCGGCAGGATCACCCAGGCGTTAATCAGAAAGGGTTTTGTGCGTTTAACGCATTGGGTCGCCATGCGAAGGGTATCGATATGGCGGGTCAGCAGATCGCTGCGCCGGTTTTGCAGGTTAACGGTGAAAAACCAGGTTCCACCCGGTAGATAGTGACGACGGTAGTTTGACATATGAGGTTCCCTCCCCATTTGTGCAAGTGCCGGGCGGCACGTTGTTTGCCCGGCCTATGCGTAGGCCCGGTCAGCATCGCGCCACCGGGCAATTACTGCTGCTTCGCGGTAAGTTCGGCAATCCGCACAATCACCTGCACCGCTTTCTCCATCCCCTCGAGAGTCACGAACTCGTGCTTGCCATGGTAGTTGTAGCCGCCGGTAAACAGATTCGGGCACGGCAATCCCATAAAGGAGAGCTGCGCGCCGTCGGTGCCGCCGCGGATCGGTTTTAGCTGCGGTTCGACGCCGCAGTCGCGCATCGCCTGCTGGGCAACCTCGAGAATGTACGGATGCTCGATCACCTTTTCATGCATATTGTAATAGCTGTCCTCGATGATCAGCTCAATATAGCAATCCGGATGCAGACCCTTGCCCACCTTTTTGGCGATATCCATCATCTTACGTTTACGCGCTTCAAACCCGTCGCGGTTAAAATCGCGAATGATGTAATGCATGTCCGCGCGATCGACCGTCCCTTTGATGCTGGTGAGGTGGTAGAAGCCCTCATAGCCCTCGGTTTGCTCCGGGCTCTCATCTGCCGGGACTTCGGCATGAATGCGGGCCGCCAGCGACAGCGCGTTCACCATCACCCCTTTCGCCGTGCCCGGGTGGACGTTATTGCCGACGATGCGGATATTCACCGACGCCGCATTGAAATTCTCGAACTCAAGTTCACCCACGCCGCCGCCGTCAACGGTATAGGCCCAGCGGGCATCGAACGCCGCAACGTCGAAATGCTTCGCCCCTTTGCCCACCTCTTCATCCGGGGTGAAGGCGACGCGGATATCCCCGTGCGGCACCTTGTTGTGCTTCAGCACCGCCAGCGCGGTCATGATCTCGGCCACCCCGGCTTTATCATCGGCCCCCAGCAGCGTTTTGCCGTCGGTGGTGATCAGCGTCTGCCCGAGCAGCTGGTGCAACACCGGGAACATCACCGGGGAGAGCACTTCGTCGCCAACCCCCAGCGCAATATCACCGCCGCGATAGTTCTCAACAATCTGCGGATTCACGTTTTTACCGCTAAAATCCGGTGAGGTATCAACATGGGAAATAAAACCAATGGTCGGAATATCGCCGCTCACGCTGGCCGGGAGCGTCCCCATCACCGTCCCTTTCTCACTTAACGTGACGTTGACCAGACCCAACTCTTCCAGTTGCGTCTTTAACAGCTGTAACAGTTTCCATTGTCCTTCGGTGCTCGGCACCTGGCGGACACCCGGTTTAGATTGGGTATCCAGCGATACGTACTGTAAAAAACGCTCAAGTAATTTATCCATGCAGTCACCCTCACTTTTTGTGACAACATTATCAGTAAGCATCAAAACCCAAATATTGCGTCAGGTCACTTTTATCCCGTAAACGAGAATATTTCCGTTTTATCGCAGCTTTCGCTAATAAATGTAGCTTATCAATGGGTAACAAGGATTGGCGATTACAGCGTATTCCCGTAGAATGTCCGCCCTCATTACGTTTCACCAAGGTGGCTAACCACAAACCCCGCTGCGATAAGTCTCTGCAGCGTCGATATGGGACTGAATCAAAAATTGAATACACAACCAGCTTCACTGTCACCGTTGGTGCAACTGGCCGGAATTCGTAAAAGCTTTGACGGAAAAACCGTCATTTCCGACCTCGATTTGACCATCAACAACGGCGAATTTCTTACGCTGCTTGGCCCGTCGGGCTGCGGTAAAACGACAGTGCTTCGCCTTATCGCCGGGCTGGAAAACGTCGATCACGGCCATATTCATCTTGAAAACCAGGATATTACTCAGGTTCCTGCTGAACACCGCCACGTCAATACCGTCTTTCAAAGCTACGCCTTGTTCCCCCACATGACGGTTTTCGAAAACGTCGCCTTTGGCCTGCGGATGCAAAAAACCCCGGCCAGTGAAATTACGCCCCGTGTCACCGATGCCCTGCGCATGGTACAGCTGGAGACGTTCGCCCAGCGCAAGCCGCACCAGCTGTCGGGTGGGCAACAGCAGCGCGTCGCCATCGCCCGCGCGGTGGTCAATAAGCCGCGGCTACTGCTGCTGGATGAGTCGCTTTCCGCGCTGGATTACAAGCTGCGTAAGCAGATGCAGAACGAGTTAAAGGCGCTGCAGCGCAAGCTCGGGATCACCTTTGTCTTTGTCACCCACGATCAGGAAGAGGCGTTGACCATGTCCGATCGCATCGTGGTGATGCGCGACGGCAAAATCGAGCAGGACGGCACCCCCCGTGAGATTTACGAAGAGCCGAAAAACCTGTTTGTCGCCAGCTTTATTGGCGAAATCAATATCTTCAGTGCTACCGTTATTGAACGCCTCGACGACCAGCGGGTGCTGGCTAATGTCGAAGGCCGCGCCTGCAACATCTTCGTCAACTTTGCCGTGGAACCCGGGCAACAGCTTAACGTCCTGCTGCGCCCGGAAGATCTGCGCGTCGATGAGATCCATGACGAGACCGAAGCGGAAGGGTTGATCGGCTATATCCGCGAGCGCAACTACAAAGGGATGACCCTCGAGTCGGTGGTCGAACTGGAAAACGGCAAGATGGTGATGGTCAGCGAGTTCTTTAACGAGGACGACCCTGATTTCGACCACTCGCTCAATCAGAAAATGGTTATTAACTGGGTAGAAAGCTGGGAGGTTGTGCTGGCTGATGAAGAACACAAGTAAGTTCCAGAATGTGGTGATCGCCACTATCGTCGGTTGGCTTGTGTTATTTGTCTTTTTACCCAACCTGATGATTATTGCCACCAGCTTTTTGACCCGCGACGACGCCCATTTCGTCTCGCTGGTCTTTACGCTGGATAACTACGCGCGCCTGCTCGATCCGCTCTATTTCCAGGTGCTGCTCCATTCGCTCAATATGGCGCTGATCGCCACCCTGGCCTGCCTGGTCCTCGGCTATCCCTTCGCCTGGTTTCTGGCGAAGCTGCCGCAGAAGGTGCGTCCGCTGCTGCTGTTTCTGCTGATTGTGCCCTTCTGGACTAACTCCCTGATCCGCATTTATGGCCTGAAGATCTTCCTCAGCACCAAAGGCTACCTGAATGCGTTTCTGCTGTGGCTGGGGGTCATCGACACCCCGATCCGCATTATGTTTACCCCCGGCGCGGTGATCGTCGGGCTGGTCTATATTCTGCTGCCGTTTATGGTCATGCCGCTCTACTCCAGCATTGAGAAGCTGGATAAACCCTTGCTGGAAGCGGCAAGAGATCTGGGCGCCAGTAAGCTGCAAACCTTTATCCGTATCATCATCCCGCTGACGATGCCGGGGATCATTGCCGGCTGCCTGCTGGTGATGCTCCCGGCGATGGGGCTGTTCTACGTCTCCGACCTGATGGGCGGCGCAAAGAACCTGCTGATTGGCAACGTCATCAAGAGCCAGTTCCTGAACATTCGCGACTGGCCGTTCGGCTCGGCCACCAGTATCACCCTGACCCTGGTCATGGGCCTGATGCTGCTGGTCTACTGGCGCGCCTCGCGCTTGCTTAATAATAAGGGTGAACTCGGATGATCGGTCGACTGCTTCGCGGCGGTTTTATGACCGCCATTTACGCGTATCTCTACATTCCGATCATTATTTTGATCGTCAATTCGTTTAACAGCTCGCGCTTTGGCATCAACTGGCAGGGGTTTACCACCCAGTGGTACAGCCTGCTGATGAACAACGACAGCCTGCTACAGGCGGCGCAGCACTCGCTGACGATGGCCATCTTCTCGGCCACCTTCGCCACCCTGATTGGCTCCCTGACCGCCGTAGCGCTCTACCGCTACCGTTTTCGCGGCAAGCCCTTCGTTAGCGGAATGCTGTTTGTGGTGATGATGTCCCCGGACATCGTGATGGCCATTTCGCTGCTGGTGCTGTTTATGCTGCTGGGGGTACAACTGGGCTTCTGGTCGCTGCTGTTCTCGCACATCACCTTCTGTCTGCCGTTTGTGGTGGTGACGGTTTACTCCCGTCTGAAGGGCTTTGATGTACGAATGCTGGAAGCGGCGAAAGATCTGGGTGCCAGCGAAATGACTATCCTGCGCAAAATTATCCTGCCGCTGGCGATGCCCGCCGTGGCTGCGGGATGGCTGCTCAGCTTTACCCTGTCGATGGATGACGTGGTGGTGTCGTCGTTCGTCACCGGACCCAGCTATGAAATTCTGCCGTTGAAGATCTATTCAATGGTGAAAGTCGGCGTCTCACCAGAGGTGAACGCGCTGGCGACCATTCTGTTGATGTTATCGCTGGTTCTGGTGATCGCCAGCCAGCTGGTTGCTCGTGATAAAACAAAATCTCAGGGGACAGTGAAATGAAAAAAATGCTTACCGCCGCGGCACTGGTGCTCGGAATGGGCGCTGCCCACGCGGACGACAGTAAAACGCTCTACTTCTACAACTGGACCGAGTATGTGCCGCCAGGCCTGCTGGAGCAGTTCACCAAAGAGACCGGCATCAAGGTGATCTATTCCACCTACGAGTCGAATGAAACCATGTATGCCAAGCTCAAAACCTATAAAGATGGCGCCTACGATCTGGTGGTTCCGTCGACCTATTTCGTCGACAAGATGCGTAAAGAGGGCATGATCCAGAAGATCGACAAATCGAAGCTAACCAATTTTTCAAACCTCGATCCGGAGATGCTCAACAAGCCGTTTGATCCCAATAACGACTACTCCATCCCGTATATCTGGGGCGCTACAGCAATTGGGATCAACAGCGAGGCGATAGATCCTAAAACGGTCACCCGCTGGGCCGATCTGTGGAAACCGGAGTACAAAGGCGGTTTACTCCTGACCGATGACGCGCGCGAAGTGTTCCAGGTGGCGTTGCGTAAGCTGGGCTACTCCGGCAACACCACCGACCCGAAAGAGATCGAAGCGGCGTATCACGAGCTGCAAAAACTGATGCCAAACGTTGCGGCCTTTAACTCCGATAACCCGGCTAACCCGTATATGGAGGGGGAAGTCAACGTGGGGATGGTGTGGAACGGTTCGGCGTACGTGGCGCGTCAGGCCGGTACGCCGCTGGAAGTGGTGTGGCCTGAGGAGGGCGGGATCTTCTGGATGGATAGCCTCGCTATTCCGGCCAACGCCAAAAACGTGGACGGCGCGCTGAAGCTGATTAACTTCCTGCTGCGTCCCGATGTGGCAAAACAGGTGGCAGAAACCATCGGTTACCCGACACCAAACCTGGCTGCCCGCAAGCTGCTGAGTCCTGAGGTGGCGAACGACAAGTCGCTTTACCCGGATGCGGCAACCGTCAGCAAAGGCGAGTGGCAGAATGATGTCGGCGATGCGAGCCGTCTGTATGAAGAGTATTACCAGAAGCTGAAAGCGGGACGTTAAGTCCGGCAACAACGCCCGGTGGCACTTCGCTTACCGGGCCTACAACGGCGTAAACCGTAGGCCGGGCAAACGCAGTGCCGCCCGGCGTTTTTTCTACAAACCTTTCAAAAGTTTATCCACAAACTCCGGCACCACTTCGCTCGCCAGCCCGTAGGTTTTCTCTTCAAACTCGCTGCCTACCTGGCTCGGCTCAAGGTTCAGCTCCACCGTGTGTGCCCCGTGCAGCTTCGCCTCGTGGACGAATCCCGCCGCCGGATAGACATGCCCGGAAGTGCCAATAGCGATAAACACATCCGCCATCGCCAGCGCGCTGTAGATTTCGTCCATCCCCAATGGCATTTCGCCGAACCAGACTACGTGCGGACGCAGCGGGGACGGGAACTGGCAGCAGTGGCATTTGTCATCGAGAGTGACGTCACCGGCCCAGTTGAACACCTGGCCGCTGCCGGAACAGCGCACCTTCAGCAGTTCGCCGTGCATATGGATCACATTCTGGTTGCCCGCACGCTCGTGCAGGTTATCGATGTTCTGCGTGACCAGCAGAAAACGATCCCCTAGCGCCTCTTCCAGCTTTGCCAGCGCCAGATGCGCCGCGTTAGGGGCAATCTCCGGCGACTGCAGCTGTCGACGGCGGGCATTATAAAATTCCTGCACCAACTGCGGATTACGGGCGAAGCCTTCCGGCGTCGCCACATCCTCTACGCGATGCTCCTCCCACAACCCGTCGGTGGCGCGGAAGGTTCGAATGCCCGACTCGGCGGAGATCCCCGCCCCGGTCAGGACCAACACTCTTGGTTTTTCCATCAATTCTGGCAGCGCCCCATCCTGAAAGAAAATTCGCTGGCGTAAGCGTTCACGCAAGCGGCGTTTGTTTTTGCGAAAACGAGTGAGTCGATGTGACCGGCGCGACAGCATAATAACCTCGAATGACTAACGGGTGAGATGGAGGAACGCGGCACCGCGCATCCCCCCGGCATCGCCATGTCGTGCGCGCTCAATGCGCGGCACGCGGGCGACCGGCAGCAGATGACGCGGCAACCGACCGGATAACCGCTCGGCGATGGCCGTAAAGTTCGATAATCCCCCGCCGATCACCAGCAGGTCAGGATCGACAATGGTCAGGATGTTGCCCAGACACACGGCAAGCAGATCGAGATAGCGCTCCACATGCTCAATGGCCTGTTCATCACCCTGCTCCCACAGCGTAATGATTTCTGGCGCCTGTCGTTTTTGATGATAGAAGTGTTCATAAAGCCACGCAAATCCGCCGCCTGAGAGGTAGTTTTCGATGCAGCCGTGCTGGCCGCAGCCGCAGCGGACTAGCGGGAAATCGCGCCCGACCACCTCCAGCGCATCCACCGGCAGGCGAATATGGCCGAACTCGCCGGTGATATAGCTGCGTCCGGTGATCGGTTTGCCGTCAACAACGATCCCGCCCCCAACGCCGGTGCCGAGGATCAACCCCATCACCAGCGGATACTGCTGGAACTCGTCGTCCCAGGCTTCGGAGAGGGCAAAACAGTTGGCGTCGTTGTCGAGGCGCACGTCGCGCTCAAGGAGTCGCGACAGGTCGGCGCGCAGCGGCTTACCGCTGGCGGCAGGGACGTTGGCGGCATACAGCGTGCCGTCGTCGGTTTCCGGCATCCCCGGAATGCCAATGCCCACCGAACCCTTCACGCCGAAGCGCTCATCGGCCTGGGCCACCAGTGCGGCAATGGCGGTTAAGAATTCATCGTAGCTTTCGCGCGGGGTAGGAACCCGGGTTTCCCACTGCAATTTCAGGTTGGTATCAAATACGCCCAGCGCAATTTTGGTGCCGCCAATATCAAATCCATAATACATAGTGCATTCCTCTGTTGATTTGGCGGCAAACACCGCTAAATCATGACGTAATTACTGGCCACTTAGTACCCTCGCCGGGTCGATTCGGCTTGCGCGACGCGCCGGATACCAGCTTGCCAGCAGACTCAGTAAAAGTGCTGTAACCAGCACATAAAAAACGTCCAGCCAGTGCAGTTCAGACGGCAGGAAGTCAATAAAATAGATATCGCCCGACAGGAACTGATGGCCAATCAGGGCCTCAATACCGTTGATAATTGGCGTCAGCTGCAGCGATACCACCACGCCGATGACCACGCCGCACAGGCTGCCAAACAGCCCCGCCAGCAGACCATACCAGACGAAAATGGCACGAATAAGACCGTCTTTTGCCCCCAGGGTACGCAGGACCGCGATGTCGCCACTCTTGTCTTTTACCGCCATCACCAGGGTAGAGACGATGTTGAAGCAGGCCACGCCGATCACCAGCACCATCGCCAGGTACATGATGGCGCGGATCATCTGGATATCACGATACATATAACCGTAAGTGCCAATCCAGCTCTTGATGTAGACATAGCTGTCGGTCACTTCCCCGGCGTCGCGCACCAGTTTGTTGGCGTTAAAGACGTCGTTTACCTTGATGGCGATCCCGGTGACGCTGCTGCCCATGTCCAGATACTGCCGCGCATCTTCCAGCGGCACCATGGCAAAGCTGTGATCCAGCTGGCCGCTGAGCTGCAGAATGCCGGCCACGTGCAGACGTACGCGCTTCGGCTGCTGCAGCTTATGATCGGCGCTGGCGTTCGGGATCATGATTGACACCCAGTCGCCCTGCTTCACTTTCAGCGCATCGGCCACGCCCTTACCGATAATGATCTGCTGATCGCCGGCTTTAAAGTTGGCCCAGGCATCCTTCTGGATAAACTGCGGCAGCGCGCTGAGTTTCTCTTCCTGACGCGGGTTGACCCCTTTCACCTGGATGGCGCGCAGGTTCGCCCCGCTCTCAACCAGCCCGGTAAAATTGATGTACGGCGCGGCGGCCGCAATACCCGGCACCTTTTCCACCTTTTTCAGCGCGTCATTCCAGTTATTCCACGGCTGGTTGACCGGCTCAATTTCACCGTGCGGCACCACCGCCAGAATACGGTTATTCAGCTCGCGTTCGAAGCCGTTCATGGCGCTGAGACCAACGATCAGCACCGCCACCCCCAGCGCAATGCCGATGGTGGAGATAACAGAGATCAGCGATACCATGCCGCCGCGACGACGGCCCCGGCTGAAACGCAGGCCGATGAGTAACGATAACGGGGAAGCCATCAATCCGCTCCCATCAGGGTCAGCTCGGTATTCAGGTGCCCATCACGCATCTCCAGCTGGCGGGACATGCGTTTTGCCAGCTGCAGGTCGTGGGTCACCACCAGAAACGCAGTACCCTGGGAGGCGTTCAGCTCCCCCAGCAGCTGGAAGATGCTGTCCGCGTTGCGGGCATCGAGGTTACCGGTCGGTTCATCCGCCAGCACCAGGCGCGGGTTGTTGACCAGCGCGCGGGCAATCGCCACACGCTGACGCTCGCCGCCGGAAAGTTCAGACGGACGATGATTACCGCGATGGCCGAGGCCGACCGCTTTCAGCATATCGCTGGCGCGGGCGTTAATTTCAGCCGGTTTCTTTTTGCCGATCAGCAGCGGCATCGCCACGTTTTCCAGCGCCGTAAAGTCCGGCAGCAGGTGGTGGAACTGGTAGATAAAGCCCAGAGAGCGGTTACGCAGATCGGCTTTGGCGCTCGATGACATCGTACTCAGCGGGGTGCCGGAGAAGACCACGTCGCCGGAAGTTGGCGTATCCAGCCCGCCGAGCAGGTGTAGTAAGGTACTTTTCCCGGAGCCGGAGGTGCCGACGATAGCCATCATCTCCCCTTCCCCGACGCTGAAGCTGACATTGTGCAGGACATCCGTCTGCACCGTGCCTTCCTGATAGCGTTTGCACAGGTTGTCGCATTGCAACAGGATCTTATTCATAACGTAAAGCCTCAGCGGGTTGGGTGGCGGCAGCGCGCCATGAAGGATAAAGCGTGGAGAGTAAGGCAATAACCATCGCCACCAGGGCGATGCCCACAACCTGCAGCGGCTCAATGGCGACCGGCAGTGCCGCGCCGTCGAGCAGCGCGCCGATGATCGGCATCAGATTGTTGAGCTGGCTGGCGAGCAGGGTGCCGAGTACCGCGCCAAGCAGCGCGCCGACAATCCCGGCGCTGGCGCCCTGGACCATAAATACCGCCATGATCTGCCGCGGCGTGAGGCCCTGGGTTTGCAGGATGGCCACTTCGCCCTGCTTCTCCATCACCATCAGGCCGAGCGAAGTAATAATGTTAAACGCGGCGACCGCCACAATCAGGCTCAGCAGCAGGCCCATCATGTTCTTTTCCATGCGCACGGCCTGGAACAGCTCGCCCTTACGTTCGCGCCAGTCCTGCCATTTGGTACCGTCCGGCAGCGTTTGCTGGCTCAGGACATCCACCTTCAGCGGTTCGTTGAGCCACAGACGCCAGCCGGTGATATTCCCGAGCGGGTAGCGCATCAGGCGCGACGCGTCCTGGATGTTGACCAGCATCTGGTAGCCGTCCACTTCGCTGTTGGCGGCGAAGGTGCCGATGACATTAAACAGGCGCTGGCTTGGCAGACGCCCCATCGGGGTGAACTGGCTGGCGGAAGGGACCATCACCCGCAGCCGATCGCCGCGGTTAACGCCGAGCTGACCGGCAAGCTGTTCGCCAAGGATCACGTTGTACTGGCCGGGAGCCAGATCGCTCTGTTTGACGTTGACCAGCCAGGGCGTGAGGGGATCTTTTTGCGCCGGGTCGATACCGAGCATCACCCCCACCGCCACGCTGCGCGCGCTCTGCAGCACCACGTCACCGGAGGTGATCGGCGCCACGCGGCTTACGCCCTGCAGCTTAACGGCGCTTTCTGGCAACTGCTGCGGGTTCACCGACCCGCTGCTGGATGAGAGGATAGCCTGCGGCATCAGCCCCAGAATGTTATTTTGCAGCTCGCGCTCAAAGCCGTTCATGACGGAGAGAACCGTCACCAGCGCCATCACGCCAAGCGTAATGCCAATGGTTGAAAGCCAGGAGACAAAGCGACCGAAACGGTCCGCGGCGCGCCCACGCATGTAACGTAAGCCTATGAAAAGTGCGACAGGTTGGTACATGAAATCCGTCTGTTTGCTGGTAGCAGACCCACGAGTATATAAGCGAATCCGCTAAGGGTAAATGACTGATACCCGACGCTTTGATAATCAATTATCCGAAAAATCAGGTTAAATCAATGCGGTAACCGCTGCCCGGCCCTCCCCTTCATTCCCATGCCCTTTGCAGTTTTTCCGAAAATCGTCCGCTTACAGACTCTTACCCGTTACATCCCATCAGCCGCTCAACACACTTATCCCTTTCGATGACGATAAGAACAGGACCCGGTAAGCGATGAAACAAAAAGCACTATGGATTAACCAGATAAAGGGGCTGTGCATTTGCCTGGTGGTGATTTACCACTCGGTGATCACCTTTTATCCCCACCTCGAGGCGCTGCACGCCCCGCTTTCGGTGCTGCTCGCCAAATGCTGGGTGACGTTCAATCTTTATCTCGCCCCCTTCCGCATGCCGGTGTTCTTCTTTATCTCAGGGTATCTGGTCCGGCGCTATATTGACGAGGTTGAGTGGAAAACCTGCCTCGACAAACGGCTCTGGAGCATTATCTGGGTCCTGGCGCTGTGGGGTGTGTTGCAGTGGCAGGCCCTGACCCATCTCAACGCGTGGCTGGCGCCGGAGCGGGATCTTAATACCGCGTCGAACGCCGCCTATGCCGACTCGCTGAGCGGCTTTATCACCGGGATGCTCACCGCCAGCACCAGCCTGTGGTACCTCTACGCCCTGGTAGTCTATTTCACCCTCTGCAAGCTGCTGAGCCGCTGGAAGCTGCCGCTTATCGGGCTGCTGGCGCTGGCCAGCATCGCGATCAACTTCCTGCCGCTGCCGTGGTGGGGGATGAACAGCGTGGTGCGCAATATGATTTATTACAGCCTCGGCGCCTGGTATGGCGTGCAGCTGATGGCGTGGATGCAGGCCCGGGTGTGGCGGCGTGATGCGCTGGCGGTGGCGGCGTTCGGAGTGGTCTCCGTCGTGCTGTGGTTCGTCGGCGTTCCCCTGCCGCTGTCGCTGCTGTCGATCCTGCTGATCATGGCCCTTTTCTACCGCCTTGAGCAGCGGTTTGCCGTCGGGCCTGATAACCTGCTGAACGTGGTGGGCTCGAACACCATTGCCATCTATACCACTCACCGCATCCTGATCGAAGGGGTCAGCCTGGTCATGATCCACCAGCTGAACAGCGGGGCATGGCCGGTATGGGCGGAGCTGACGCTGGTGCTGTTCTATCCCTTTGCCAGCCTGCTGGTCTGCACCCTCGTGGGGCTGGGGGCGCGTAAACTCTCCAGTGCGCTGACCGGGGATTTCTTCTTTACCCCGCCTGCCCGCCTGACGCCGGTTCAGGCCACGCGCTAGCGCCCCTGCGGGGGCCTCTTCACGCTGTGTGCGGTTACGATTTGCTAATGTAAAACGATCAAGGATAATAAAGACATTGTGTATCAGTGATATGCCCAATAAGAGATCCTGACAAAGCCATGCCTGAACAATATCGTTTTTCCCTGCCCGGCAAAGCGGGCGACCAACGCCAGTTGGGTGAACTGACCGGGGCAGCCTGCGCCACGCTGGTTGCAGAAATTGCAGAGCGCCATCAGGGGCCGGTGGTGCTGGTCGCGCCGGACATGCAAAACGCCCTGCGCCTGCATGATGAGATCCGCCAGTTTACCGATCAGCTGGTCACCAGTCTCGCCGACTGGGAGACCCTGCCCTACGACAGCTTCTCCCCGCACCAGGAGATTATCTCCTCGCGCCTCTCCACGCTCTATCAGCTGCCCACCATGCAGCGCGGTGTGCTGATTGTGCCGGTCAATACCCTGATGCAGCGCGTCTGTCCGCACAGCTATCTGCACGGGCATGCGCTGGTGATGAAAAAGGGTCAGCGCCTGTCGCGGGATGCCCTGCGCGTCCAGCTCGACAGCGCCGGCTATCGCCATGTGGATCAGGTGATGGAGCACGGGGAGTATGCCACCCGCGGCGCCCTGCTCGATCTCTTCCCGATGGGCAGCGCGCTGCCCTATCGTCTGGATTTCTTCGATGACGAAATCGACAGCCTGCGCCTGTTTGACGCCGACACCCAGCGCACGCTGGAGGAAGTGGAGGCCATCAACCTGCTGCCAGCCCACGAGTTTCCGACTGACAAAACCGCTATCGAGCTGTTCCGCAGCCAGTGGCGCGATAAGTTTGAGGTCAAGCGCGACGCCGAGCATATCTATCAGCAGGTGAGCAAAGGCACCCTGCCGACGGGGATCGAGTACTGGCAGCCGCTGTTCTTCAGCGAGCCGCTCCCCGCCCTGTTCAGCTACTTCCCGGCTAATACCCTGGTGCTGAATACCGGCGATCTGGAGGCCAGCGCCCACCGTTTTGAGAGCGAAACCCGCGCCCGGTTTGAGAATCGCGGGGTGGATCCGATGCGCCCCCTGCTGGAGCCTGAGCTGCTGTGGCTGCGCACCGACGAGCTGTTCAGCGAGCTGAAACGCTGGCCGCGCATGCAGCTCAAAACCGAAAACCTGCCGGATAAAGCCGCTAATACCAATCTGGCGTATCAGCCGCTGCCGGACCTCGCGGTGCAGGCGCAGAATAAATCCCCGCTGGACAACCTGCGTAAATTCCTCGAAGCCTTTACCGGCCCGGTGATCTTCTCCGTCGAAAGCGAAGGCCGTCGCGAAGCGCTGGGCGAGCTGCTCAGCCGCATCAAAGTGGCGCCGAAGCGGATCCTGCGTCTGGACGAGGCCAGCGGCACCGGTCGCTATCTGATGATTGGTGCCGCCGAGCACGGCTTTATTGATACGCTCAATAACCTGGCGCTGATCTGCGAAAGCGACCTGCTGGGCGAGCGCGTGGCGCGCCGCCGCCAGGACAGCCGCCGCACCATCAACCCGGATACGCTGATCCGTAACCTGGCGGAGCTGCACCCCGGCCAGCCGATTGTCCATCTCGAGCATGGCGTGGGACGTTATGCGGGAATGACCACCCTGGAAGCCGGGGGCATCAAGGGCGAATACCTGATGCTGATGTACGCCAACGACGCCAAACTCTATGTGCCGGTGTCGTCCCTGCATCTAATCAGCCGCTACGCGGGCGGCGCGGAAGAGAATGCGCCTCTGCATAAACTTGGCGGTGACGCCTGGGCGCGGGCGCGGCAGAAAGCGGCGGAAAAAGTACGCGACGTGGCGGCAGAGCTGCTGGATATTTACGCCCAGCGCGCGGCCAAGTCCGGCTACGCCTTTAAACACGATAAAGAGCAGTACCAGCTGTTCTGCGACAGCTTCCCGTTTGAAACTACGCCGGACCAGGCCCAGGCGATCAATGCCGTGCTCAGCGACATGTGCCAGCCGCTGGCGATGGACCGGCTGGTGTGCGGCGACGTGGGCTTCGGGAAAACCGAAGTGGCGATGCGCGCCACCTTCCTCGCGGTTGAGAACAACAAGCAGGTGGCCGTGCTGGTGCCGACCACCCTGCTGGCGCAGCAGCACTACGATAACTTCCGCGACCGCTTTGCCAACTGGCCGGTGCGCATTGAGATGATGTCGCGTTTCCGCAGCGCCAAAGAGCAGGCTCAGATCCTGGAGCAGGCCAGCGAGGGCAAAATCGATATTCTCATCGGCACCCATAAGCTGCTGCAGAGCGACGTGAAGTGGAAAGATCTGGGGCTGTTAATTGTCGATGAAGAGCATCGCTTTGGCGTGCGCCACAAAGAGCGGATCAAAGCGATGCGTGCCGATGTCGACATCCTGACCCTCACCGCCACGCCGATCCCGCGCACCCTGAACATGGCAATGAGCGGCATGCGCGATCTGTCGATTATCGCCACCCCGCCGGCCCGTCGCCTGGCGGTGAAAACCTTTGTCCGTGAATACGATAACCTGGTGGTGCGCGAGGCGATCCTGCGTGAAGTCCTGCGCGGTGGCCAGGTCTATTATCTCTACAACGATGTGGAAAATATTCAGAAAGCGGCCGACCGGCTGGCAGAGCTGGTGCCGGAGGCGCGGATCGCCATCGGCCACGGGCAGATGCGCGAGCGCGAGCTGGAGCGGGTGATGAACGACTTCCACCACCAGCGGTTTAACGTGCTGGTGTGTACCACGATCATCGAAACCGGGATCGATATTCCTACCGCCAATACCATCATCATTGAGCGGGCGGATCACTTCGGCCTGGCGCAGCTCCACCAGCTGCGTGGTCGAGTCGGCCGTTCACACCATCAGGCCTATGCCTGGCTGATGACTCCACATCCGAAAGCGATGACTACCGATGCGCAAAAACGTCTCGAAGCCATCGCCTCGCTGGAAGATCTGGGGGCCGGCTTTGCGCTGGCGACGCACGATCTCGAGATCCGCGGCGCGGGTGAGCTGCTGGGTGAAGATCAGAGCGGATCGATGGAAACCATCGGCTTCCAGCTGTATATGGAGCTGCTGGAAAATGCCGTCGATGCCCTGAAGGCGGGGCGCGAGCCGTCGCTGGAAGATCTCACCAGCCAGCAGACGGAGGTGGAGCTGCGGATGCCGGCCCTGCTGCCGGATGACTTTATCCCGGATGTTAATACGCGTCTGTCATTCTATAAACGCATTGCCAGCGCCAGGGACGAAGCCAGCCTCGACGAGATTAAGGTGGAGCTGATTGACCGCTTTGGCCTGCTGCCGGATGCGGCGCGTAACCTGCTGGATATCGCCCGTTTACGCCAGCAGGCGCAGAAGCTGGGGATCCGCAAGCTGGAGGGGAATGACAAAGGCGGCATGATTGAGTTTGCCGAGAAGAATCATGTCGATCCGATGTGGCTGATTGGTCTGCTGCAGAAACAGCCTCAGCACTACCGTCTGGACGGTCCAACGCGTCTGAAATTCACCCAGGATCTGGCGGAACGGAAAACCCGCATGGACTGGGTTCGTAACTTTATGCGACAGCTCGAAGAGAACGCCGTCGCCTGACCCACCGCCGGGCGGTCCTGCAATCGCCCGGCCTCGTTCCCCGTTAATTTACAACTCTTTGCAATACACCTGGATTTCCCGACACGTCCATTCGCCATAATTATCAATTAACTTTCAGATAATAATAATCTTTATTGCTATGGATTCTGGTGATGATAACGACTTCGCGTTTTACCCGTTGGATATCGTTGGTTGCGCTGCTCGCTACCCTGGCGCTTGCCCTACCTGCCCGGGCCAATACCTGGCCCCTTCCCCCGCCGGGCAGCCGTCTCGTGGGCGAGAACCGCTTTCACGTCGTGGAAAATGACGGCGGCTCGCTGGAAGCAATTGCCAAAAAATATAACGTCGGCTTTCTGGCGCTACTGCAGGCCAATCCCGGCGTGGATCCCTACGTTCCCCGCGCGGGCAGCGTGCTGACCATCCCGCTACAGACCCTGCTCCCCGATGCGCCGCGGGAAGGGATTGTCATTAACCTGGCCGAGCTGCGTCTTTACTATTACCCGCCGGGTAAAAATGAGGTCACGGTCTATCCAATCGGCATTGGTCAGTTGGGCGGTGATACCCTGACGCCAACCATGGTGACCACGGTGTCAGACAAGCGCGCCAACCCCACATGGACGCCAACCGCCAATATTCGCGCCCGTTATAAAGCTCAGGGCATCGATCTGCCTGCGGTGGTGCCCGCCGGACCGGAAAACCCGATGGGGCATCATGCGATCCGCCTTGCGGCCTACGGTGGGGTCTACCTGCTACACGGCACCAACGCCGATTTTGGCATCGGTATGCGCGTCAGCTCCGGCTGTATTCGCCTGCGTGACAATGACATCGAGACGCTGTTCCGCGTCATCCAGCCCGGCACCAAAGTGAATATCCTGAATACGCCGATCAAGGTGTCAGAGGAGCCCGGTGGCGTGCGGCTGGTGGAAGTACATCAACCGCTGTCGAAGCAGCTGAATGACGATCCTCAGACCCTGCCGATTGTGTTGAATGCCGCCCAGCAGGGCTTTAAAGCCAGCTCAGACGAAGCAGTGATGGAGCGCGCGATGGAAGCCCGCTCCGGCATGCCGGTGGACGTTACCCGTCATCCTGAAGCCCAGACGTTGTAAGCCGAAACGATAAAAAAAACGCTCTGCAATTGCAGAGCGTTTTTTTTCGCAGTGGCATTAATGAGGGTTAAGCCATGCTTATTTGTAGATCACCGCAGTACCGTGCAGGGTGTTCGGACCGCTAACGGAGGTGATACGGAAAGATTTTGCGCCCATTTCGTCCGCTTTTTGCGCTAGCTGGCTTTCCAGAGAACCCAGGTTAGTCCCACCATTTGCGGCGATAGTGCCCACTTTTTGTTGATCGGCAGGGGTAGACTGAACCTGTACAGCGGCGAAGCTGGCAAACGAGAGTGAGCTGAGTACAGCAGCGGCGATGAGCGTTTTTACGTTTTTCATTTTATGAACCTTATGCAAGTGACAGGTGGTCGTAAGCATTAACTTAACGATCGATAACTAAATGATAAATGTGATCTGCATCACGGTCAAATTCTTTTTATAACGATCGTTAAAATAAATTTAAAATCTTTAAAATTCATATTGATATGATGAAAATAATTTTATGAATTCAGCGCTGGCTGCAAACCGGGATTATTTTTATAATGGTCGTTCAACAAACCAACAGAGGTACAACGGCTCATGACAACCGATGACACGCGTTGCGCTAAAAAAAGCCGTGGCCGACCAAAAGTGTTCGACAGGGACGCGGCGCTGGATAAGGCCATGACGCTGTTCTGGCAGCATGGGTATGAAGCCACATCGCTGGCCGATCTGGTCGCAGCAACCGGGGCCAAAGCCCCTACGCTGTATGCAGAATTTACCAATAAAGAGGGGCTGTTCCGTGCGGTGCTGGATCGCTATATCAGCCGCTTCGCCGCCCGCCATGAAGCACAGCTGTTCTGCGAAGAGAAGCGTGTTGAAGAGGCGCTGGAAGATTACTTCACTGCGGTGGCGACCTGCTTTACCAGCAAAGACACGCCTGCGGGCTGTTTTATGATTAACACTTCAGCGACGCTGGCGGCATCGTCACAAGAGATCGCCCATACGGTCAAATCTCGCCATGCGATGCAGGAAGAGACGCTATGCCGGTTCTTAGAGCAGCGTCAGCAGCGCGGTGAGATCCCCGCCCAATGCGATCCGCAAAAACTTGCCCAGTATCTGAGCTGCATTTTGCAGGGGATGTCTATCAGCGCCCGGGAAGGCGCCAGCCTGGAAAAACTGCAGACCATCACGCAAATCACCCTGCGCCTGTGGCCTGAGCTCCTTAAAGCCTGACCAGCAGGGCGGTAAACCGCCCTGCTCTCCCCGCCACTTTCAGACAAATCTGTTTAAAGATAGGTAAAAACTATCACCACCTCTCTGCCGCTTGCTATCCTTAACGAGTAATTATTGATGTGCTAATGATTAGGCGTATGAGTCATAACGGAGCTGTTCTGGCTATTCACATTCAGAAGGAGAATAAAATGATTTTGCTATTACCATTTTTTAAGGTGTTAATAGTCATTACATTGTTATTCGGTCTCTGGGTTTTATGTGGTGGGTCAGTTTTATTTGCTTTCCTTTCCGTACTGATAACAGGATTTATGTTACTCCGCCAGTATCACGAATTTGACCTGTAACCACTGTTACCCCGCTGTATCCCTGAGAAGACCTTAATCCCGACGCGAACGATGCGGGCGTTAAGGTCTTTTTTTATGGACAAAAAAAGCTCCCCAGCCTGAGCGAATGGGGAGCTAAATGCAGAGAACAGATTTTTTTATGCTTTGTTATTCAGTACCAGCTGACCATCGCTGTTGAGGGGGATTTGCGTGCCGGGATCTTTATCCATCCGGATCTTGCCCTGCTGATCGCCAATTTTGTATGTCACATCGTAGCCGAGCATTTTCTCTGATTTGTCATACACCGTTTTACAACGCTGCTGCGTGGAGGTGTAGGTGTCGCGCTCCTGCAGGGCTCCCTGCGCCTGATTGCCGGCATAACCACCGCCCAGCGCGCCCACGACCGTGGCAACATCTTTACCGCGCCCGCCACCAAACTGATGACCAATCACGCCGCCTGCCACCGCACCAAGCACGGAACCGGCAATGCGGTTTTCATCCTGCACCGGACGACGATGCGTCACGGTCACGTTATGGCACTCCTGACGCGGTGTTTTCACCGTCTCTTTAATCGGTGTCGCCGAAACCACCTGCGCGTATTGTGGGCCACGTTCAAAGACATTCAGACTGGCAACTGCCGCCACGCCTAACGCGGCAACCACGCCAATCCCTATACCTGCCACCATGGATTTATTCATGGGACAACCTCCTTTTTATTGCTATTGGTAACAATTCTGCAACTAAAGCGGCGTGTTCGCAAATCAGAGAAAGGATTAAAAATGTGGTGATAAACGCAAAACAGACGTGTTTAGGAGGACTCTTAGTCCGTCAGAGCGCGATTCACAGAAGGATATGCTGAATAAGCCCCTCCGGCGAGTGCGGAGGGGCGCGGGTCTTAGTGCAGTTTCAGTCGCGGTCGGATCACGCGGTTGATGCTGCCTACCACCATCATTAGCCCGGTTTTGAAGTAACCGTGCAGCGCAACCTGGTGCATACGGTACAGCGAGATGTAGACGAAGCGCGCAATACGCCCTTCCACCATCATCGAGCCACGCATCAGGTTGCCCATCAGGCTGCCGACGGTAGAGAAGTTAGAGAGTGACACCAGAGAACCATGATCTTTATAGACATAGTTCTTCAGGGTCTTTCCTTTCGCCTGCGCCAGAATATTATGCAGCGCCAGGCTGGCCATCTGGTGAGCGGCCTGAGCGCGCGGTGGTACGAATCCACCTTCCGGGCGGGCACAAGAGGCGCAGTCGCCAATCGCATAAATGTCCGGATCGCGGGTAGTTTGCAGCGTCGGCTCTACCACCAGCTGGTTGATGCGGTTGGTTTCCAGACCGCCAATCTCTTTCATGAAATCAGGCGCTTTAATACCCGCCGCCCAGACCATCAGATCGGCTTTAATATGTTCGCCATCTTTGGTGTGCAGGCCATGCTCATCGGCGCTGGTGACCATAGTCTGGGTCAGAACGCGTACGCCCAGTTTGGTCAGCTCACTGTGGGCTGCGCCAGAGATGCGCGGCGGCAGCGCAGGCAGAATACGCTCTCCCGCCTCCACCAGGGTCACGTTCAATGCATCGTTGGTTAACCCTTTGTAGCCGTAGCTGTGCAGCTGCTTCACCGCGTTATGCAGTTCGGCAGAGAGCTCAACGCCGGTCGCGCCGCCGCCGACGATGGCGATATTCACCTTGCCGCTTGCGCCGAGATTATTGGAGTACTTAAGGAACAGGTTAAGCATCTCCTGATGGAAACGACGCGCCTGATGCGGGTTGTCGAGGAAGATGCAGTTCTCTTTCACGCCCGGGGTATTGAAGTCGTTAGAGGTGCTGCCCAGCGCCATCACCAGCGTGTCATAAGCCAGCTTACGCTCCGGCACCAGAAGTTCGCCCTTCTCATCGCGCAGCTCGGCCAGGGTAATGGTTTTGCTTTCACGATTGATATCCATCACCGAGCCCAGCTGGAACTGGAACCCGTGGTTGCGCGCATGCGCCAGATAGCTCAGCGCGTCAACGCCTTCATCCAGAGAACCGGTAGCCACTTCGTGCAGCAGCGGTTTCCACAGGTGGCTGTGGTTGCGATCGACGAGCGTAACTTTAGCTTTTTTACCGCGTCCGAGCTTCTTACCCAGCTGCGTAGCCAGTTCCAGACCGCCAGCACCACCACCCACAATCACTATCTTTTTCAATGGTGTAGTCAACGTGACCCCCTAAATTATTAACCAATTGTTAACTAAAAGTTATGAAAATAACCTTTAGTTAACAACAAGTTACAGCACTGAAACCATTCAACGGACATGAGAATAACATGTTCGGTGCATTGGTCATACCAAAATTGATGTGCATCAAGTTTTGCCGCTTAAAATTCACACAAGCTTAGCAAAAAGAAAGCCCGGCTCACGTTACGTGGCCGGGCTCAGGATGAAATCAGGAATTAACCTAAAGTCTTGAACGCCTTAATGCGTTGCAGATGAGGGGCAATATTCTTGAACTTATGCGTCTGCTCTTCATCCCAGACAATTTCGTAGTAGTGGTGCAGCAGTTCCGCAGCGCGGGGGCTGTTCAGCGCCTCATCGTTGCGGGAAAGGATCACCAGACAGCGATCGCGGTTCTTTTCACGGAAGTTGCTTACGCACTTGGTGGCGATATCAACGTACTCTTCCGGTCTGTCGATCTTGCCTTCCATATTCTCGTTCGGGAACAGGTTGGGGTTGAACACCACCTGGCGAATATCACACAAGAACCCAATGCGCTCCGCCCAGTACCCACCCAGGCCGACGCCGCAGATCAACGGACGCTCGTCAACATTCAGCTGCAACATTTTGTCCACTTCCTTCAGCAAATGCTGCATATCATGCTTCGGATGACGTGTGCTGTAGCTAATCAGCCGCACATCCGGATCGATAAACTGCAGCTGCAGTACTTTCTCGTGATTACCGGGACTGTTCGAATCAAAACCGTGCAAATAGATGATCATCGTATCCTCGCCACACTACGCTTGCCAGGAGGGGTTATTGCCCCGCTTTATGCGCTTGCCAGCGCTCATGAAGCGCCTCAAGCTGCGCATTCACGGTTTTCCAGCGTGCTGTATCCCGCAGCTCCTGACGGCTAAAAGAACCTTTATGATACAATTGTGTAACACGTTCAGCCTTGATCGGCGACAGGTTATCTAACACGCTGACTGCGCCTTTACGATTATTGCAGACCAGGATCATATCGCAACCCGCATCTAGGGATGCCTGACCGCGTTCCGCGTAGCTGCCCATGATCGCCGCCCCTTCCATGGACAGATCGTCAGAGAAAATCACGCCGTTGAAGCCCAGCTCCTGACGCAGCACGGTTTTTAGCCAGTGCGGCGAGCCGCTGGCCGGACGCGGATCAACATCGGTGTAGATCACATGCGCAGGCATAATGGCGTCGAGCTTGTTGTCACTGATAAGCGATTTGAAAATCGACATGTCCCGGGCGCGGATCTCTGCCTGTGGGCGGGGGTCGCGCGGGGTCTCTTTGTGGGAATCCGCCGTGACGGCACCATGCCCCGGGAAATGTTTGCCGGTGGTTTTCATTCCCGCCTCGTGCATCCCGTCGATAAAGCGGGTGGCGACCTGCAACGCTTTCTGCGGCTCCTCGTGGTAAGCACGCTCCCCGATGGCGGCGCTGATATGGCCCACATCCAGAACCGGGGCAAAGCTGATATCAATATCCATGGCGATCATCTCGCTGGCCATCAGCCAGCCGGCCTCCTGCGCCAGTTTACCACCCTCTTCCAGCCCGAGTAACGCTGCAAAAGACTGGGCAGCGGGTAGACGGGTAAAGCCTTCGCGAAAACGCTGCACGCGGCCGCCTTCCTGATCAACGGCTACCACCAGGCGGTGACGGGAAGCCTCGCGGATCTGGCGTACCAGCTCCCGTAGCTGCGCAGGATCGTGATAATTGCGCGTAAACAGGATCAGGCCACCCACCAGCGGATGCGCCAGAATCTCGCGCTCCTCCGCATCCAGCTCATAACCTTCCACATCCAACATGACCGGACCCACACGAACCTCTCTTATTCTGTCGTTTCTAACTGGCGCCAGATCTCATCGGCCAGCGCAATAAAATGTTTGTCTTGTGATTGTTGCCAGCGCAGCTCAAACCAGCCAGCCATCAGCATCAGCACCCAAGGGCGCCAGCGTTTCACCTGACGTTGCAGCCGGGACAGATCGAGCTGCGCGATCTCGCCGTAGGCGGCAAGCAGTTGCTGACGCTGGACTTCACTCTCAGTCCAGACGCTGGCCAGCTCCAGGGCAACGTCGCCGTCTCCGGCATATTCCCAGTCCAGCAACCGACTGCCGGCAGGCGTGTGCACGATATTACCCGCATGAACGTCCATATGCAGCGGCACGAGGCGCAGCGGGCGCGGCTCGCCCCCTTTTTGCAGACGCTTATGCCATCGCAGCCACAACGGTGTACGCCGGGACGGCGAGGCCTGCAACCAGTACTGCTCCAGCAGCGGGGCCAGGGTGATGCGCCAGCCGAACCTGGGCTGATGATGCAGATGATACAGCATCGCGGCCAGCACGGGTGCGGCGGGTAACGTGGTTTTGACCTCACCCGCCAGATAATCGACCGCTATCCATCCAGGGCTGTAAAAATGCGGCTGGGGAGCAATGTCGGCGGGAAGATGGCGTAGCGCATGGTACTGGCGGCGAAAATGGGCCGGCGTGGCCAGCGCGGCATGATACTGGCGCAGCACCAGCCGCTGCCCGGCGTGCTCAATAATGCAACTCGCGCCGCTCAACCCGGTTTGGGTCTGCGGCGCGATAAGGCGATACTGCGGGAAAAAGCGCGACAGCAATGTGTCGCGCGTCAGATTACTGTTGCTGAACTGCACCTTTACCCGACCAGATAATTTCACCTGTCTGAACCAGCATCAGCTGCATTTGCAGCGCTGGTGAGTTGACGTTGCCGGTCGCGCTGGAGTAGAGCACATACTGCGCCCCTACGTTGCGGGCAATGCCGATGGCTTTACTGCGCGAGCCCAGGCTGTCCTGCGGAGAAAGGCCCAACTGCTGCTTGGCCACGGAGAGCTGCTGCGCCGATACCAGGGTGAATTTGCCATTGTTCGCCAGCGCATTGCGCAGCGTTTCGGTGGCTTCCCCGGCATTCAGGCTACCGTTGGTGCGGTTGTTGACGCTGTCCACCAGCAGCACGCTGCCTGCGGTAACGCCCTGAGCCTGCAACATTTTACCGACCATCGGCTGCATCGCGCCGTTCCAGTCGTAATGACGTTCACGCGGCACAGGCTGAGCGCTTTCTTCCTGATGCTCGATAGGACCTGGTTGCGCAGGCACGGACGGCACGGTAGGCACGGTTGGTACAGGCTGTGTTGGCTGGACCGGCTGCTCTGCGCCCGGCTTCACCTCTTCGACCGGTGCAGGCGGCTGCTCAGTACGACTGATACAACCCGAGAGGAACAGTGCAAAAGCCGTGACCAGCGCGTAACGACTGAAATTTTTAATCAAGGATCACCCCTTACAGATAGAGATAAAGTCTGACCTTATGCGCACCCAGATAATTGGCGCTGCCATAGAGCGTGACCGACGAATTCGCCGGGATGGTCACGCTGCGCGGCGCCTCAAGCGGGTGCATTTCCAGGCCTCTGGCGTCATACCAGAAAAAACGGTAATGGACGGTTATGGACTCTTGTCTTTCATTAAACAGCGTGGAGGAGGCAGACGGCTGGATCTCGCTGATGGTCAGCGACGGTTTATCGGCGGTAATGCCCGCCGCCAGTACAGATGACTCCATCACTAATGTTTGCTCATCATTGACGGGGATGGCGGGCTGAGATTTGCATCCCGCCAGCAGCACCATCATGAACAGCATCGCAATCCGTCCACCGGGCATTTTAAAGACCTTTATGCGCAAGCATCGGCCCCAGCGGGCGACCGCCGAGCAGATGCATATGAATATGATAAACTTCCTGACCACCGTGGCGGTTACAGTTCATGATCAAACGATAACCGTCTTCGGCCACGCCTTCCTGCTCAGCAATTTTCGCTGCTACTGTCAGCATACGGCCTAATGCCAGTTCATGCTCAGTTTTAACGTCATTTACCGTCGGAATCAGAATATTAGGAATAATGAGGATGTGGGTCGGCGCCTGCGGAGAGATGTCGCGAAAAGCGGTAACCAGCTCATCCTGATAGACGATATCCGCAGGTATCTCGCCGCGGATAATTTTACTGAAAATGGTTTCTTCAGCCATGAGGTTTTCCTTATTCATTAATCTGGCGACGTGCCCGGAGACAACCCACTCGGTGCAGGCGCATTCTTATGTGATACGACTCAAGAGTATGAGCGACTTTCTCTAATCCTTTCAACCTTATCCCTCGAATTCTTTCCTTATAGCGCAATTTATACGCAGCCGTTCCTCGCGCCCTGCCCTGAAATCTTAAAACATAATTTCATATACGGCTGAAACCCTTGTTTACAGGTTTAATCACAATGCGTATATTTCGCATTTGCATTTACATGCGCATTTTATACCTAGAAAACGACCTCAGACTGTGCTTACGGAACTGGGGCATAACATTCACACTTCACTCAGAAAGGTTTGTTGATGTCTTTCATGAATTATACCAGGGACGGGCAACGCCAGCCTGTCGCTAAACCCTCGCTGCTCGCAGCCTGTATTGCTTTCGCATTGACGCCCGTCGCCAGCTTCGCCGCCCCGGCCGAAGAGACGGTCATTGTTGAGGGTTCATCGCAGCCGGATGCCGCTGATGAAAGCCAGGACTACAGCGTAAAAACCACGACCGTGGGCACCAAAATGCAGATGGTCCAGCGTGACATTCCGCAATCGGTCACGATCGTCAGCGAACAACGCATGGAAGACCAACAGCTGCAAACCCTGGGCGACGTGATGGATAACACGATGGGGATCAGCAAAAGCACCACTGACTCCGATCGCAGCAACTTTTACTCCCGCGGGTTCGAAATCGACAACTACATGGTCGATGGCATTCCAACCTATTTCGAATCACGCTGGAACCTGGGTGATTCTCAGTCTGACACGGCCCTGTTTGAGCGGGTGGAAGTGGTGCGTGGCGCCAACGGTCTGATGACCGGCACAGGCAACCCGTCTGCGGCGATCAATATGGTGCGTAAGCATGCCACCAGCCGCGAATTCAAGGCCAATCTGTCGGCAGAATACGGCAGCTGGAACAAACAACGTTACGTCATGGACATGCAAAGCCCGCTGACGGAAGACGGCAATCTGCGCAGCCGCATCGTGGCGGGTTATCAGGACAGCGACTCCTGGCTCGACAACTACAATCAGAAGCGCACCTTCTTCTCCGGTATTCTGGACGCCGACCTGGGCACCAGCACCTCCCTGTCCGCCGGCTACGAATACCAGCGTATCGACATCAATAACCAGACCTGGGGTGGTTTGCCGCGCTGGAACACCGACGGTAGCACCAAACATTACGATCGCGCCCACAGCACGTCTCCAGACTGGGCTTACAACGACAAAGAGTTCAATAAGGTCTTCTTCACCCTGAAGCAGCGTTTTGCCGACGACTGGCAGGCCACCCTGAATGCGACCCATACCGAAGCGAAATTCGACAGCAAAGCAATGTACATCGATGCCTTTGTGAATAAGAGCACCGGCATGCTGGAAGGCCCTTATTCGAATTATGGTCCGGGCTTTGATTACATTGGCGGCACCGGCTGGAACAGCGGTAAACGTAAAGTGGATGCGGTGGATCTGTTTGCAGACGGGGGCTACGAGCTGCTGGGCCGTCAGCACACTATGATGGTGGGCGGCAGCTTCAGTCGTCAGACCAACCGTTACACCAACTCATGGGCTAACGTCTACCCGGATGAGTTCGGTAGCTTCTACGACTATAACGGTGACTTCCCGGAAACCAACTGGGGATCGCAGTCGCTGGCTCAGGATGACACCACCAATATGAAATCGCTGTACGCCGCGACGCGCATTTCACTGGCCGATCCTTTGCATTTAATTCTTGGCGCCCGTTATACCAACTGGAGTGTTAACACCCTGACCAGTGACATGGAGAAAAACCACACCACGCCTTACGCGGGTCTGGTTTACGACATCAATGACAACTGGTCTGCCTACGCCAGCTATACCTCCATCTTCCAGCCGCAAAACTACCGCGACAGCTCGGGCAAGTATCTTGACCCGATCACCGGGAATAACTACGAAGCGGGCCTGAAATCCGACTGGATGAACAGCCGTCTGACCACCACGCTCTCCGTGTTCCGCATTGAGCAGGATAATCTGGGGCAAAGCACCGGCCGGACCATTCAGGGTTCCACTGATGTGGCTTACGAGAGCGTTGACGGTACCGTGAGTAAAGGCGTTGAGTTTGAAATCAACGGCGCGCTGACGGATAACTGGCAGATGACCTTCGGTGCAACGCGCTACGTTGCGGAAGATAACGAAGGCAAGGCGGTAAACCCGCAACTGCCGCGTACTACCGTAAAACTGTTTACCAGCTACCGTCTGCCGGCTATGCCTGAGCTGACCGTTGGTGGCGGCGTTAACTGGCAAAACAGCGTCTACACTTATCAGGACACGCCTTACGGCACCTGGCGCGCATCACAGGGCAGCTACGCGCTGGTGGATCTCTTCACCCGTTACCAGGTCACGAAGAACTTCTCCCTGCAGGGTAATCTGAATAACCTCTTCGATAAGACTTACGACACCAACGTCGAAGGTGAAATTGTGTATGGCGAACCGCGTAACGTGAGCCTGACCGCAAGCTATCAGTTCTGATAAATCATCAGACGTCTAAGGGAGCCAAATGGCTCCCTTTTTTGTGCCGGGTGGCGCTACGCTTACCCGGCCTACGGTCTGAGCTTTTGTAGGCCGGGTAAGGCGCAGCCGCCACCCGGCATTTCACAAACCATAGATATAAAAAAGGCAGCCATTCGGCTGCCTTAGTCTCCCCAGGTCACAACTTAGTTGCTGCGGATGTACTCATCCATTTCGGTTTTCAGGTTATCGGATTTAGTACCGAAGATAGCCTGTACACCGGAACCTGCAACAACTACGCCAGCTGCGCCCAGTTTTTTCAGACCCGGCTGGTCAACTTTCGCGATATCAGCAACGCTCACACGCAGACGAGTGATACACGCGTCCAGGTTGGTGATGTTCTCTTTACCGCCGAACGCTGCAACCAGTGCAGGAGCCATTTCGCTGGTCGCGCCAGCTTTAACGTCGTCTGTTGCATCTTCACGACCCGGAGTTTTCAGGTCCAGTGCTTTGATCAGCACGCGGAAGATGGTGTAGTACGCAACCGCGTAGCACGCACCAACGATTGGGAACAGCCACAGCTTGCTGCTGTTACCGGACAGAACGATAAAGTCGATCAGACCGTGCGAGAAGGAGGTACCGTCACGCATACCCAGCAGGATACAGATTGGGAACGCCAGGCCAGCCAGAACCGCGTGGATAATGTACAGAATCGGCGCAACGAACATGAAGGAGAACTCGATCGGCTCGGTGATACCGGTCAGGAACGAGGTCAGCGCTGCGGAGATCATGATACCGCCCACTTTGGCACGGTTCTCTGGTTTAGCAGAGTGCCAGATTGCAATCGCAGCAGCCGGCAGGCCGTACATTTTGAACAGGAAGCCGCCAGACAGTTTGCCTGCAGTTGGGTCGCCTGCCATGTAACGTGGGATATCGCCGTGGAAAACCTGACCTGCTGCGTTGGTGTATTCGCCGATCTGCATCTGGAAAGGAACGTTCCAGATGTGGTGCAGACCAAACGGCACCAGGCAACGCTCAATGAAGCCGTAGATACCGAACGCCACAACCGGGTTCTGGTATGCAGCCCACTGGGAGAAGGTCTGGATCGCAGAACCAATCGGAGGCCAGATGAAGGAGAGGATCACACCGGTGAAGATCGCCGCCAGACCAGAGATAATTGGAACGAAACGCTTACCTGCAAAGAAGCCCAGGTACTCAGGCAGCTTGATGCGATAGAAGCGGTTAAACATATATGCCGCAATTGCACCCGAGATGATACCGCCCAGAACCCCGGTATCAGCCAAGTGTTTAGCAGCGATCTCTTCCGGTGGTAAGTGCAGCACCAGAGGTGCAACCACAGCCATGGTTTTAACCATGATGCCGTAGGCAACTACAGCGGCCAGTGCAGATACGCCGTCGTTATTGGTGAAGCCAAGCGCAACGCCGATAGCGAAGATCAGTGGCATATTAGCAAAAACAGAACCGCCTGCTTCGGCCATCACATGAGAAACTACGGCTGGCAGCCAGCTGAAGTTTGCAGAACCGACGCCCAGCAGGATACCTGCGATAGGCAGTACGGATACTGGCAGCATCAGCGATTTACCGACCTTCTGCAGGTTAGCAAATGCATTCTTAAACATAATTGAGAGTGCTCCTGAGTATTTGTGCTTTTTTTACGTTTTCACGCATTGGCCCGGGGGGAGAACCGTGCCGTGGACAGGACATCTAAGCGCCCTTTATTTATTACACAGAGTAAAATAAATCCGCGTATCTTTGTTTGACGGCTATCACGTTTCAGCGCAAGGCAGCTGAAAAACTTTCAGACTTTTACAAAACAGATTGCCAAATGTTTCCATAACGGTCATCACCGCCCCAACCTGGGCGGTGAACTTTACTCTTTTCGGCTATTAATTACGAGCCATAAAAAAATAGATTAATCAGGCAGATTGCAGGCGGGAGGGATCGATGTGAAACAGGCTGGCAAAGTTGGTGGTGGTAATGCGTGCCAGTTCTTCAACGTCGACGCCTTTTAATACGGCCATGTACTCGGCCACATCCCGTACCATCGCGGGTTGATTTTCTTTACCGCGATGCGGTACCGGAGCCAGATAAGGGGAATCTGTTTCCACCAGCAGACGATCGAGCGGCACGTAGCGCGCAGCATCACGAAGCTGCTCGGCGTTACGGAACGTCACGATCCCGGAAAACGAGATATAAAAACCCAAATCCAGCAGCTTGCCCGCTGTTTCTCTGTCTTCTGTGAAACAGTGTAGTACGCCCCCGCAATCCGTCACGTTTTCTTCTGTCAGGATTGCCAGCGTATCGGCGCGCGCGTCGCGGGTGTGGACGATCACCGGTTTCTTCAGTTCCCGGCCAATGCGGATATGGTCGCGGAAAGATTCCTGCTGGCGAGCTTTGGTTTCCGGAGTGTAGAAATAATCCAGCCCGGTTTCACCCATCGCCACCACGCCCTCTTCCGCCGCCAGACGGCGTAAATCTTCGACGTCGTAAGGTTCATCCTGGTTCAGCGGATGCACGCCGCAGGAGAACACCACATTGTCGCGGACGCCCACCAGCTCACGCATAGTGCGGTAACCCGGTAACGTCGTGGCGACCGCCAGACAAAATTTCACATCGCGGGCGGCGGCTTTCGCCAGCACGTCATCGACGTTTTTATGCAGGGATTGATAATCCAGGCCATCGAGATGGCAGTGTGAGTCGACTAAAAACATAATGTCTCTCTCAGAGATGGGATACAGGCAACGTCGTGCCCGGTTGCAGGTAATGCTCGATAGTGAGTAACAGGTCGGTCAGGACAAGCTCCCGATTCAGCCCCGTTACGCTGAGTAGTTGTTCGCGGCACTGGCAGACATCATGAAGGATAGCCCGCAATGCCACGCCCGGCAGGCGCTGCGCCAGGGTATTCACGAGCGGCCAGGCATCAGCATTGCTAAGCAGGGTCGCTCCCTGCTGTACTTTAAGGGCATCCAGCAGCAGGGCTGCCAGCCAGTGCAGACGGTCTGGCACTTGCTCGTGGTTAAGAACCGGAAGCAGGCTCAGCCAGTCGCCGCTGTCCGGCACCGCGCCGAGCGCCTGACAGAGTTGTTCCCGTTGCGTCTGAACGTTGGGCTGCAGCAAGGCCAACGCCGCGGCAGGTGCTCCGCCGCACAGACGCAGCGCGCTCAGTGCAGCTTCTTGTGACGTTGTCACTTCTCGCGCCAGCCAGCTGAGGGCCCAGGCCTCCTGCGGCACGCTGAGATGATGTAAACGACAGCGGCTACGCAGGGTTGCCAGCAGCCGTCCGGGTTCACGACAGGCCATCAGGAACCAGGTATTTTCCGGTGGCTCTTCAAGGGTTTTTAACAAAGCGTTCGCCGCCGCCTCAGTAAGCTGAGCGGCATCCTTCAGCCAGACGACCTTCGCCCCGCCGAGCCGCGCACGCTCGTAGAGCTTTTCACTGACCGTACGCACCGCATCGATGCCCAGCGTGGTCTTGCCTTTCTCCGGCTCCAGCGCGTAATAATCCGGGTGCGTCTCCGCCTGCATCAGCTGACAGCTGCGGCATTGACCGCAGCTTTTATGCCCCTGCGGCTGCTGGCACATCAAAAAACGGCTGATGGCGTAGATCAGGGCCTCATCGCCCATGCCCGGCAGCGACTGGATCAGTAACGCATGATGCCCCCGACCGGACTGATAGCTGTTCACCAGCTGTTCAAAGTGCGGGCGCAACCATGGGTACCATTTCATGCCTGTTGTTCCTTCAGCCAGTCAGTGACCGTCTGGCGAATGTCGTTCATCACATCCTCCAGCGGCTGGGTTGCATCGATGGTGCGGATCGAACTGTCCTGGGCGGCCAGCTCGCGGTAACGCGCGCGGGTGCGGTTAAAGAAGTCCAGCGACTCCTGCTCGATACGATCCAGTTCGCCGCGGGCGCGGGCGCGTTTCAGACCCACTTCAGGCGTCACGTCGAGATAGAGCGTCAGGTTCGGGCGGAAATCACCGAGGACCGCATCGCGCAGCGTGCCGAGCATCTGCTGGTCAATCCCGCGTCCACCGCCCTGATACGCCTGGGTCGAGAGATCGTGGCGGTCGCCAATCACCCAGCATCCCCGCGCCAGGGCAGGCTTGATGACGGTTTCGACCAGCTGGACGCGCGCGGCGTAAAACATCATCACTTCGGCTTTATCGGTGATGACTTCATCCCCGACCGATTTGATGTCCAGTACCAGGCTGCGCAGTTTTTCAGCCAGCTGGGTACCGCCCGGTTCACGGGTAAAGATCATCTCTTCGATACCACACTGTTTGAGCGTCTCGACCACTACATCACGTGCGGTCGTTTTCCCGGCGCCTTCCAGCCCCTCAATGACAATGTAATTACTGCGCATTTTTTTCCTTAAGTGCCTTCAGATAGTCCTGGACCGAACGATTATGACTGGCAAGATTGGTGTTAAAAGTATGTCCACCCTTTCCGTCCGCGACGAAATAGAGATACGGCGTCTTAGCCGGATGCGCGGCGGCATTCAACGATGCCTGACCCGGTGTGGCAATCGGCCCCGGGGGTAAACCGCTAATGACATAGGTATTATAATCGGTTGGGGTTTCCAGGTCTTTACGTGAAATTTTGCCCTTGTAATTCTCACCCATTCCGTAAATTACCGTCGGGTCGGTCTGCAAACGCATACCGATGCGCAGGCGATTGATAAATACCGAGGCAACCTGATCCCGCTCACTCGCAACCGCCGTCTCTTTCTCGACGATCGAGGCCATGGTCACGAACTGGTTCTGATCTTTATACGGCAGGTTCTCCATCCGCCCTTCCCAGGCTTTATCCACCGCTTCAACCATCTTTTTATGCGCGCGTTGCAGCAAAGCCACATCCGTGGTGCCTGCGGTATACATCCAGGTATCTGGCCAGAACCACCCTTCTACCCACTCCGGATGCTCAAACTTCAGGGCCTCGGCGACGGTGGCATAGCTGTCGTCTTTAAGAGTGTGTTTGATGTAAGGCGCGTCGCGGAGCTGCTTCAGGTAGTCGCTCAGGCGCATTCCTTCCACAAAACGCAGCGGGAACTGCGCCTCTTTACCGCTCTCAAGCAGCTCCAGCATCTCTTTGACGGTCATCTCCGGCGTAAAACGGTAGGTACCGGCTTTAAAATGCGACAGTTCCGGCTGCACGCGTAATAACCACTGGAACACCCGCGGGCGGTTAATGATCTTCTCGCCATACAGCTGCTCACCCAGCGCCAGACGCCCGGTGCCCGGTTTCAGGGTGAAGACCGTCTCTTCGGCGATCAGAATTTGACTGCCCGCCAGCTGGCGAACTTTCCACATCCCCACGCCAGCGGCAATGCCCAGCACAACAAGGATGAGGAGAATAAAGCGCAACATTTTCTTCATGACTATCTGGTTTGCTCACACAGAGGGGCTAATAATGCGTACAACTCACGCGATAAAAAACGTTGAGAACCATACTGACGAACCGGCACAACGGGCATTAGCGCATTGCAGACCACCATCTCGTCGGCCTCAGCCAGCACAGCCTCGTGGGCATACACTTCGACAACGCGATACCCGGAGTGTGCCAGCTGTTGCAGACAAAACTGGCGCATCAGGCCATTAACGCCTGCCTGATCCAGCCGGGGGGTAAAAATCTCCTTCCCCTGACGCCAGAATAAATTCGCCGCACAGCATTCCGTAATGAACCCTTCGCTGTCAAGAACCAGCGCCTCGTCGGCACTGGTCTGTTCGAGATGGGTGCGGATCAGCACCTGTTCAAGACGGTTAAGGTGTTTTATCCCGGCCAGCTGCGGGTTACGTCCCAGCCGCACCGGGCTTAAGGTCAGGACAATGCCTTCGCTACGCCAGCTATCATAGTGGGCGGGATACGCCGACACCGAGAGGAGTCGAACCGGGTGCAGGCAGTTCGCCGGGCTGTATCCCCTGCCGCCGCTTCCCCGGCTGATAATGACCTTCAGCACGCCACGATCGTTCCCCCGGGCGAGTTCAGTCATTTCAAGCTGTAATTCTGCCCACTCAACAAAAGGAATGAGCAGTTTTTCACAGGCTTTCTGCAACCGTTGCAGATGGGCATCCAGCAGACAGACCTGGCCCGCAGCAATGCGTGCCGTCGTGAAGCAGCCGTCACCAAACTGAATAGCCCTGTCGCTCGCTGGCAGCGTTTCCTGGGGTATGCCATTGATCAAGAACATGATGGCTCCTTTTAAATGGTCGAATAGTCTGGCAGGAAGGCGGGCCGCGGACAAGGGAATAAAACCGAATAAAAAAGGCCCGACAAGCGGACCTTTTTTATCAATGTGCCGGGAAGGCGTTAAACCGCCCCGGCTGTCGGCCTCAGACCTTTTTAAAGATCAGAGAACCGTTGGTGCCACCAAAGCCGAAGGAGTTACACAGGGTGTACTCCAGACCGCTGACCTGACGTGCTTCGTGCGGAACGAAGTCCAGATCGCAACCGTCATCCGGGTTATCCAGGTTGATGGTCGGCGGAACAGCCTGATCGCGCAGCGCAAGGATGGAGTAGATGGATTCTACTGCACCCGCCGCACCCAACAGGTGGCCGGTCATGGATTTGGTGGAGCTGACCATCACGCGGCGGGATGCATCGCCAAACACAGACTTCACGGCCTGCGCTTCAGCTTTGTCGCCTGCTGGTGTGGAGGTACCGTGCGCATTCACATAGCCAATCTGACCCGGTTCGATACCCGCATCGCGGATTGCGTTAACCATTGCCAGCGCAGCACCTGCCCCGTCTTCCGGCGGAGAGGTCATGTGATAAGCGTCGCTGCTCATGCCGAAGCCAATGATTTCAGCATAAATTTTCGCGCCGCGCTTCTTCGCATGCTCGTACTCTTCCAGCACGACCATACCCGCACCGTCACCCAGCACGAAACCATCACGGTCTTTATCCCACGGACGGCTTGCCGCCTGAGGATTATCGTTGCGGGTAGACAGGGCACGCGCTGCGCCGAAGCCACCCACACCCAGTGGGGTGCTGGCTTTTTCTGCACCGCCTGCAACCATCGCATCGGCATCGCCATAGGCGATAATACGCGCCGCCTGGCCGATGTTATGCACACCGGACGTACAGGCAGTGGCAATCGAGATGCTTGGGCCACGCAGGCCAAACATGATGGTCAGGTGACCTGCCACCATGTTAACAATCGTTGACGGAACGAAGAACGGGCTAATTTTACGTGGACCACCATTTACCAGAGAGGTATGGTTTTCCTCGATCAGGCCAAGACCGCCAATCCCGGAGCCAATAGCGGCGCCAATACGGGTTGCGTTCTCTTCCGTAATTTCAAGGCCAGAATCCTGCATGGCCTGAACGCCAGCGACAATTCCATATTGAATGAAGGCATCCATCTTGCGCTGTTCTTTGCGCGAGATGATCTCTTCACAGTTAAAATCCTTTACTAAGCCAGCAAATTTCGTTGCATAGGCGCTAGTATCGAAATGGTCGATTAGGCTGATGCCACTCTGACCGGCAAGGAGAGCGTTCCAGGTAGACTCTACGGTATTGCCGACAGGAGATAACATGCCAAGTCCGGTCACAACTACACGACGCTTAGACACGCTTGTCCTCCAGGGAGGGATAAAAAAAGAAAATCGAGGGACTACAAAAGAAAAAACACAGGCGGTCGAATGACCGCCTGGAGATGCTCACTTACGCCTGGTGACCGTTGATGTAATCAATGGCAGCCTGAACGGTGGTGATTTTCTCAGCTTCTTCGTCCGGAATCTCAGTATCAAACTCTTCTTCCAGAGCCATTACCAGCTCAACGGTGTCAAGAGAATCTGCGCCCAGGTCTTCAACGAAGGAAGCGGAGTTCACAACTTCTTCCTGCTTAACGCCCAGCTGTTCGCCAATAATTTTCTTAACGCGTTCTTCGATAGTGCTCATACTCTTAAATTTCCTATCAAAACTCGCTTTCGCGATGGTTTTCGTAGTGTATAAAATGTTGAAAAATTTGCAACTAAATCCCGGCAGGTCTTACCACGATTTTACGTTATTTTGAGGCCATTCACCCTAATAACGCAAATATTTTCTAACGTGATTAAACCATGTACATTCCGCCGTTGACGTGGAGAGTTTCACCAGTGATGTAACTCGCTTCGTCAGAGGCTAAAAATGCAACCGCGCTGGCGATTTCTTTAGGGTCGCCTAAACGACCCGCCGGAACTGCCGCCAGCGTACCCGCACGCTGCTCATCGGTCAGCGCACGCGTCATGTCCGTTTCAATAAAGCCCGGAGCAACAACGTTTACAGTAATTCCGCGGGACGCAACTTCGCGTGCCAGCGACTTACTGAAACCGATCAGACCTGCTTTCGCCGCAGCGTAGTTAGCCTGACCAGCATTTCCCATGGTACCAACCACAGAACCGATAGTGATAATACGCCCATGACGCTTCTTCATCATAGCTCGCATTACCGCTTTTGACAGACGGAACACAGATGACAGGTTGGTTTCGAGAATATCGCTCCACTCATCATCTTTCATTCGCATCAGTAAGTTGTCGCGAGTGATTCCGGCATTATTGACCAGAATATCCACTTCGCCAAATTCTGCGCGAATATTTCCCAGAACAGATTCGATAGATGCAGGATCGGTCACATTCAACATCAGACCTTTACCGTTCGCACCCAGGTACTCGCTGATCGCCTGCGCGCCGCTTTCGCTGGTCGCGGTGCCGATCACTTTCGCGCCGCGCGCGACGAGGGTCTCAGCGATAGCACGGCCAATACCGCGGCTTGCACCAGTGACCAGTGCGATTTTTCCTTCAAAACTCATGGTATTCCTCTTCTTACTGCGCGAGTGCCGCTGACAGTGCTTCTGGCTCATTAATGGCCGATGCGGTCAGGGTATCAACAATACGTTTGGTCAGACCGGTAAGAACTTTACCCGGGCCGACTTCATACAGGTGTTCAACGCCCTGGGATGCCATAAACTCAACCGTTTTGGTCCATTGAACCGGGCTGTACAGCTGGCGAACCAGCGCATGGCGGATGGCTTCTGGCGCGGTTTCGCACTGCACATCAACGTTATTCACCACCGCAATGGTCGGCGCGTTGAAGGTGATTTTTTCCAGCTCGACCGCCAGCTTCTCGGCAGCAGGCTTCATCAGCGCGCAGTGCGACGGTACGCTCACCGGCAGCGGCAGCGCACGTTTGGCACCCGCAGCTTTACAGGCTGCGCCTGCACGTTCAACCGCTTCTTTATGACCGGCGATAACCACCTGGCCCGGCGAGTTGAAGTTAACCGGAGAAACCACCTGGCCTTCTGCCGATTCTTCACAGGCTTTGGCAATGGAAGCATCATCCAGACCAATAATGGCCGACATGCCGCCCGTACCTTCCGGCACCGCTTCCTGCATAAATTTGCCGCGCATTTCAACCAGACGCACGGCATCAGCAAACGCAATCACCCCTGCGCATACCAGCGCAGAATATTCACCCAGGCTGTGACCGGCCAGCAGCGCTGGCGCTTTGCCGCCCTGCTGTTGCCATACGCGCCACAATGCGACCGATGCGGTCAGCAGTGCAGGCTGGGTCTGCCAGGTTTTATTCAGCTCTTCGGCTGGCCCTTGCTGGGTCAGCGCCCAAAGATCGTAGCCCAGGGCATCCGACGCTTCACGGAAGGTCTCTTCGATGACCGGATACTGCTCCGCTAAGCCGGACAACATTCCAACGGCCTGAGAACCCTGACCGGGGAACACAAAAGCAAATTGCGTCATTTTTTTATCCTTATACTAGAAACGAACCAGCGCAGAACCCCAGGTGAAACCGCCCCCGAAGGCTTCGAGCAAGACCAGTTGGCCTCGTTGAATTCGTCCATCGCGTACCGCTTCGTCAAACGCGCAGGGCACTGATGCTGCAGACGTATTGCCATGACGATCCAGGGTCACCACAACGTTATCCATCGACATGCCAAGTTTCTTCGCCGTGGCGCTGATAATACGCAGGTTCGCCTGATGCGGCACCAGCCAGTCGAGGGCGGAACGCTCCAGATTGTTTGCTTCCAGCGTCTCGTCAACGATATGCGCCAGCTCTGTTACCGCCACCTTGAAAACTTCGTTGCCGGCCATGGTCAGGTAGATGGCATTGTCCGGATTAACACGATCGGCGTTTGGCAGCGTCAACAGTTCGCCGTAGCTACCGTCCGCATGCAAATGCGTTGAGATGATGCCTGGCTCTTCAGATTGTCCTAACAGGACAGCTCCTGCACCATCACCAAAAATAATGATCGTTCCGCGATCGGCTGGATCGCAGGTACGCGCCAGCACGTCAGCACCGATCACCAGCGCATGCTTCACGGCACCGGATTTCACGTATTGATCGGCGATGCTCAACGCATAGGTAAAGCCTGCGCAGGCAGCGGCAACGTCGAACGCCGGGCAACCTTTAATGCCCAGCATGTTCTGAACCTGGCACGCTGCGCTTGGGAAAGCATGCGTGGCAGACGTAGTGGCAACGATAATCAGGCCGACGTCGTCTTTATCGACACCCGCCATCTCCAGCGCGCGCTGGGCGGCTTCATAGCCCATGGTAGAAACTGTTTCATCTGGCGCGGCAATACGACGTTCGCGGATACCTGTACGGGTGACGATCCACTCGTCAGACGTATCTACCATTTTTTCCAGATCGGCGTTGGTTCGCACTTGCTTTGGCAGATAGCTGCCGGTACCTAAAATCTTCGTATACATGTACGCTCAGTCACTTTTTGCTAATACAGATCCCAGGCGAGCGGCAATCCGCTGTGGGACTTGTCGCTGCACCGCCTGCACTGCCTGTTCAATCGCGACGGCAAACGCTCGCTGATTGGCCGCACCGTGACTCTTAATCACAATGCCGCGCAATCCTAACAGACAGGCGCCATTATACTGGTCGGGGTTGAGGTGACTGAATCGCCGCGCCAGGCTCTTTTGTAACCAACGCTTTAATAAAATCAGCCACCATGACCGTTTTTTCCCCTCTCCCTGCGATTTAAGCAGAGAAAGAAACATTCTCACCACCCCTTCCATGGTTTTTAATGTAACGTTTCCTGTAAACCCGTCACATACCAGTACATCCGTTTTTCCGGTCAATAATTCGTTGGCTTCGAGATATCCAATATAGTTGATGGATGGCTCATTTTTTAGCCGCTCGGCCGCCTCGCGGATGCTGTCGAGACCTTTGGTCTCTTCCTCACCTATATTCAGCAAAGCCACGCGGGGATGAGAGATCCCCACGACTTCCTCTGCCAGCACCGAGCCCATTACGGCAAACTGCGCCAGCATAACACTGTCGCAATCGACGTTGGCACCTAAATCCAGCACCACCGTTTTGCCCTTTTGCTGGTGGGGCAATACGGTCACCAGCGCCGGGCGCTCAATACCCTCAAGGGGTTTAAGCAGTAATTTTGCCAGCCCCATCAGCGCGCCGGTATTGCCGGCGCTGACGCACGCCTGCGCGCGCCCTTCTTTCACCAGCTCCAGCGCGATGCGCATTGAGCTTCCGCGACTGCTGCGGATCGCCTGTGAGGCCCGGACATCACTGGCAATAACTGACTGGGCAGGAATAATCTGCAGACGTGAACGTTGTTCGAAGTCAGCTTTTGCAAGTAATGGCGTGATAGCGTCGGGATTGCCGACTAAAAGGAGAGTGAGTTGCGAATTAGAGTTCAGTGCCTGCAATGCTGCAGGCACTGTCACGGAAGGGCCAAAATCTCCCCCCATGACATCTAACGCCAGGGTTAGACGTGTCAAGGTATCGTCGCAGCCTGGTTCGGTATATCCCCGTTTGCACGGGGAAACCCTCACTAAGCCTAATCACGCAAACGCGTGATTACTTAGTGATAACCTTGCGGCCGCGGTAGAAACCGTCAGCAGTGATGTGGTGACGCAGGTGTTTCTCACCAGAAGTCTTGTCTACAGACAGGCTGGTAACTGCAGTCAGCGCGTCATGGGAACGACGCATGCCACGTTTGGAACGGGTTGGTTTATTCTGTTGTACGGCCATGGACCTTACTCCTTAATTACTTACGCTTTAAACTGGCTAATACGGCAAATGGGTTTGGTTTTTGCGCTTCATCAGGCAGTTCCCCAAAGACCATGTCCGCCTCGGACACTTCACAGTGTTCAGAATCATGCACCGGAACTACAGGCAAGGTGAGGATGATTTCATCTTCAACCAGCGCCAGCAGATCGATTTCACCGAATTCGTTAACCTCAATCGGCTCATACGCTTCCGGGAGTGCTTCAGCCTGTTCGTCTGAACGAACCGGACTAAAACAATATGTTGTGTGAACATGAAGTGGGAACGGTTTCCCGCAACGCTGACATTCGAGCGTGACCGACACCTTTGCATCACCGGTAATAACGGCAAGGCGCTGGGGATCGATCTCAAACGACATGGAGCATTCCACATCACTGTCCACACTGACTACGGATTCGGCGACACGCTCAGCCTGATCACGAGTATAGATACCTTCGTAATCAAGGCGTTTTTGAGCCGTACGAACCGGATCAAGAGTCAGGGGTAATTTTACCTTTTGCATAGGGCGCGCATATTAACTTTGTAACGTCATAGAGTCAAAGAAAAAGGCAACCTCAGGCTGCCTTTTGCCATTTATTCGCACACATTGCGGCCCATAGTTTAAAATGGCTGGCATCGATACGCTATATCTGGTGAAAAAAATATGCCAAATCTCATTCTCGCCTCCACATCACCCTACCGCCGCGTGTTGCTGGAAAAGCTGGGCGTCCCCTTCGAATGCGCCGCGCCGAACGTGGATGAGACCCCACAGCCCGGTGAATCGCCACGCCATCTGGTGGTCCGTCTGGCTCAGGAAAAGGCGAAAAGTCTGGCAGCGCGATTTCCTGACCATTTAATTATAGGTTCCGATCAGGTTTGCGTCCTGGATGGAATGATTACCGGTAAACCGCACACCGAAGAGAACGCCCGCCAGCAGCTGCTGAAAGCGCGCGGCAGTATTGTCACCTTCTACACCGGCCTGGCCCTTTATAATTCGTCTACGGGCCATTTACAGACGGAATGCGAGCCCTTTGACGTGCACTTCCGCCATCTCAGCGAACAGGAAATTGACGACTACGTGCGAAAAGAGCGGCCGCTAAACTGCGCGGGCAGCTTTAAAAGCGAGGGGCTGGGAATTGCATTGTTTGACAGGCTGGACGGGCGCGACCCGAACACGCTGGTGGGATTACCGCTGATTGCGCTGTGCCAGATGCTGCGCCGGGAGCATTACAACCCGTTGATGGCGTAATTTATGCCGGGTGGCGCTACGCTTACCCGGCCTACAAGACCGTAGGCCCGTGCAAGCGCAGCGCCGCCGGGCAACTACCCGCGCAGAACTTTCAGACAGCGCTTCAGCTGCTCATCCAGCGGGGCTTCGATACGCATCACCTCGCCGGTACCCGGGTGGGTAAACTTCAGCGCGGCGGCATGGAGGAACAGACGGGACAAGCCTGTACCGGCCAGCTGCTTATCGAACTCACGGTCGCCATAGCGATCGTCGAAGGCTATTGGATGACCAGCATGCTGTGTATGAACGCGGATCTGGTGGGTACGTCCGGTCACCGGGCTGCAGCGCACGAGGGTGGCAAATTCATAACGCTCTTCCACCTTGAACCGGGTTTCAGACGGTTTGCCTTCCTGACTCACGCGAACGATACGCTCACCGCTTTGCAGAATGTTTTTCAGCAGCGGCGCCTGCACCACTTTGACATGGGATTGCCACTGTCCGCGCACCAGCGCCAGATAATCCTTTTGCATCCCTTTCTCACGCAGCTGCTCATGCAGCGAACGCAGCGCGGAACGCTTTTTGGCGACCAGCAGTACGCCGGAGGTGTCGCGGTCAAGGCGATGAACCAGCTCAAGGAAGCGGGCTTCCGGGCGCAGCGCGCGCAAACCTTCAATCACGCCGAAGCTCAACCCGCTGCCGCCGTGTACGGCTGTACCTGAGGGTTTGTTGAGCACCAGAATATGATCGTCTTCATATAAAATCACATTCGTCAGCGCGGCGACTTTATTCAGATGCGGCGACACCGCTTCCTCTTCCCGTTCGGCGACGCGCACGGGCGGGATGCGCACTTCATCACCCGCTTCAAGTTTGTATTCAGGTTTAATGCGCTTCTTATTTACCCGCACCTCACCCTTACGCAGGATGCGATAAATCATGCTCTTTGGCACGCCCTTCAGTTGGGTGCGCAAAAAGTTGTCGATGCGTTGCCCCGCTTCATCTTCGGTGATGGCAACCATTTTTACGGCTGGAGTCTCTGTTTTCATGGGGGGCGATTCTAATTATCGCCAGCCATTAGCGCCACTCATTTTTCTATGCTTATATTTACCTTTACCCGGTCAGGGTTTCGTTCACGCAATCGATTTGGTGGTTATTAAACCAATCATTCGAAAGAAGTGAAGAAACTGTGAGTAACCGGGTGATAATTGGTAAAAGTCATCTTGCTATAACCCGGTTAGCAATGGAATAATGCTGCTGTTTTCCGCGTTAAATCCGGGTTTTGTAAGGATATCGACGGAATGACCAATTTTGTCTGACCGATCATCCACGCAGCAATGGCGTAAGACGTATTGATCTTTCAGACAGTTAGCGGGCTGCGGGTTGCAGTACTTACCGGTAAATGGAATCTTCTCTGGAGAGTTTTACCCAGGCTATTCCCCTGATAATCGCGCTGTATTTCCGTATGAAATACAGGCAACCGACACTTTGCGCCTCTTAAGCGAGCGACAACCGTGAGGTTGGCGACGTGAATAGACACGAGGCCATCGGTTCATACCCCGGAAAGCGTCACCTTGCCCGCAGCTTAGTCGTCAATGTAAGAATAATGAGTAAGTTACGATGAAAAGAATGTTAATCAACGCAACTCAACAAGAAGAGTTGCGTGTCGCCCTTGTGGATGGGCAGCGTCTGTACGATCTGGATATCGAAAGTCCTGGACACGAACAGAAAAAAGCGAACATTTACAAAGGCAAAATCACCCGCATTGAACCCAGCCTTGAAGCCGCATTCGTTGACTACGGTGCCGAGCGTCATGGTTTCCTCCCCCTGAAAGAGATCGCTCGCGAGTACTTCCCTTCCAGCTATAACGCCCATGGCCGCCCAAACATCAAAGATGTGCTGCGTGAAGGCCAGGAAGTTATTGTTCAGATCGATAAAGAAGAGCGTGGCAATAAAGGCGCCGCGCTGACCACCTTTATCAGTCTGGCAGGCAGCTATCTGGTACTGATGCCAAACAACCCGCGCGCGGGTGGTATCTCACGCCGGATTGAAGGCGACGACCGTACCGAGCTGAAAGAAGCGCTGGCCAGTCTCGAACTGCCAGATGGCATGGGCCTGATTGTTCGTACCGCAGGCGTAGGCAAATCTGCCGAAGCGCTGCAGTGGGACCTCGGCTTCCGCCTGAAGCACTGGGAAGCCATTCAGAAAGCCGCTGAAAGCCGCCCTGCTCCATTCCTGATCCACCAGGAAAGCAACGTCATCGTGCGTGCCTTCCGCGACTATCTGCGTCAGGACATCGGTGAAATTCTGATTGATAACCCGAAAGTGCTTGAGCTGGCTCGCCAGCACATTGCCGCGCTGGGTCGTCCGGATTTCACCAGCAAAATCAAACTGTACACCGGTGAAATCCCGCTGTTCAGCCACTACCAGATCGAATCGCAGATTGAATCCGCCTTCCAGCGTGAAGTGCGTCTGCCTTCCGGTGGCTCAATCGTTATCGACAGCACCGAGGCGCTGACCGCTATCGACATCAACTCCGCGCGTGCAACCCGCGGCGGCGATATCGAAGAAACGGCGTTCAACACCAACCTCGAAGCGGCCGATGAGATTGCGCGTCAGCTGCGTCTGCGTGACCTGGGCGGCCTGATCGTTATCGACTTCATCGACATGACGCCGGTACGTCACCAGCGTGCGGTAGAAAACCGCCTGCGTGAAGCAGTGCGTCAGGATCGTGCGCGTATCCAGATCAGCCATATCTCCCGTTTTGGTCTGCTGGAGATGTCCCGTCAGCGTCTGAGCCCGTCCCTCGGTGAATCCAGCCACCACGTCTGCCCACGCTGTAGCGGCACCGGCACCGTGCGTGACAACGAATCTCTGGCGCTTTCTATCCTGCGTCTTATCGAAGAAGAAGCGCTGAAAGAGAACACCAAAGAAGTACACGCCATTGTGCCTGTGCCGGTGGCCTCCTACCTGCTGAACGAAAAACGTGCCGCGGTAAGCGCTATCGAAGCCCGTCTGAGCGGCGTACGCTGCGTGATCGTGCCTAACGACCAGATGCAAACCCCGCACTACTCCGTGCTGCGCGTGCGCAAAGGCGAAGAGACATCCACCATCAGCTACATGCTGCCTAAGCTGCATGAAGAGGCGATGGCTCTGCCGTCCGAAGAAGAATACACCGAGCGTAAACTTCCGGAGCAGCCAGCGCTGGCGGCATTTGTCATGCCAGAAGCCCCACCTGCGCCTGCGCAGGAGAGCGTGGTAGCCCAACCAACAGCAGCTAAACCGGCAGCAGAAGTGAGCCAACCGGCTGCGCAGCCAGGTCTGCTGAGCCGCTTCTTCAGCGCGCTGAAGAAGATGTTTGCCGGCGAAGAGCCGCAGCCAGCGCCTGCGCCGGTTGAGAAGAAAGAAGAGAAACAGGAGCGTTCACCGGATCGTCGTAAGCGTCAGAACAACCGTCGTGACCGCAACGAGCGCCGCGATAACCGTTCCGAGAATAACGAAGGTCGTGAAGGCAGCGAAAGCCGTGACAATCGCGAAAGCCGTGATAATCGTGACAACCGCGAAGGTCGTGAACGCCGCGAAGGTCGTGACGATAACCGCCGCAACCGTCGCGAGAAGCCGCAGCAGAACGCGGAAGATCGTGAAATTCGCCAGCCGGTCAGCGAAGAGGCTGATAAAGGCAGACAGCGTGATGAGCAGCAGCCACGCCGCGAGCGCAACCGTCGTCGTAATGATGACAAGCGCCAGGCGCAGCAGGAAGTTAAAGCGCTGAATCGCGAAGAAGAGACCGTGCAGGATGGCGAGCAGGAAGAACGCGTTCAGGTCATGCCGCGCCGTAAGCAGCGTCAGCTGAACCAGAAAGTGCGTTTCGAGTCTCAGACCGAAGAAGCGGCTGTTAAAGCAGTAGCGCCGCAGGTTGAACCGGCCCAGAGCACCGAGCTGGCGAAGGTTGATCTGCCAGCGGTTATCGAAAATGCACCTGAGCAGGAAGAGACCAGCGAAGGCCGTGACAACGCCGGTATGCCGCGTCGTTCACGTCGCTCCCCGCGTCACCTGCGCGTAAGCGGTCAGCGTCGTCGCCGTTATCGTGACGAGCGTTACCCGCTGCAGTCACCGATGCCGCTGGCTATCGCCTGTGCGTCACCAGAAATGGCCTCCGGTAAAGCCTGGATCCGTTATCCGGTTGCCCGCCCTCAGGAGCAGCAGTTTGACGAGCAGAACGCTGCTGTCGAAGCGGTTGTCCCGGTAGCGCCGGTCGTTGATGAGGTTATCACCGAGGCTGCGGCAGTCGTTATCCCTGAGCCGCAGGTTGTTGAAGTTGAAACTTCACATCCGGAAGTGATTGCCGCGCCTGTAACCGAACAGCCGCAAATCATCGCCCCTGAAGACGTGGTTGTCGCAGAACAGGTTGTGGAAGACGTTAAGGCTGCCGAGCCGGTTGAAATCACCGTGGAAGCCGTTGAGCCACAGCCGGTAGTGGAAGTTGAAGTGGAAACTGACGTTCAACCTGTAGTTGAAATTGAGGTTGAACCTGTTGCTGAAGTTGAACCTGAAGTCGCTGAAGTGAAAGCGCCAGAAGTGAAGCCAGCGCCAGCTGCTCAGGTTAACGCGGATCTTCACCACGCCACTGCGCCAATGACCCGCGCCCCGGCTCCGGAATATGTTCCGGAAGCACCGCGTCACAGCGACTGGGTACGCCCGGCGTTTGATTTCGACGGTAAGGGCTCTGCGGGTGGTCACAGCGCCACCCACCAGGCCACAGCCCCAGCCACGCGTCCACAGCCAGCTGAATAAGCCCGCTTAAGCGCAAAAGCCGACCTTCGGGTCGGCTTTTTTATTGCTTCTGCTCAGGCCTGCGCATCCCCGCGATTTCAGGCATCACTTCTCTCATCATCTCCAGAAAGCGGCGAAGACGTGCCGGATAGTACCGTGACCACGGATAGACCAGATGAACCGGCAATGCGGCCGGTTGCCAGTCGGGCAGCAGATGCACCAGCCTGCCCTCACGGATGTCGGCTTCAACCGTCCAGCTTGATACCACGGCAACGCCCAGTCCGGTTAATGCGCTTTTACGCGCCACGTACAGGCTGTCGGTACTGAGCCGGGGAGAAATAGCCACCCGCAACGGTTGCGACGCCCCCGCGCTGAACAACTCCACGTGCTGACGATAAAAGGTATTAAGTGCCACCCAGGGCAGCGCAGAGAGATCTTCCGGCTTCCCGACCGGCGCATAACGTTCGAGCAGTCCGGGCGAGGCAACGATACTGCGCGGAACCTCGGCCAGTAGCACCGATACCGTACCCGGATCGATCTCCGCCCCGACCCGGATGGCGCAGTCGATATTATCGCTCAGGAAATCGGCCGAGCGATCGTTAAGCATCCACTCCACATTCAGCCGGGGATAGCGCAGCAGAAACGCCGTTAACGGCTCCAGCAGCTGCTCCTGCCCGAAGGCATGGGGGGCGCGAACGCGAAGCACGCCTACCGGTTCATCTTCCGTCTGCCCGACTTCATCTTCCAGCGCATGCCAGCTATCGATCACCTTTCGGGCATGCTGATAGCAACGTTCCCCGTCATCGGTCAGCTTCATGGCATGGGTGGTGCGCAGGATCAGACGCACGCCGAGCAGCGTCTCAAGCGATTGCAGGCGGCGACTCACGGTGGCTTGGGTGGTTGCCATCTGCACGGCAGCGGCGGAGAGGGAGCCTGTCTCGATAATGCGCACGAAGGTTCGCATCAGCTCGACCCTGTCTATACGCTCTGAACGTTTCATGATTTATCCGGTTATACGTTACACGTATAAGTGTTTTAACACTGCGCCCGCTACCACCGCAAGCAGGGCTGGTAAAGAATAGCGACACACCCGAAATGAGGAACTGCATATGAACACCAGCACCCTAACCCCAGCCGTCAGCCGTTGGGTCATTTTTATCCTCGCCATTGGCGCAGGATTTAGCGTCGCCTCCATCTATTATGCCCAGCCGCTGCTGCCGCTGATGGGTACCGACCTGCATCTCAGCATTGAAGGGATGGGGATGGTGCCAACGCTCACCCAGGCAGGCTATGCGCTGGGGATCCTGTTCCTCCTGCCGCTAGGCGATCGCTATGACCGTCGCACCCTGATAGTGGTAAAAAGTATCGCCCTGGCGGGGCTGCTGCTGGCCTGTAGCCTGACGGGGCAGATTCACTCCCTGCTGTTGGTCAGTCTGCTGATTGGGATGGCGGCCACCATGGCGCAGGATATCGTTCCGGCGGCGGCTATTCTTGCCCCGGCAGGCAAACAGGGGAAAACCGTCGGGACGGTCATGACCGGCCTGTTGCTGGGGATCCTCCTCTCCCGTACGGTAAGCGGCGTGGTGGGTGAAGCCTTCGGCTGGCGTGTGATGTATCAGCTGGCGGCAGGTAGCATTGCGGTCCTTGCCGCAGTCATGTGGCTGATTCTGCCCCGCTTCGCGGTTCCTTCGAACCTGCGTTATCCGGAGCTGATGCGTTCCATGGCGCACCTGTGGCGTCGCTACCCGGCTCTGCGCCGTGCCGCCCTGGCTCAGGGCTTCCTCTCCATCGCCTTTAGCGCCTTCTGGTCTACGCTGGCGGTAATGCTGATGGAACACTATGGGCTTGGCAGCGCAGTTGCCGGAGGATACGGCATTGCTGGTGCTGCAGGTGCCCTGGCCGCCCCGCTTGCAGGTGGTCTGGCCGACAAACTCGGTGCCGGTAAAGTCACCCAGCTCGGTGCCGCGCTGGTGACCGTTTCTTTCGCCCTGATGTTCCTGATGCCCGCTCTCGGCGTACAGGGCCAGTTAGTCCTGATTGCGGTCTCCGCGGTGGGCTTTGATCTCGGCCTGCAGTCAAGCCTGGTCGCTCACCAGAATCTGGTTTATGGTCTGGAGCCGCAGGCACGTGGCCGCCTCAATGCCCTGCTCTTCACCGGCGTGTTTATCGGGATGGCGCTGGGTTCAGCGCTGGGTAGTCAGCTGTATACGATGGCAGGCTGGCCGGGCGTGATTGCTCTTGCGACGGTGACGGCAGGCGTGGCGCTCGTTATTCGTCTCACCGAAAGCGCACGTACCCAAACCTCAGTAATGCAGAATTCCTGAAAAAAAAAGCCCAATCCGCGAAAACGGGTTGGGCATACAGAACATAACCAGTTTCAAGTCATGTCCAAAGGTCAAGTCAGTTATTTATTAAGCTGGAACAGAGACATACCCTGCATATCGCTGAACGCTTTATAGGACGCCTGAAGCGCAGCCTGCTGCATGGTGTAGGATGAAATCGCTGAGTTCCAGTCTACTTCCACCAGATTACTCATCTGGGTTGATTGACCTAAAGCACGGTCACTCCCCAGCGTATCGAGCGACTCCAGCTCCTTCAGTTTGGTCCCCAGATCGGCACGCACGGTCAGCACGTTATCCAGCGAATTACGTAAGCCGCGGTTTGCCTTATCAATATCAGCAGCAAACTGGTCAGCCTTCGTCTGATCGCCTTCCACGGGCACTTTCAGCGCTGCAATCGCGTTATCAAAAATTTTAAACAGATTCTTTTCTGCCGTGCTACCAGCAGGTTCTGGCGCCGCATTGCTGGTAAAGGATTCAAACACTTCGCTGCCGGTATGGCTAATCTGCATGGTACGTGCAGAATCAACCTGCTGGCTGATTGGCGTTGAACCGCCTGAATAGGTCCCGGTAGCCTGATCGAACGCAACCGCGTCAGTTTTATAACCGGCAAAAATATAACGTCCGTTGCCATCGGTACTGTTTGCCAGGTTCATCAGCTGATCGCGGATACCCTGCAGATCGGTAGCGAGCGAGTTGCGATCGCTGTCACTTAGCGTGCCGTTACCGGCATAGACAATCTTTTCCTGCGCCGACTGCAACGCCGTGGTCACCTGACCCAAAATATTCTCTTCCAGCGACACTTTCTGCGTGGCGAAAGAGCGGGCCAGGGTGTACTGGCTGTTCTGCGCCTGCGCCTGGGACAATACCACGGCCTGCGACGCGGCGATCGGATCGTCTGAAGGACGGTTAACACGTTTGCCGGTGGACATCTGCTCACCATAACTCAGCCACTTGCTCTGGGATTCGGTAACCCCACGCATGTTCTGCTCATACATCATCTGGGTACTGATACGCATCGTTGACCTCGGCCTTAGCGGATATTAATTAACGCGTCGAAAAGCGTGCTGGCAGTTTGCAGCACCTGGGCATTAGCCAGGTAGTACTGCTGGAAACGCTGCAGGTTGCCATACTCTTCATCGAGGTTAACCCCGGAGATCGACTGCTGTTGGTTGCTTAGCTGCGTCGCCACGTTTGCCTGGGTGGTGCTGCTGGTTTTCAGCGTCGCGGTTTTGCTGCCAACGGTACTGACCAGAGAGGCATAGGAGTCGTTAAAGGTTTTGTTGCCGCCGACCACTTTGCTGCTTTGCAGATCCAGCAGCGCCTGCCCGTTGCGGTTATCACTTTCGCCACCTTCAGCGTCAGAAGCGAGAGCCAGTTTTGACTCATCGCTGATCGCCACGTCCATATTCACAATGGCGTTAACGACGGGCTTGATAACAAAGCTGTCTTTATTTTTTGCCGCACCCGATACGTTGACCGTCAGGCCATCGAAGGAGAGGTTCCCCTTACCGTCATTGGTGGCGGTGACCGTGGTTTTATCCGAGAGGCGGGTGATCTTCCAGCTGCTGCCGTCAAACTCCATCTTGTAGTCGGTGGCCTGTACTTTGGCGCTGTCTGCAACGTTGACCTTCGCGGTGACGGAGGCCGAACCGGTATTTTTGGTGTTGCCCAGCACCGCCGGGGCACCGATATCAAATAATTCGCCGCCCTCTTTGCCTTCAGGATCAAAGCCCTTCTGGTGCTGGGTGTTCATCGCGTTAGCAAAAGAGAGCGCCAGCTGGTTAAGGGTGTTGCGGGCAGCGTCGAGTTCTTCGGTACGGAAGGTCAACATTCCGCCCAGCGAGCCGCTGGTCATCAGTTTTTCCGGGATCTCGACCGGGCCTGAGGTGCCGTCAACAAACGCCACCGTGGTACGGGACGGATCGGCGCTGGACTTTACGGCCGCCAGCTGATTGGCGGTACTGCCCTGGACCAGGTTGTAGCCATTGCCGAAGGAGACGTTATAGGTGCCGCTGTCCTGGACTGCGACTTCAACCCCCACGATCTGGTTCAGCTCGCTGACCAGCTGGTCACGCTGATCGAGCAGGTTGTTCGGGGAGGCCCCGGCACCCACGCCGGTCAGGCGGGAAATCTGGTCATTCAGGTTGGCAATCTGCTTAGCGTAGTTGTTGATCTGATCAACGCTGGTGCCAATCGCGGTATTGATCTGCTTATCCTGATCGCGCAGGTACTGATCGTTCACCTTGAACTGGTTCACCAGGCCATCGGCCTTGCCCAGCACCGTCTGGCGCGCAGCCGGATCTTCGGCATTGCTGACCAGGGTCTGCAGGCTGCTGAAGAAGTCCTGCAGGGTGGTGGCGAGGCTGTTGGTGCTGCCGGACAGAATGTCGTCAATTTTGGACATCTGCTGGTAACGGGTAGTCAGGGCGCTGCTCTGGTTCTGTGCGGCGCGCAGCTGGTTGGTGATGAATGAATCATATTCGCGCTGTACCCCGGAGACATACACGCCGTTGCCAACCCAACCACCGCCGGTCAGGGTGCTGTTTGAGGCGCTCAGCACCGTGGTCTGACGGGTATAGCCCGCCACGTTGTAGCTTGAAATGTTATTACTGGCGGTATTCAGCGCAGCCTGTGCCGCGCTGAGGCCACTCATGGCGCTGTTGATCAAACTGGACATGGGGGTTCCTTTTATACTTTCAGACACGAGTCCTGCTGGAGATTATCGGCAGACCCCAGCCGGACTTGAGAACTTTTCAGAACAGATTTTCGATATCGTTGCTGTACGCTTTGCTGACTTTCTCACCCATCGCTTTAAGCTGCTGGATCATGCTGGTCAACTTGCGGGCGTACTGCGGATCGGTGGCGTAGCCCGCTTTCTGCAACGCTTGTGCGCCCTGCTCTGCCGTTGCGGCCTGGGTTACTGCCGCATAGCGTGGGTTACGACTCAGCACCCCGACATAGTCTGAAAGCGCTTCCAGATAGGAGCTGTAGACGCGGAACTTAGCCTTAACCTTCTTCGCTTCACCGTTTTCATATTCGGTGGTGGTGATCTCGGTGGTTGGCCCTTTCCAGCTTCCCGAAGCCTTCACGCCAAAGATGTTGAAGCTCGGATCGCCGTTTTCACGACGGATCTGCCGTTGCCCCCAGCCGGATTCCAGCGCCGCCTGGGCCAGAATCAGGTGATGCGGCACCCCGCTCTGCTGGCTGGCAAGACGCGCCGGCAGCGAGAGCTGAGCCAGGAAGTCTTTGCTGTCGCCGGTAAGCGGCTCATCGTTACTTTCTGGCGCTTTCGGCACGGCTTTACGCACCATCTGCGTCAGGGCCTGGTTTTGATAGCTGGTCACTTTTTCCAGATCGAACTTCATCGGCACCTGCTGCGGTGCCTCTTCCGGCGGCACGCCCTGGGCGGCCGCCATCTGCTTAACGATCACATCGGCCAGCCCCAGCCCTTTGCCGGAAGTCATCTGCTGCGCAATCTGCTGGTCATACATGCTGGTGTACAGACGCGTTGAGTCGCTGCTGAAGATACCGTCTTTCGGCAGCGCCTCACGCATGCTTTTCAGCATCATCTGGACAAACATCCCTTCCACCTGGCGGGCCACCGGGCGGATATTCCCCGCCGGATCTTTGCCCGCTTTGGACTTCAGTTCGTTGAGCGACTGGGTATCCCAGGCCGCGCTGCTCAGCAGTTTGCTATCGGTCAGCATCAGATAATTTCCACTTTGGCGCGCAGACAGCCCGCGCTCTGCATGGATTGCAGAATCGACATCAGATCGATCGGGGTTGCGCCCAGCGCATTCAGCGCCCGCACCACGTTGTTCAGGTTGGCGCTGGAGCGCACGCTCTGCAGCGAACCTCCGCTCTGACGCATATCAATCTGGGTCTGCGGCGTCACCACGGTTTCGCCCCCGCCAAACGGCGTGTCCGGCTGGCTGACGTTAGCCGTGCGGTTGACGGTCACCGAGAGGTTGCCCTGCGCGACGGCACAGTTATCCAGCGTCACTTCACGGTTCATCACCACCGAACCGGTACGGGAGTTGATGATGACTTTGGCATCCTGCGGCGTGACGTTCACCTCCATGTTCTGGATATCCGCCAGCAGGCGAACCTGATTGCTGCCTCCGCTGGAGACGCGGATCTGCACAGTGCGGGCATCCAGCGCCGTGGCGCTGCCATAGCCGCGGCCACGGTTAATGGTGTCAGCGATCTGCTGCGCCATGGTGAAGTCGTCCTGATTCAGCTGCAGGTTGATGGTGTTGCCGGACCCGAACTGAGTCGGCAGTTCACGCTCAATGATCGCCCCGTTGGTAATACGGCCGCCGTTAAGCTGGTTAACCTGCACGCTGCTGCCGCCTGCGGACGCACCTGCCCCGCCGACCAGAATGTTACCCTGGGCGAGAGCATACACCTGGCTGTCCACCCCTTTCAGCGGGGTCATCAGCAGCGTACCGCCGCGCAGGCTCTTGGCGTTACCCATGGAGGAGACCACCACGTCGATAGTCTGCCCCTGGCGGGAAAAGGCCGGGTAGGAGGCGGTGACCATCACCGCCGCCACGTTTTTCAGCTGCATGTTGGTCCCGGCCGGCACCGTGATGCCGAGCTGGGAGAGCATGTTGTTCAGGCTCTGAGTGGTGAACGGGGTCTGCGTCGTCTGGTCACCCGTGCCGTCCAGCCCCACCACCAGGCCGTAACCGATCAGTGAGTTTTCCCGCACGCCCTGTACGCTTGTGAGATCGCGGATACGGTCGGCCTGGGCAACGGTTGCCACCAGCACCAACAGGATCCCGAAGAGGGATTTAAACATAGGTCACCTCGCTTACATCGGTGATAAATTAAGGAAGAAACGCTGCAACCAGCCCATATTCTGCGCTTCATTGATATAGCCGTTGCCGACGTATTCGATGCGCGCATCGGCCACCTGGGTGGACGGTACGGTGTTGGAGCCGCTGATGGTGCGAGGGTTAACCACACCCGAGAAGCGAATGAACTCAGTGCCTTGATTGATGGCGATCTGTTTTTCACCCACGACATGTAAATTGCCGTTCGCCAGCACCTGGTCAACGGTCACCGTCAGGGTGCCGCTAAAGGTGTTGCTGGCATTGGCACCGCCTTTACCGTTAAAGGAGTTGCCGCCAGAGGTCTCGACGTCGGCACGGGCATTACCGAAGAGACCTTCGAGGTAACGCGGCACAGTATCGAAGCCAAAATTGGTCTTCCCGTCGCGGCTGGCATTCGCGGACGAGCTCTTGCTGGCGCTGACGTTTTCCTGAAGCTGGATGGTCAGCGTGTCGCCGATATTACGCGGGCGACGGTCTTCAAACATCGGCTGATAACCGTAATTAATCGGCTGCGCTGTCTGGAAAATAGAGCCATTCGCGACCGGCGTCGGGCCAGGAATGGGTTGGGCGGAAGTCGCACCCTGCACCAGAGGTTGAGACGGTACCCAGGCGCAACCGGTAAGGGTAACGGCCAGGAGGGTCACTATCGGATAACGAATCGCCGCGAGTTTTTGCATTGCCTTCATCTTCGAAAACAGGGAGCCGGTACGGCGTGAACCGCACCGGACTGCACCTTAGAGTTGCGTCAGTTTCTGCAGCATCTGGTCGGTCGTCGACACTGCTTTACTGTTAATTTCGTACGCACGCTGAACCTGGATCATATTCACCAGCTCTTCCGCGACGTTGACGTTTGAGGTTTCCACATACCCCTGATACAGCAGACCTGAACCGTTCAGACCCGGCGTGCTCTCGTTCGGCGCACCGGAGGACTGGGTTTCGATGTACAGGTTCTCACCGATGCTTTCCAGACCGGTGTCGTTCATAAAGGTGGTCAGGTTAAGCTGGCCAACCTGTACCGGTGCAGCCTGGCCCTGCTGGGTCACACTTACGATCCCGTCACGCCCGATGGTAATGCTCAGGGCGTTAGCCGGAATGGTGATCGCTGGCTGTACCTGGAAACCGCCCGCCGTCACCAGCTGGCCGTTCTGATCCACCTGGAACGAGCCGTCACGGGTGTAGGCCGAAGTACCGTCAGGCAGCTGCACCTGGAAGAAGCCCTGGCCTTTGATCGCCACGTCTTTGCTGTTGTTGGTCTGGGACAGGTTGCCCTGGCTGTGCAGACGCTCGGTCGCCACCGGACGAACACCGGTACCAATCTGCAGACCGGATGGCAGCGTGGTCTGTTCAGACGACTGCGCACCCGGCTGGCGGATGGTCTGGTAAAGCAAATCTTCGAAAACTGCGCGCTGACGTTTAAATCCATTGGTGCTGACGTTCGCCAGGTTGTTGGCGATGACATCCATATTGGTTTGCTGCGCGTCGAGGCCCGTTTTCGCGATCCATAAAGAACTGATCATAAGAAGTCCTGTTAACTCATTGACAGCAGTTGGTTAGCTTTGCCCGCGTTTTCATCAACGCTGGAGATCACCTTCATCTGCATTTCAAAACGGCGCGCGCTGGCAATCATGTCGGTCATCGCCGCCACCGGCTTAACGTTACTGCCTTCCAGCACGCCAGACATGACGCGAATGCTCGGGTCAGCCTGTAAGGTCGCGCCACGGGTGGCCTGCGCCGCCTGGGTCAGACGGAACATACCGTCGTCGCCACGCTGCACTTCGCTGCCTTCAGCTTTGACCAGCTTCAGGCGGCCAACCGGTGCCACGGTGTTCGGCGGATCGCCCGGGTTCAGGGCCGAGATGGTCCCGTCTGCCGCGATGGTGATCTCCGAGCCTTCCGGCACGGTGATGGGACCGCCTTCGCCGATAACCGGATGTCCCTGGATGGTCAGTTGCCCGACCGCATCCACCTGGATGTTCCCGTTACGGGTGTAGCCTTCACTGCCGTCGGCCGTTTGCACCGCCAGCCAGCCGTCCTGCTGCAGCGCCACGTCGAGCGGGCGCGAGGTGTAGTCCATCTGTCCTGGCGTCATGTCGGCGCCCGGCGTGGATGCCGTGACCAGCGTACGCGTCGGCAGGGAGAGCCCTTCCACCGGGACGGCGCGCATGGCATTGAGCTGCGCACGAAAACCCGGCGTCGAGGCGTTCGCCAGGTTGCTGGCGGTGACGGCCTGCTGATTGAGCGTCTGGCTGGCGGCGCCCATCGCGGTATATATTGCGTGATCCATTAAGCTATCCCGTCAGCCACTTAGCGGAGGTTAACCAGCGTGTTGAGGATCTGGTCCTGGGTTTTGATGGTCTGCGCATTCGACTGATAGTTACGTTGCGCGACGATCATATTGACCAGCTCTTTACTCAGGTCGACGTTGGAGGCTTCCAGCGCGCCGTTGGTCAGGGTACCGAAGTTACCGGAACCCGCGGTGCCCAGCAGCGCCACGCCCGAAGACTGGGTAGCAGACCAGACGTTGTTCCCTTCAGACTGCAGACCTTCGTTGTTGGCGAAGTTCGCCATCACGATCTGACCCAGCACCTGGCTCTGTTCGTTGGAATAGTTACCTACCACGGTACCGTCATCGTTGATCTGATAGCTCACCAGGTCGCCCGGCTTGTAGCCGTTCTGGTTGGTCGCCACGATGTTGTTCGCCCCGGTGTTCTGCTGCATGGAGTTCAGGAAGCTCAGGGTAAAATCTACCGACTCCGCGCCGCTCAGCGGATCGGTAGTCACGTTGATAGACGGGTTAGCATTTTTGGTGGCGCTCAGCGCACCGGTGGTGGGATTGTACTCGTAGATACCTTCCAGATTACCGTTGCCGTCGAAGTTCATCTGCGCGGTTTTGGTGATCTTACCGTTAGCAGCACTGCCGTCCTGGGTATAGAGATCCCATTTGTTGTCTGCCGTTTTCACGTAGTAGACATACATGTTGTGGGCGTTACCCTGGTTGTCGTAAACGGTAATGGTGCCTTTCTTGTTGAAGCTGTCTGAATCCGGGTTGGCGTTGGTGACATCAAACGGAATGGTCGGCACGCTGTCGGTGGAGTTCAGGTTAATCTGCTGCGCAGCGGTGCTGGTGGCTTTTGCCGACATCAGGGTGTTTGGAATGTTGATCGCCTGCGGGTTGGCACCGGTCTGCACCGTTGGCGGGCTACCTGCTGCCGGATAGCCGGTCAGCTGCAAACCCTGCATGTTCACCAGGTTGCGGTTTTCGTCCATGCTGAACTGGCCGTTACGGCTGTAATAGACCGAACCGTTGCTGTCGAGCATGCGGAAGAAGCCGCTCTGGCTGATAGCCACATCCAGGCCACGCCCGGTGTTGGTGGTGGTACCGTCTGAAAAGTCCTGGGTGATCCCGGCGACTTTAACGCCCAGACCCACTTTGGAACCGGCGAACATATCTGCGAACGACGCGCTACCGGACTTAAAGCCATAGGTCGCGGAGTTGGCAATGTTGTTACCAATGACGTCGAGGTTAGTGGCTGCAGCATTCAGGCCGCTGACCGCTTGTGAAAAGGCCATGAGTTACTCCTGGTAATGGTTTTAAATAATCTGCCGAACTTCGTCGAGCGTGGTAGTACCGTATGTGCCGAGATCCAGCGTGTTACCGCTGCTGCTGCGGATCACGCCCTGCACCATGGCAAACTGCAGTGGCTGTGCCACCAGCTGCGTGCTGCCGCTACTGGCGGAGATGGCCACGTTGTAAGAACCGTTTGGTGCCGTGGTGCCGTCGGTCAGGGTCCCGTCCCAGGTAAAGGTGTGAACACCCGCTTTCAGCTCGCCAATATCAATGGTACGCACCACCGCACCGTTCTTATCGGTGATGGTGGCGGTCACTTTGTCCGCGCTCTGCTGCAGCTCCACACCAAACGGGGTGGTTGAGGTGGTCGTCGAGCCTTCGGCACCGCTGGTACCTGCCAGAACGGTCGAACCCGGGATCATCACGCCATGGCCAATCAGCGTGCTGGCCTGCATCGACTGGCTGCTGTCGATCTGCCCGGAAATGGAGCCCAGCGTGGTGTTGAGTTTCTCGATGCCGCTCACCGTACTGATCTGCGCAAGCTGCGTGGTCAGTTCGTTATTCTGCATCGGGTTGGTCGGATCCTGGTTTTTCAGCTGCGCAACCAGTAGCGTCAGAAAGCTGCCCTGGAGATCGGAAGCGTTGCTTCCGGTAAGCGAGCTGCTGCCGGTGGCGCCGCTGACGCCAGTAGCAGTCGATCTGTCATTAACATTTACGGCAATGGACATTGATCTCTCCTTTACTGGCCCAGAGTGAGCGTTTTAAGCATCATGGCCTTCACGGTGTTCAGGACTTCTACGTTGGCCTGGTAGCTGCGGGACGCCGACATGGTGTTCACCATCTCACCGACCACATCCACGTTTGGCATTTTGACGTAGCCACTGGCGTCGGCCAGCGGGTTGCCCGGCTCGTACACCAGTTTGTCCGGTGCCTGGCTTTCAATCACGCTGGCCACTTTGACCCCGCCGGTTTGCGCACCCGGTGCTGCATCCACCTGGAACACCACCTGTTTGGCGCGGTAAGGTTGACCGTCCGGGCCCGCCACGCTGTCAGCGTTCGCCATGTTACTGGCGGCGACGTTCAGACGTTGGGACTGCGCGGTCAGCGCGGAACCCGCGATATCAAAGATATTGAGTAAGGCCATTACTAGTTGCCTCCCTGCAGAACGTTCATCATGCCTTTAATCTGCCCGCCGAGAACGGTCAGTCCCATCTGGTACTTGAGGCTGTTATCGGCGAACTGCGTACGCTCCCGGTCCATATCGACGGTGTTGCCGTCGAGGGATGGCTGATCGGGGATGCGATAAAGTAAATCGGTATTCGGTGTCGTCACGGTCTCTGCCGGAATATGGCGTGCAGAGGTCAGCGCAAGGGCGACACCGCTATTTTCGGCCCGACCACGCTCCATCACTTTCTTTAATTCACTGGAAAAATCGATATCGCGCGCCTGAAACCCGGGGGTATCGGCGTTAGCGATATTGGCGGCCAGAATCTCCTGACGCTGGGCGCGTAAGTTGAGCGCTTCCTGCTGAAAACGTAGCGCGGCGTCGAGTTTATCGAGCATGTCTCCTCCGCTGATGGCAAAATTTCAGTGGATAGCTTAAATCTCAACCCGTCTCCGTCATCGACGGAATAAGCGCAAAATGCGTCGCTATTTATTGCGTTGATGCCCACCCGCTACAGGTAGAATCCTGCTCATTCTGTAATCCGACGGTAACGGGCGATATGGCACTTAAACGTGGTTTGACCGCAATCCTGCTCCTCTGGAGCGCCTCCACTCTGGCGCAGGATCTTGATGCCCAGCTGACGGCGTTTTTTGCCCAGCGTCTGGCAGGGTATAGCGATGAGGTTTCGGTGCAGATCCGCACGCCTGCCACCATGCTGCCCTCCTGTGAAACACCCGAATTCAGCGTCCCTGGAAACACCAGGCAGTGGGGCAACGTCAGCGTCACGGCACGATGTGACAATGAAAAACGGTTTATACAGGTTGCAGTTCAGGCGACGGGCGATTATGTTGTCGCGTCCCGGAACATCCCACGTGGTGCGGCCTTGCAGCCGGGTAGCGTTGCGCTGAAGCGCGGCAGACTGGATCAGCTGCCTCCGCGCACGATGCTGGATATTAACCAGGCGCAGAATGCCATTAGCTTGCGCGATCTGGTGCCCGGGCAGCCTCTGCAACTGTCGATGCTGCGCCAGGCCTGGCTCATTAAAGCCGGACAGCGGGTAATGGTGATCGCCAGCGGCGAGGGCTTTAGCGTTAACAGCCAAGGACAGGCGCTGAACAATGCGGCCGTGGCGCAAAACGCCCGCGTCAGGATGACCTCAGGCCAGGTCGTGAGCGGCACCGTCGATTCTGATGGGAATATTCTGATTAACCTATAATCTTTTTAAAGATTATGCGGCGACTGCCGATAAATCATTAACAAGTGATAATGTCAGGCGCTAACGCCGCCAACCCTCGATGAGGACAACACAATGAGCATTGATCGTACATCGCCCCTGAAGCCGGTTAGCACTGTACAACCTCGCGAACTGAATGAGACTGCGACGGCAAAACCGCGCCCGCAAAAATCGGCCGCGGCTAACAGCACCAGCGTTACGCTGAGCGATGCCCAGGCGAAACTGATGCAGCCGGGCAGCAACGATATCAACATGGAACGTGTTGAAGCGCTGAAAACCGCGATCCGTAACGGTGAGCTGAAAATGGACACCAGTAAAATCGCTGACGCGCTGATTCAGGAAGCGCAAAGTTTCTTAGAGTAATCGCCGTATGAGTCGTCTGACGGAAATTATGGATCAAATGACGGTCGTCTTAAACGACCTGAAAACGGTGATGGACGCCGAGCAACAACAGCTCTCTGCCGGGAATGTGAACGGCAGCGCGCTGCAGCGCATTACAGAAGATAAAAGCTCCCTGCTGGCAACTCTGGATTATCTGGAGCAGCAGCGCCGTACCGAACAGTCCGCGCGCCAGAGTGCCAATGATGATGTCGCCGATCGCTGGCAAACTATTACTGAAAAAACACAGCGTCTGCGCGATCTCAATCAGCATAACGGCTGGTTACTCGAGGGGCAAATCACCCGCAACCAGCAGGCGCTGGACGTGCTGAAGCCGCATCAGGAGCCGGCACTGTACGGTGCCGATGGCCAGACTTCCAGCTCACGCAGCGGCGGGAAGAAGTTTTCGATTTAATTGTTGTGAGACAGACAGAAAAAGGGGAGCACCGACAGGCGCTCCCCTTTTTTGGCTTTACGCCGTGCGGCGGGCGAACTCTTTCACCTTAAAGCCCAGCACCGCGAGAGTCGCGAAGTAGGCCACGACGCCCACCACCACCACCGCCATCAGGCGCAACAGACGATAAGGCATGGTGCCCAGCGACCAGTCAGGCATCACGTACAGCATGCCCACCAGCGCTGCGGCCATCACCAGCACCGCAATCACCAGACGTAACAGGAAGCTCGCCCAGCCCGGCTGCGGGGTAAAAATCTGCTGCTTTCTCAGCTGCCAGTAGAGCAGCCCAGCATTCAGACAGGCTGCCAGACCGATGGAGAGCGACAGGCCGGCGTGCTTCAGTGGGCCAATAAACGCCAGGTTCATCACCTGGGTCATGATCAGGGTCACGATGGCAATCTTCACCGGCGTCTTGATGTCCTGGCGCGAGTAGAAGCCCGGGGCCAGCACTTTCACCACAATCAACCCCATCAGCCCGACGGAATAGGCCACCAGCGCCCGCTGGGTCATCAGGGCATCGAAGGCGCTAAATTTACCGTACTGGAACAAGGACACCACCAGCGGTTTCGCGAGGATCCCCAGCGCCACCGCGCTCGGCAGCGCCAGCAGGAAGCAGAGGCGTAACCCCCAGTCCATCAGACGACAGTACTCATCCTGGTTGCCGCTGGCGAAGCTGCGTGAGAGTGACGGCAGCAAAATAGTGCCCAGCGCCACCCCGAGTACCCCGGACGGGAACTCCATCAGGCGATCGGCGTAGTACATCCAGGAGACGGAACCGGAGACCAGGAAAGAGGCGAAGATGGTGTTGATGATCAGCGAAATCTGGCTCACCGAGACGCCAAGAATGGCCGGGCCCATCTGCTTCACCACCCGCATCGCCCCGGCATCGCGCAGGTTAATGCGCGGCAGCACCAGCATGCCGATCTTTTTCAGGTGCGGCAGTTGGTACGCCAGCTGCAGCACGCCGCCCACCGTCACCGCCCAGGCCAGCGCCAGCACCGGCGGATGGAAGTGCGGCGCGGCGAACAGCGCAAAGCCGATCATGCTGACGTTGAGGAACGTCGGCGCAAACGCCGGGACCGAGAAGCGGTTCCAGGTGTTAAGGATCGCCCCCGCCAGCGACGCCAGCGAGATCAGCAAAATATAGGGGAAGGTGATGCGCAGCAGCTGTGAGGTCAGGGCAAATTTGTCGGCGGTATCGGCAAAGCCGGGGGCGGTGACCATGATCACCCAGGGCGCCGCCAGCATCCCGATTACCGTGACGATCGCCAGGGCGAGGGTCAGCAATCCCGAGACGTAGGAGACAAACACTTTCGTCGCGTCTTCCCCCTGCTTGCTTTTGTATTCCGCCAGAATGGGGACAAAAGCCTGGGAGAACGCGCCTTCGGCAAAGATACGGCGCAGCAGGTTAGGCAGTTTAAAAGCAACAAAAAAGGCGTCAGTCGCCATCCCTGCGCCAAAGACCCTTGCCACAATGGCGTCGCGCGCAAAGCCCAGCACGCGCGAAAACATGGTCATTGAGCTGACGGCAGCCAGCGATTTTAATAGGTTCATTAACGTGAATTTCCACTACCAGACGGCAAAACGCCTGCAAAGCAGGCGTGATTCTCGCCGGGTGGCGCTGCGCTTACCCGGCCTACAAGACAATAAAAGCGCCTAGTCTACTCGTAAAAAAACGAATTGCTATGGGCAGATGTTACAGCGGGTTATTCGCTCATGGCATCGCGCCAGAGCTTCTCCACGATACGCTGGGCGCGGATCGCCTGTTCACCCGCGGTTTCAGGAACCGTCTGATTTTGCACGCATTCGATGAAGTGACGCGCGCAGCCCGCAAAGCCGCGCTGTTCAAGAGTACTCTGCCAGCCCGGGATGGCCGGCGTAACGACCCCTGCGCCGCGCTCCTCACGCCACTCGCGCATGTCGGTGATGTCCAGCAGCGCGCCGTCCGTTACCGCCTGGATCCACTCGCGCTGGCTGCCCGCCCGGCGGTGCATGGAGGTGGTGATCTGCAGATTGCCCGCACTGAAATGGTGCTCGGCATAGACCATCGCCCCCTGCTCGTTGGTTTGCAGCGTGCCGCCGGTCAGTTGGGCATTATTGCCCGCCAGCCACAGGGCAGTGTCCACCACGTGCAGATAATCATCCAGCAGGGTAAAGCGCAGATCGTTGGGCCCGATGCTGTCGGCGCGGTGTTTATCCATCCGCAGCGAGGCCGCATCGTTCAGCTGCGGTTTCAGCTGCTGGTAGAGCGGCGCGAAGCGGCGGTTAAAGCCGACCATCAGGGTGAGCTTCTTCCGCGCAGCGAGCTCAATCAGGCGCTCGGCGTCGGCCAGGTTGTCAGCCAGCGGTTTATCGACGCAAACATGAACACCGGCCTGCAGCAGCTCGCTGACCACCTGATAGTGGGTGACGGTGGAGGTGTGGACAAAGACCACATCACACTCGCGGGCCAGATCCTGTAACGATGAATAATAAGGCATGCGTACGGACTTGCAGATCCTTAGCGCCTTATCCCGCGACGGCGACCAGGCGCCCTGTAACGTCCAGTCTGTCGCGGCGCTCAGCACCGGCAACCATGCTTTCTGCGCGATACCGCCCAGCCCTACAACGCCTACACGTAATTTTGCCACCGTTAATCCCCCAGATGTGCCAGCAGCGAATCGAGTCGCTGTTTCAATTCTCCGACTTCATTCTCCAGCGCCTCAACGCGGGCCAGCAGGGTTTCATCCGCAACCGGCACTGCGGCCTCTGACGTCGCAACAGAGGTATCAACCTCGCCGCTGAAGAGGTGCATATAGCGGCTTTCGCGCTTGCCCGGCTCGCGCGCCAGACGCAGGACAAAAGGCCCATCTTCCCGGGCAGCAAGCCCCTCAAGCGCCTGCTCTACCTCCTGCATATCGGCGAACTTGTGCATGCGCGCGGCTCGGGTACGCAGCTCGCCGGGCGTCTGCGCCCCACGCAGCAGCAGAGTGGCGATCAGCGCCACTTCGGCAGAGTTCAGTTTCAGGGCGCCAAACTCGGAGTTGCAAAAACGCTGCTCATATTTGGTGACGCGATTGCCAAAGCCGCTGACGGTGCGCAGATAGTGGCGTTTAACCAGCGCATCAAGCAGATCCTGCACCTCATGCTCGGCGAGGTTCATCACCGGTTCACGGTTGGTTTTCTGATTACAGGCCAGGGTCACTGCATTCACCGAGAGCGGATACTGTTCCGGCGTGGTGACCTGTTTTTCCAGCAGACAGCCAATGACGCGCGCTTCTGTGGCGGTTAATTGGTATTTCATCTCTGTTCCTTAGCGCCCCGCGCTCCACTCTTTGGTTGTTAGCGCCGTCAGGACATGATCGCGCCATTCGCCGTCAATCAGCAGATAGTCTTTGGCGTAGCCCTCTTTTTCGAACCCGAGGCGCGCCAGCAGATCCCCGCTGCGCTGATTGTGCGGCATGTAGTTGGCCATAATGCGGTGCATATGCTGGGTACGCTGCATATAGCGGATTGCCGAGGTTAAGGCCTCAAACATCAGCCCCTGCCCCTGCCATTTTTGTCCGATGGAGTAGCCCAGATAGCAGGCGTGAAACGATCCCCGCACCACGTTAGAAAAGTTGGCGATCCCAACGATCTCTTTCTCATCGGGATCGAGCAGGGCAAAATAGAACGCCGAACCCTGCTTGTGGAACTCGGCAATCATGCTCAGCCGGGCCTGCCAGCCGGAAGGATAACAGTGGCTTTCATCCCGCACGGGTTCCCAGGGTTTTAAAAATTGACGATTCTCGGCGTAGTAGTCCGCCAGACGCCAGGCATCACGCTCATGAACCAGACGAACCACCAGCCGGTCAGTCGTGAGGCGCACTTTCGGCACATTACTGCGATAGCCAAACATGGATACAACTCCTTCCTGTTACAACCTTGACCCGTTAGCTTTACTATACCTGCGCCGTTGCCGTCTGGGAAAACAGTGACATACCATTTTGAAGACTTTTCACATTTTTCGATGAAAAGCCTCAATCAAAGTACCCTTTTGATAAAAAAATATTGTCGCCTGCGCTGTGGGAAAAACTCCGGCGAAACCGCAGAATATTAGCGCGATTATCATCTTTATTCCCCTGGAGGGGAAATGTCCCGTATCTCACAGGCCCGGAGTCTGGGTAAGTACTTCCTGCTCGTCGATAACATGCTGGTTGTGCTCGGCTTTTTTGTCGTTTTCCCGCTTATTTCGATTCGCTTTGTCGATCAGATGGGCTGGGCGGCGCTGATGGTCGGCATTGCCCTGGGGCTGCGCCAGTTCGTTCAGCAGGGGCTGGGGGTGTTTGGCGGCGCAATTGCCGACCGCTTCGGCGCTAAACCGATGATCGTCACCGGCATGCTGCTGCGGGCGGCGGGGTTTGCCACCATGGCGATCGCCCATGAACCCTGGCTGCTGTGGGTCTCCTGCTTTATCTCCGGTCTTGGCGGCACGCTGTTCGACCCACCGCGCACGGCCTTAGTGGTCAAACTGATCCGCCCTCAGCACCGCGGACGTTTTTTCTCCCTGCTGATGATGCAGGACAGCGCCGGGGCGGTGGTGGGCGCGCTGCTGGGCAGTTGGCTGCTGCAGTATGATTTTCGTCTGGTCTGCGCCACGGGCGCGGTGCTGTTTATCCTCTGCGCGGCCTTCAACGCCTGGCTGCTGCCCGCCTGGAAACTCTCCACCGTCAAAGCGCCGGTGCGTGAGGGATTGGATCGGGTCTGGCGCGATAAACGCTTTATCACCTATGTGCTGACCCTGGCGGGCTATTACATGCTGGGAGTGCAGGTGATGCTGATGCTGCCGATCATGGTTAACGATGTGGCGGGCTCCCCGGCGGCGGTCAAATGGATGTACGCCATTGAGGCCTGTCTCTCCCTGACCCTGCTCTACCCCATTGCCCGCTGGAGTGAGAAACGATTCCGCCTTGAGCACCGCCTGATGGCGGGCCTGCTGCTGATGTCCCTGAGCATGCTGCCCATCGGGATGGTGAGTTCTCTGCAGCAGCTGTTTATGCTGATCTGCACTTTCTATATCGGCTCGATTATTGCCGAACCGGCCCGCGAAACCCTGAGCGCCGAGCTGGCCGACCCGCGTGCGCGGGGCAGCTATATGGGTTTCAGCCGACTCGGGCTGGCGATTGGCGGTGCGCTGGGGTATGCCGGGGGCGGCTGGTTGTTCGATGCCGGAAAAGCCTTCCACCAGCCTGAGCTGCCGTGGGTGATGTTGGCGTTAATCGGCGTGATCACCTTCTTTGCGCTGGGCTGGCAGTTCAGCCATAAACGCCGCGTGCCCGGCATGCTGGAGCCTGGCGCCTGATCGATACCGCAGACGGATATCAGTTTTTTCTGCTGGTCTGACTCACTCTCCCCTGACATACTGGCGCGTCAGGATTGAAGCGCTGACATTATGTCGAGGAAAACCATGAAGAAGATCGTTATTGCCACTGCGTTGATCGTCAGCGGCCTGCTGGTTGGTTGTAATCAGCTCACCCAGTACACCGTCAGTGAACAGGAGATCAACCAGGCACTGCAAAAGCGCAATAACTTTGCGAAAGATATTGGCGTTCCGGGCGTGGCGGATGCGCATATTGTCCTGAGCAACCTTGCCAGCCAGATTGGCCGCGAGGAGCCGAAAAAAGTGATGCTCTCCGGGGATGCCAGCCTGGACATGAACTCGCTGTTCGGCAGCCAGAAAGCCAATATCAAACTGAAATTAAAAGCGCTGCCGGTCTTCAATAAAGATCAGGGCGCCATCTATCTGCAGCAGATGGAGATCACCGACGCCGTAGTGTCGCCGGACAAGATGAAGCCGGTTCTGCAAACCCTGATGCCCTACCTGAACCAGTCACTGCAGAATTACTTTAATCATCAGCCGGCCTACATCCTGAGCGAAGATAACAGCAAGGGTGAAGCGCTGGCGAAAAAATACGCTAAAGGCATCGAAGTGAAGCCGGGTGAGATTGTTATCCCCTTCGTCGATTAACCTCCAGGGCGCTCCGGCGCCCTTTTTTTTGCGGAAAAGAGTGCAAACGAAAACGTTTCCCCCTATCCTTTGTGTCCGGCAAAAATCATCTCACTCAGCCGGAGCCTATCCATGACTGCACCATCCCAGGTTTTGAAAATTCGCCGCCCAGACGACTGGCATATCCATCTTCGCGATGGCGATATGCTGAATACCGTCGTGCCTTATACCAGTGAAATCTATGGCCGCGCGATTGTTATGCCAAACCTGGTGCCGCCCGTCACCACGGTCGATGCGGCGATTGCCTATCGCCAGCGCATTCTTGACGCCGTGCCTGCCGGTCACGATTTTACCCCGCTGATGACCTGTTATCTGACCGACACGCTCGATCCTAATGAGATTGAACGCGGCTTTAACGAAGGGGTCTTTACTGCCGCCAAACTCTACCCGGCCAACGCCACCACTAACTCCAGCCACGGCGTGACCAGCATTGATGCCATTATGCCGGTGCTGGAGCGTATGGAGAAACTGGGGATGCCGCTGCTGGTGCATGGCGAAGTGACCCATGCCGAGATCGATATCTTCGACCGTGAAGCGCGCTTCATCGACACCGTGATGGAGCCGCTGCGTCAGCGCCTGCCGGGTCTGAAAGTGGTGTTTGAGCACATCACCACCAAAGATGCAGCCGAGTACGTGCGCGATGGCAACGAGCTTCTGGCTGCCACCATCACCCCTCAGCACCTGATGTTCAACCGCAACCACATGCTGGTGGGCGGCGTGCGCCCTCACCTCTACTGCCTGCCCATCCTCAAACGCAATATCCACCAGCAGGCGCTGCGTGAACTGGTCGCCAGCGGCTTTGAGCGCGCCTTCCTCGGCACCGACTCCGCCCCGCACGCCCGTCATCGCAAAGAGGCCAGCTGCGGCTGTGCAGGCTGCTTTAACGCCCCTACGGCGCTGGCCAGCTATGCCCAGGTGTTTGACGAGATGAACGCCCTGCAGCACTTTGAGGCCTTCTGCTCCCTGAACGGCCCTCGCTTCTACGGCCTGCCGGTCAATGAAACCTTCGTTGAACTGGTGCGCGAAGATAGCAGCGTGGTGGATTCTATTGCGCTGACGGATGACACCCTGATCCCGTTCCTCGCGGGTGAAACCGTACACTGGACGGTAAAACGCTAAAAATTGTTGGCCCCCTGTTGTAAGTTCAATAATATAACTGTATAAATAACCAGTATATTACACAGGGGGCAACTATGCGTATCGAAGTGACCATTGCCAGAACAACTGCTTTGCCTGCCGGCGCGCTGGATGCGCTGGCGGGTGAATTATCCCGCCGTATAAATGACACCTTCCCCGAACGCGAAGGTGCTGTCACCGTGCGTTATGCCGGGTCAAACAATCTGTCGGTCATCGGTGGTGCCAAAGAAGATAAAGCGCGCATCAGCGAAATTTTACAGGAAACCTGGGAGAGCGCTGACGACTGGTTTATTACCGATTAATTTTATCCCTCTTTGTTTTTTTTGCCGGGTCGCCCCGGCTTTTTTTCGTCTGTTCAACGTTAGTACGAATAATCTGACTGACTTCCTCAAAAATCATCAGCAAGATGATGTTTTAATGTTCAAACAATCCTAAAACGCACAAATTTGTTGTGCTGCCTGTTTCTTTTTCCCTTCAGAAGCCTTATTTATTGATATACTGAAATTGCTTCAGAAAAACACGCATTGAACCTCACAGTCGTTGTCTTTTAACACGTATTCAGGGGGTTATGATGGAAAAGAATAATGAAGTCATCCAGACACATCCGCTTGTTGGCTGGGATATCAGCACTGTAGATAGCTACGACGCACTGATGCTGCGTTTGCATTACCAGACCCCGAATCACCCTGACACCGAAGAAGCGGAAGTTGGGCAAACGCTATGGTTAACAACAGACGTTGCACGTCAGTTTATTTCTATTTTAGAAGCCGGTATTGCAAAAATAGAATCCAGTGACTACCAGGCAAATGAGTACCGGCGACATTAATGTCATGTCTAAACCTCACCCAAAAAGGCACCTTACGGTGCCTCATTTATTTGGGCCTTGTATAACCGTCACGTCTTAATTACCCTGCTAAGCAACGAAACGCGTAAAGAGAATCTGATGAAATACGATTTAATTATTATTGGCAGCGGATCTGTCGGTGCAGCGGCAGGTTATTACGCAACACGCGCCGGTCAAAACGTCCTGATGATCGATGCCCATATGCCGCCCCACACCGAAGGAAGCCATCACGGCGACACCCGCCTGATGCGTCACGCTTACGGGGAAGGTGAACGCTATGTGCCGCTGGTTTTACGCGCGCAGGCGCTGTGGGATGAGCTGGCCGACATCAGCGGCGAACCGGTCTTCGAACGCACGGGGGTGGTCAATCTGGGACCGTCGGATTCCTCGTTCCTGACAACCGTTGAGCAGAGCGCCCGCCAGTTCAATCTTAATCTTGAGCGGCTGGACGCGGCGGCGGTGATGAAGCGCTGGCCTGAAATCCAGGTTCCTGAGGGTTATATCGGTCTGTTTGAGGCCGAGTCCGGGGTCCTGCGCAGCGAGCTGGCGATCAAAACCTGGATTGCGCTGGCGAAAGAGGCAGGCTGCGCGCAGCTATTTAACTGCCCGGTCACCGCGATTTCCCATCAGGACGACGGCGTCACCGTCGAAACCTCGGAGGGTCCATATCGTGCGGATCGCCTGCTGGTAAGCGCCGGTACCTGGGTATCGCGTCTGGTGCCCGGCCTGCCGATCCAGCCGGTGCGCAAGGTCTTCTCCTGGTTCCAGTCCGACGGGCGTTACAGTCATCAGAATCGCTTCCCGGCCTTTACCGGCGAACTGCCAGATGGAGATCAGTTCTACGGCTTCCCGTCAGAGAAAGATGCGCTGAAGATCGGCAAACACAACGGCGGGCAGGTTATCAACTCCCCGGAAGAGCGCAAACCGTTCGGTGCCTGGCCTGGCGACGGCTCCGAAGCATTCAAATTCCTGCGCAACGTGTTGCCGGGTATCGGCGGCCTGTTATACGGGGCAGCCTGCACCTATGACAACACGCCGGACGAAGACTTCATCATCGATACCCTGCCGGGCCATGATAATACGCTGCTGATCGCCGGCCTGAGCGGCCACGGGTTCAAATTTGCCAGCGTGCTGGGTGAGATTGCCGCGCAATTCTCACAGCAGATCGCCCCGCCGTTTGATCTCACGCCTTTCTCCCTGTCGCGCTTTAGCCGATAATGCTGTCAGGCTTCGGGTTGCCGAAGCCTTTCATCATCTCCATTACCGGTATCCTCATGCGTCGTATTGTTAATTATGTGGTCAATAATATTCGCGAGCATCTGATGCTCTATATTGTGCTGTGGTCGTTACTGGCGATCCTCGATATTCTGTACATTGTATTTTTCTGATGAGACATATTGACAAAAACTGACGATTCTTAAGATAACTATAATTTCACAATAAATTATTTGAACATCATAAAATCGTCATAACCCGCCTTAAATCAGCCTGTATCACAAAGTATTAACAGCTATATTGACCATCATTACTTATTTTGCTTCAAAATAATTGAACAACTAAAATTAATAATGAATATCTGTAAATATCATTTGCATTAATGTTTCCTCCACGCCATTTTGAGCGCTTACTTATTAATGACGGTATTCACAATGCAGGTGCGTAATTCCCCCACACGCTATGGCGTTATTTCCATGAGTTTACACTGGCTGATGGCTATTGCGGTGTATGGCATGTTTGGCCTTGGATTATGGATGGTGACCCTCAGCTATTACGATGGTTGGTATCACCAGGCACCAGAGCTGCACAAAAGCATCGGTTTTATGCTGATGCTGGCGCTGGTGGTGCGTCTGCTGTGGCGCCGTTTTTCCCCGGTGCCGCCGGCGCTGAAAAGCCAGTCGCGCGTCACGCGTCTGAGCGCCGCCGCCGCGCATTTTGCCCTGTATGCGGTGCTGTTCGCCATTCTCATCAGCGGCTATTTAATTTCCACCGCCGACGGCAAGCCGATCAGCGTCTTTGGCCTGTTTGAGGTCCCTGCCCTGCTGGCGGATGCCGGGGCGCAGGCCGATCTGGCCGGGACCGTTCACCTGTGGCTGGCCTGGGGCGTGGTCTCGTTATCTGCACTGCATGGTCTTGCGGCCATCAAACACCACTTTATCGACAAAGACGCCACCCTGACACGAATGTTGGGCAAAGCGTCACCTGACTCTGGAGCATAAAATGAAAAAAAGCATGCTGGGATTAACCTTAGGTTCTCTGCTGTTCACCACCGGCGCCGCGGTGGCAGCCGACTACAAAATTGATAAACAAGGTCAGCACGCCTTTGTGAATTTCCGCATCCAGCATCTGGGCTACAGCTGGCTGTATGGCACCTTCAAGGATTTCGACGGCTCCTTCACCTTTGATGAGGGTAATCCGGCGGCCGATAAGGTCAACGTGACCCTGAATACCAACAGCCTGGATACCAACCACGCCGAGCGCGATAAGCACCTGCGCAGCGCAGATTTCCTCAACGTGGCGAAATACCCGCAGGCGACCTTTACCTCGACCGAGGTGAAGAAGGATGGCGAGGGTCTGGATATCATTGGCGATCTGACGCTGAACGGCGTAACCAAGCCGGTTAAGCTGGATGCAAAACTGATTGGTCAGGGTGATGACCCGTGGGGCGGCAAACGTGCCGGGTTTGAAGCGACAGGCAAAATCCACCTGAAAGACTTTAACATCACCACCGATCTGGGCCCGGCGTCGCAGGACGTGGAGCTGATTATTTCGGTGGAAGGGGTACAGCAGAAGTAATGCCCTCGCCCGGTCAGCATGGCGCGACCGGGCAAGGTTACAGGGTTATTCCGGGTCAGGAATACCCAGGCGGGTGTTCAGACGCCCACGCGATTTATTAAAGATCTTATTGCCGTTCTCGCGGCCCGCACGGCGGCGGCGCTGCTCCTCTTCCGGCAACATACTCTCCTCGCTACACAGCTCGCTGCAGCAGCCGTTGAATTTCCCGGCGCAGGCAGGACACTGAATAAACAGCAGGTGACAGCCGTCGTTTTTGCAGTTGGTATGGGTGTCGCAGGCAGTGCCGCACTGATGGCAATGGGCGATCACATCGTCAGAGATACGCTCCCCCATCCGCTCGTCAAAGACGAAGTTCTTGCCGATAAAACGCACCGGCAGCCCCTGTTCACGCGCGCGACGGGCATACTCAATGATCCCGCCCTCGATATGCCAGACTTTATTGAAGCCCTGATGCTTCATGTATGCGCTGGCTTTTTCGCAGCGGATCCCCCCGGTGCAGTACATGACAATTTTCTTGTCCTTATGCTCCTGCATCATCTCAACCGCTTTCGGCAACTGCTCGCGGAAGGTGTCTGCCGGGATTTCAAGCGCGTTTTCAAAATGGCCCACTTCATATTCGTAGTGGTTACGCATATCGATAAACACGGCGTCGGGATCGTCGAGCATGGCGTTAACGTCGGCCGCTTTCAGGTACTCACCCACATCGCTGGCGTCAAACGTCGGGTCGTCAATGCCGTCGGCCACAATGCGTTCGCGCACTTTCAGGCGCAGCACCCAGAAAGATTTGCCGTCATCGTCGAGGGCAACGTTCAGGCGCAGGCCGTCCAGCGCCGGGTCAAAGGCGTACAGGAAGTCACGCAGGGCCTCGACGTTGCTTTCAGGCACGCTGATCTGCGCATTGATACCTTCGTGCGCCAGATAGATGCGGCCAAAGACGTTCAGGGCAGTTAACGCCTTATACAGTGCGTCACGCGTGGCCTGTGGGTTAACGACGGTGAAATATTTATAGAACGAGATCGTCGTGCGCGGCTCGGTTTCAGCCAACATGCGCGCTTTCAGCTCTTCGTTCGAAATGAGGTTGTGTAACACTGGCATGGTGTACGGTTCCTGCAATCGTAGTGAGAATGAAAATCGGGCGGCATCATATAGCAAACAATGAGAATTTACATCCCTTCATTTTGCGCTACATTTCATACCTCTTAATGCCCGGGCAATAACATTTGACGTTTTTATGAACATTCCGTTGTCATCCGTTTTGGATATGAAACGAATAATGCGACAATCTGCCGACAGGACGTATTAAAAACAGGAACGACATGACTCAATTACCTAAATTTTCCACTGCGCTATTACATCCTCGTTACTGGCTGACCTGGGCTGGCATCGGTTTATTATGGTTACTGGTGCAGCTGCCCTACCCGCTGATCTACCGTCTCGGCTGCGGCCTGGGTCGCCTGGCGATGCGCTTTATGTCCCGCCGCGCCTGGATCGCCCGACGCAATCTGGAACTCTGTTTTCCTGAGATGAGCGAGCAAGAGCGTCACGACATGGTGGTCAAAAACTTTGAATCCGTCGGCATGGGGCTGATGGAGACCGGGATGGCATGGTTCTGGTCCGATAAACGCATGGCGCGCTGGACCGAAGTGACCGGCACCGGCATGGAGCCCGTGCATCAGCTCCAGGCGCAGAAAACCGGCGTACTGCTGATTGGCGTCCATTTTCTGACCCTGGAGATCGGCGCGAGGATGTTCGGCATGCAGGCCCCCGGCATCGGCGTCTATCGCCCGAACGACAATCCGGTGATCGACTGGCTGCAAACCTGGGGCCGGATGCGCTCCAACAAGAGCATGATCGACCGTAAAGATCTCAAGGGCATGATCCGGGCGCTGAAATCCGGCGAAGTGATCTGGTATGCGCCGGACCATGACTACGGCCCGGGCGCCAGCGTCTTCGTTCCGTTCTTTGCCGTCGATGAAGCGGCCACTACCACAGGTACCTGGACGCTGGCCCGTCTGTCGCAGGCGGCAATTGTGCCCTTCGTACCGCGCCGCAAATCCAACGGTAAGGGCTATGAGCTGATGATGCTGGAACCAGAGTGTTCCCCACCGCTGGACGATGCGAAAACCACCGCCGCGTGGATGAATGAGGTGGTTGAGAAGTGCATCCTGCTGGCACCGGAACAGTATATGTGGCTGCATCGCCGCTTCAAAACCCGCCCTGAAGGCGTACCTTCCCGCTATTAACGTTGTGCCCTGCGGCCTCTCCGGCCGCACCACCCTTTTGACTTATCATGCTTTCCCGCATTGCAGCAACCATCACCCAGGCGCATAATTAGCAGGCTTATTACTTCTTTAAATGATGATGCCGCTGCGCATCATAATGCGGATAGCTATGTCTCCCTCAGAAACGCCAATTAACTGGAAGCGGAACCTCATGGTGGCCTGGCTGGGCTGCTTTCTCACCGGGGCCGCCTTTAGCCTGGTCATGCCTTTCCTGCCGCTGTATGTCGAACAGCTGGGCGTCAGCGGCCACAGCGCCCTCAACATGTGGTCGGGGCTGGTCTTCAGCATCACCTTCCTCTTCTCCACCATCGCGTCTCCGTTCTGGGGTGGGCTGGCCGATCGCAAGGGGCGTAAGATTATGCTGCTGCGCTCGGCGCTGGGGATGGCGATTATCATGCTGCTGATGGGGATGGCGCAAAACATCTGGCAATTTCTGATCTTACGCGCCGTGCTGGGACTGCTGGGCGGGTTTGTGCCCAATGCCAACGCGCTTATCGCCACGCAAATTCCTCGCCATAAAAGCGGCTGGGCGTTAGGCACCCTCTCCACCGGTGCGGTGAGCGGCGCTCTGCTCGGCCCGTTGGCCGGCGGGCTTCTGGCGGACAGCTACGGTCTGCGCCCGGTCTTTTTCATCACCGCGGGCGTCCTGTTTGCCTGCTTCCTGCTGACCTTTTTCTGCATTCGCGAAAATTTTACTCCGGTGCCCAAAAAAGAGATGCTGCATGCCCGCCAGGTGTTCGCCTCGCTGAAAAACCCCCGACTGGTAATCAGCCTGTTTGTCACCACCATGATCATTCAGGTAGCGACCGGGTCCATCGCGCCGATCCTGACCCTGTATGTACGCGACCTCGCCGGCCACGTCAGCAATATCGCCTTTATCAGCGGCTTAATCGCCTCGGTGCCCGGCGTGGCCGCGCTGATCAGCGCCCCGCGGCTGGGTAAACTGGGGGATCGCATCGGCCCGGAAAGGATCCTGATTGTCGCCCTGGCGATCTCCGTCCTGCTGCTTATCCCGATGTCCTTCGTGCAATCGCCGTGGCAGCTGGGCGTACTGCGCTTTTTGCTCGGGGCGGCCGATGGTGCCCTGCTGCCTGCGGTCCAGACCCTACTGGTTTATAACTCCACCAATCAGATTGCCGGCCGTATCTTCAGCTATAACCAGTCGTTCCGTGATATCGGCAACGTCACCGGCCCGCTTCTCGGGGCCGGTATCGCGGCCAGCTACGGTTTTCGCGCGGTGTTTATTGTGACCGCTTGCGTGGTGATGTTTAACGTCTTTTACTCCTGGGTAAGTCTGTCGCGCGCCGTTCGCCAGCCGCGGTCTGTCCACGAGCCGGATAGGGTATCTGCGCCAGATTAAGACAACTTCGTGAATGCTTTTACGGCTTTCATACTTGCAATTATGGAGAATCAGCTATTCTTTCCCTGAACACCATGTCAAATCACAGGGAGACGCCGATGACTATGTTTGCCACTCTAGAGGAAGCGATTGATGCCGCGCGCGAGGAGTTCCTCGCTGATAATCCCGGCATTGAGGAAGATGACGCGAATATTGAGCAACTCAATATCCAGAAATATGTCATGCAGGATGGGGACATTATGTGGCAGGCCGAATTTTTTGCCGATGACGGCGAAGACGGCGAATGTCTGCCGGTGCTGAGCGGTGAAGCGGCTCAGGCAGTGTTTGATGGCGATTATGACGAAATTGAGCTCCGTCAGGAGTGGCTGGAAGAGAACACCCTGCATGAATGGGATGAGGGTGAATTCCAGCTTGAGCCGCCGCTGGATACCGAAGAGGGCCAAACCGCAGCGGATGAGTGGGATGAGCGTTAGTTACTCATAGGGCCCATGCTGAGCGTCGATGGGCAGTAGCAGGGTATCGAAAACCAGCGAGAATGGCAGATCCAGCACCGTCAGGTAACGCCACGCGGAGTCGCGAACGTCCCACTGCACGCCCGGATAGTATTGATTGCCGTGTCCCTGCCCCGGGATGGTCCGGCTGATAATACTCCCGCAGCCGCTCAGTAATAACGCCATCGTAATGACGATGAAAAATCGCATTTAATACCTCAAAGATAAAAATACCGGCCCTGGAGCCGGTATTTATTTGCCGGGTGGCGCTACGCTTACCCGGCCTACACGTCATGCAACACTGACGGCTTATTTGGTCTTCAACGCCTGCGGGTTCATCTTCAACGTCTGATAATGGTTCACCCATGAAGAGTATTTCTCCGGGGCGGACCAGACACGATAATGCAGGCGCGACAAGGTGACCGGGTCGCTCAGCAACACCAGACGACGATCGCGGTTCAGCTTCTCCGGGGTCTCGTTCAGCGCCTGCTCAACGTGACGATCGCGGGCGATCTCCAGCACATGGCTGGCACGGTGACGGGCAGTCGCCATGGCGGTGGCCAGCGCGTTGAACGATGGGTTAAACACGGCGTGCATAAAACCATCTTCCAGCGAACGGCTGCGGTTGAGCTCCAGATACCTGTCGGTATCCACCAGCACCTGCGGCGGGGAATACTCTTCCGGGATCAGGAACAGCTTCCAGCGTTTGGTGCGCAGACCCACGGTCGACCGGCTGGAGATCACCGACACGAACGGCGACAGGATCAGCGAGAAGACAATCGGTGCCAGCCAGAACAGGAAGCGCAGATCCAGCCACGCCATCCCTACGGCCCACACCAGGCCAAGCAGCATCTGCGAGCCGTGACGCATAAAGGCTTCACTCCACGGGGTGGAGTCATCGTCACGCTGCGGTGAGTTCCAGACCACTTCCCAGCCGAGGAACGCGCTGACCACGAAGACGGTGTGGAACAGCATACGCACCGGTGCCAGCAGTACCGAGAACAGCACTTCCAGCAGCAGGGAGAGCGTTACGCGGAAGAAACCGCCGTACTCTTTCGAGCCCTTACACCAGATCAGCACGATACTGAGCAGCTTCGGCAGGAACAGCAGCACCATCGTCGAGGCAAAGAGCGCGATCGCCAGCTCAGGACGCCACTGCGGCCACACCGGGAACAGCTGGCGCGGTTGCAGGAAGTACTGCGGCTCGGTCAGGGCGTGCACCACCTGCAGCGCGGTCGACAGGGCCAGGAACATAAACCACAGCGGCGCGGAGAGATAGGACATCACGCCGGTCAGGAACACGGCACGGTGTACCGGGTGCATCCCTTTGACGAGGAACAGGCGGAAGTTCATCAGGTTACCGTGACACCAGCGGCGGTCACGCTTCAGCTCATCCAGCAGGTTCGGCGGCAGCTCTTCATAGGAGCCCGGGAGGTCGTAGGCAATCCACACCCCCCAACCAGCACGACGCATCAGCGCGGCTTCCACGAAGTCATGCGACAGGATCGAGCCCGCAAAGGAACCTTCGCCCGGCAGCGGCGCCAGGGCACAGTGCTCGATGAACGGCTTCACGCGGATGATGGCGTTATGCCCCCAGTAGTGGGATTCACCCAGCTGCCAGAAGTGCAGACCGGCGGTAAAGAGCGGCCCGTACACGCGCGTTGCAAACTGCTGGCAGCGCGCATACAGCGTGTCCATGCCCGACGCTTTTGGCGAAGACTGGATGATCCCGGCGTTGGGGTTGGCTTCCATCAGGCGCACGAGACCCGTCAGGCAGTCACCGGTCATCACCGAGTCCGCATCCAGCACCACCATGTAGCTGTACTGGTTGCCCCAGCGACGGCAGAAGTCATCGATGTTGCCGCTTTTACGCTTCACGCGACGACGGCGACGACGGTAGAAGATCTGCCCTTCGCCCTGCACTTCGGCGATCAGCTCCATCCAGGCTTTCTGTTCCGCCACGCAAATGTCGGGGTTGTAGCTGTCACTCAGGATGTAAACGTCGAAGTGTTCGCCGTTACCGGTAGCTTTCACCGACTCCCAGGTAGCACGCAGGCCGGCGAAGACGCGATCGACGTCTTCGTTACAGATAGGCATGATCAGCGCCGTGCGGTGCTCAGGGTTGATAGGTTCATCCCCCACCGTCGACGCAGAGATGCTGTATTTGTCCCGGCCGATCAACAGCTGCAGGAAGCCCATCAGCGCGGTCCAGAAACCGGCCGATACCCAGCAGAAGAGAATGGCGAACAGCAGCAGGATGCCGCTCTGCAGAATATACGGCAGCAGCTGCATAAACGAGACCAGCAGATCCTGGCCGAACATATCGGCCGGATTGATCAGCGCCCAGCCCTGGTAAGGCAGAATGGTCTTCATATACCAGGTGGCGACGACGGTCTGCGCGATGGTCAGCAGCAGCAGGATGTAGCGGCGAATACTGCCGACGGTGCGCCATTTTTCCTCGCTGGCCTGCTGCTCTTTGGTCAGGCGAGAGAGGTAGCGCGGGGTCACGTCGCGGCCACGCAGGCGATCCCAGAAACGGCCCACCGGGTTGGTGCGCCAGGGATCCGGGAACATTGAGGAGCGCGTCGCTTTCGGCATCGCCTCAAGCTGGGTACGCCCTTCGTCATCGCGAATCAGCTGGCCTTCGGCCAGTGAGTCGGGCCAGGCCTGCTCAAGGCGGCTTTTAACCGAGCCCAGCGGGGTATCATCTTCACGGGTAAACGGATGATGATCGGCATCCAGCGCGGTATGCACCGCGCTGATGTCACCCTTCGGCAGTGCCGCCTTCTCGATATCGGTCAGCGGCATGGCATCGATATACTCAGTTGTCTTATTCATTGGCAGGTAGCTGATAGCTCCAGGTTTCACTCAGCGGCTGGTCAGCGTTCACCAGAGAGGCACGCATCTCAGTCGGTTGTTTCGCGTCTTTCAGTTTCACACGCAGGGTTAAACGCCAGCCTTTAGTGACCGGGTTATAACGCACGTTGTTTTCAACGATTTCACCGTTATCACCGATGCTTGCCTGCGCGGTGACCGGGGTTTCCGGCGCCAGTTTAGCCATCTCCTGACCGGTGAAGTCCACCACGAACGCGATAGTGCCATCCGGCTGACGGATAAGATTCGACTGCTTCACGTCACCGGTTGAACGGCGCGTCTGCAGCACATACGCGTTTTCTGGCGCATGCAGTTTGTCTTCATCGCGGCTCATGGTGATGGAGTAGTTGAAGTTCATCTCTTTCCCGGCTTCCGGAAGCTGATCCGGCGTCCAGTACGCGACGATGTTGTCGTTGGTTTCGTCGTTGGTCGGGATCTCTACCAGCTCAACTTTACCTTTGCCCCACTCGCCTTTCGGGGTGATCCAGGCGCTTGGGCGCAGATCGTAACGATCGTCCAGATCTTCAAAGCGAGAGAACTGACGACCGCGCTGCAGCAGGCCGAACCCCTGTGGGTTTTCCATGCTGAAGCTGCTTACCGCCAGATGTTTCGGGTTGTTCAGCGGACGCCAGATCCACTCGCCGTTCCCGGCAAGAATCGACAGACCGTTAGAGTCATGCAGTTCCGGGCGGAAGTTGGTGGCGGACGACGGCTGGTTAGGCCCGAACAGGAACATACTGGTTAATGGCGCAACGCCCAGCTTGCCGACTTTATCGCGCAGATAGACTTTTGACTGCACGTCAACCACGGTGTCTCGGCCCGGAATAATGACGAAACGATAGGCACCGGTCGCACGCGGAGAATCCAGCAGGGCATAGATAGTCAGGCGTTTGTCGGTCGGTTTTGGACGCTCAATCCAGAACTCGCGAAAACGAGGGAACTCTTCCCCGGAAGGCAGGGCGGTATCGATCGCCAGACCACGCGCAGAGAGGCCGTACACCTGGCCGCCGCCGATCACGCGGAAATAGCTCGCCCCCAGCATGCTGACAATTTCGTCGTTCTTATCTTTACTGTTGATAGGATAAAGCACTTTAAAGCCCGCAAAGCCCAGATCTTTCACGGTGTCTTTATCGTGTTGCACATTGCCGAAATTAAAATAATCCGGGCTGTACTTGATCTTACGTACCGCATTGGCTGTCACTTCATTAATAGTAACAGGCGTGTCGAAGTACATCCCCTGATGATAAAACTCAAGCTTGAATGGGGTCTTAATCTTATTCCAGTACGCTTTATCGTGATTAAACTGGATCTGCTGATAGTCCGCATATTTCATGTCGCGGAAAACGGAGGGCAAGTTACTTTTTGGCGCTTCGTACCCTTTACCCGCCATCGATTTTGCCTGTTTTGCGACGTCGTCGATGGTAAAGGCCAGGGCCGATGAGGTATACAGAGACAACAAGACGGCTGCCCCTAACCAACGCATTTTCATCATATGTGGTGTATGTTTCATAATAAGTAAGCACTTCCCCCTTTGTGTGCTTATATCGATCCGATCCATTTTAATGGAAAATCAGGCATTCCGACAACATAATCACCGCTTTGTTCAGCGTGCTGGCTCATGGATTAAGCAAATGAAAGTAACCCGTTTTCACTTTGCGTGCTTATCCTGGAGACAGTATGTCGGACTTCGTGTAGGGTTGGCCCCGAATGTAACCACTATTGGTCTTAGGGATAAGGCGATAAGTCTGAGAATGCGCAACGTCATATGAGTACCGTACCCGCACAACGCGAATATTTCCTTGATTCTATTCGGGCCTGGCTCATGCTGCTGGGGATCCCATTTCACATCTCATTGATCTATTCGAGCCACGTCTGGCACGTCAATAGCGCCGAGTCCTCGTGGTGGCTGACGCTATTCAACGATTTTATCCATTCCTTCCGGATGCAGGTCTTTTTCGTTATTTCGGGCTATTTTTCCTACATGCTTTTTCTGCGCTACCCGCTTAAACGGTGGTGGAAAGTGCGCGTCGAGCGCGTCGGCATCCCGATGCTCACCGCTATTCCCCTGCTCACGCTGCCGCAATTTATTATGCTGCAGTACGTAAAAGGCAAAGCGGATACCTGGCACAACCTGTCGCTGTACGAAAAATACAACACCCTCGCCTGGGAACTGATCTCGCACCTGTGGTTCCTGCTGGTGCTGGTGGTGATGACCACGGTCTGCCTGTGGCTGTTCAGCCGCATGCGCCGCCATCTCAGTACCCGGACGGAGACGTTTTTTGCCAACATCAGCTGGGGCAAACTGTCGATTCTGTTTTTACTGCTGGGCATTGCCTATGCTGCGCTGCGCCGCACGCTGTTAATGGTTTACTCGCCGATCCTCAGCGACGGTCTGTTTAATTTTGTGGTGATGCAGACGCTCTTCTATCTTCCTTTCTTTATGATTGGCGCGCTGGCATTTGTGCATCCCAAACTGAAAGCCCTGTTCACTACCCCATCGCGCGGCTGCACCCTCGGGGCGGCGCTGGCGTTTGTCGCCTATCTGCTGAATCAGCGTTATGGCAGCGGTGATGCGTGGATGTATGAAACCGAAAGCGTGATCACCATGCTGCTGGGGCTGTGGATGGTAAATGTGGTCTTTGCCCTGGGGCACCGCCTGCTGAACTTTAAATCCGCGCGCGTGACCTATTTTGTCAACGCCTCGCTGTTTATCTATCTGGTGCATCACCCGTTGACGCTGTTCTTTGGCGCTTATATCACGCCGCATATCAGCTCAAATCTGCTGGGCTTTATCTGCGGGCTGGTGTTCGTGGTCGGTATTGCGATTGCGCTGTATGAAATTCATCTGCGTATTCCGCTGCTGCGCTTCTTATTTTCCGGTAAACCGGCCAGCAAACCCAATAACACCCCGCAGGCCACCAGCTAAATGTTGTGCGCCGGTCACTGAACCGGCGCCGCTTTACAGCAGCCACTCTACGGGTAGCCAGTAGGCCAGCCGCACCAGCATCCGCTGCCAGAAACGGGTTTTGGGTTCCTTTGTGTGCACAATTTCCTCTCCATCCTTGCGCTCAATCCAGTTCAGTCGTCCCAGACTGTCCAGCTTTATCTGCCAGGCCTCATGGCGTTGACTGCGGACAAAACGGGTATGGATCAGTCTCGCCAGCACCTCGCTTTCAATGACAAAGCCCATCTCGGTATTAAGCATGGTTGACCGGGGATCAAAATTAAGCGAACCAATAAACACTTTCTCACCGTCGATACTGAACGTCTTGGCATGCAGGCTGGAACCGGAGTTCCCGGTAATACCGCGGTCGTGCACCACCGGTACGCCATCCTGGGTCGGCTTAAGTTCGTACAGTTCAATGCCGTGGCGCAACAGCTTCTTGCGCCAGCGGGCATAGCCTGCATGCACCACGGCGACATCGTTAGCCGCCAGGGAATTGGTCATAATGGCGACTTTTACCCCTTTACGTACCATCTGCAGCAGCAGGGCTACCCCCGCCCGGGTCGGAACAAAATAGGCGGAGATAATCGCAATTTGCTCCACCGGCGAGCCCATGACGTCCAGCAAACGCTGCGGCAGCAGCGAATGGCGTTTTGCCCTGCCCTGCCCTTTACGCGGATCGTCACTGAGCAACCGGGTTTTCGCCCAGATCAGCGGCAAATTACCGGCCTCGAGGCGGGTAATAAACTCGCTGGACTGGAGTTTATCCAGATAGCGGCGGGTGATATCGTCCCGATACCACTCTTCAGGCGGGTGAATTTTATCTTCGATCTCGGTCTCCGACAGCTCCAGCACCTGCTGGAGCGTGGAAACCGAGGCGCAGTTCCAGTAGCGTTCAAAATCATCGGCCACGTCCTGAACTACCGGACCTGTTGCCATCACATCCAGATCGGAGAATAAAGGCTCCTCGCCCGCGCCAAAATAGGCATCCCCGATATTTCTGCCACCAACAATAGTGACCTCCCCGTCCACGGTAAAACTCTTGTTATGCATTCGCCGGTTGAGTCGGGCGAAGTCCGTGAGGTAACCAAGGGCGCGCAGGGTGCGAAATGAGAAAGGGTTAAACAGACGAACGGAGAAATTAGGATGTGCGTCCAGCAGGCGCAGGATAGCGTCCAGCCCCTGCGTATTGTTGTCATCCAGCAGCAGACGCACCCGCACGCCGCGCATGGCGGCGGAGAGCAACACGGAAAACAACAGTCTTCCGGACATGTCATCTTCCCAGATGTAATACTGCACATCGAGGGTCTTTTCCGCCATCTCCGCCAGCCGGTAGCGGCAGGCGAAGGCGTCAAGACTGTTATCAAGAGGGAGAAGACCACAAAGGCCAGGATGAGCAGAGCTAACCGGCGCAATAGCGCGCCCAAGTCGCGTGTTATGCGTCGGTTTCCTGACCTCGTTGGGTAAGCAGTCGCTTGTATAGCCGGGCATTTTCTTCATCATAGCAGACAAAGTATACCCGCTCCGGCAGAGGCTTGCGGGTGAGATAATCCGAAACCGTATTAACGGCGATTTCTGCCGCTGCGGCACGCGGATAACCGTACACGCCGGTGCTGATTGCCGGGAATGCGAGGGTGCGATAGCCGTTGGCTGCCGCCAGGTTCAGGCTGTTGCGATAAGCCTCTTCCAGGATCCGGGCTTCATGACGATCGCCTCCATGCCAGACGGGGCCAACGGTGTGGATCACCGCTTTGGCTGGCAGGTCGCCTGCCAGAGTAATGACCGCCTGGCCCGGCGCGCATTCGCCCTGCTGCTGACGTACCACCTTGCAGGCCTCCAGCAGTGCGGGCCCGGCCGCCCGGTGAATGGCGCCATCCACGCCGCCACCGCCCATCAACGAGGGATTGGCGGCATTGACCACCACATCGACATGCAGGGTGGTGATATCACCGAGAAAAACTTCAATACGCGAGTTCATAATCAACCTCTGCTGACGCTTTTTTCTTAAGTGTATCGCAGAGGATGGGGTGTGTAAGCCCTGCAATCAGAAAACCGCCCCGCCTTAGCGGTAATCCACCTGAACAATAGCCAACGATTTTTCAGGGTTAATGTACTTCATACTGATGGTCGCGCGATCCGTTACAGCAGCCCCATATAAGGCATCTGAATAGCTCACCTGTTGGGTATGCATTTTTGTATTCTGCGGACAGGTCACCGAAATGGTGTGCGACGCCGGGGAGATCACGCAGGGATCTTCGACAACCTGTCCGGTGAAATGGATGACTGTCGCGGCATAAGCCGGGGTGAACGTCACCGCCATCACGAGCGCGGCGGAAAGTTTGATACGGGACGAGATCATCGGTGCGATCCTTAATGAAAATCGTCCTTGATGATAATAAGACAGGCCCCGGGCTGGGCTGTCGACTGGCATCGACGATGCCAGCAACATCAGAATAACCACACACAAACATTTACGCTACATTAATCAATCCATTGATTTCATGAATATTTTACCCATTATGCTTTTGACGGCGGCCACTGCTGCGACAGGTGCAGTGATTTGCCATCCGACACCGTAACAATGACATTCACTTTGTCGTTGGGTCCCGAGTTAACGGTCATTCGGGAAAGATTGACCGTTTTATTAGCCGGTAATGAGACGGTATTTTGCTGCCGCGAGGTACTCTGCCCACCGGGTCCGCTGCGCGAGGTGAGGATCTGCACCTGGCATAAACAGGGTTCGGTCACCGTTACCTGAGGAATAATGGTCAACATTTCGCCTTCAGTGGCCGTCTGAAAGGTAATCTGGCTGGTGAGCGCAGCAAGCAGTAAAAGTGTATTCATGATCTTCTCCCAAAAAAAAACAGGGCCTCAGCCCTGTTTTTTCGTCGTACGGACGTCAGCGTTAGTACTGGCCAGCTGTAACGGTGTTGCCGAAGCCAACCTGAGTGATGTTAGCGGTAGCACCGTTAGAGGTCTGATTCAGACTCACTTCGTTACGACCACCAGACTGACGAACGTTAGCGGTGAGGTCACGACCACTCCACTGGCTGATGGTCGCTTCGTTACCCTGGCCACGCTGGTTCAGGTCGATTTCGCTGTTATCAGCGCCCTGTGACAGGTCAGCATCGTTACCGAAACCGTTCTGAGTTACGGTGATTTCAGACCCACGAGCGTCGCTCTGCAAAGCGTCTACGTTGTTACGACCACCGTACTGATAAACAGTCAGGGTTTCTGGGCTAACGTTATTTCCACCATTGTTGCCGCCGCCATGATTATTGCCCCATTGTGGAATGGAGCCAGCCATAGCACTGCCAGAAACCACGATTGCTGCAATTACTGCCACTTTTAAAAGTTTCATTGTAAAGCCCCCATCGGATTGATTAATTCATCACTCAATAGCTAGCGTTGGATTACGCGAATCGCCATTTGTGACTGTCTCTGCACTACAACTGCCGTTTTTTGCGTACCGTACTGCGTAATATTCGCTCTGTTACCAGAACCTTTCTGAATAATCATTGCGGTATTACCATATGCACCTTGATTAATACTCGCACTGTTCGAGTTCCCTTTTTGATCAACGTAGGCAAGGTTATAACTGCCTGATTGTTCAATGTTCGCCCGATTATTTCCGCCTTCCTGGGAAACGACAGATAACAATTTCGTGCCCTGCTGGAGAACAGTTGCGTTATTATTAACGCCCTGCTGTCCAATAATAGCGGCCTGGTTATAGGATGATTTACTCAATTCATTAACCGCAAAATTGTATTCTGAAGCTGCCAAATCAGGGGTAGCGAAAACAAATCCAGGTGCACCCAGTAATGTAAACATCAATAACAACTTGTTCTTCATGTTATCACCCTGGACCTGGTGGTAAAATAACTTGCGTTAACAAGGTGAAATATTTTGTTAACCCGGCGTTACGATGAAGAGTATGTCTGCCGAAACAATTTTAATATCTCACCCGCCAGTTGTATTTTTATTTCCATCGTCACCCCAAAGTATTAAAAAAAATTAAACACCCCGGTGATACAGCGGTTTAACAGGCCTTTTAAAAAGCCCATATACAGATTTCGGAAATGGATAGCGGTGAAAATGCTGATTTGCCGTTTCGCCTGCCTTGCAGGGGAGTTTGACGATATATCCATGAATGCGTGACAAACTCCGTGATTTCTTAAGACGTTTACACATTGTAAAAATAGGCTTAGCGTTTTGACCAAGCTCATACCTTACCCTTAACGGCGCCTTAAATATATATTTCTTAATAATCAACAAGATAATATAATTTGTATGATTTTTAAAATGTGTGCATCAATATGTTTGTGTACAACTTTTTGATGAAGTCTCATCAATTCATGAACTCAAATTTTACAAGTTAATATTGATTTTTACATCTTGTTACACGTTTAACACTTGCTTTAAAAATCGTAATAGCTAGATTGAAAACAGAAGTTCGGCATTGTTATTTTATTTTCCCTTACTTCAAGGGATATGGTCTTTCTTCTACACACAGCAGTGCAACATCTGTCAGTGCTTCTGGTGCCCCCAATAATATTATTGGGGGCAGCTGCCAGATGTTTCAAAAAAGGGGTTTCATCATGTTTAATGAAGTCCAAAGCTTTCATGGTCAGACATTATTGTTAGTGACCAAGCCTTCTTTACAGGCGACAGCCTTACTACAGCATTTAAAGCAAAGTCTTACATTGAGCGGAAAATTGCATAGCATTCAACGCTCTTTCGATGACATTGCGCCTGGCAGTATTATTCTTTTCGATATGATGGAAGCGGATAAAAAACTTATCCAATACTGGCAAGATATTTTAAGCAGAAAAAACAACAATATCCGTGTGCTATTGTTGAATACGCCTGAAGAGTATCCTTTCAGGGATATTGAAAGCTGGCCGCATATCAATGGTGTCTTTTATGTCAACGAGGACGAGACGCGCGTGGTTGATGGCCTGCAGGGCGTTCTGCGTGGTGAATGCTACTTTTCGCAAAAACTTGCCAGCTACCTCATAACGCATTCCGGAAATTATCGCTATAACAGTTCAGAGTCTGCGTTGCTGACCCATCGCGAAAAAGAGATTCTGAATAAATTACGCATCGGAGCTTCAAATATTGAAATCGCCCGTTCGTTATTTATCAGCGAAAATACGGTTAAGACCCATCTTTATAATCTTTTCAAGAAGATAGCTGTTAAAAACCGGACGCAGGCGGTTTCATGGGCGAACGATAACCTCAGGCGTTAACAGTATGAAACGCACAATGAGTTGGATTGCCGCAGCAGGCTTTTGGCTTGCTGCCGGGAATCTGCATGCGGTTGAAGTTGAGGTTCCAGGATTGTTAACCGACCACACTGTCTCGGCAGTTGGACACGCTTTTTATCGCGAGTTCAGCGACAAATGGGAAAGTGACTATCCTGGGAACTTAACGATTAATGAACGGCCCAGTGCGCGATGGGGAAGTTGGATCACCATAACGGTCAATCAGGACGTTATATTCCAGACATTTTTATTCCCAACGAAAAAAGACCTCGATCAAAACGTGGTCTTCGCTCTGGCTCAAACCGAAGAAGCAATAAATCGTCTGCAGATCGATAAAGCTCTGCTCAGTACCGGCGATTTAGCGAAAGACGAATTTTAATTCGGAGGCATTCATGCGTGTTGTCCATGCAGCTATTGCTTTAATGCTCATTCCATCGTTGAGCTGGGCCGGAAATATGACCTTCCAGTTCCGGAACCCTAACTTCGGTGGTAACCCCAATAACGGCTCTTTTCTTTTAAACTCGGCCCAGGCGCAAAACTCCTATAAGGATCCGAGCGCCGACGATGACTTCGGTATTGAGACCCCAAGCGCCCTGGATAACTTTACCCAGGCGATCCAGGCCCAGGTTCTGGGCGGATTATTGACCAACATCAACACCGGTAAACCGGGCCGTATGGTGACCAGCGACTTTATTGTCGATATCGCCAATGCGGACGGACAAATGCAGTTAAATGTCACGGACCGGAAAACGGGGAGAACGTCCACCATTCAGGTTGCTGGCTTGCAAAATAACTCTACCGACTTCTAAGCAATGTCGAGATAAGGACAATAATCATGCAGCGCTTTCTCATACTTGTTGCAGTATGCTTATTGAGCGGTTGTTTAACTGCTCCCCCGAAACAGGCGGCAAAACCGACATTAATGCCTCGCGCCCAAAGCTATCGTGATTTAACCCAGTTACCACTGCCAACGGGTAAAATCTACGTGTCGGTTTACAATATTCAGGATGAAACGGGTCAATTTAAACCTTATCCGGCAAGTAACTTCTCCACTGCTGTCCCGCAAAGCGCCACCGCGATGCTGGTCACGGCGTTAAAAGATTCTCGCTGGTTTATTCCTCTGGAACGCCAGGGGCTGCAAAACCTGCTCAACGAACGCAAAATCATTCGTGCAGCGCAGGATAACGGCACCGTGGCGATGAACAACCGTATTCCGTTGCACTCACTCACGGCGGCAAACGTCATGGTTGAAGGCTCGATTATCGGTTACGAAAGTAATGTGAAATCGGGGGGCGTGGGGGCGCGCTACTTCGGTATCGGCGGTGACACCCAGTACCAGCTTGACCAGATCGCGGTGAACCTGCGTGTGGTCAACGTCAGTACCGGGGAGATCTTATCCTCCGTCACCACCAGCAAAACGATTCTCTCTTACGAGGTTCAGGCCGGGGTCTTCCGCTTTATCGACTACCAGCGACTGCTGGAAGGCGAAATCGGCTATACCTCGAACGAACCGGTGATGCTGTGCCTGATGTCGGCTATCGAAACCGGGGTAATCTTCCTGATTAACGACGGTATCGATCGCGGCCTGTGGGACCTGCAAAACAAGAACGAAGTGAAAAACGATGTTCTGGTGAAATACCGCGAGATGTCATCGCCGCCAGAATCCTGACAGAAAGCGCATTAAAAAGGCGAGACCGGGGTCTCGCCTTTTTTATTTGCTTAACGCCGTGACGTTTCGCGTCCTGTCCCTGCGCGCCGCCAGCCACAGGCCGCTGTTTTTCATCGCGTAGCCAAACACCAGCCCTAAGGCCAGCGAAGGAACCACCAGCCGCCAGTCCCCCTGCCCTGCAAAGGTGGCGCAGGCGCCCATAAAGGTGCCGGGTACAAACGACAGCAGCAGATGTTTCGCCTGGATACACATCAAAAACGCCACCACGCCGGTCATGACGTAGCCGACAATCTCCAGATGGGGTGCCAGCGCGCTGCCGTGGATAATAATCATTGCCCACACCACACCGCTGATCAGCGTACACGCCGAGATAAACAACCCCTTCACGCCACCCTGTGGACAGGCGAAATAGGCCGTGCAGCCCAGAAAACCCGCCCAGCTCAGGAGGCCAAGGGAGACGGCGACCCATCCCCATATGCCGGAGAGGATCCCTGTTGTGATTGCAATAGAAAGTAATATGTTCATGGCGCGCATCTTAGCAGATACGCGGCCATGAAATGAGATCAAGAACACATAATATGCAAATTGAGATTTGCTGTTACATTAATAAGGTGATCCAGATCACTCTTCATTCTCTTCCTGCAGTTCGTCCCACATAGCGGCAACGGCGTCGCGGGTGAGAGGTGCCATAGTGCGCCAGAACGGCGACGCAGCATGCGCCTCTACCTTGCCGAGAAACGCCCCACACCAGGGTAAAATGTACTCCCCAAAGAGCGTTTCCAGCGCCTCGTTTTCGTCTTCTGCCGCGTGATCTTCAATCCACGATGCCGCCAGCAGCAGCGTGCCGATATGATCGGCTGGCGTATCGGTCAGCGGCATACCGCGTGAAGAGAGAAACGCACGTACTTCAGCTTCGGTAGCCCCCTCTTCCCAGGCGGAGCGATAAGGCGACACGCGACACTCTTCCCCGACAAACAGCGCATTGTAATCGGCTGCAATCTGCTGCATGTCGCAGCTGTTTTGCAGACGCAGCAGCAGCTCATCCTGCTCAAGCGGCCAGCTCTGGGCCAGCTTGCCTTCGCGGATCAGGGTAAACAGCGGCACCAGCAGCGGATCCTGCGGCTGACGATAGTAGAGGGAACCCAGTACGCGGCAGAGGATGGAAAACTCGTTCATTTATTTAGTCCATTACACAGTTAAAATTCAGCAAATTCGGCGATCGGCGCCATACCACGCGACGCCAGGAAGTCGAGTAAACGACGTGGCGTCACGTTCAGAATGCGCTCTTCAGGGAAGCCTACCGCATCGAGGATCTTGCGGCACTCGCTAAAATCACCCAGCGTAAAGGCGGTATGGGAGTCGGATCCCAGCGCCACGTATCCGCCGGCGTCACGCACCGCCGCCGCGACGTCACGGCAGTTCGCTTCACTGCCCTTGCGGGAGTGAATAAACGAGGAGTTGTTGATCTCCAGCGCTACGCGATGCTCTGCCGCCGCACGGGCGACGGCCTGAATGTCGATAGGGTATTTCGGGTTGCCCGGATGGCTGATGATATGCACGTTGCCGCTGGCAATAGTGGCAATCATCGCCTCGGTATTGGTGGCTTTGTCCTGCGGGGCAAATACCGGCTCATGAAAACCGGCGAGGATCAGATCCAGCGAGGTCAGCATCGGACCGGTACAGTCAATCTCACCCTGGGTGTTTTTGATGTTGGCCTCAATTCCGCGCAGGATCCCCACTCCATCCACCACCCGCGGCCAGATACGCATATTCACAAAGTGCCAGTAGTGCGGGGCATCTGCCATATCCGGACCATGATCGGTGATCGCAAAGAGCTTGATGTTCTTTACCTTTGCCTGGGCGATGTAGTCATGAAGATTGCTGTAGGCGTGAGTGCTGGCGACGGTATGCATATGCAGGTCAACGGGGTACATCGTTCTCTCCTCTCGTGTTTCCCAAAGGATAGCAGTTATCCCAGGCGTTTATTAGCAAAAACCCGGCGATGGCCGGGTTTGACTCAGTAACCGCGCTGCCTGTCGACCTGCCCGGTGACCGGCTCGCCTTTTTCCAGCTGGGTGATGGTGCGCGCGATATAGGCCACGGCTTCGGCCGGACGCGTCACCGCCGCCACGTGTGGCGTCATGGCCACGCGCGGATGGGCCCATAAAGGATGGTCGGCAGGCAACGGCTCTTTACTGTAGACATCCAGCATCGCCCCTTTCAGCTTGCCACGCTCCAGCGCCGCCAGCAGATCGGCCTCCACCACGTGAACGCCGCGCGCCAGGTTCATCAGATAGCTGTTATCCGCCAGCTGATTCAGCAGACCGCTATTGATGATCCCGACCGTCTCCGCCGTATTTGGCAGGAGGTTAATCAGCACCCGCGTGCCCTGTAAAAACTGCGGCAATTCATCCATACCGGCAAAGCTGGTCACGCCAGGGTAGTCCTTACGGGTGCGGCTCCAGCAGCGCAGCGGGAAGCCCCAGGGCGCCAGCGCCTCGGCCACCTTAGAACCCAGCACCCCGGCCCCAAGAATACCGATGGTAAAATCTTCGCGCTGATAATCCGCCAGCGGCTCCCAGCGGGCCTGCTGTTTTAACGCCTGATAGTCATCAAAGCGGCGGAACCAGTGCAGCACCTGGCTTACGGCATACTCCTGCATCTGCTGGCCCATGCCGGTATCTTCAAGGCGAAACAGGGGGATCGTCTCCGCCAGCATTTCCGGGTGCGCTTTCAGTTTGCTGAGGATCGAATCCACCCCGGCGCCGAGGGCAAACACCGCCTTCAGATTACGCCCCTGCAGCATCTCTACCGGGGGATGCCACACCAGCGCATAATCCGCCGGTTCGTTATCACCGCGTTTCCACTCGCGAACCCGCGCGCCCGGCAGCGCCGCCGTAAGCGTTTTAATCCAGTAAGCGTTATCAAATGTTGGGTGGTAAAAAATGATGTCCATTGCGATTGCCTTCTGTTGCGCTGTTTTACGTTCATTTTCAACTGCATCGCAGCATAGCAAAATTTGTTGCCGCGGTCGTTGTTGATAAAAAAGGCACTTTCAGCACAATTAGAAATCAGGTTGGTTGAAGTTTGTCTCAACGCGCTAATTTACTGAAAAAGTTGATTGACGTAAGTAAGGCTTTTCCTTACATTAGCGCCCGTCCCAGCAACAACGGGATGACAATATGGTGAGGTGTCCGAGTGGCTGAAGGAGCACGCCTGGAAAGTGTGTATACGGCAACGTATCGAGGGTTCGAATCCCTCCCTCACCGCCATATTTAAAGAAGAGCTCGCATGAAAATGCGGGCTTTTTTTTCGCATGTAGCACGCCGCCGGGAGGGATGAGCCCCCTCGACTGAGGGTTCGACAACTGGCGACAGCCAGTTGGACAGCCTGAGAGCGCAGCGAACAGGCTGCCCGCAGGGCGAGCGCAGCGAGTCAATCCCTCCCTCACCGCCATATTCGAGATGAGAGCCCGTACGAAAGTACGGGCTTTTTTCTTTTATATTCTCCCGAGAGGGAGGGATGAGAACCCCCGGCCGAGGGTTCGACAACTGGCGACAGCCAGTTGGACAGCCTGAGAGCGCAGCGAACAGGCTGCCCGCAGGGCGAGCGAAGCGAGTCAATCCCTCCCGGTGCTATATGCAACACCGTGCAGTCTGGAAATGTCGGGTGGCGCTAACGCTTACCCGACCTACAAAATCCAGACCCGGCCTCGCCCCGTAGGCCTGATAAGCGCAGCACCATCAGGCGTTTTCACCAAATGCAACTCCGTGCGGTCTTCATGTCGGGTGGCGCTAACGCTTACCCGACCTACAAAATCCAGACCCGGCCTCGCCCCGTAGGCCTGATAAGCGCAGCGCCATCAGGCGTTTTCACCAAATGCAACTCCGTGCGGCCTGCTTGTCGGGTGGCGCTAACGCTTACCCGACCTACAAAACCCAAACCCGGCGTCACTCCTCCACCATCCGCGCATACTCCCCGGTCAAAAAATCCACCAGCGTTCTGACGGACGGTAACAGCCCACGCCGCGAAGGATAGACCGCGTGGATCACCTCCCGCCGTGGCTCCCACGCCTCGAGCACTTTTATCAGCTCCCCCGACGCGAGTTGATCCTTGACCATCAAAATCGGCAGCTGGACCAGGCCCACCCCTGCCATCGCCGCTTCCCGCAGCGCCAGCATGTCGGTCGTAATCAGGCGCGGTTGAAAATGAATCTCCGCCCTGGCCCCTTCCGGCCCGCTCAGCGCCCATTTGTGCACCTGTTTCCCCTCCCCCATACTCAGGCCGGGCCAGGCGCTGAGTTCAGACGGCACCACTGGCGTGCCCAGCCTGTCAATCAGCTGCGGCGAGGCCACCAGACAGTGCCCTCTGTCAGCCAGCACCCGCAGAACCAGATCGCTGTCATCAAAGGGACGGGGGCGCACGCGGATCGCCACGTCGATACCTTCCGCCACCAGATCCACCCGCCGGTTGGTCGCCTCGAGCTGTAAATTAATGCCGGGATAGCGCGCCATAAACCTTGCCAGCATCGGGCCGACGTGGACATGCAAAAGCGTCACCGGGCAGGTGATGCTCACCATGCCGCGGGGTTCAGCCTGCAGCGCCGCAACGGCCTCCTCTGCCGCCTCAGCTTCTACCAGCATCGCCTTACAGTGCTGGTAGAAGGTATGCCCCACCTCCGTAACCGCAAACTGGCGGGTGGTGCGCTGGATCAAGCGCACGCCGAGCCGCTCTTCCAGCTGGGCAATCCGGCGGCTAAGTTTAGATTTTGGCTGATCGAGCGCCCTGCCTGCCGCCGCGAAGCCGCCATGATCCACCACTTTCACAAACCATACGAAATCATTGAGATCCTGCATAACGTCCTCATCGTTCCATTTCTGGAACAGTGCATGTCATTTACGCTATCTACCGGGATATTAAACCTGAATATAAGCTAATTACATCAACAGAACATCAGGAGAAGACGATGAAAAATGTAACAGGCATTTATACCGCACCCCGCCAGCACTGGGTTGGCGACGGTTTCCCGGTGCGCTCGATGTTTTCTTACCAGACCCACGGCGAACCGCTTAGCCCGTTTTTACTGCTGGACTACGCCGGGCCGCACAGCTTCCCGGCTGATGGGGCAAAGCGCGGCGTGGGTGAACATCCCCACCGTGGCTTTGAGACAGTCACCATCGTCTATTCCGGCGAAGTGGAGCATCGTGACTCGACGGGTAAAGGTGGCGTGATTGGCCCGGGTGACGTCCAGTGGATGACGGCTGGTTCCGGCATTCTGCACGAGGAGTTCCACTCCAGCGCCTTTGCGCAGCAAGGGGGCGAATTAAAAATGATGCAACTGTGGGTCAACCTGCCGGCGAAAGACAAGATGGCGACACCGGGCTACCAGAGCATCATCAAGAACCAGATTCCGGTGGTGGCCCTGCCCGATAACAGCGGCGAACTGCGGGTGATTGCCGGGCGCTACGAGGACGTGACCGGCCCGGCCCACACTTACTCCCCGCTGAACGTCTGGGACATCGCCCTGCGTCAGGACAGTCATCTGACGCTCGCTCAGCCAGAAGGCTGGAGCACGGCGCTGGTGGTGCTGGAAGGCAACGTGACGGTGAACGGTTCCGCCCATGCGGGTGAAGCTCAGCTTGTTGTCCTGAGTCAGGAAGGCGAGAAGCTGCATCTGGAGGCCAGCAGCGACGCCAAAGTGCTGCTGATGGCCGGAGAGCCGCTGAACGAACCGATTGTCGGCTACGGCCCGTTTGTGATGAACAGTAAAACCGAAATCGCTGAAGCTATTCGCGATTTTAATTCCGGCCGCTTCGGCCAGATCTGAACGTAATAAAGGAGAGAACCATGTCTACCCCAGCTAACTTTAACGGTGCACGTCCGGGGATTGATGTGAATGATGCGGTGATGCTGCTGATCGACCACCAGAGCGGCCTGTTCCAGACCGTTGGTGACATGCCGATGCCGGAGCTGCGTGCCCGCGCTGCGGCGCTGGCGAAAATCGCCAGCCTGGCGAATATCCCGGTGATCACCACCGCCTCCGTGCCGCAGGGGCCAAATGGGCCGCTGATCCCGGAGATCCACGCTAACGCCCCGCATGCGCAGTACGTAGCGCGTAAAGGTGAGATCAACGCCTGGGATAACCCGGAGTTCGTGGCCGCCGTGAAGGCGACCGGACGCAGGACGCTGATTATCGCTGGCACCATCACCAGCGTCTGCATGGCTTTCCCGTCGATAAGCGCGGTGGCTGACGGCTATAAAGTCTTTGCGGTGATCGATGCCTCGGGCACCTACAGCAAGATGGCGCAGGAGATCACCCTGGCGCGGGTGGTGCAGGCGGGCGTTGTCCCTATGGACACCGCAGCTGTGGCCTCGGAGATCCAGCGCACCTGGAATCGTGAGGATGCGGCGCAGTGGGCAGAAGTCTACACGCACATTTTCCCGGCGTATCAGTTGCTGATTGAAAGCTACGGCAAGGCGCAAGAGGTGGTGAAGAACAGCGAAGCCCTCGATTCGCAGCGTTAAGGGTTAGCTCCACGGCCCGAAAACCGTGGAGCTGATTATTGCTTAACCGAACGCGCGGTAAAGCAGAAAATCTGCTTGACCGATTTAGCCCGACTCCCTATAGTAGCGCCCCGTTGCCCCCGAGAGGAAAGGCAGCAAAACAATATGGTGAGGTGTCCGAGTGGCTGAAGGAGCACGCCTGGAAAGTGTGTATACGGCAACGTATCGAGGGTTCGAATCCCTCCCTCACCGCCATATTTAAAGAAGAGCTCGCATGAAAATGCGGGCTTTTTTTTCGCATGTAGCACGCCGCCGGGAGGGATGAGAACCCTCGACCGAGGGTTCGACAACTGGCGACAGCCAGTTGGACAGCCTGAGAGCGCAGCGAACAGGCTGCCCGCAGGGCGAGCGAAGCGAGTCAATCCCTCCCTCACCGCCATATTTAAAGAAGAGCTCGCATGAAAATGCGGGCTTTTTTTTCGCATGTAGCACGCCGCCGGGAGGGATGAGCCCCCCCGACCGAGGGTTCGACAACTGGCGACAGCCAGTTGGACAGCCTGAGAGCGCAGCGAACAGGCTGCCCGCAGGGCGAGCGAAGCGAGTCAATCCCTCCCTCACCGCCATATTTAAAGAAGAGCTCGCATGAAAATGCGGGCTTTTTTTTCGCATGTAGCACGCCGCCGGGAGGGATGAGCCCCCCCGACCGAGGGTTCGACAACTGGCGACAGCCAGTTGGACAGCCTGAGAGCGCAGCGAACAGGCTGCCCGCAGGGTGAGCGAAGCAATCCCCTTCACTACTCCTATAAAAAAACAGCCCGTACTTTCGTACGGGCGCTTTTATGCGTCCTTAACTTACTGTACGACTTCCCGGTAGAGAAGATGTCTCACCCGAATTCACATCCTTTTCATCTTTAGGTTCTTTAACCCAATGATCTGCATTTTTAATCCCAAGCCGAATCGGATCAAATTGCGGATCGATACCTTGCGCCTTTTGCGCTTCATAATCTTTAAGACTGGCAAATGCTTTTTTATGTAAAAGAACAATTGCAATAATGTTAAGCCACGCCATCAGACCGACCCCAATATCGCCCAAGCCCCATGCCAGATCCGCAGTACGCACGGTGCCATATACCGTAGACGTTAACAGAAATATTTTCAGCAAGAACGTCAGCCATGGGCGGTGAATTTTACGGTTGATATACGCGATATTCGTTTCTGCAATGTAGTAGTAGGCAATAATAGTTGTGAAGGCAAAGAAGAACAGCGCAATGGCAACAAAGTAATTACCAAAGCCAGGCATCATGCTTTCCATCGCGGTCTGCACATAACCAGGGCCTGCCGCCACGCCCGCAATGCCCGTGTAGATTGCCGCGCCGTCGACGCCCTGCACGTTATACAACCCGGTAATCAATAACATGAACCCGGTCGCGGAACAGACGAACAGCGTGTCGATATAGACTGAGAAGGCCTGCACCAGCCCCTGTTTCGCCGGATGACTCACTTCGGCCGCTGATGAAGCATGTGGCCCTGTACCCTGTGCCGCCTCGTTGGAATAAACACCGCGCTTAACACCCCACATTATCGCCTGACCCAAAACAGCACCAAAGCCCGCTTCAAGGCCAAATGCGCTTTTCCAGATCAGCAGAATAACGGAAGGAAGTTGGTCAATATTAAGGGCGATAATAACGCAGGCGACAATAATATAGCCGAGTGCCATAAAGGGAACGACCATGCTGCTAAAGCTGGCGATCCTTTTCACACCACCAAAAATAATAAAACTTAACAATATAGCCAATAATGCGGCGGTGACATTTGGACTGAGCCCAAAGGCAATATCCAGGCTGGCGCCAATAGAGTTTGCCTGCACGCCGGGAAGTAATAATCCGCAGGAGAAAATAGTCACTATAGCAAATAACCATGCGTACCATTTTACGCCCAAACCTTTTTCAATATAAAAGGCAGGACCGCCACGATATTCGCCATTGATTTTTTCTTTATAAACCTGACCCAGAGTGGATTCAACAAAAGCAGAGCTGGCGCCCAAAAACGCCACCATCCACATCCAGAATAGCGCGCCAGGCCCACCAAACGTAATGGCGGTCGCCACGCCAGCGATGTTCCCGGTCCCCACGCGTCCCGCCAGCGTCATTGTCAGCGCCTGAAACGACGATACGCCTGCATCCGTGGCACGCCCCTGGAACATCAGAGCCACCATATGTTTGACATGGCGTAATTGAAGAAAGCGACTACGCAGTGAGAAATAGAGGCCGACACCCAGGCATAAAAATATTAACGCCGGGCTCCAGATAACACCATTAATTGCACTAACCAGTTCGTTCATGTATGGCCCTCAGCGTGATAGTCCAGAGAAAAGTCTTTCCTGGAGTTTCTTTTTAGAATTGTGTCTGAATGACTACGAAACATAGATAATAGCCCGAAAGTTACCAACTTAATATTCGCCTGGCAGTAATGAATTGTGACAACATTCACGTTTAATTGATTATTTATAATTAGCCTGATCATGGTTCTAATAGATATTTTGTGGGTATTATGAATTAATATCACATTTCTGCCATTTTTATTAAAAAGCCCTATGAGTTAACAACAAGACTTATAGATACAGCAAAACACCGGGTAATACCCGGCATTTTCTATACGAAATAAATATGTCATCATCATAATATGATCTTGTGTAAGACAACCAAACAGATGAGTTTCAACCAGGGGTCAGATGCAGCTTCCCGGCATTGCGCCGGGAAGGGGGTAAAACAAGCAAGTAAAACGAGAAGGTTGTGCTATGTCCGGGAATAGACATGCAGCGTCCGCTGGCACAGCGCAGAGCGCACGCAGTCGTCTTTATCAAAACGTACGATGCCCACCATCTCATCCTCAACGAAACGTGCCAGCGCATCGCTCAGACCCGATTTGACGCCGGCCGGCAGGTCGCACTGGGTGATATCCCCGTTCACGATCACCGTCACGTTTTCCCCGAGGCGCGTTAAAAACATCTTCATTTGCGCAGCAGTTACGTTCTGAGCCTCGTCGAGAATCACAACTGCATTTTCAAATGTACGTCCGCGCATATAGGCGAACGGCGCAATTTCTACCTTGCCGATTTCCGGCCGCAGGCAGTACTGCATAAAAGATGCGCCCAATCGCTTCACCAGCACGTCATAAACGGGCCGGAAGTACGGCGCAAATTTCTCCGAAATATCACCGGGCAAGAAGCCGAGATCTTCATCAGCCTGCAATACCGGCCGGGTGACGATGATCTTGTCGACGTCTTTATGAATCAGAGCCTCCGCCGCCTTGGCTGCACTTATCCAGGTTTTTCCGCACCCGGCTTCACCGGTGGCGAAAATCAGCGACTTACTCTCAATAGCATTCAGGTACTGCGCCTGAGCGTCATTGCGTGCAACAACTGGCGTCATATCCCGGCTGTCCCGCGCCATGCCAATTGCTTCAACACCACTCATCTGCACAAGCGAGGTGACCGACTCTTCTTCACGCTGTTTATGGCTACGTGAATCCCGTCTCAGCACACGTTTTGCTTCACGACGAGCTTTGATCACTGCTTTTTGTCTTCCCATGGATAGCACCTTGAGTTGTTGGTATTCATCACTCGTACCGGCATCGGTACGATTAGGCGAACAAACATCTGAGGGTTGGCTTCCTTCTAAGCCATAGCTTACTTGGTTAAATGACCCGGCCGAATCGCTATGCTCACCATTCGACGGATCGGAGAAATCAGGATTTGCTGTGGAGGGGGAGAATTTTTCGGTGAAGAGATCGCTGCCGGAGTTTGAGCCTCCGCGCCGGTTACTGCGGTTATTGCGTTTACCCTGTCCAGTTGAGGACCCAACCATTCGCGATCTCCAGAGCGATTCATAATCACTGTAAGGTTTACCGCTATCTTAATGTAAGTACATCAGGATTTATCATGAATGCAACATTATTTTTACCTGAGTGCAACTTTTAAGATTCGCCTGACAGCGTTGCTTAGTCTGCTACGGGAATATTACAGAATTATAACAAAGAGATAGCGGGACATAAAAAATGTGTCCCGCTTAAGGGGTAAGCGGGACGGGATTCAGGCGCGGAGCAGCCCTTCTGCAAGCCAGCCGTTTTTATCGCGCACGCCCGGCAGGGCGAAGAAATAACCCCCGCCTACCGGCTTGATATACTCTTCCAGCGCCTCGCCGTTCAGCCGCTTCTGCACGGTCAGGAAGCCCTGCTCCAGATCGTGCTGGAAGCAGACAAACAGCAGGCCCATATCCAGCTGCCCGGAGTTAGTCACCCCCAGCGAGTAGCTGTAGCCCCGGCGCATCATCAGGTTTGATTCGGTCTCCTTTGTGCGCGGGTTGGCGAGACGGATATGGCTGTCGAGGGCAATCACATTGCCGTCGGGATCGCTGGCGTAATCGGGCACGTCGTGCTCGTTTTTCATGCCCAGCGGGGCACCGCTGTGCTTGTCGCGGCCAAAAATGGTCTGCTGCTCTTTCAGCGGCGTGCGATCCCAGAACTCAACGTGGAACTGGATAATGCGCACCGCCTGATAGCTGCCGCCCACCGCCCAGGCCGGTTCACCCTGATCGGCCGTCACCCACACCACGCTGTCCATCAGGGGCGCATCCTGGCTGTTCGGGTTGGCGGTGCCATCCTTAAAGCCGAGCAGGTTCACCGGCGTCTCTTTGCCTTTGCTGCGCGCGGCGTGGTCAGAGATAAACCCTTCCCGCTTCCAGCGCACGCTCAGCAGATCCGGGGTGTGCTTGATAAGATCGCGCAGGGCGTGGATCACCGTGTCCTGGGTGTTGGCGCAGATCTGGATCAGCAGATCGCCGTGGCACAGGGCCGCGTCCAGGGAGTCATTCGGGAAACGCACCATTTTCTGCAAGGATTTCGGTTTCTGTGGGGCGAGGCCGAAGCGATCGTCAAACAGCGAGGCTCCTAGTGACACCGTCATGGTCAGGTTATCCGGGGCGATAAAGGCGCCCAGGATCCCGGAATCCATCGGCGGCAGACGCGGGTTTGGCGTGTCGGGCGCCGGGCCGCCGGTAGTCAGAAAGGTAATGCGCTGGGTCAGGAGGCGGAACAGACGCTCCAGCTCGCTTTTGTCGCTGGCCAGCACATCAAAGGCCACCAGCATCATCGACGCCTGCTGCGGGGTTAAAATCCCGGCCTGATGGGTAGCGTAAAAAGGCTGCGTCTCCATCCGCGCGTCCGGAGAGAGCGTGCCCGGCGCGCTCTGCGGTTTTGCCGCATGCGCCACCGGGCAACCACCTGCCAGGGCAAGGGCGCCGCCAAGCGCCCCTACCCCTTTTAACAACCGACGTCGTGACGGTTCAGCCACGTCGTACTCGTCATGCTTGTTCATCAACTTAGTCCAGACCCAGTACGCCACGCAGCTGCGCCAGATCTTCTGCCAGAGTGGTGATCGGCCCTTTCAGGGCGTTACGGTCGGCATCGGTCAGCTTGTCGTAGGTTTCAAACCCGTCTTTGGTGCGGTATTTCGCCAGAATGGTGTTCACTTTTTTGAAGTTGGCATCCACTTTCGCCAGCAGTTCGCTGTTATCTTTCTGCAGCTGCGGACGCAGCAGGTCAACAATCTTCTGCGCGCCTTCGACGTTGGCCTGGAAGTCCCACAGGTCGGTATGGCTGTAGCGGTCTTCTTCACCGCTGATCTTGCTGGCCGCCACTTCTTCAATCAGCCCTGCCGCGCCACCCACCACTTTTGACGGCGGGAAGGCCAGCTCGCTGATGCGTTTTTGCAGATCCAGCACGTCGCTGTTCAGCTGCTCCGCGTACTGCTCCATGCCTTTGGTGGCGTTGTCGCCAAACAGCGCTTTCTCCAGACGGTGGAAACCGGTGAATTTCGGATCGGCGGCTTTCTGCTCGTAATCATCTTCACGGGCATCGATGCTGCCGTCGAGATCGGAGAACAGCTCGGCAATCGGCTCGATGCGCTCGTAGTGCTGACGGGTTGGCGCATACAGGGATTTCGCTTTTTCGATATCGCCCGCTTTCACCGCGTCGGTAAAGGCTTTGGTGCCGGCAACCAGGTCCGCCGTCTCTTTGGTGACATACGCTTTGTAGGCAGTAATGGCGTCGCCGAGGCTCAGCAGCGCGTCGCCCTTCGCGGCGTCAGCGGTAGCGGCACCTTTCACGATCAGCTTGCCTTTCGGGTTGGTCAGCAGGCCGCAGGTCATGTCGTATTCGCCCGGCTGCAGGTTGGCGGTCATCTTCTGAGTGAAGCCCGGGGCGATGTTCTCGCGCTCTTCCACCACCATCACCCCTTTGAGGATCTCCCACTCCAGCGCTTTCTGGCTGTGGTTCTGGATGATGAACTGGGTTTTACCGCTGTTGACCGTGATGGTCATCGGCTCACACTGTTTATCATTGACGGTAACTTTAACCTGCGGAACATCTGCGGCCTGCGCGGCGAATGCTGACGCAATCAGCGCTGCTAAGCCCGCCTGTAATGCACTGCGACGAAAGTGGATTGCCATGACTTTTCCCTTAACCTTTTAGAGTATGTTGTAACTACAATGAACACTTCAGGGCGCAGTATGCGACGGCTGCGTGCCTGGCCGCGATGGCATAAAGAACAGCGCCAGCGCCGGAATGAGATAGATAAAGTACACCGCCACTTCACTGACGCTCGGCGCTTCCTGATAGCCGAAGATCCCTTCGAGGAGCGTGCCGGTCAGAGAGTGAGTCGAGAGGACGTTACTGAGATCGAACGCCACATCCTGGAAGTGGTTCCACAGGCCCGCCTCGTGGAAGGCGCGGATCGTCCCTGCGGCCAGCCCGGCGGCCACCAGCAGAATGAACAGGCTGGTCCACTTGAAGAAGACGGCGAGGTTAAGACGGATCCCACCCCAGTAGAGCAGGAAGCCGAGCACCACCGCGGTTGCGAGACCCAGCACGGCGCCCAGCGGCGGCCAGATCCCGACATCCTGCTGGAAAGCGGCCAGCAGGAAGAAGACCGACTCCAGGCCTTCACGCGCCACGGCGAAAAAGATCATCATGATCAGCGCCCAGCCGTGGTGATTGCCTTTCGCCAGCGCGCTGTCCACCGCCTGCTCCAGCTGAACCTTGACGTTACGCGACACTTTACGCATCCAGAACACCATCCAGGTGAGGATCACCACCGCAATCAGCGCCACGAGGCCTTCGAACAGCTCCTGCTCTTTTTGCGGGAATTCCCCGGTGGTTTCGTTGATGGCAATGCCCAGACCGAGGCAGAGGGCGGCAGCCAGGAAGACGCCAATCCACATCACGCCGATCCAACGGCCGCGCTGGGTGCGTTTCAGATAGCTGGCGATGAGGCTGACAATCAGGGCCGCTTCCAGGCCTTCACGTAACATAATGAGAAATGGTACAAACATGCCGACACCTTAAATGTTTTTCGCGGTCAACTGATGCAAAGAAAGGTAAATTCTTGTGATAGTGATTATCATTACGGCAATAAGAAATACAAGCGAAATATGCTGCATTTTAATGACAGGATGTAAACCCATAAGGGGAAAATAATCACCCAGGTAACTAAAAGGTTTATAAGTTAAGACGTAAAAGTTCATTTACGGTTAAAGCAGGCTGTGGCTAAATGAGCGCCTCATTAATCTGCTGAAAATCAACTATGTATCAATTTCTGCACTTCCTGCTGGCGCTGGTGGTTATCCTTGCGCTGGCCTGGCTGGTCAGCTTTGACCGCCGCAACGTTCGCATTCGCTACCTTATCCAACTTATCGTCATTGAAATTGCGCTGGCGTTCTTTTTCCTTCATGCCGAAAGCGGCTTGTTTGTTATTCAGTACGTCTCGGGCTTCTTCGAGTCGTTACTGAAATATGCCGCCGAAGGGACCAACTTTGTATTTGGCGGGATGGGTGAAAAAGGGCTGGCATTTATTTTCCTCGGCGTGTTGTGCCCGATTATCTTTATTTCGGCACTGATCGGTATTCTTCAGCACTGGCGTATTCTGCCGGTGATTATTCGCGTTATTGGCACCCTGCTGTCGAAGGTTAACGGCATGGGCAAGCTTGAATCCTTTAACGCCATCAGCTCCCTGACGCTCGGCCAGTCGGAAAACTTCATTGCTTACAAAGGGGTGTTGGGCGATCTCTCATCGCGTCGTCTGTTCACCATGGCGGCTACCGCGATGTCGACCGTCTCGCTGTCGATTGTCGGGGCCTATATGACCATGCTGGAGGCGAAATATGTGGTGGCGGCGCTGATCCTGAATATGTTCAGCACCTTTATTATCCTGACGGTGATTAACCCGGCCCGCCCGGAAGCGGAGCCGGAAATTAAGCTGGAGAAGATGCATGAATCCCAGAGCTTCTTTGAGATGCTGGGAGAATATATTCTGGCCGGCTTCAAGGTGGCGATGATTATTCTGGCGATGCTGATTGGCTTTATTGCCCTGATCAGCGCCGTCAACGCCCTCTTCTCCAGCGTCTTCGGCCTGAGCTTCCAGCAGATTCTGGGCTATGTCTTCTATCCGCTGGCGTGGCTGGTGGGGATCCCGCTGAGTGATGCTCTGCATGCGGGCGGGATTATGGCAACCAAGCTGGTGGCGAACGAGTTTGTGGCGATGATCGAGCTGCAAAAAATTGCCGCGCAGATGACGCCGCGCGGGCTGGGCATTCTGTCGGTGTTCCTCGTCTCCTTCGCCAACTTTGCTTCTATCGGTATCGTGGCCGGGGCGATTAAGGGGCTGAACGAGCAGCAGGGCAACGTGGTATCACGCTTTGGTCTGCGTCTGGTGTACGGCGCAACGCTGGTCAGCCTGTTGTCGGCGAGCTTTGCGGGATTAGTTCTTTAATACTGTGCAAATGCCGGGTGGCGCTGCCGCTTACCCGGCCTACAAAACCGTAGGCCCGTGCAAGCGCAGCGCCGCCGGGCGGGTTTAAAACTGTACGCACACCGGCTGGTCTACGCGCATCACCGATTCCTGGGCAAAGCGCTGCTTATAGATCCCGCGCAGTGCCTCAATATTGCTCTCGCTCTGGGCATCTTTGCCGTGGATCAGCATCAGCGCCTTGCTTGATTCGCGCGCTACCTTCCCGTCATTCCCCAGCCACTGCCCTCGCGCATCAAACACCGTTAAGCCATCGCGAAAACGCGGCGTCACGTCCTGGTCAACAAACTGCTGCCACTCCTGGCCGGTGATCGCCTCCCCTGCCGGACGGTTCAGGCCGAAATAGAGGGTGGTTTGCTGCATCTGATTATCAGCTTTGCAGGTGTTTTCCGCCATGCTGCGCGATGGGGCGTTGCAGCCTGCCAGCAGTAAAATTGCGCCAGCCACAAGCCCTGTTTTGATTGTCATTATTCGCTATCCTCATCATTTTTTAGCACAGCGATATGAGCGTAAATCACGGAAATTAGCAATAAAAAAAGCCGGGCGAGCCCGGCTTACAGCGTGTCTTAAACTTACTCAGCCTGTAACTTCGTTGGCGGCGCGGTGTGGTAATGCGCATCCGCTTCCGCAAAGCGTTTCTGCATCGCGGCAGACGGCGCTTTACCCAGCAGGCTGAAGACCACAATCCCGATGCTGCCGAAGATAAAGCCCGGAATGATTTCGTACAGCCCCAGCCACGCGAACTGCTTCCAGACGATGACGGTAACTGCACCAATAATCATCCCGGCCAGCGCGCCGTTGCGGGTCATGCGGGACCACATCACCGAGAACAGCACCACCGGACCAAAAGCGGCACCGAAGCCTGCCCAGGCGTAGCTCACCAGACCCAGCACGCGGTTTTCCGGGTTTGCCGCCAGCGCGATGGAGACCAGGGCCACCACCAGCACCATAAAGCGCCCTACCCACACCAGCTCTTTCTGGCTGGCGTTCTTACGCAGGAAGGCTTTGTACAGGTCTTCGGTGATGGCGCTGGAGCAGACCAGCAGCTGGCAGCTCAGGGTGGACATCACCGCCGCCAGGATCGCAGAGAGCAGAATACCGGCGATCCACGGGTTAAAGAGGATTTGCGCCAGCTCGATAAACACGCGCTCGGCGTTCTGGTTCACCGCACCCGCCAGGGCCGGGTTGTTGTTGAAGTAAGCAATACCGAAGAAGCCTACCGCACAGGCGCCGCCCAGACAGAGGATCATCCACGCCATGCTGATACGACGGGCATGGACGATGGTGTGGTGAGAGTCTGCCGCCATAAAGCGCGCCAGGATGTGCGGCTGGCCGAAGTAACCCAGCCCCCAGCCCATCAGGGAGACAATGGCGACGAAGTTCAGCCCTTTCAGCATATCGACATTTTCGATGCTCTTCTGCTGGATCACCGCCAGGGAATCACCCAGGCCGCCCACGGAGAGGATCACAATAACCGGGGTCAGGATCAGGGCAAAAATCATCAGGCTGGCCTGCACGGTATCGGTCCAGCTTACTGCCAGGAAGCCACCCACGAAGGTATAAAGGATGGTTGCTGCGGCGCCCGCCCAGAGTGCGGTTTCATAGCTCATGCCGAAGGTGCTTTCGAACAGACGCGCCCCGGCCACGATGCCGGAGGCACAGTAGATGGTGAAGAACAGCAGAATAACCAGCGCGGAGATAATACGCAGGATGCGGCTGTTATCTTCAAAACGGCCGGTGAAGTAGTCCGGCAGGGTCAGGGCATTGTTGTTGGCTTCGGTATGCACGCGCAGACGCCCGGCCACCAGCTTCCAGTTAATCCATGCGCCCAGGGTGAGACCGATGGCAATCCAGCTTTCCGAAATCCCGGAGAGAAAGATAGCACCAGGCAGGCCCATCAGCAGCCAGCCGCTCATATCCGATGCACCCGCAGAGAGCGCGGTCACGAACGGGCCTAAACTGCGTCCGCCGAGAATGTAGTCGTCAAAGTTTTTGGTTGAACGCCATGCAAGGAACCCTATCAGGATCATGCCAAAAATATAGATAAGAAATGTCACCAGCATCGGTGTGCTAATTGCCATTTAAATACTCCGCAAAGATGTTCGACAGCCTTCCCGACTGTCTTTATTCCACCCCCGGAACGAGGGGGTGATGATGTGTGTTTCTGTTGGCCGCGCGTATCCTGCCGTATGCGCTGCCACGACACAAACGATTTAACACTGCATTTACATCAATTTCATCCCCGGTTTCACACCAGATTCCTGGAGGTTGCACTCGCTCACGTTTTTCGCGGTTGCACCTGCAAAAAGTGTTAAGCGCCGCATGAAACCAGGGTTGATAACCCAAATCCACACCTTTTTTCCGGTTAACCATGACGTAACAATCCATTCATTTTTCAGCTTGCAATCCGGGTCACATTTAACGAGGTTGCACAAAGTTGCAACATAGTGGATATTTCACGTTAACTACACTAGCGCTACTGAATCACAGGAGTTTTTGGCATGGGCATGACCACCATGGGGGTTAAGCTGGATGACGCAACCCGCGAACGGATTAAATCGGCAGCCACGCGGATCGACCGCACGCCGCACTGGTTAATTAAGCAGGCCATCTTTAACTATCTGGAAAAGCTGGAGAGCAACGACGACCTGCCAGAGCTGCCTGCCCTGCTGGCCGGTGCCGCCAATGAGAGCGACGAACACACCGACGCTGCGGAAGAGATCCACCAGCCGTTCCTCGAATTTGCCGAGCAGATCCTGCCCCAGTCGGTGAGCCGTGCGGCCATTACTGCCGCCTGGCGCCGCGCAGAGACCGACGCCGTGCCGATGCTGCTGGAGCAGGCGCGCCTGCCGGAGCCGATTGCTTCCCAGGCCCACAGCCTGGCGTATCAGCTGGCCGAAAAGCTGCGCAACCAGAAAAACGCCACCGGCCGTGCCGGGATGGTGCAGAGCCTGCTGCAGGAATTCTCGCTTTCCTCGCAGGAGGGCGTGGCCCTGATGTGTCTGGCGGAAGCGCTGTTGCGTATCCCGGACAAAGCAACCCGCGACGCGCTGATCCGCGACAAGATCAGCAACGGCAACTGGCATTCGCACATCGGCCGCAGCCCGTCGCTGTTCGTTAACGCCGCCACCTGGGGCCTGCTGTTTACCGGCCGTCTGGTCTCCACCCACAACGAAGCCAGCCTCTCCCGCTCCCTGAACCGCATTATCGGCAAGAGCGGCGAGCCGCTGATCCGTAAAGGCGTGGACATGGCAATGCGCCTGATGGGCGAGCAGTTCGTTACCGGAGAAACCATCGCCGAAGCCCTGGCCAACGCCCGCAAGCTGGAAGATAAAGGCTTCCGCTACTCCTACGATATGCTGGGCGAAGCGGCACTGACCGCCGCCGACGCGCAGGCCTATCTGGTCTCTTACCAGCAGGCGATCCACGCCATCGGTAAAGCCTCTAACGGTCGCGGCATTTATGAAGGCCCGGGGATCTCGATTAAGCTCTCCGCCCTGCACCCGCGCTACAGCCGCGCCCAGTACGACCGCGTCATGGAAGAGCTCTATCCGCGCCTGAAATCCCTGACCCTGCTGGCGCGCCAGTATGACATCGGGATCAACATTGATGCCGAAGAGGCCGACCGCCTGGAGATCTCTCTCGATCTGCTGGAAAAACTGTGCTTCGAGCCGGAGCTGGCGGGCTGGAACGGGATTGGCTTCGTGATCCAGGCCTACCAGAAGCGCTGCCCGTTTGTGATTGATTACCTGATTGACCTCGCTACCCGTAGCCGTCGCCGCCTGATGATCCGTCTGGTGAAGGGCGCCTACTGGGACAGCGAGATCAAGCGCGCGCAGATGGACGGTCTCGAGGGCTATCCGGTCTACACCCGCAAGGTCTATACCGACGTCTCTTACCTCGCCTGCGCCAAAAAGCTGCTCGGCGTGCCGAACCTGATCTACCCGCAGTTCGCCACCCACAACGCCCACACCTTAGCGGCTATCTACCAGCTGGCCGGTCAGAACTACTATCCGGGCCAGTACGAATTCCAGTGCCTGCACGGCATGGGTGAACCGCTGTACGAGCAGGTCACCGGTAAAGTGGCGGATGGCAAACTGAACCGTCCATGCCGTATCTACGCCCCGGTCGGCACCCATGAAACCCTGCTGGCCTACCTGGTGCGTCGTCTGCTGGAGAACGGGGCTAACACCTCCTTCGTGAACCGCATCGCCGATACCACCCTGCCGCTGGACGAGCTGGTGGCGGATCCGGTGCAGGCCGTCGAGAAAATGGCTGCCCAGGAAGGTCAGGTGGGCCTGCCGCATCCGAAGATTGCCCTGCCGCGCGAGCTGTACGGCAACGGGCGCGTCAACTCTTCCGGTCTGGACCTGGCGAACGAACACCGCCTGGCGTCTCTCTCCTCGTCGCTGCTGAACAGCGCCCTGCAGAAATGGCAGGCCAGACCGATCCTCGAGCAGCCGGTTATCGCTGGCGAAATGCAGCCGGTGGTCAACCCGGCCGAGCCGAAAGATATCGTCGGCTTTGCCCGGGAAGCGACCGAACAGGAAGTGGATCTGGCCCTCGACAGCGCGGTGAACAACGCGCCGATCTGGTTCGCCACTCCGCCGCAGGAGCGCGCCGCGATCCTCGAACGTGCTGCGGTGCTGATGGAAGATCAGATGCAGCAGCTGATTGGCATTCTGGTGCGCGAGGCGGGTAAAACCTTCAGCAACGCCATCGCCGAGGTGCGCGAAGCCGTTGACTTCCTGCACTACTATGCCGGTCAGGTCCGCGACGACTTTGACAACGAAACCCACCGCCCGCTGGGGCCGGTGGTCTGTATCAGCCCGTGGAACTTCCCGCTGGCGATCTTCACCGGGCAGATTGCCGCCGCCCTTGCCGCCGGTAACAGCGTGCTGGCGAAACCGGCCGAGCAGACGCCGCTGATTGCCGCCCAGGGGATCAACATCCTGCTGGAAGCAGGTGTCCCGCCGGGCGTGGTGCAGCTGCTGCCAGGCCGCGGCGAGACCGTCGGCGCGAAGCTGACCGCCGATAACCGCGTGCGCGGGGTAATGTTCACCGGCTCCACCGAAGTGGCCTCCCTGCTGCAACGCAATATCGCCACCCGTCTCGACGCCCAGGGCCGTCCGACCCCGCTGATCGCCGAAACCGGCGGCATGAACGCGATGATCGTCGACTCCTCCGCCCTCACCGAACAGGTGGTGGTGGACGTGGTGGCCTCGGCCTTCGACAGCGCCGGACAGCGCTGCTCTGCCCTGCGCGTGCTCTGCCTGCAGGATGATATCGCTGACCACACCCTGAAAATGCTGCGTGGCGCGATGGGCGAGTGCCGGATGGGCAACCCGGGCCGTCTGACCACCGACATCGGGCCGGTGATCGATGCCGAAGCCAAAACCAACATTGAGAATCACATCCAGGCGATGCGTGCCAAGGGCCGTCCGGTGTTCCAGGCGGTGCGTGAGAACAGCGAAGACGCCCGCGAGTGGACCAGCGGCACCTTTGTGGCGCCAACCCTGATCGAGCTGGCCAGCTTCGACGAGCTGAAGAAAGAGGTCTTCGGCCCGGTGCTGCACGTGGTGCGTTACAACCGTAACAACCTCGATGCGCTTATTGAGCAGATCAACGCCTCCGGCTACGGTCTGACGCTGGGCGTGCATACCCGTATCGACGAAACCATCGCTCAGGTAACTGGCAGCGCGAAGGTCGGCAACCTGTACGTGAACCGTAATATGGTTGGCGCGGTCGTTGGCGTGCAGCCGTTCGGCGGCGAAGGGCTGTCTGGCACCGGTCCGAAAGCCGGGGGGCCGATGTACCTGTACCGCCTGCTGGCGAACCGTCCGGCCAACGCCCTCGGCGTGACCCTGGGTCGTCAGGATGCACAATACCCGGTGGATACGCAGGTGAAAGCGGTCCTGACTCAGCCGCTGGAAGCTCTCGCGACCTGGGCTGAAAAACGTCCTGAACTGCGTGCGCTGTGCCAGCAGTATGGCGAGCTGGCGCAGGCCGGTACCCAGCGCGTGCTGCCTGGCCCGACCGGCGAGCGCAACACCTGGACCCTGATGCCGCGCGAGCGCGTGCTCTGCGTGGCGGATAACGAGCAGGATGCGCTGGTTCAGCTGGCGGCGGCGTTAGCGACCGGATGTGAAGTGCTGTGGCCGGAAGATGCCCTGCACCGCGACCTGGCGAAGCAGCTGCCGAACGCGGTAACCGCGCGCATTCACTTTGCGAAGGCGGATGTACTGACCAGCCAGCCGTTTGACGCGGTGATCTATCACGGGGACTCCGACCAGCTGCGCGAGCTGTGCGAGCAGGTTGCAGACCGGAAAGGCGCCATTGTGTCGGTGCAGGGCTTCGCCCGCGGCGAAGACAATCTGCAGCTGGAGCGTCTGTACGTGGAGCGCTCCCTCAGCGTCAACACCGCTGCCGCAGGAGGTAACGCCAGCCTGATGACCATCGGCTAAGCGTGCAAACTCACCCCGGTGGCGCTACGCTTACCGGGGCTACCGGATTGTGCGGTCTGTATTCCCCGGTGGCGCTGCGCTTACCGGGGCTACAAATGATAATCTGATTTTTGTAGGCCGGGTAAGGCGAAGCCGCCACCCGGCTTTTTTATACGGAGGGAGAGATGAAACGAGCTTTGATCGCAGGTGCTGCGTTACTGCTGAGCACCAGCGCCCTGGCGGATGAGTGCGCCAACGCCAGCACCCAGGTTGAACTGAACACCTGCACCGCGCAGCAATATCAGGCGGCGGATAAAACCCTGAACCAGACTTACCAGGCTGTGATGAAGCGCGCCGCGGCCCCCCAGCGCGATCTGCTGAAAAAGGCCCAGCAGGCGTGGATCGCCCTGCGCGATGCCGACTGCGCCTTTGTCGGCTCGGGCACTTCAGGCGGCTCCGTTCAGCCAATGATTGTGAATCAGTGTCTGGCGGATAAAACCCGCGAGCGGGAAGCGTATCTGGCCTCGCTGATGCAGTGTGAAGAGGGCGATTTAAGCTGCCCTCTCCCACCGGCAAATTAACGCACCCGGATCCCTTCGATAATCATCCGCTGCACGTTATCCACGGTGCTGTGGAAGAAGTCGTCATCCTTAAGCGACTTGCCGGTCACCGCCTCCACCTGGGCAGAAAAGTCGGCGTAGTGCTGGGTGGCGGCCCAAATCATAAAGATCAGATGATGCGGATCTACCGGCGCCAGTTTGCCGGTGGCAACCCACCCGGCAATGATCGCCGACTTCTCATCCACCAGCGATTTCATATCGCCGCTCAGCACCGTTTTCAGCAGCGGTGCCCCCTGCAGCATCTCCAGACAGAACAGCCGCGAGGCCTGGGGATAGTCCCGGGAGACCTCCAGCTTGAGGCGGATATACTGCTGGATCGCCACCAGCGGGGTGAGCTCCTCGCGAAACGCCTTCAGCGGCGCCAGCCAGATATCCAGGATCTGTTGCAGGACGGCAACGTACAGCGCCTCTTTTGAGGGGAAGTAGTAGAGCAGATTGGTTTTCGATACCCCCGCCAGCTCGGCCACCTGTTCCAGCCGCGTGCCGTGAATGCCAAACTGCGAAAAGGTCTCCAGCGCCGCCGAGAAGATCGCCTGTTTTTTCGCGCTCACCGCCTGCGAACGTTTACCGCCTGTTTTCACTGCGCCTTGTGCCATGTGCTCACTCCTTGTTGATCTGTTCCCAGCATAGCAAAAACCCTTGAGTGACCACGACTATCTGCACCGCGACCGCGCACGACTGCCTGCTTTGTGTGCAACTATTTTGACCAGACAGTCCACTTTTGCCGCCAGCATTTTATCAACCACCAGTTAACACATTAATAACATTGCCAATTTCAAACCTGGCATCCGCTTTGCAAAACAGGCTTACGCGGCTGAACAGGAGATGCAGGATGCAGCGCCACGTCTGACTTTCACCCCCTATGTTGAGATGAAGAGAGGTTAGCGATGAAAATTGGCGTATTCGTTCCCATTGGCAATAACGGCTGGTTGATCTCCACCCACGCGCCGCAGTACATGCCGACCTTCGAGCTGAACAAAGCCATCGTGCAAAAAGCGGAGCACTACCACTTCGACTTTGCCCTGTCGATGATCAAGCTGCGCGGCTTCGGCGGTAAAACCGAATTCTGGGATCACAACCTGGAGTCCTTCACCCTGATGGCCGGGCTGGCGGCAGTCACCTCGCGGATCCAGATCTACGCCACCGCCGCCACCCTCACCCTGCCTCCGGCAATCGTGGCGCGGATGGCCTCCACCATCGACACCATCTCCGGCGGGCGCTTTGGCGTTAACCTCGTCACCGGCTGGCAGAAGCCGGAGTACGAGCAGATGGGCCTCTGGCCGGGGGATGAGTACTTCTCTAAACGCTACGACTACCTCACCGAGTATGTGCAGGTCCTGCGGGATCTGTGGGGCACCGGCAAGAGCGACTTCAAAGGCGAGTTCTTCACCATGACCGACTGCCGGGTCAGCCCCCAGCCGTCGGTGCCGATGAAGGTGATCTGCGCCGGACAGAGCGACGCCGGGATGGAATTCTCGGCGAAATATGCGGACTTCAACTTCTGCTTCGGCAAAGGGGTCAACACCCCGGCGGCCTTTGCGCCCACGGCGGCACGGATGAAAGAGGCCGCGGAGAAAACCGGGCGCGACGTCGGCTCCTACGTGCTGTTTATGGTGATTGCCGACGAAACCGACGAGGCGGCACGGGCGAAGTGGGAACACTACAAAGCCGGGGCCGACGACGAAGCCCTGAGCTGGCTCAGCGAGCAGAGCCAGAAGGACACCCGCTCCGGGGCGGACACCAACGTGCGGCAGATGGCCGATCCTACCTCGGCGTTGAACATCAATATGGGCACCCTGGTGGGCTCGTATGCCAGCGTGGCTCGGATGCTCGATGAGGTCGCCAGCGTACCGGGCGCTGAGGGGGTACTCCTGACCTTTGATGATTTCCTCTCCGGGATTGAAACCTTCGGCGAGCGTATCCAGCCGCTGATGCAGTGCCGCGCTCATCTTCCGGTTTTCACTAAGGAGGTCGCGTAATGACCACCCTGCCCGCACGTCCGGAAGCCATCACCTTTGATCCGCAGCAAAGCGCGCTCATCGTGGTGGATATGCAGAACGCCTACGCCAGCCCCGGGGGCTATCTCGACCTCGCCGGGTTTGACGTCTCCGCCACCCGGCCGGTGATCGACAATATCCGCACCGCGGTGGCCGCCGCGCGCGCCGCCGGGATCCAGATAATCTGGTTCCAGAACGGCTGGGATGAACAGTACGTGGAGGCGGGCGGCCCCGGCTCGCCCAACTTCCACAAATCCAACGCCCTGAAAACCATGCGCCAGCGCCCGGAATTGCAGGGCAAGCTGCTGGCGAAAGGCGGCTGGGATTACCAGCTGGTGAACGAGCTGGTGCCTGAGCCGGGCGACATCGTGCTGCCGAAACCGCGCTACAGCGGCTTCTTTAATACCCCGCTGGATAGCCTGCTGCGCAGCCGCGGGATCCGTCATCTGATCTTTACCGGCATCGCCACTAACGTCTGCGTGGAGTCCACCCTGCGCGACGGCTTCTTCCTCGAATATTTCGGCGTGGTGCTGGAAGACGCCACCCACCAGGCGGGCCCGGCGTTTGCCCAGCAGGCCGCGCTGTTCAACATCGAAACCTTTTTTGGCTGGGTCAGCGACGTCGCCACCTTCTGCGACGCCCTTTCCCCTGCCACCTATGCCCGTATCGCCTGAGGAGTGAACCCATGCCAAAATCTGTGATTATCCCGCCAGGCACCAGTACGCCAATCGCCCCCTTTGTGCCAGGTACGCTGGCAGATGGCGTGGTTTACGTCTCGGGCACCCTGCCGTTCGACGCCCACAACAACGTGGTGTTTCCCGATGACCCAAAGGCGCAAACCCGCCACGTGCTACAGACCATCCAGCGCGTTATCGAAACGGCGGGCGGAACGATGGCGGACGTGACCTTCAACAGCATCTTTATTACCGACTGGAAAAACTACGCCGCGATTAACGAAATCTACGCCGAGTTTTTCCCCGGTGATAAGCCTGCGCGGTTCTGCATTCAGTGCGGGCTGGTGAAACCCGAGGCGCTGGTGGAGATCGCCACTATCGCCCACATTGGCCGGTGAGGTTGCCATGAAACTGTCTATTTCACCCCCGCCCTTTGACGGCGCACCGGTGGTGGTGCTGATTGCCGGGCTGGGGGGCAGCGGCAGCTACTGGCTGCCCCAGCTGGCCGACCTGGAGCAGGAGTATCAGGTGGTTTGCTACGACCAGCGCGGCACCGGCAACAACCCCGGCGAGCTGCCGGAGGCGTACAGCCTGGCGCAGATGGCCGATGAGCTGTGGCAGGCGCTGAGCGAGGCCGGGATAACACGCTTTTGCGTGGTGGGCCATGCGCTGGGGGCGCTGATTGGCCTCCAGCTGGCACTGGATCGGCCCGGAGCGCTCAGCGCGCTGGTGTGCGTCAACGGCTGGCTGGCGCTGCATCCCCATACCAAACGCTGCTTCCAGGTGCGCGAGCGGCTGCTGCATGCCGGTGGCGCCCAGGCCTGGGTGGAGGCCCAGCCGCTGTTTCTCTATCCCGCCGACTGGATGGCCGCCCGCCAGCCGCGCATGGAGGCCGAAGAGGCGCTGGCGCTGGCCCATTTCCAGGGCAAAAACACGCTCCTGCGCAGGCTCAATGCCCTGAAGCGGGCCGATTTCAGCTGCCAGGCGCTGCGGATCCGCTGCCCGGTGCAGATTATCTGTTCCGCCGACGATCTGCTGGTGCCCGCCGTCTGTTCATCACAGCTGCACGCCGCCCTGCCCGGGAGCGTCATCACGGTGATGCCCCGGGGCGGCCACGCCTGCAACGTCACCGAGCCGGAGATCTTCAACGCCCTGCTGCAAAACGGGCTCGCCAGCCTGCTGCACCGCCACGAACGCTTATCGAAGGAGTTGCCATGAGTGAAGCCATCACCCCAACCGCGCAGCATGCGCTGTTTACCGAAGCACGCACCCACAACGGCTGGCTGGATCGCCCGGTCAGCGACGAGACGCTGCGCGACATCTACGACCTGATGAAGTGGGGCCCCACCTCCGCCAACTGCTCCCCGGCGCGGATGGTATTTATCCGCACCCCGGAAGGTAAAGAGAAGCTGCGCCCGGCGCTTTCCAGCGGCAACCTGCAAAAGACCCTCACCGCCCCGGTGACGGCCATCGTGGCCTGGGACAGCCAGTTTTATGACCGTCTGCCGGAGTTGTTCCCCCACGGTGATGCCCGGAGCTGGTTCACCGCCAGCCCGCAGCTCGCCGAGGAGACCGCCTTTCGCAACAGCACCCTGCAGGCGGCCTATCTGATTGTCGCCTGTCGGGCGCTGGGGCTCGATACCGGGCCGCTCTCCGGCTTCGACCGGGAGAAGGTGGATGCGGCCTTCTTCACCGGCAGTAACCTGAGAAGCAATCTGCTGATCAACATCGGCTATGGCGACACCAGCAAACTCTACGGGCGCCTGCCCCGCCTGAGCTTTGACGACGCCTGCGGGCTGGTATAAGGAGCGCTCATGAACATTGATAAACAAGCCTTTCGCGATGCCATGGCCTGCCTGGGGGCGGCGGTGAATATCATCACCACCGACGGCCCGGCCGGACAGGCGGGTTTTACCGCCAGCGCGGTGTGCAGCGTCACCGATTCGCCGCCAACCCTGCTGGTGTGCCTCAATCGCGGTGCCTCGGTGTGGCCGGTGTTTCACGACAACCGCACCCTGTGCGTCAACACCCTCAGCGCCGGGCAGGAGTCGCTGTCGAATCTGTTCGGCGGCAAAACCCCGATGGCGGAGCGCTTCGCCGCCGCCCGCTGGCAGATCGGGGAGACCGGCTGTCCGCGCCTGGCAGACGCGCTGGCCTCGTTCGACTGCCGGATTAGCCAGGTGGTCAGCGTGGGCACCCACGACATTCTGTTTTGCGAGATCCTTGCAATCACCCGCCACCCGGAGCCGCAGGGCCTGGTGTGGTTTGACCGCGGCTACCACGCCCTGATGCGACCCGCCTGTTAACCCTCCTTAAGGAGCAGCTGATGGCACTATTCGGTTTTCCTCACTGGCAGTTGAAATCGACCTCTGATGAACGCGGCGTGGTCGCGCCGGATGAACGTCTCCCGCTGGCGCAAACCGCGGTGATGGGCGTCCAGCACGCGGTGGCGATGTTTGGCGCCACCGTGCTGATGCCCATTCTGATGGGGCTGGATCCCAATCTGTCGATACTGATGTCGGGGATCGGCACCCTGCTGTTTTTTTTCATTACCGGCGGACGGGTGCCGAGCTATCTGGGCTCCAGCGCGGCCTTTGTCGGGGTGGTGATTGCCGCTACCGGCTTTAACGGCCAGGGGATCAACCCGCAGCTGAGCGTCGCCCTGGGCGGGATTATCGCCTGCGGCGCGATCTACACTGCGATTGGCCTGGTGGTGATGAAGCTCGGCACCCGCTGGATCGAAAGGCTGATGCCGCCGGTGGTCACCGGGGCGGTAGTGATGGCGATTGGTCTGAACCTGGCCCCGATTGCCGTCAAAGGCGTTTCCGGCTCGGCGTTTGACAGCTGGATGGCGGTGGTGACGGTGCTGTGCATTGGACTGGTGGCGGTCTTTACCCGGGGGATGATCCAGCGGCTGCTGATCCTGGTGGGGCTGATCTTCGCCTGCGTGATCTACGCTCTGCTGACCAGCCTCTTCGGGCTCGGCAAACCGGTCGATTTCGCCCTCGTGCAGCAGGCAGCGTGGTTTGGCCTGCCGCAGCTGACCTCACCCACCTTTAACGGCCAGGCGATGATGCTGATCGCCCCGGTGGCGGTGATCCTCGTTGCGGAGAATCTCGGCCACCTGAAGGCGGTGGCCGGCATGACCGGGCGCAATATGGACCCGTATATGGGCCGGGCCTTTGTCGGTGACGGGCTGGCGACCATGCTGTCGGGCTCGGTGGGCGGCAGCGGCGTAACCACCTACGCCGAGAATATTGGCGTGATGGCGGTGACCAAAGTCTACTCGACGCTGGTGTTCGTAGCGGCGGCGGCCATCGCCATGCTGCTCGGCTTTTCACCCAAATTTGGCGCGCTGATCCACACCATTCCAGCGGCGGTGATTGGCGGGGCGTCGATTGTGGTGTTTGGCCTGATTGCGGTGGCCGGGGCGCGGATCTGGGTGCAAAACCGGGTCGATCTCAGCCAGAACGGCAACCTGATTATGGTCGCCGTCACCCTGGTGCTGGGGGCCGGTGATTTCGCCCTCTCCCTCGGGGGCTTTACCCTGGGCGGGATCGGCACCGCCACCTTTGGCGCGATTGCGCTTAACGCCCTGCTCAGCCGCCGGATGGCCGGGGTGACGCAGGGCGAGGTGGCGGTTCAGGATCCTTAGTCGATAGTGGCGCTGTCGATGTCGGGCAGCGCCTTTTTCTTTCTCTTAAGCTTCAGCTCGCTCACCAGCACGCCGGCGATGATAAAGGCCGCCCCCACCAGGGCGAGTAGCGGCAGGCGCTCCCCGGCCAGACGGCCAAAGATCCCCGCCCACACCGGCTCCCCGGTATAGATCACCGTCGCCCTGGTCGGTGAGACGCTGCGCTGGGCCCAGTTCATCGTCACCTGAATAATGGCGCTAAAAATCCCCAGCCCAAGGGCGACAATCACCAGCCCGGATGAGATCGGCGGGACGGACTCCCCGGCCGGGATCATCAACAGAAACGCCACCAGCGAGGCGGTCGCCAGCTGCACAACGGTGACGCGCTTGACGTCCACCTTTCCGGCCCAGGCGCTGATCAAAATAATCTCAGCGGCAATCGCCACCGCCCCCACCAGAGTGATTATCTCCCCCTTTCCGAGCGCCAGCAGGTTATCGTCCGGCCCCGCCAGCAGGATCAGGCCGATAAAGGCCAGCACGATCCCGATGCAGGACATCACCCCCGGTATGCGGCGCAGGCAGAGCCACTGCAACAGCGGTACCAGCGGCACATACATGGCCGTGATAAACGCCGACTTACTGCTGGGAATACTTTGTAATCCCCAGGTTTGCAGGCTGTAGCCCAGCGCAATGGAGACGCCGATCGCCAGCCCGGCTTTCAGCTCGGTCATGGTCAGGCCGGGCAGCGTTTTGAGGGAGATAATCGCCACCGCAATGGCCGCCGTGGCGAAGCGCAGGCCGACAAAAAAGAAGGGATCGCTGAGCGTGACGGCGTACTGCACGGCAAGAAAGGTCCCGCCCCAGAACATGGTGATAAGGATCAGGATCGCTTCCTGCGGTTTGATCGAGAAGGCATAACGGGAGGAGGACATGGGGCACCAGCACAAAGAGTCAATCCGCTAGTGTGGAAGGAATTTGATAACACTTCAATAACAGGCATAAAAAAACCGCCGGGGATCCCGGCGGCGGGGGGTGCCAGTGGTCATGTGACCCATACTTCAGACGGCTGCAACTTAACTGCTCTTGTTGCCGCCATGGCTATTTTTGCCCCCTTTTTTGCCAGCTTCGGATGCGCGTTGAGGGTCGTTTTTAAAGTTCCCCCCGCTTTGCTGGCCACCTTTACGTCCTGCTTCTGATGCTCTTTCACGGTCTTCTGCAAAATTACCAGACCCACCACGATGGTTTGCCATGTCGGACCTCCAGAGTTATAAAACATAAGACTTAATACTGTATTCAGTGAAGGCTATTCTTTCACCTGGCGGCGCTAAAAAAGTGTCTTTATCTGCGCCACGTGAACCTAAGCTTAGTGGAGTATGAGCATTCATCCAGCTAACCGTAATATTCTGCAATACGAAATCAGCCTTTCGTATGACGCTCGTCGAAACGGAACCATAAGCCTTTCTTATCATTCTAAAAATTCACAATAGCGAAAATGTGTCATTTTGCTACGAAAGAAAGGCCATCCGCTTTTTTGTTTGAAATCAAATAAATGGCGGCCAGATTTGCAGTCTCGCTGTCACGTCATATCTTTAAAAGAGTGCAGCATGCCGCTGCCTTAAAAATCATGCGAGGAGTGAAGCGAAATGACGAAAATTCTGGTGCTCTACTATTCCATGTACGGACACATCGAAACCATGGCTCATGCAGTGGCGGACGGCGCCAGGAAAGTCGAGGGGGTTGAGGTGGTAATCAAACGCGTACCGGAAACCATGCCAGCGGAAGCCTTTGCCAAAGCCGGGGGGAAAGCGCAGGACGCGCCGGAAGCCTCACCGCAGGAGCTGGGCGATTACGACGCCATCATCTTTGGCACCCCGACCCGCTTCGGCAACATGTCCGGGCAGATGCGCACCTTCCTCGACCAGACGGGCGGGCTGTGGGTGAAGAATGCGTTACACGGCAAAATCGCCAGCGTGTTCAGCTCCACCGGTACCGGCGGCGGTCAGGAGCAGACCATTACGTCGACCTGGACCACCCTTGCCCATCACGGTATGGTGATTGTGCCGATCGGCTACGGGACACCGGAGCTGTTTGATATTTCTCAGACGCGCGGCGGTACGCCGTATGGGGCGACGACTATCGCCGGCGGTGATGGCTCACGCCAGCCGTCGGAAGCGGAACTGAACATTGCCCGCTATCAGGGTGAATATGTTGCCGGTCTGGCTGCTAAACTGAAAGGTTAACTCTCAACAGGAGGATTACTATGCCAACTCAAGAAGCTAAAGCACATCGCGTCGGAGAATTTGCGCGTTTACGTAATACGTCACCGGAGATCGCCGAGGCGATTTTTGAAGTCGCAAAATATGACGAAAAACTGGCAGAGAAAATCTGGGAAGAAGGCAGTGATGAAGTGCTGGTGATAGCCTTCGATAAAACCGACAAAGACTCGCTGTTCTGGGGCGAGCAGACCATCGAGCGCAAAAACGTCTGATACGCGTGCTGACAAAAAACGTCTGATGGCGCTACGCTTATCAGGCCTACGGGATGCGGACCCGATCCTGGACTTGTAGGTCGGGTAAGCGAAGCACCACCCGACGTTTTGTTCCCTCTCCCCTGTGGGAGAGGGAACACGCTTATTTCGCCGCCGTGTTCAACACCGTATTAAAGGTCTCCACCGGGCAGAATCCATCCGCATCTACCGGACAGCCGCTCAGCTCCAGCGTGACGCGCTGCGCCGGGGCTTTCAACGTCAGAACCTGGGCATTACGCAGCTGCTCCGTACTCTGATAGACATACTCAATTTTCATCAAATCACGGTTGCCGGTCTTATCATGCCAGCGCTGGAAGACGATCTTGCCGCCGATCGGCGTGCGCTCGTACTGACCGGGCAGCTGATAGGGTTTAAAGTCGAGGGCTTTCAGCAGCGAGGCGATGTTGGAGTCATGCCCCACCAGCAGGGTGACCTTCGGCGCTTTCGCCTGGTCGGTGACCAGCGCGTTGTCGATATATTTCACCAGCGGCTTCGCCACGTTCCGCGCCACTTCCGCTGAGGTAAACAGCGAGTCCTGATAGCCGTTTTTCAGCTGGGACAGCACGCGCCACTGCTGATCGGTTTTGATCTCGCCCCAGGCCACCTGATCCAGCGGGAAGCCTTCGTAATATTGCAGAGTAAACGCATCTACCAGCGAGTTACCCACCTTCAGCGGACCAGAGACGCCGGGCTCTTTCTGGTACTCGGCGCTGTAGGTGTCTTTCGCGTCGGTCAGGGAGCAGACCTGTTTCTCTTTGCAGGACGGCGAATCCTTGTAGTCGGTCATCTGCTCCAGCAGCCGGTAGCTCTCGTCGAGCTTCATCCCCTGGCGCTCGGTGTTCATCGCCTGCAGAGCTTTCTCGCGGAATTCCGGGGAGTTGTCGGTGATCACCGGGTTAAAGGTGGGGTCCATGGTGCCCATCTGTTCCTGATGGTGCACCGGCACATCGCAGCCCGGGAAGGCCCCGGTGATGAAGAACTGCGCCGTCGCCACCGTGCGCTGCAGGCTGTTGGCATAGGCATAGACGCTGTTCGCCGTCGGGCACTCCCCGGCAGTCACCACGCCCTCCTCCGCCAGCCACTCGCGCATGTAATGGCCCATATAAACCTCCAGCACACCGCCTTTAGTGGTGAGCTGTCCGCCCGGCACATCCCACTCCGGCCATTTTTCCGGGGTTGACTGCTCCAGCACGCTGCCGTTATTGGCCAGCGGCGCGCGCAGGTTGTGACGGCTCATGATCAGAACCTGTTCCAGCTGATACCCTTCCGGCGCGGTTTGCGCCTGGACACCGCAGGACAGGCCGATGCTGCCCGCCACGGCGACAGCGATTAGTGCTTTTCTCATCCCTAATTCCTCACTCTGTTTTATCGTCGTAAACAGTGTGACAGATTTGTGACGGATTACCTGGAGCCTGCCCGCAAAGTGACGGCTTACTTTGTGTATGAAGGCGAATTGGTTTTATAATAAAACTCACCGCTGATAAGGAGCCCCCGTGAAACGAACCCGCCTGGAAGAGAGTCCCTGCCCTGTTGCCCGCTCGCTGGATATTATCGGCGACTGGTGGTCACTGCTGATTGTGCGCGATGCCCTGCGCGGGGTGACGCGTTTTGGCGAGTTTCAGAAGAGCCTCGGCATCGCAAAAAACATGCTGGCGACCCGGCTGAAACTGCTGGTGGACGAGGGGATTCTGGTGCTGCAACCCGCCTCCGACGGCAGCGCGTGGCAGGAGTATGTCCTCACGGAAAAAGGCCGCGCCCTGCAAACCGTGCTGGTGGCGCTCTCCCAGTGGGGGAATGCGCATCTGTTTGCTGAAGGGGATGTCGGAACGGTAATGGTGGATGCCCGGGATCGGTTGCCGCTGCGCAAGCTGGCGATGGTGGCGAGCGACGGGCGGGAGCTGGGGCCGGAGGAGGTCGTGGCGAAATATCCGGCGGCAAAGGGGTGACAGGGCCTCAGCCTTCCACCACCGGGGCATCAGCAGGTTCGCGGTTTAACCGTTCCGGATCCTCCCGTCGATACCAGGCTGAGGTTTTCCAAACAGATAGCCTTGTGCAAGATCGCACCCCAGTGCCTGAAGATTTTCCAGCTGTTCCAGCGTTTCAACCCCTTCTGCGACCGTTTTCATATTGAGGGACTTCGCCATCCCCGTAATGAGTTTGATGATGTTAAGGGCGTCTTCCTGGGTAGATATCGAATGCACAAAGGACTTGTCTATTTTGATTTTATCGAAGGCGAGCTTACTCAGCCGTGAAAGAGAAGAGTATCCCGTACCAAAATCATCAATGGAGATTTTCACGCCCAGGGCTCTGAGCCGGTTAAGCGTATTCAGCGGCGTACTGTTTTCGGTAAAGAGAGAAGACTCCGTCACCTCCAGTTCAAGGCGGTCAGCCGCAAGCCCTGTCTCTTTCAGAATGGTCAACACTATTGCGGCAAAGGCTTTGCTGCTTAGCTGAACAGGGGAAACATTGACTGAAATTTTTACCGGAACCGCCCAGGAAGCCGCTTCCCGGCAGGCCAGTTCCAGCACCGTTTTGCCCATCTCGTTGATCATTCCTGTTTTTTCAGCAACAGGAATAAAGCTGTCCGGCGACAGAAGGCCCTTCAGAGGATGCATCCATCGAATAAGGGCCTCATAGCTGTAGATCTCCTGACTGAACGAATCGACAATAGGCTGGTAGTAAACCACAAATTCTTTGTTCACTATGGCCATGGCCATATCATGCTCAAGGGTTCTGCTTTCCTGCAGTTTTTCTAACATGCGTTGGCGGAAAACTTTTATATGTCCGGAGCCCTCTTTTTTGGCTTCATACAGGGCCAGATCGGCAAATTTGTAGAGATAGTCGGCGCGGCGTTCGGTTGCAGAGATAACAATCCCCACACAGGTGGCGATATTGATAATCGTGTTATCAATAGTGTAGGGCTGGTTGATAGCGTCACATATTTTTTGGGCGCGCGAAACCGCGCTGCTCTCAGTCAGACCGCTCGAGAGAAAGGCAAACTCATCCCCCCCTAAGCGATAAAGCGTTTCTGACGTCAGGCTTATCGACATCAGGCGGTCGGATATCTGGCGTAATAACCTGTCGCCGGCATCATGCCCCCAGGTATCATTGACCTCTTTGAAGCGGTCTAAATCAAATAGCATCACCGCCACAGAGGCATTATTCCTTTCTGCCGCTTCGATGATTTTTTTTAAATTATCCCAGAAAAACTGGCGGTTATTCATCCCGGTAAGCGAATCGTGGTAGACGTCATATTCCAGCTGGGCGTTCTGAATTTGCAGTTTTTCTTTCGATGTCTGGAGCTCTTCCGCAAGGCTGGTGACCTGCAGATGCGCCTTCTGAATATTTCTGTTCTGATAGAAGATCAGCGTCCCGAGGATGGCGCTCAGTATTATCAGCAGTACAGAGGTTGCCGAATAAATATAGTACAGCGTTTGAATTTTGAGGTTAGCGCCGCTAATCGAGTTAACGTCCTTGTCTAATGCACCGGATGAAAGACGGCTGAGCGGCGCATCAAGCGTATGCATTGTTTTAAGGTAGTTCTCGAGTTCCGGACGGTTCATTTTCTCAAGATGAACATCCAGATATTTAAGTATCGTTTCAAGTTGTATAGCCAGTTCATGGTGTGATTTATTGCTTTCGATATAACGCCCCAAATCACCTTCTTTGGTTAAATCACTCTGGCTGAGCATAATGTCAAGACGCAGGCGCACATCATCGATCGACAGCGTATCATCAATAGTATAAAGGCCAAGCACTGATTCGAATCGGTAATATTCTGACACCAGCTGTGCAGCAGACCATGAATCAGTGTAGTGAGTCAGTTTTTGTAACTCTTCCTGTCTTTCATGTACAAGAAAAGATATATATCCCGTAGAGATAAATAGGAAAAAAATGATGCCCGCCAGTATCCTGTTCATGATGCTCTCCTGAACGCCTATTCGATCATCATTTTGCTGACCTGCCATGCAGACCTTGAATAGAAAATCTGATTATTCAGTTCAGGCAGGCTGTCATAAGGATAGACGACGAATAGCGGCCCTTTATCACGGATACGCATATATTCTCCGTTGATTTTCAAGGCAAGGATGACGTTGTATTTTTTGAAATCATTGAGCGGAATAACGGTAGTGTAGTCATTGAGCGCCGTGACCTTAACGATAGAACCTTTCGCCCCGACATAATCCATGAGCTTTTGCAGTGGAACACCCGTAAAGGTAGGACGCCCATTATACCAGGGAGAGGTGGTCTGAAAACTTACCATGCCCAGTTTCTCAAGGCTGGCGATATCAAAAACGGCTTTCCCGTCTTCATTTGTATTTTGGATATTACCGGACAGGGTTAAAAGGACTTTACCGGCAGGTTTGGGAAGCTCACCCGCCCAGACCTGAGTGGCTGCCACGAGGCCTAACAACAAGACAATCAAGCGCATTCTAACCTCACCTTTCCATCAAATGTAAAGAAGTATAATTTAGTTATTATGCTATTAATATATGTCCTCAGACTATTATGGATTCAATAAATTACAATTGGCATTTATCACATAAAAATCAAGAAGTTAAACCCAATTGCGATTCATGATGTTGGTTAGGTATGGTCTGAATTGTTATTTGAGATAGGTTAACGCCTTTCTTGCCTGTACAAAAAACAAGCCACCGGGTTATTAAGTGTAAATATACCCGCACAGAGATGAAGGTTTAATTTCTCTTTGCAGCCACACAGGTTACTCACCCGCATGCCGAACGTGCTTCATGCGTTGCAGCCCACGGTAGCACGTTTACTGCGCGAGACCTTTGCCATGCAGACGTTTGTTCCTGGATGCAGCGCGTCTCTGCACCAGCCCCGCAACTATTCAGATCGGTGCAGGGATTTATTTAAATATTTCCCGCTCGACGCCAGCCTCGTTCGTTGCATAATATTTAATTTCGGCTTTTTGCAGCCGCGTTCCGCCCATACGTCCGGGGTGAGTGGCCATCTAACAGAAGTGAGGTAATACATCTCTGCAAGCCCCGGTGATTATATTGATGCAAAACCCTATATCACCTGGACTTGTCTATCTGAGATATTCAGTGCATTATGCTTAAACTCAGAAACAATTTACAAATGCGTTTTACGGTATCGATAATTTATATTCGTTTTAATTTATTATTTCTGACTATGCCACGGACTATTTTCTGTAAATAAAGTCCGTTCCCGGATGCGGGCCCCGAAAGCGGCTGTCAACAGCCGGTCGAGAAGCCTGTCAGAGCGCAGCGGCATGCGTTTAGTTCGCGTCGAAAAAGGGCAATACGTGTCCGGTGAGCTGGACACGGAATTATGGGAGATCACGCGTGAGGAGTGGCAGCGATTGGATCCGTAACCCCGCTTGCCACATACCCAATACGGTAATTCTCCATCCCCGCCTGGGGCGCGTCGCCAAATTCCACCTGCAACAGCTGCCAGCGGCTGACATCCCAGGCACAGAGCGGCGCGTGCATCGCCAACGCCGACAGGTCGCCGTGAGCGGCTATTGGCTGACGATCGATAGACAGCCAGGCGGCATCTTTGACCTCATCAACTGCAGGCAGGCGCAGCGCCAGCCAGGTATCAATCTGTGGCCAGCTAAAATCCTGCGTCAGCTTGCGAAAGCCTGGGCTCTGTAAAAACCGCGCCATGGCCCCGGGATCTTCCCAGACGTAGAGAGGCGCATAGCGGTTCTCTTCGGTATATTCGTCTTCACGCCGGGAAACGAGGTACGCCTTAAACAGCAGCCCGGCGTAACCATCCAGCTTCGCGCCATTCTCCGCAATGCGGTTCTCAACGAACGCCATATCGTAATCGGCTGGCAGGGTGAAGCGGTATTGCATTACGATCATAACCCCTCCTCCGACAGCATCCGCCCCTGGCTGAAGCTCCAGTCATCGGCGGTGTTGAAATGAATCATCACCATTACGTCATCCGGGTCAATATCCAGCGCCGTATGCAGCCGTTCGCACAGCAGGCGACAGAGGTTGTGCTTCTGCTCGAGCGTGCGGGGCTTGCCCGCCAGAATGTGGAACTGGATAAAGTTGTCGCTGCGCCCATTGCTTTTGTAATGGCGGTCAAACACGCGCAGCCTGGCCGGAAGCAGCTCGAAAATCTGAAAGCGATCCCCCGGCGGGACGGCAAACTCGGCCTCCAGGCTCTGCTGCAGAATGTCGGAGATCTGCGTTATCTGTGCGTCGCTGTACCCCGGACGCAGGGAGATGCGGGTGAAAGGCATCGGCGCTACTCCTCGTCCAGGCAGCCAAGAGCCGACACCGCCGCCGGCCAGCCGGCGTAAAACGCCAGATGGGTGAAGGCTTCGGTGATTTCCTCTCTGCTCAGGCCGTTTTGCTGCGCGAAATCGAGATGCCAGGGCAGCTGCTGCACGCGCCCCAGCGCCGTCAGGGCGGCCAGGGTGATCAGGCTGCGGTCGCGCGGGGAGAGCGCGTCACCTTTCCAGATATCATTGAACAGGATCTCCCTGCTCAGCTCGGCCAGCTTAGGCGCGATGCGGGACAAAGTTTCAGCAGTTAGTGATTTCGCCATGGTGTTCTCTCCGTATTGACAGTAAGGCGATTCTGGCGCCATATTTTCATCCTGAAAATCAAATAATCTGCGGCCTACCATCCCGCTTTTCAGGACGATTATGAACAAGCTTCCCCCAACGCTCGACCTCGACGCTCTGCGCACTTTTGTTACCGGTATGGAGTGCGGCAGCTTCGCTCAGGCCGCCATCCGCCTTTGCCGCTCCACCTCGGCGGTGAGCGCTCAGCTGAAAAAGCTGGAACAGCAGTGCAGGGCTGAACTGGTGATGAAGAAGGGCCGTGGCCTGGCGCTGACCCGCGACGGCGAGATTGTCATGGGCTATGCCCGCCGGATGCTGGCGCTGAATGATGAGATGCAGAGCGCCCTGAAGGGCGAACAGCTGCAGGAGGAGATCCGCATCGGCATGCAGGAAGATTTTGGCGAGTCGCTGATGCCGGGCATCCTGGGCCAATTCAGGCGCCACCATCCCGGCGTGCGGATCATTGCCCGGGTGGATCGCAACCGGGCCCTGCTCAACGCCTTTGACGCTAACGACCTCGATATGGTGCTGCTGTGGCAGAACGAGCGCGAACCGCGTCAGGGCCGGACAATCGGCCAGAGCCAGATGGTGTGGATCCAACACCCGGATCTGGACATCAGCGCCCTGCTGGCCAAGGGCGAACCCCTGCCGCTGGTGATGTTTGAACACCCCTGCCTGATGCGATCCCGCGCCATCGACTGCCTGAACCGGGCGGGCATCCCCTGGCGGGTGGTATTTGTCAGCCATAGCCTGAGCGGGATCTGGGCGGCAGTGCAGGCGGGGCTTGGCATCACGCTGCGCACGCGTATCGGGATGCCGGGCAACCTGCGGGTGGTGAGAAACGTTCTGCCCGCGCCGGGCAGCCTGGGGATCACCCTGGAACAAAAGGACGGAACCAACGCCCGGACGATGCTGGCGCAGCTGATGGAAGCGGCGCTGCCTGAAGCGACGTGATATGGCGGATCCTCACCACAGGTTGTCAGTTTTGCGCCAGTACCCTCCCCCGTTATTCGCCAGGATAAAAACACAACATCACCTGGAGAAACGCTATGCTGACCAACCCCTCGCAAAAGTACGCTGCCTTTGCCCCGATTGCCTTACCCGATCGCCAGTGGCCGGACAAGACCCTGACCCACGCCCCGCGCTGGCTCTCTACCGACCTGCGCGACGGCAACCAGGCCCTGGCGGAGCCGATGGATATCCCGCGCAAGCTGCGCTTTTGGGAACAGCTGCTGAAGTGCGGATTTAAGGAGATCGAGGTCGCGTTTCCCTCCGCCTCAGAGACGGACTTTCAGTTTGTCCGTCAGCTGATTGAGGAGCAGCGCATCCCGGAAGACGTCACCATTCAGGTGCTCACCCAGGCCCGCAGCGATCTCATTGAGCGCACCTTTGCCTCGCTCGACGGGGCAAAACGGGCCACGGTGCATCTCTATAACGCCACCGCGCCGCTGTTCCGCCAGCTGGTGTTCCGCCAGAGCAAAGAGGAAATTATCCAGCTTGCCGTCAGCGCCACGCGCCAGATCCGCACCCTGTGCGAGGCCAACCCGCAGACGCGCTGGAGCTACGAATACTCACCGGAAACCTTCTGCTTTACCGAGCCGGAGTTTGCCCTGCAAATCTGTGAGGCGGTGGCGGATGTCTGGGAGCCCTCTTCCGCACGGCCGATGATCGTCAACCTCCCCGCCACGGTCGAGGTCAATACGCCCAACGTTTATGCCGATCAGATCGAGTACTTCTGCCGTCACTTTTCCCGCCGGAGCGAGGTCTGCATCAGCGTGCATCCCCATAACGATCGCGGCAGCGGCGTCGCCAGCGCCGAGCTGGCCCTGCTTGCCGGGGCCGACCGGGTGGAAGGCTGCCTGTTTGGCAACGGAGAGCGTACCGGGAACGTCTGCCTGGTGACGCTGGCGATGAATCTCTACAGCCAGGGGGTCTCACCCCGCCTCGATTTCAGCGATATGAAACAGGTCGTGGAGCTGGTAGAGCAGTGCAACCAGCTGCCGGTGCATCCACGCCACCCTTACGCCGGCAAGCTGGCGTTTACCGCCTTCTCTGGCTCACACCAGGACGCGATCAAAAAAGGCTTTCACGCCCGGGAACAGTCGGCCTCACCGCGGTGGGAGATGCCCTATCTTCCGGTCGATCCGAACGATATCGGCTGTAGCTATGAGGCGGTGATCCGCGTCAACAGCCAGTCCGGCAAAAGCGGCGCGGCCTGGATGCTGGAGCAGAATCATGGCCTGGTGCTGCCCCGGGCGCTGCAGCAGGATTTCAGCCGCTACGTCCAGGCCCACACCGACCGGGAAGGCAACGAGATGACGCTGAGTGCGCTCTGGCAACTGTACCGTGAGCTGTACGGACCGCATCAGCACGCCCCCCGGCAGCTGCTGGATTACCGGACTGAAAGCCAGGCCGACGGCGGGCTGGCGCTGTGGGCCCGCGTACAGACCGCGGACGGTATTGTGACCTTAGAGGGGAAAGGTAACGGCCTGCTCTCGGCCGCCGCTAGGGCGATAAAGGCCAGCTTTAATCTGACGTTCGCCATCGAGGATTATCACGAGCACACGCTCGGCAGGTGCAGCGAAAGCCGGTCGGCGGCCTATATTCGCTGCAGTTCTAAGCAAGGAGCGAGCCGCTGGGGAACCGGCATCGACAACGATGTTTCCCGGGCGTCGCTTCAGGCCTTGCTGAACGCGCTGCCGGAGAGCGACTCCGGCTGGAAGTAGTCGCTCGGGGCCACGCCGAGGGTGCGGCGGAACATGGCGCTGAAGGCGCTGTGGCTCTCATAGCCGAGATCCAGCGCCACCCGGAGCACGGACTGCCCCTGCGCCAGGCGGTTCAGCGCCTCCATCAGCCGCGCCCGGCGCAGCCATTCGCTGAACGCCAGCCCGGTCTGCTGGCGAAAGTGCCGCAGCAGGGTGCGCTCGCTGATATTTAACTGGCTGGCAACCCGCGCCGTGGTCCAGCGGATGCCAGGGTCGGCCTGGATCTGGCGGCACAGCGCCAGCAGCGCGGGTGCCTGAGGCTCAGGAAGATTGAACGGCAGCACGCTTATCCCGCGGATTTCATCGAGGATCAGCTCATAAATGCGCTCCGCCCGGCTGCCCGCCGCATAGCTCTCCGGCAATTGCAGCGAGGCGATGATCAACTCACGCAGCAGGGTCGAAATCTGCACCACCTGGCAAACCGACGGCAAATCCGCCCGGGCAAAAGGATCGATAAACAGCGTCCGGGCCGCCACGTTGCCGGTGATCAGCAGGCGATGCTGCGTCCCGGCAGGCAGCCAGACGCCGCGCCCCGGCGGCACAATCCAGAAGCCCTGCGCGGTCTCCACGCGCACCACTCCACTCAGGGTATGCAGGAGCTGAGCGCAGGTATGGCTGTGCCAGGGCTCCGTTTCGCCGTGGGTGTAATCATGGGCAAAGGGCACCAGCGGGCGTGTGGCAAAGCTGAACTGCTGTTGGGTTGTCATGGTTTATTTATTTTGCGCTATCTGCACGTTGATAAAGTCAAACACTTCCGCTGCTTCACCGGCAGAAGCAAAAACCCGTTCCGGAATAACCACACAGTTATCATTCTTCATATGGATAAAAATAAACCCATTTTTCCTGTAGCAGTCCTTAACGTTTTTCCAGTAGATCTTACCGCTGGCGTTAGGAGTAATAGTTTCGACAAAAAATCGGTTTAATTTAACTTTTTGTAAGATCCCGGCGTCCTCCTGCTCAACCGGTTGCTGCTTCTGCATGACGTTATTCATCAGCACGTCATAGAGTTTAAACAGGGCCAACGCGACGCCAAACAGCACCAGCAGAGCAATACTGAACATTTTTGTTCTTGCCAGAAAATCACTGTCCAGCGTGGTTCTCAGGCTAAACTGCAGCAAAGTAATCACATTAAATAAAACCGCTACCGCTAAAATAGCGACCGCAGCCTTTTGAATGAGAGAAATATAACCGTAGGGTTTGAGATATTCTTTTTTATGATCGTGAATGAGCTTGCTGGCCTGAGTTCGCTCTAAAACGGATAACGAGTAACCCACAACGATCCTGTTTTTTCTTATCATGCAACCCTCTTGCTAATCTATTCACGTCCCGTTTAATTGTACCGGGTTAATACCAGTCGGAGAAGCCTTAATCGCCCCGGTATCAGCGACAGGCTTTACACGCGGTTTTACCGCCTGATGACGTCGCTTATTTTTGGGTATGTCATAAAGAGAGAAAAAGCAAAAATATATCCAAAAGAAGAATAGTCCGAATTATGCCGTCCGGAAATGTGTCTCTTGTCACAATGGCTATTATTTATATTCAATAACTAAGGAGGCCGGGATGACATCAGGAAACACCACTTCAAAACACTACCCACGTCCACCCTTTGTGGAGCAGCCACAACAAATGCCCGGACTGGCATCAGAAATGAAGCCAATTCCCGATCACGGCGAGACAAGTTATATCGGGTCCGGGAAACTTGCAGGTAAAAAAGCGCTTATTACCGGTGGTGACTCCGGTATTGGACGCGCCGTCGCAATCGCTTATGCCCGCGAAGGTGCCGATGTGGCCATTGGTTATTTACCGGAAGAAGAAACTGATGCTGCGGCCGTTATCGCGCTTATTCAGGCTGAAGGGCGTAAAGCCGTCGCTATTCCCGGTGATATTCGGGTAGAGTCGTTTTGCGATACCCTGGTTGAACGGGCAGTGAGTGAACTGGGCGGTCTCGATATTTTGGTTAACAATGCCGGCCGACAGCAGTATTGCGAATCCATTGAAGAGCTGACGACAGCCGCGTTCGACGCCACCTTCAAAACCAACGTGTATGCCCCCTTCTGGATCACGCGCGCCGCGCTGCGTCACCTGACGGAAGGCGCGGCGATCATTAACACCTCCTCGGTTCAGGCCTTCAAGCCCAGCGAAATTCTGCTGGATTATGCCCAGACCAAAGCCTGCAACGTGGCGTTCACGAAATCCCTGGCAAAACAGCTGGGTCCGAAAGGCATTCGGGTGAACGCCGTGGCCCCGGGTCCATACTGGACGCCACTGCAATCCAGCGGCGGACAGCCTCAGGAGAAGGTGCAGCAGTTTGGTGCTGATACCCCGCTGGGAAGACCAGGCCAGCCGGTTGAAATTGCCCCTCTGTATGTTCTGCTGGCGTCCGAAAGTTGCTCTTATGCCTCAGGACAGGTCTGGTGCTCCGACGGTGGTACCGGCGTCGCGTAGCGGTTTATTAAATCCGGCGCGCCTGATGAACAGTAAGGAATATTATAAAATCCGTTACCTTAAGCGGTAACGGATTTTTAATGAGTACGGCACCCCGTCCTGAATATTATTGCAGGCGCATAGATTGTGCGGGAAATTCTTGACTCGAGCATCACCGCTGCCGGTACGCTTATTTCTTTGGATCAAAACGTGCCCGGTGCAAAATTATCAACTATCCTAAGATCATTGATTAGATTTCTATATTCAATTTTCAGCCGTTTTATTTTCTTAAACTTTTAGCGATGGTCTCGTTATAAGTTGTATCGATCGGTCCTGAAAGCGTTTCAATGTTGAAGTTGATAATGATTCCTGTTTTTTCAATCAGTTCCTGGTACTGAACGCATAACAGACCTGCGTTCCGGCATAAGATTATTTAAAGGACAACAGCTATGACTCACATTCACGATCATTCCACTGCTAACACTCAGTATGTTGATCCGCGTCTGCCCCTGCCCGACGCGGGCAGCAGTAGTGCCGTATCATGGGGCGCCATCTTTGCTGGCGCGGCGGCGGCGGCTTCCTTGTCGTTGATCCTGCTGATGCTGGGCGCCGGGCTAGGCCTGACTTCCGTCTCGCCATGGGAAAACGAGGGGCTCGAAGCCGGTACGGTTGGTATTGCGGCAATAGGTTGGCTGACGTTCACGCAGATCGTGGCGTCCGGTATGGGAGGTTATTTAGCCGGGCGACTGCGCACCAAATGGGTTTCTACCCATACCAATGAAATTTACTTCCGCGATACTGCGCATGGATTTTTGGCCTGGGCGGTGGCTGCGCTGGTCTCGGCAATGCTGTTAACCTCCACCGTGAGCTCCATTGTGGGAGGAAGCGCGAAAGTCGTGGGTTCCGTAGCAGGCGGGGCTGCCGCAGCCACGGTAGGCGGCGCGGCGGGTATGGCGAACGCATCATCTGAAGGTTCCGGTTCCCCAATGGCGTATTTCGTTAATTCGATGTTCCGTCCGGGTGCCCCGGCTGCGACACCTGATACGTCAGTAACCCCGGATGCGCCAGCAGCGGCTCCCGCTACACCGGTGCCCTCCGCGCCTCAGCAGGAGCTCACCCCTGCTCAGCTGAATGAAGTGACCGGTATTTTTACCAACAGTATCACCACCGGCCAGTTACCTCAGGAAGATCGTCAGTATGTCGCGCAGCTGATTGCTCAACGTACCGGTATCAGTCAGCAAGAGGCTGAACAGCGGGTACAAACCACGTACGACAAAGCCCAGGCGAAATTAAAAGAGACGAAAGAGAAAGCTCAACAGGCGGCTGATACCGCACGTAAAACGACAAGCTATCTCATGCTCTGGACATTTATTTCTCTGTTGGCGGGTGCTTTCGTCGCCAGCCTGTGTGCGACCTTCGGTGGCCGTCAACGCGATCTTTAATACTTAATTAAGCAGGAGGTTTACATGCGCTCATTACTACTGTTCTTTTTAGGCGTCCCGATCCCAATCATTATTCTGATTGCGCTGTTCTGGCACTAATCGGTATCTGACAGGATACATCCAGTTAAAACATAAATGCCCGGAAGGGCATTTATGTTTTCTGCGTGGGTCGCTCCCCCTCCCTCAGGAGGGGGCGTTGCGCAGATCCCGCCGCAGTTGTCCTGGCTTTCAGGTTATTCGCGGACGATAGCGCCTGCATCCTGGCGGATCGTCGGCCCCTCTTTCACCTTCAGGCTGAGTCCTTTAGTCTCCAGTTCGGCATTGCGAATGCGCAGCCCCTGAGCGGCTTCAATATTGACGTTGGTGAAATGGAAACCGCTGAGTGGGGCTTCCGGGGTGCCAATAATATAGGCTGCCGCCTTGCTGTCACCGGTAGACGTTAAGTTCTCCACAGTGATGTTACTGAAGTGCGGGGTGGTGTGTTTGTCGAAGGGCTGTTTCGGATCGCTGTCCGGCGGATAGATCTGCTCCCCGAGGGTAAAACCGCCCGCCTGCAGCAGCTTGTCAACCTCTGCCTCAACAATAGGCGCGGCTTTATAGTAGGCGGAGAAGACCAGGGGCACTTCGACGTTGTGCATTTTGGTATTGCGGTAAACGATGTTTTTCACCTCGCCCCCCTTACCGCGCGGGCTTTTGATGCGGATGCCGTACATCGACCCCTCGAAGGTGTTGTTTTCCACCAGCACGTTATTCACCCCGCCCGCACTCTCGCTGCCGATGGAGATCCCGCGTCCCTGCTTCAGGGTGTTATTGGCAATATAGATATTATCCACCACGCCATCCGGGAAGCGTGGGTCCGCTTTTTCCGCTTTGATGGCGATGTGATCGTCGTTGCAGTCAATGTAGTTATTGGTGATACGAATGTTCTGGCTGTCGATAGGATCGATGGCGTCGGTATTTGGCGCATGCCAGGGGGAGAGAATGCGCGTCCCGTTAATATCGACATCGTGCGCATAGCGCGTCACCACGTGGAAGCTCGGCGAATGGGTCAGTGTGACCCCATCGATAAGCACGTTGTTCGAGCGCGTAATATAAATCAGCCGTGGCCGATCGGTCCCGCCCTTCTTACCTGTCACGCGGATGTTTTCCCGCCAGCGCTCCCACCACACGGCGCCCTGACCGTCGATAGTGCCTTCGCCGACGATAGCGACATTTTGCGCATCCGCGATGCTGATAAACGGCAGCCAGCCGTTTTCCGCTTCGGCATATTTTGATTTTTCATCGGCACGATAAGCCGCAACTTCGGTTGACGCCACCAGGGTGGCATCTTTCTCCAGCTTCAGCTGGATGTTATTGCGCAGAAAGAGCGGGTTGGTCAAAAAATTGCCTTTGGGTACCAGCACGGTTCCGCCGCCTGCGGCAGCGCAGTCGTCAATCGCTTTTTGAATAGCCCCGGTGTTGAGAGCAATCTGTAATCGATGGCCCTCCGCGCCGTAGTCGGTGACCTTACAGACTTTATCGGGAAACTTAACGGAACTCGCGGCCTGGACGGCGTGAAGCGGTATCAGGCTCGCCACAGCGGCGGCAGCCCACAGAGGTAAAGTGCGGGAGATCATAACGTCATCCTTTTATGGTTTATTGTTTTGCAAAATTAGCACCGCTGTTTCTTTTCTGTGAGTGTGACGATCACGCTTTGCTGCATGTCGTTATTTTGCCTGAAAATAACGCTGATTTTTTGGGCAAATGACACAACTTTCCCGCCCTTTCCCCTTCGCAAAGATAAAAAAACCTTCCGCAATTGGTTGCATTATAAAACCATATAGCACAGGCTTTATTTAGTTTTATGTTGAAACCAATTAACGCATTCCGAGGTATCACAATGAGTACGCAACTTTCTACGGCTTTGATTACAGGTGCATCTTCCGGGATTGGCGCGGTCTACGCCGACCGTCTCGCCGCCCGCGGTTACGATCTGGTACTGGTGGCCCGCCGGGAAGCGCGCCTGCTGGCGCTGGCGGAACAGCTGGAGCAGCGCTACGGGATGAAGGTTACCACCCTGACGGCGGATCTTACCGATGAAACCGGGATCCGTGCCGTGGAGGAGATCCTGCGCAGCAATACCGCTATCGATACCCTGATCAACAATGCCGGCACCGCGCAGATGGCCCCCTTCCTCGCGGGAGATGTGGTGCAGCATCAGGCGATCAACATGCTCAACACTACTGCCCTGATGCGCCTCACCTATGCCCTGCTGCCGCGGCTGGCGCAGAACAACCGCGGCACCCTGATTAACATCGCCTCGGTGCTGTCGATTCATGCCCGGGCGGGCAGCGCGCTCTACAGCGCCACCAAAGCCTGGGTGCTGAATTTTACGCGCGGGTTGCAGGAGGAGTTTGCCGACAGCCAGGTGCGGATCCAGGCGGTATTGCCGGCAGCCACCGCCACCGAAATCTGGGGGCTGTCCGGCATCACTGCTGACGATCTGCCCGCCGGATCGGTGATGACTACCGACAATATGGTGGACGCAGCGCTGGCGGGGCTGGATCAGGGGGAGTTGATCACCATTCCGCCGATGCACGACGAAACCCTGTGGGCGCGCTACGAAGAGGCGCGGCTGGCGCTGTTTGCCAGCGCCCGCACCGGGGAACCGGCACCGCGCTATCTGCCCCGCTGAGGGTTACTGCTTAAGCGGGTCACGTACTCGTTCATCCAGGCGGTCAGCGTGGACGCTGATCTCAACCCTGCGACACAGCTGTCGCGGGGTTAGGGTCTCTCTGGCATAGTGAGGCAGACGCAGCCTGCTGATAAGGAAGAACCCCATGCTCGAACTTCGCCCGAACTGTGAATGGTGTGACTGTGACCTGCCCCCTGACGCCCGGGACGCCAGAATCTGCTCCTTCGAATGCACCTTCTGCGCCGCCTGCGCCGAAACCCGTCTCAACCATCGCTGTCCCAACTGCCAGGGGGAACTGGTGCGCCGCCCGGTGCGGCCGACAAATAAGCTGGTGAACTCGCCAGCTTCCACCCTGCGGGTCCACGCGCAAAAAAGGGCCTGACTCCCCCGCTTTCTGACGATGAGGTAAATGATGATCCAGTTGCAGACCATCCCGGCACCGCGCCAGTTCACCGGGGTGGCCCCGGTATTGCTCACCGATGCCACCCTGCTTGAGCGTAAAAATAAGGTGCTGACCCGCATGAACGAGGCAGGCTATGACGCCCTCGTGATTTATGCCGACAAGGAGCACGGGGGGAACTTCGAGTACCTGACCGGGTTTGTACCCCGCTTCGAGGAGGGGCTGCTGATCCTTGATAAGTCGGGCGCTGCTACGGCAATTCTGGGCAATGAAAACCTGAAGATGGCGCAGCATTCGCGGCTCCCGGTAACCCTGAAGCACTGTCCGTATTTCTCGCTGCCCAATCAGCCAATGGACAATGAGACCTCGCTGGAGACGCTGTTCAGCGACATCGGCCTTCACCGGCTCGGCAAAATGGGTCTTGTGGGCTGGAAAATGTTTACCGCTACCGGGGCCGATAATAAACACCTCTTCGATCTGCCGTACTTTATTGTCGAGGCGCTCAAAAACAGCACCGACGCGCAGCTGGAGAACGCCGCGCACCTGTTTATCGGCGGCGATAACGGTGCCCGGGTGACCAACAACGAGAACGAAATCGCCCATTATGAATATGGCGCTAATCTGGCCTCAGGCTGCATGCTGAATGCCATGAACGCGGTGGAGCCGGGGATCCGCGAAACCGAGCTGGGGGCGTTGCTCGCGGCGGAAGGCCAGTATCAGACGGTGGTGACCATTGCCGCCGCCGGGCAGCGTTTTGAGAAAGCGAATTTTTACCCCACGTATAAAAAGCTGGAGCGCGGCCAGCCGCTGTCGATGACCACCGGATTTAAAGGCGGGCTATCGAGCCGGACCGGGTTTGTGATTGCCGACGAGAGCGAGCTGCCTGAAGCGCAGAAAGATTATCTCGATCGGGTGGCGAAGCCCTATTTTGCGGCGGTCGTCAGCTGGCTTGAGACTATCCGCATCGGGATGCCGGGCGGCGAGATGTACGCCCATATCGAAAAGGTGCTCAACAAAACGCAGTATGGCTGGCACCTCAATCCCGGGCATCTCAGCGCCGATGAAGAGTGGATGTCCTCCCCCATTTATCCTCACTCCACCGAGACGCTGAAAAGCGGGATGATCCTGCAGATCGACATTATCCCCTCCGTACCGGGCTACACCGGGGTGAGCGCCGAGGAGAGCATCGCGCTGGCTGACCCGGCGCTGCAACGCAAAATCCAGACGCTCTATCCGGATGTATGGGCGCGGATTGTGACCCGCCGGACCTATATTCGCGACGTGCTGAAGATCAATCTCGCGGATGAGGCGATCCCGCTGTCGAATACCGTGGCCTATTTGCGCCCGTTCCTGCTGGCGAAGGAGAAGGCGTTTACCTGCTGAGGCGAAGGCTGGTACTGCCGTTTGCAATGACCAGATAAAGTATCAATAAATAACCTGCCTCTCCCCCTCTCCTTTAAGGATGAGGGGGAAAAGACCGCCCCTGTAGTCGGCCCTTCACTTACCGTACCGGATCACACTTTCTCTATCCTGGCCGGTAACCCCTGGCGCACCGAGGAGCCCGTCACCCACTCCAGCCACGGACCGGGCACCTTACGGGTGGGATCGGCAAAACCGAGATCGTTGAGATTCACCCCAGAAGCAATCTGGCTTCGCTGCGCCATCGGCTCACCATCCAGCCAGTGTTGCCGCGCCCCCATCTCTTTGTGCCCGTAACCATGCTCCATGGCAATCACCCCTAGCATCACCCCGGAGAGTAAACTCACCTGCGCCTCCACGCTACCGCCCGGCGTCCGTATTCGGGCGAGATCGCCGTGCTGCAGGCCAAACCGCGCGCCATCCTGCGGGTGGATCGCCACCAGCCCCGTCGGCTTCACGTGGTGCAGCCGTTCCACGACGGTGCTTGAGCTGCTCATCACATTTGATTTAAACGACATCAGCTGCATCGGCCACTCCGCTGGCGGGTAGACCGCCTCCAGCGCCCGGCCATCAGACAGGCGGGCCGGATACCAGGTCGGGCAGCCGCTGAAGCGCTCGCCGGTGATGGCGTGTTTGTATGCCGCGACCTGCGGGTTCCAGATATGCAGCGGTTTAGCCCATTCGGTTCCCACCGTCTCCCCTGATCGGCCCGAGGCATCCGGCGCAAACCGCCCTCCCCGGCTGTAGAGAAACGCCACCGGTAGCGCCTCCCGGGCCGTTAGGGTCTGTTTGATGGCCGGGAAGATGCGATCCACGCCGGATAACAGGATGTCCTGCTCGTTGGCTCCGGGCAGCGGTTTCTGCCCGGCAAAGGCGATATTGGCGGCTGCGCGCAGGTAGTAATCCTGCGCGCGGTGTAGCGGGTGCATCTCCCCCTGCGCATCCGGGATGGCGTTATCGCCAAACCCCGGGAGCTGCATTCGTGTGGCCACCGCAATGCAGAAGGCCTCCATGGAAACCGGCTCGCCCCCGGCGGTTTTCGCCGTCGCGGCGGCCACCACCGGCCAGCGCGCGGTGGTGGTTTTACTCGCCACGCCGCCCCACGGGGCGCTGAATCCCCAGCTTTCGAAATTATGCGTATCCGGCACGATATAGTCCGCCAGGGCGGTGGTCTCATTCATGAAAGCATCGATGGCGATAAACAGCGGCAGGCGCTGCGGATCCGCCAGGCGCTCCTCAATCACCCCCCGCAGCCCCGGGACGCCGTACAGCGGGTTGGTCATGTTGGAGATCCACGCCTTCAGCGGATAGGGGTAGCCCTCCAGCGCGGAGGGCAGCAGCTCGGTCAGCTGCCCGGCGACAAAGGGATACCAGGGGGCACGGGCAGGCCAAGGCGACTGGCCTGCGGCGATCTTCGCCTGATACTCCTCCGATTGGGCGTAGTCGGCTTTGCTGCGGGCGATATTGAGCCCTTTGGGCGCCACCTTGCCGGGGAACTGTTCCAGGTTGTAGCAGGGCCCGTTCACCTCGCCGTTGAATTTCCCGCCGCCGACAAACACCCCGCCGCTGAGGCTCATGTTCCCCAGCAGCACGTTGAGCATCATTACCGCCCAGGCGTTGTAGAACCCGTTCCCGGACATCATGCCGCCGTGGGTCACTACCGCCGCCTTGCGCCCGTAGCCTGTAAAGGTCGTGGCCAGGGCGACGATCTGATCCACCGCCACCCCGCACTGCTGGCTGTACTGCGCCAGGCTGAAGCGGTGGGCCGACTCTTTCAGACACTGAAAACTGCTTTTCACCGTCACCAGGGTGCTGTCGTGCAGGGTGACCTGCTGCGTCACGTAAAGCGCGCCGCGATCGCACTGGCTGACGGGCACCAGCTCGCCCGCCTCGTTCACCACCAGCGCCTCATCCCCCTGCCCGTCGCCGCCGTTCAGATGGGAAAGGTGTAAATGCTGGCCCGCCAGAGGGTGCGCTTCATCGGTAATGACCAGCCAGGTGGCGTTACTCCAGCTCTTCTCCCCGGCACGCGCCATCGCCTCGCGGCTGGTGAGCGTCAGATACTCTGCGGTATAGCGCTCGTTATCGATGATCCAGCGGATCATCGCCATCGCCAGCGCCGAGTCCGAACCGGGCTTCACCGCCAGCCAGTGGCCGCGATCGTCGGCCAGCACCGTGGTCAGCGGCAGGGCCGGCGAGACCACCACGTAATTGAATTTCCGCAGCCGGGCGCTGGCAAGCTGGCGGGCCTGACGCTTGAAGGGGTTACCCGACTGGGCCGGCGAGGTGCCCATAAACAGGGCAAACTCGACGTTTTCCCAGTCCGGTTTGGCGTGCGGGTTTTTATCCAGATCGCCCATCAGCGCCCCGGACCCGGCGCGGTAGGCCAGGCCGCAGTAGGCCCCGTGGGCACCAAAGTTCTTCGAACCGAAGCTGTTGAGGGCAAAACGGCGCAGGAAACCGTCCCGCCCCTCATCGCTGGTGTTGGTCACCAGCAGCTGATTGGCCTTCGGCCCCCAGGCGGGATGGCGGGCATCCACCGGGGTGGTGAGATCGCGAATGGCGCGCAGCCCGTCCACGTGCCCCTCGCCGAACAGGTTACCGCCCTCCACCACCTCTTCGATCAGCTGCTCAAAACTGATGCGTTGCCATTTGCCCTCGCCGCGTTTGCCCGCGCGCTTCATCGGGGTGAGGAGCCGCAGGGGGCTGGTCAGGCTTTCCAGCAGGGTGGCACCGCGCGCGCAGGCGGTGGAGCGGGACCCGAGCCCGCTTTCTCCGGCAAGGCGGGACATCGCCCCGGCAAACGGCATGCTGCTGGGGAACGGTTTCTCATGGGAGAGCGGATGCCAGGGGTTACCGGCGATGCGCAGCACCTGGTTCGCCTGCTTGTCGACCCGCACCCGGATGCCGCACAGCGTCCAGCAGCCAAAGCACTGGGTCATGGAGACCGCCTGGCCGGGCGTGTTCTGCCAGCCGTTATGGACGCTGCCTTCCGGCGGGAGCGAGTTGCCGTGGATCCGGTCGCGGGTCACCTTGCCGGAGGTGCCGTTGACCAGCCCCTCGAGGGCCCGTTGTGCAACATCGCGATAGCTCAGACCGAACGCGGCAAAACCCCCGGCGGCCACGCCGATTTTCAGCCATTGACGGCGGGATAATTTAGGCATGCTGATATCTCCTTGAAAGCCAGGTCACGCACTCCCCGAGGATAATCATCAGGGCCAGCCACAGGCCGAAAGTGCCGATAATCGCCAGCAGGCCGTCGGTGCCCATCGGCAGGGAGTAGTCATTTTTCAGGGCGTTGTATTTCGGGATAATTTGCCCCCCCATCAGCACCGCCCAGCGCAGCGTCCAGCAGAGGATCGCCACCAGCAGCGCGCTTGCGAGGGTGATAAAGAACGGGGGCTGATACCGACTGGCATACAACGAGACTGTCAGCGCCGCCGCCCACAGCAGCATCAGGGTAAGCAGGTAAAGGCGGATGTCACCGCCGAGCTGCCACTGCTGGCGCAGCGCTTCCCCCGACAGGGTATCGCCGAGAGACCACGCCAGCATCACCGCCCCGAGCAGGACGAGGGCCACAACCTGCCCCTGCGCCAGCCGCCGGGCGAGGTCGCGCATCACAAGACCGAGCAGCGCCAGCAGCGCGCTCATGACGCTGAAGAACATCGCCACCGGGAGCCAGTAGCTGAACCACACCGGCCTGGCGCGCACCACGGAGACTTCCCGCCCGGTATAGAGCAGCAACCCGATGGCGGTCAGCGCCGCCGCCAGCGCCAGCCCGCGCAGCAGCCGGGTATTGCCCTTGCGCAGGTGAAACAGTAAGAACCACAGCCCCAGCAGCAGAGTGAACAGCGGTAAAAAGAGCGCGCCCCAGGGCATCCATGACCAGGGGGTCGGCCAGGCGTAAAAGTGCCAGAAGCGCGCGGTCTGGTGCAGGTCGGCGGTCAGCGCCAGCGGGGCGGTGATCCCGCAGGTCAGCGCGATGAACAGGCACACCCGCTCAAACCGCTCGCTGTGCCGGTGTCGCAGCCAGCGGGCCGCGCAGGCCAGCAGGACGGCGCAGGAGGCAATCCCGATAAAGAAAAAGTACTGCACGGCCCAGGGCAGCCAAGTGATGGCCTGGGGTTGAGCCAGCATCTCATCAATGATCATATTCCACCTCCTGCCAGAGTGCGGGTCGGGCGCGGCCCTGCAGCGGAGAGACAAAGGCCTCATCCAGGCCGAGATAGAAGACCTGCGGTCGGGTGTTGTTTTCCGGCTTCAGCACCTTGATTTCGTCCCGGTGCGTCGCCAGCATCCGGCTCAGGGTGCTGCGGGGATCTTTCAGGTCGCCGACAATCCGGGCACCTCCCACGCAGGATTCCACACAGGCCGGCAGCAGCCCGGCTTCGAGGCGGTGCGCGCAGAAGGTGCATTTATCCGCCGTCTGGGTGGTATGGTTGATAAAGCGGGCATCATACGGGCAGGCCTGCACGCAGTAGGCGCAGCCCACGCAGCGGGTGTTGTCGATCACCACAATGCCGTCCTTGCGCTGGAAGGTGGCCTGCACAGGGCACACCGGCACGCAGGGGGGGTTATCGCAATGGTTGCACAGCCGGGGCAGCAGCACGTTGGTCACCTCGTCGCTATCGGCAAGCCGGACCTGATACTGACTGACGGTGGTGCGGAACGCCCCTTGCGGCGTCTGGTTCTCAATGGCGCAGCTTACCGTACAGGACTGGCAGCCGATGCAGCGGCGCAGATCGATAAGCATGGCGTAGCGATGCTGGTCGGAACCGCCATGCCGCTCAGGGCCGAACGCGATCTCTGCCTCTGCCAGCGGAACCAGCGCCGCGCCGGCCGTGACAACGCCCATTTTCTGTAAAAACTGGCGCTTACTGATGTCCATGTTGCCCTCCACTCAGTGCGCGTAAGAAAACGATCAGGGATGGTATTACCTGACCAAATGTGGTTATTTACAGTCTAAAAATCTGGCCGGGTCGCTCACTATTGTGGTTAACCACATAAACCCGACGGGCTTGATCTAACGCAAAAGAAAGGGGCAGGTATTGCATGGAGCGCAGCGTAAAAATCCTTTTGTTCCTGATCGTTACCGGCCTCACCTCCCCGCTGCTGGCAGCCGACTGGACCATCGGCATCCTGGCCTTACGCGGTGAAACCGCCACCCGCACCCACTGGCAGCCGCTGGTCGACTCGCTTAATCACGCCGTGCCCGATGCCCACTTCCGCCTGCTGCCGCTGGATCTCAACGGCATGCGCGAGGCGGTAAACCAGGGCACCATCCAGTTTGTGCTGACCAACCCGGGGCAGTTTGTCCAGCTCAACAGCCACTACCATCTGCGCTGGCTGTCATCGCTGCGCTCCGGGCAGGGATCCGCCGTGGAGAGCATGACCACCGGCAGCGCCATACTGGTGCGCAACACCAGCAGCATCACCCGCCCACAGGATTTGGCCGGAAGAACGCTGGGAGCGGTGGATGCGCAGGCCTTTGGCGGCTATCTGCTGGGCTACCGGGCGCTGCGTGATGCCGGGTTACAGGTGGATGACAGCAAGGTGCGCTTTGTCGGTTTTCCGGCCGATGCCCTGCTCTATCTGCTGCGTGAAGACGCTATTCAGGCCGCCATCGTGCCGGTCTGTTTACTCGAGAGCATGGACAGCGAGGGGCTGATCGACAAAAGCCAGTTTCGCGTGCTGCTGCAAAAAAACGTCGCCTTTCACTGCCTGACCAGCACCCCGCTCTACCCTGACTGGTCGTTTGCCGCGCTGCCCGGCGTGGACGACCGGGTGGCGGACGCGGTGACCCGGGCCCTGCTGAGTTCGCCCCGCTGGGGGGCTCCGACCTCCACCAGCGATACCGAAGCCCTGCTGCGGGAACTCAACCGCCACCCGGAGCAGCAGCGGATCGGGCAGACGGTGATCGACTGGATGCGCCAGCACCGGCTGGCTATCGGGCTGTGTTTACTGCTGGTGGTGCTGTTTATCGCCAACTATGGCTGGGTGATGGTGCTGGTGAATCGCCGTGGCAGGGCGCTGGAGCAGGCAAACAGCCAGCTGCTCGCCCAGCAGCAGACCCTGGAGCAGGCCCGACAGATGAGCATTCTGGGGGAGATGGCCTCCGGTTTTGCCCACGAGCTCAACCAGCCGCTGGCGGCCATCCGCATGTATGCCCAGGGCGGGCTGAACCATCTGTCCGCGGCTGAAAACCGTGCCGCGGTCGAAAAGGCGCTGGTCAATATTGAATCGCAGGCCGAACGCTGCGGGTTGATCATCCGCCACCTGCGGGAGTGGGCTAACCCGGCGCGACAGAGTGAACAGGCGACGGAAAGTGTGACCCCCTGCGATGTTGCCGGGACCCTCAGGCAGGTACTGACCCTCCTGCAGCTGGAGAAGGCCGCGCCCGGCCTTGCCGTACATCTGACCTGCCACCAAACCGTTATGCTCTTTTTGCCGCCGGTGGTGCTGGAGCAGGTGCTGGCAAATATCATTTTGAACGCGGTGCAGGCGGGTGCCAGCAACCTGTGGATTGACCTGGATCGCGATGAGCAGCAGCACCGGATAACCCTGCAGGATGATGCCGGCGGCGTCCCTGCGGAACAGCTCGCTGAGCTGTTCCGCCCCTTCCATTCCGGTAAAAAAACGGGCATGGGCCTGGGGCTGGTTATCTGCCAGCGGCTGCTGCGTGGCGTTAATGGCGATATCAGCGTAAACAACCACCGCGCGCCGGACGGGAGCGACGGGACGCGCGTGACCCTTACCTTTGCGATCGGCGAACACAACGGAAAAGCGTAATGATTCATTTAGTTGACGACGACGAGGCGGTCACCAGCGCCTGTTGCTATTTACTGGAGAGCCTGGGCCACAGCGTCCGGTGCTGGAACCGGAGTGAGCAGTTTCTGCGCGAAGCCCCGCTCGGGACGACCGGCGTCGCGCTGCTGGATATGCGGATGCCGGAGATGGACGGGCATGCGCTTTTTCAGGCCATGCGCGAGGCCAACAGCACCCTGGCGGTGATCTTTCTCACCGGGCACGGCGACGTACCGATGGCCGTCCAGGAGATCCAGTCTGGCGCGGTCGATTTTTTACAGAAACCCGTCGCCGCCGGGGCCCTGACGGCGGCCATTGAGAAAGGTTACGCCCACTCGGCGCGCCTGACGCAGACCAACGAACTCAGGCTGCGCTACGCCACGCTGACGCCAAAAGAGAAAGAGGTGGCACACTGGGTCGCCGCCGGCCTGATGAATAAAGATATTGCGCTAAAGATGCATATCGCGCTCCGCACGGTGGAGGTTCACCGGGCGCGGGTGATGGAGAAGATGGACGCGAAAAGCATGGCGGAGCTGGTGTTGCAGATTAACCGTTCAGGCGCATAAAAAAGCCTGCCGAAGCAGGCCTTCGTCATTACTGCAACGCGTCGAGAATGTGATACGCCGCCTTCACTCGCTCCGGATTGGGGTAATTTTTATTCGCCAGCATCACAATGCCGAGATCCTTCTCCGGGATAAAGGCGATGTAGCTGCCAAACCCGCCGGTCGCCCCGGTTTTATGCACCCATGAGGCCTTTACCGGCGGCTGCGCCGGGGTGATGGCCACGGCATCCCGCGCCGCCAGGGCGTACTTGTTATCCGCCCCGGCCTCCAGCGTTTGGGATGTCACCGGCCAGTTCAGCATCTCCCAGCCCAGCCCCTGATACATCTCCCCCATTTGCCAGTAGCGTGACTGGGCGATCGCCACCCCTTTTTTCAGGGACGCATTCTGAATGCCATCCGGCCGGAGGTTGGCCTGTAGCCAGCCCGCCATATCCACAATGGAGGTTTTCACCCCGTAGGCTTCTGCATCGAGCATGCCCGGCGAGACATGCACCGCCTTGCCGTCCCGGTAGCCCCAGGCATAGTTCGCCCGCTCATTTTCCGGAACAGCGATCCACGTATGGGAGAGGTTTAGCGGTTTCAGCACCCGATGGGTGAGCGCCTGCTCAAAATTCATTTTCGAAGGTTTCACCGCCAGGGCGCCAAACAGGCCAATACTGGCATTGGCATACTGGCGCCTGGTCCCCGGAGCCCATTCCGGCTGCCAGGCCTGGTAATATTTTTCCAGCGATGCGGTATCGGTGACGCTGTCCGGTACCTGTAGCGGCAGGCCGCCCGCGGTATAGGTCGCCAGATGCAGAAGCGTGATCCCTTCCCACTGCTTGCCCGATAACGCAGACCAGTACTTGCTGGCAGGATCGCTGAGCGCAATCTCCCCGCGCGCTACTGCATCGCCGCCCAACACCCCGGTAAAAGTTTTGCTTACCGAGCCGAGTTCAAACAGCGTCTGGCGGGTGACGGGCTTGTTCCCGGCGACGTCCGCCTGCCCCCAGGTGAAGAAGTAGGGTTTGCCCTGATAAATCACCGCCACCGCCATACCCGGGATCGCCTGCGCCTTCATCAACGCCGTGATGGTGGGGTTAACCACCTGCGCGACCTGCGCCGCCTCCGGCGTAGTGGCCAATGCGGAACCGGACAGGCAGAAAAGGAGCGCACAGAGCAATGATTTCTTCATCGGGATGATCTTTATCGAAAAGTGAGGGGGCTATTTTGCAGATCTGACGGAGGAATGTAAAACGGGCCAGGGAGCCTGCACGGCCCCCTGGGGTGATGCTTGATGGTTCCCGATTATGCCCGGCCGAAAAGCAGTCGATCCCCTATCTTCATCCCCATTTCGCGTAAATACTTGCCGCGAAAAATTTGTTCCCTTTCCCACTCAGCCAGGGCCTTATCCGTGTCATCCGGCCAGGCTTGCAGGGCATCGCCTAACGCCAGAGCGTTGGCGGCCGCTTTGGAGGTGCTCGCCGCGGTATGGGGCCGGGGAACAGAGGCGGCGTCACCCAGTAAAATCACCCTGCCCTTCACCATCTTATCGACGGCGAGATCGCGTATCGCCTGGGCAAAGGGCTCCTTTGTCGCCTGTACAATTTCGCGGAAGCCGGGCGGGAGTAGCCGCTGTGCTTCGTCCATCAGATGCGCTTTCCAGCGTGCGGCCAGCAGCCCTTCCGGCACGGAATAGCTTCGCGCAACACCGTCGGTTCCCGTCATGATTGCTTCCCGCTGCGCATCACCAACGACCCGGTACCAGACCCAGTTGTAAAAACGGTGGCCTGGCCGTAAATCGTTATCCGCCCCCGGCACCAGATAGCCCAGAATGTGCGAGCCCGCGTTGCTGGCGAAGGCAAAATCGCCGTGAAGCTGCTGTCTGGCCAGCTCAGGCATTTCGTTTTCGGCAACCAGCCCGCGCCATGCGATATACCCGGCGTATTCGGGCGTGTCGTTCCACAGCAGTTTGCGCACAAAAGAACCGTTGCCGTCAGCACCGATCAGCAGATCCCCGGTCTCCTTTGCGCCGCCTTCAAAGATGGCGGTGACGTGCTGGTTGTCAGGAAACGCCACATCCGTAAGCACATGGTTTTTATGATAATGAATATCGCGGATCGTCGAGCGCATCAGCGAATAGATCAGTGACCACGAGGTTTGCACCTGGGGGGCATACTGCCGCTGCTCCACCGAGCCGTCCGGGCGATACACCACTCTCTGCGCTGAGCGCACGCCCAGAGTGTCCCAGTCGCGTTCGATACCGCTGCGGCGGATTAACGCCACCACTTCGGGCTGGAGCACAATGCCGCCGCCTCTGCTGTCGAGATCCCGGGCCGAGCGTTCGAAAATATCGACGTCCCAGCCCGCCTGCTGCAACATATTCCCTGCAAATAATCCCCCTAACGAGCCGCCGATAATCAGGGCCCGTTTTCTGGGGTGCATTTCACCGATCATATCGGGCTCCCTCTCGTTTAATCAGGTCGCGATAAGCATCCATAATGTAATAGCGGAGCTGATCCACCGGAACGGCGCCCGTCAGCCTGATACCGGCAATATCAAAGGTGGGAACGCTGCTAATATCGCCCTGCCGCGCCAGGTCTTCCAGCTGGATCACCTCCGCCTCTCCCGCGGTACTCAGCAGATAAATGCGCGCGGCCTCTTTGTCTATCCCGCATTCGCCGGCCACCTCCGCCAGGACATCAAGGTCGCCAATATCTCTTCCCTCCTCGAAGTATGCCTGAAACAGGCGCTTAACCAGCAGGGATCGGGCCTTTCCGGCAGGGGCAAAAAGCGTCAGCCGATGCGCCGCAAAGGTGTTAGGAACGCGCTGAATGGCCGGGTAGTTAAAGGCGACATCGTCCGTTTTCCCCTTCTCAACGGTGTGCTCATCCAGCTGATGCGAATATTCCCAGCTCCCGAATTTAGCGCGGCGATAGGCGACACGCTCCATGCCCTCCAGCGGCATACCGGGGTTAAGCTCAATGGGCAGCCAGTCGACCTCGACCCCGACGTCTTCGGGCAACGATTGCAGTACCTTTTCCAGCCGGGCATCCGCAATCCGGCACCAGGGACAAATAAAATCTGACGTAATCTTGATGGATACTTTCATGTTTCACCTCTCACTGCGGAGAAGGCTAACACTGTTACTTAAAGGTGATAATATGGTTAAAACAGCTTACAGAGTTGCGCAAGACGCAACGATGCGGGGAGAGAAAAATGGATATGCTGGCATCGCTTGAAGCCTTTATTACGGTAGTCGAAGAGGGTGGCTTTGCACCCGCCGGCAGAAAGTTAGCCCTGGCAACGTCTTCGGTCACCCGACAGATTGACGGCCTGGAAAAGGTGCTCGGCACCCAGCTGCTAACCCGATCGACCCGCAGCGTGGTGCTGACGGCGGCCGGGCATGTTTACTTCGAGCACGCGGTCAGGATCCTCAACGACCTGGAGTATGCCAATCAGGAGGTGCGGGACCAGACGGGGGAACCCCGGGGGGTGTTAAGGATCAGCCTGCCGGTCTCGTTTTCCAGACTGCATATCGCCCCGCTGCTGGCCCCCTTCTCTCGCCGCTATCCGTTGATCTCTCTTGATCTGACCTTTACCGATGAGGTCGTCGATTTGGTGGAAAAGCGGCTAGACTTGACTGTCCGACTGGGCAAGGTCGACTCCCCCAATCTGATCGCACGCAAGCTGCTTTCCCAGCGTCGGTGCGTCTGCGCCAGCCCGGACTACCTGCAAGCGCAGGGTTATCCTGACGTACCTGCGGATCTTAAAAACCATAACTGCCTGATCTTTTCCTATTCGTCCGGCAAAACGAAGTGGTATTTCAACGGGGAAAGCCAGGTCGCTATTGATGTGAAAGGCACGCTGAAGTGCAACAACTCAGAAATACTGCGCGAAGCGGTGTTAAGTGGCTATGGCATCGCGCTGCTGCCTGACTGGCTGATCGGCAAGGATATCCAGGAGGGGAAGCTGATCGGGTTACTGCCGCAATGGCGCGCAGAAGTGAACGACGGTGAGGATGATTCCGCGATTTATGCCATCTACCATCCGACCCGCAGGAACACCAAAAAAGTGAAGGTGTTTGTCGATTTTCTGATGGCGCATCTTTCCCCGGAGACGGAAAGTGAATAGTGCAAATTCAACAGCGTTGCGTCTGACGCAACGTACTTTTGCGTAAACGTCATGTTCTGTTATCGCTGGCTGTACGGTATGTTGATGAATATTCAAGGATAAAAATCGCTAAATCCCATTTCTAACGCTGCAATCCGGAGTGACATGTATGTCTAAACCCAAGCTGTTTACACCGTTACGTATCCGCAATCTTGAACTTGAAAACCGTATCGTGATCGCCCCCATGTGCCAGTATTCTGCCGAAGAGGGCTGTATGACTGACTGGCATACTCTCCATCTGGGGCAACTGGCCCAGTCCGGCGCGGGCCTGCTGACCATTGAGGCGGCAGCCGTCTCCCCCGAAGGGCGAATCACCTACGCTGACGTCGGGCTCTATGATGACAAAACCGAAGAAGCGATGGCCGGGGTGCTCAAGACTCTCCGTAAGTGGTCAAATATTCCTGTCGGCATCCAGCTGGCCCATGCGGGCCGCAAAGCCTCAACCTACAAGCCCTGGGATAAGCACGGGCAAATCCCACCCGATCAGCAGGGTGGCTGGCAGACCTTAGCCCCTTCCGCAGTGCCTTACAGCGAAGGCTATACCCTCCCGACCGCTCTCGACAGCAACGGGTTAGCCGAAATCCGCAGCCAGTTCGCACAGGCCGCGAAACGTGCCGCCCGACTGGGTATTGACCTGATCCAGATCCACGCCGCGCATGGCTATCTGTTACATCAATTTTTATCCCCGCTCTCTAACCAGCGCACGGATAATTACGGCGGTTCGCTGGAAAACCGGGCCCGCTTCCCGCTGGAGATCGTCGACGCGGTGCGGGAAGCCTTCCCTGCCGATAAAGCGATCAGCGTGCGTATCTCCGCGACGGACTGGGTTGAGGGCGGGTTTAACCTCGAGGAAGCCGTGGAGTTCTCGAAGATGCTGGAAGCCCGCGGAGTGGATGCGATTCACGTCTCCAGCGGCGGCCTGCACCCCGATCAGCAGATTGAGGTCTACCCAGGCTATCAGGTGCCGCTGGCAAGAGCGGTGAAAGCTGCCGTGAAGATTCCGGTGGTGGCGGTGGGGTTAATCACCGACCCGGAACATGCAGAATCCATCGTCGCCAGCGGAGATGCGGATATCATCGGGATCGCCCGTGGCGCGCTCTACAATCCGCGCTGGCCGTGGCATGCGGCGGCGGAGCTGGGTGCGCAGGTGCATGCGCCGGATCAGTATCTGCGCTGTCAGCCCCACACGCTGAAGAACCTGTTTAAGTCCTGATCCTGTCTCTGGCAAGTACCCGTGGCATCACGGGTACTCTTCAAGCGCTCAGAGATAAAAAAGCCCAAAACTCTGCGAGAACAGATTAGATAATGATGAAGTGAACCAAAGCACTCACCATTGCTAAGTTAAAAAAGAGACAAGTTCTGCTCGAAGGCGCGGGAATAAGAATTAACGCAAAATCATATATGCCGCGCAGAGCGTGAACAAAATAACAAATATCCAGCTGAACCAGTAAAATGCATTACTTGCCCCCAATCCTGTGCGAGAAACAAAGACATTATCCGTTGCAACAAATAATCCGGACGTCTTACGAAATTGAGCAATATAATAAACGCAATAACCCAGCATGAAAAATATGAATAACACACCACCGACCTTATGAGAAAAGATCGCCAGCAGCAAGCTAACAGCTATTATGCCCAAATAGACGACTGCTGCGGTAGATTCCATTTTTTTTAATTTTTGCCTGATGGCGCTATCATGCAGCGCTTTCCAGCGTCGAAGTGTACTGATACTAAAAGCATATTTTTCGCACAACGCTTTATCAGGTACGCCTTCTTTAGCCTGGCGAAGAAAATCTGCAATTTGTTCGTCTGTAAAACGCTTTTTACTCATCGAGTCTCTTCCTTCGCAGAACATAGATGGGATTTGCCCTCACCTGCAAGATGAGTAACGGAAAAGATTCTGAGTGAGAGAGGTACAGATTCTAGATACAAAAAAGCCCGTTTTCACGGGCTTTTTATGCAGGAGAAACCGAAAATTATCGTAAATTTTGATTTCGCCTTAAATTTGGCGGAAGCGTAGAGATTCGAACTCTAGAACCCTTTCGGGTCGCCGGTTTTCAAGACCGGTGCCTTCAACCGCTCGGCCACGCTTCCAGAGTGAGGCGCACTATAAACATCTCTGTGCGCTATGTAAAGAGGCTAATTGAAGAATTTGATAATGTTCCAGTTTTGCACCCGGCGCACTTTTTTGCACATATGTGCAAACTTTTAGCAAAAATGTAACATTGCGTCGATATATTCCTGACTGTCTTTCACAGCCAGGGGTCAACGAGTGTCTTACCCATCTGATATCTACCCACGCCACAGCGCGTGGCAAAAGCTCCGCCATACTCTGTCGATTGTCAGCCATGAGCCCGCCAACCTGCTGGCTGTGCTGCTGCTCGCGCTGTTCAGCTGGATAATCCTGGCTCCGGTCATTTCCGTGTTGCTGAACGCGGTGCTGGTGCAGAGCGGCGATGAAGGCCGTACCGGAGCAACCGAGGGGGCATTTACCGCCTGGTACCTGCTGCGCACGCTCAGTTCGCGTATGTCCGATATCCTGCTCTGGACGCCGTTGCTTAATACCCTGGCGGTGGCGCTGAGCACCGTCACCATCGCCCTGGTGGTTGGCATCGTGCTGGCATGGCTGGTGAATCGTACCGATATCGCGGGCCGCAAGTGGTTTGCCACCCTGCTTATCGTCCCCTTTATGCTGCCCTCCTGGACCTTCGCCCTGGCATGGAGCACCATCTTCAAGAATCACGCCATCGGCGGGCAGCCGGGATGGCTGGAGGCGATGGGGATCCAGACCCCGAACTGGATGGCCTACGGCTATTTCCCCATCGTGACCATTATGGCGCTGCACTACGCCCCGCTGGTGATCCTGATTGTCGGTAACGCCCTGAAGCGCATGGACAGCCAGATGGAGGAGTGCGCCCAGGTTCTCGGCGCATCCCGCCGGGTTATCGCCTTTAAAATTATCATCCCGCTGGTACGCCCGGCGCTGCTCTCTGCCGCCCTGCTGATTTTCGCTGACTGTATCGGCGAGTTCGCCCTGCCCTATATTCTTGGCCTGCCGGTGCATTTCGATACGCTCTCCACCGGGCTGTACCGGGCCATCGGCACGCGTCAGTCCGGCGTGGCGGCGGTGATTGCGGCGGTGATCATGCTGATGGGCATGCTGACCCTGATGCTGGATATGAAAATGCTGCGCGAGGCGAAACGCTTTGTGACCCTCGGCGGAAAAGGGGTGATGGAGCGCCGGCGTAGCCTGGGACGCTGGCGCAGCGCCGCTACCGCCCTGCCGCTGGTATTCGTGCTGATGGGAGTGGCGATCCCGCTGCTGACCCTGTTCCTGTCAACGGTGATGATCCTCCCGGGCCGCTTTAGCGCCGATAACTTTACCCTCGATTACTGGATTGGTCACAACCTCGACACCGTAGCCCTGCACAACGGTATTCTGCTGAGCCCCGAATTCTGGCGCACGGTGGGGAACACGCTGGTCATCGTCGGCTCGGCCTCTCTCGCCTGCGGCGTGCTGGGCCTGCTGGTGGGCTACGCGGTGCTGCGCTGCCACTTCCGCTGGGTCGCCGCCTTCCTGCGCCAGCTGATCTTCCTGCCCTATCTGGTGCCGGGCATTGCCTTCGCCGCCGCCTTTCTGTCGCTGTTTGCCGTGGCCCGGGGGCCGGTTCCGGCCCTGTACGGCACCCCGTTTATTCTGATCCTCGCGCTGATTGCCGAAAAAATGCCCTACGCCAGCCGCTCCGGCATCGCGGCGATGACCCAGCTCGGCAAAGAAGCCGAAGAAGCGGCGCGGATTGCCGGTGCCGGCTGGTTCGCCCGACTTCGCCGCATCGTCATCCCGATTCAGGCTGCGCCGCTGGCGACCGGGATCCTGCTGCCGTTTATCTCAGGGATTAAGGGGGTCAGCCTGTTCGTCATCCTCGCCACCCCGGCCACCGACGTGCTGACGACCTGGTCCCTGCGCCTGATTGACTACAACTACCAGCAGGCGGCCAATGCCGTGGTGCTGATGATTGCCCTGATTTCATGGGCTGGCACGGTGATGATCCAGCGGATCACCGGTACCGGTCTGGCTGATGGTCTGGAGAAATAAGATGCCTGATATTCAATTAACGAATCTCACCAAAACCTACCCTGGCAGCAATGCTCCGGCGGTGAACAACATCAACCTGACGGTGAAAGACGGCGAGTTTATGTGTCTGCTGGGGCCGTCCGGCTGCGGCAAGACCACCATCCTGCGGATGATTGCCGGCATTGAGCACGCCAGCGGCGGGGAAATTAGCATTGGCGACAAGGTTGTTGATTCCATCGCCCGGGGCACGTACGTGCCGCCGGAAAAGCGCGGCATCGGGCTGGTCTTCCAGAGCTATGCGCTCTGGCCGCATATGACCGTCGAGCAGAACGTGGATTTCGGCCTGCGGCTGCAGAAAGTGCCCGCCAAAGCGCGTATCGCCCGCTGCCAGGACGTGATGGAAAAACTGCGCATTGCCGATTACGCCAAACGCTATCCGGCGCAGCTCTCCGGCGGCCAGCAGCAGCGCGTGGCCCTGGCCCGTATGCTGGCGGTCAATCCTGGCGTGCTGCTGCTGGACGAGCCGCTCTCGAATCTCGACGCCACGCTGCGCCTGGAGATGCGCGCCGAGCTGCGTCGCCTGCATGAAACTTTCGGCACCACCATCGTGTTTGTCAGCCACGATCAGTGGGAGGCGATGACCCTTGCCACCACCATTGCGGTGATGAGCGCCGGACAGATGCAGCAGGTGGGCACCCCGGATGAGATTTACGCTACCCCGGCCAACCGCTTTGTCGCGGAATTTATTGGCACCCCGCGCCTGAACATGATCCCGCTGCACCAGCCCTGCAGCGAGCTGGCGCAGCATCTGCAACGGCGCTTTACCCTGCACGATCAGACCCAGCTCTGCGGTATCCGCCCGGAAGAGATTGTGCTGAGCGCAGAGTCTTGCAGCAACGCCGTTCCGATGACCATCGATAACATTATGCCCACCGGTGGAAGCTGGGTGATTGAGCTGGTGGCCGGGGAAGATCGGCTGTTCCACTCCACGCAGCTGCGACCGCGCTGGCAGACGCGTCAGCAGGTGCATTGCCAGCTCCCGACCTCGTCCCTGCACTTTTTCAACCGCAACGGACTGCGTCACGACGTGACCGCGAATTAACCCCATTGACCCTTAAGGAATTCACATGAAGCGCAAGTTGTCCGCCGTCCTTATCACCAGTGCCCTGCTGAGCAGCGCCGTCGCTCAGGCTGAAACCTTCGATCTGCAAAAGCTGATCGCCGCCGCGAAACAGGAGCAGCCGATTACCGTTTATGCCTCGACCGGTAAAATCGTGCAGCAGGCAAAAGCCTTTAGCGAGCAGTACGGCTTGCAGGCCGTGGGCGTGAAAGCCGATGCGCCGCAAATCATTGAGATCATGAGCCGGGAAGCGCAGGCCAAAAACGTTCGCGCCGATGTCGCTATCGTTGAGGACGCCCCTGCCGGGATGACGCAGCTACTCAAAAAAGGCTATGTCCAGAGCTGGGTGCCGGACGATCTGAAAGGCGACATTGCCGCCCGCTATCAGGAGCCCCTGACGGTGGTGCTGGCGCCAAACGTGTTTGCCTATAATACCGATCATCACGCTACCTGCCCGGTGACAAACCTCTGGCAGTTGACCGAGCCGAAATGGCGGGGCCGCGTCGCAATGCAGGATCCCACCAGCAAACCGGCCTATACCGACTGGTTCAGCCAGATGGAAACCCACTACGATCGGCAGGTTCGTGATGCTTATCAGCAGCAATTTGGCAAGCCGCTGCAAACCGACGAAAAATCCGCAACCGCAGCCTTTGTGAAGGCGCTGGCGGCCAACGGTGTACTGCTCACTCACTCCGATAACGACGCGGCATCCGCCATCGGCGCGCCGGACAGCAAAACCGACTTTGTCGGCCTGGTGTCAACCGCCAAGTTCCGCGACAACAAGCAGGGGATGAAGCTGGGTCTGTGCAGCGGCCTGAAGCCGTTCATCGGCTGGAACTACCCCAGCCTCGGCGTGGTCGCCACCGGCAGTAAAAGCCCGAACACCGCGAAGCTCTTTACCCACTATCTGCTGACCGCCGAAGGCATCGCGCCCCAGGGCGTGGACGGTAAAATGTCCACCAACCAGAAGGTAAACCTCCCCGCTGACGAAGCCTCCGGGATTGAAAAACATCGCGGCGAGCTGATGGAATACCTGACGGCCACAGCCCAGGGCGACTGGGCGAGCCGCCAGGACTGGCAGGACATCTGGAGCCTGAACTACAAAAAGTAGTTTTCAGCGTACATTTTCATTCTGAACAGGCAGCACACTTTGACTACTCATGATATTGAACAGCGGGAAGCCGCGCTGAGGCGCATTATCGTTGACGCCGGGGATACTGCCCTGCGCTTCTTCCGGTCGCGAAAAGCGGGCGAGTATGAACTGAAGGGCCATCAGGATCTCCTGACCGAGGCCGATACCTTCGTTGAGAAGCAGGTTCTGGAGGCCCTTGCCGGGGCGTTCCCGGACGACTTGATCCTCGGCGAAGAGTCCGCCAGCCAGCCTGCCAGCGCGGAGAGCCTGTGGGTGGTGGATCCCATCGACGGCACCGCCAACTTTGCCCGCGGCATCCCCCATTTTTGTGTCTGCATGGCGTGGGTTCGCCAGGGTGTTACCGAACTGGGGGCGATTTATAACCCGGTAAGCCAGGAGCTTTATCTGGCCCGTCGCGGCCATTACGCCCTGAAAAACGACCAGCCGCTGCGCTGCACCGCCATTACCGACCCGCAGCGGGCCGCCGTTGAGCTGGGCTGGTCTTCCCGTCATAGCCAGAATCACTATCTTAAGGTGCTGGGCTCACTGCTCACGCTGGGCGCCAGCGTGCGTCGGGGCGGCTCCGGGGCGCTGGCGCTGGCCTGGGTGGCGGAAGGCCGCACCGACGGGTATCTCGAAATTCATATGAACGCCTGGGATTGCCTGGCGGGGCTTTTACTGGTGCGCGAAGCCGGTGGCGTGACGGGGGTTATTCCTGAAACTGCCGGGGGAATTTTCAACGGCCTGCCGGTGCTGGCTGCCGCGCCAGGCATTGCGGCGAAACTTGCGGCTGCGGCAGGGATCCCGCTGACGATCGAAACAGAGGCGAAACACGCGGCAGGGCACTACCCTCGCCCGCCCATCAGCCTGATCGCCGAGGATTTTCCCGGCTGGGGCGTGGATATTTATATTGGCGGATCCAGTGGTGTCAGCGATGCGGCCCTGCTGGCCGAACATGATATCGGGGTCGTGATTAACTGCGCGGTCAACCTCGATATCGACTGGGTGATACGTCCGGAAGCCAGTGCGCCTCCGCACCTGTTATCTCATGGTTCAGGCCCGGTCCGCTATTACAAGCTGGGGCTGGTCGACGGCGAAGGCAATGCACCAGAAATGCTGCACGCTGGCTATCAGCTGATGCGTTCGGCGTTGCTCCAGCAGATCCCGGATAAAGCCTCCTACCCTGTCCGCAAGCGCGGCAATATCCTCGTCAACTGTCGCGGCGGGCGCAGCCGCTCTGTCGCTCTGGTGGCGCTGTTTATGCATCTGGAGTGCCCGGCACGCTTCCCGACGCTCGAGGCAGCTATCGATCTTATCCGCGACCGACGCCAGCTCCAGCCGGACGAGTGGTATGAAACGCCGAAGCCGTCGCTGATCCGCCTGGCCGAACATGCCATTATCCGCGAACGGGCCATCGCCGGAGTGGAACAGCGTCATGAGCAATAACAGCCTGCGGAAAAATCCCGGCTTCGCCAGCGCCACCGAGGTGGCGCGCCTGGCGGGGGTCTCCCGTTCTGCGGTGTCACGCACCTTTACGCCGGGTCGCAGCGTGTCTGAGGATACCCGGCGTAAAGTGCTGGCCGCCGCTGAAGCGCTGAATTACCACGTCAATCATCTGGCGCGGGGGCTCTCCCGGGAGGAGAGTCGTCCAGTCTGTATTCTGGGCGGCAATCTGTCGTTTCCCTGGCAGTCCAGCCTGCTCGACCACCTGACCCGCCGTCTGCACCAGGCCGGACGCGCGGTGATGGTGATCAATACCGACGACGACGAAACGAGTGCCCGGGAGGCGCTGCAGCAAACGCTGAACTATCGCTCAACCGCCACCATCGTGCTGTCGGGCAAACCACCCGGGTCATTGATTGAACTCTGCCTGCAGAGCGGGCAACAGGTGATTGCCATCAACCGTATGGGCCAGTTTCCCAGCGCGGACAATATTGATATCGATTACAGCTCGACGATGAAGGAGGCTTTTGACCACCTGTTGGCTGCGCATTGCCGTCGTCTGGCTGTGGTCTCCTCCTCTGCCCGCTCCCCGAGCATGATTACCCGTGAAACGCGCTTTCTGGACGCCGCCGCCGAAACGGGGAGCGAGGTCACGCTTATCCGTCCCGGCAGCGCCAGTTACCAGACCGGCGTCCTCGCCGCACGGGAATTGCTCAGCCAGGCTTCTGTGCCGGACGGCGTCTTCTGCGTCACGGATCTCATCGCCTGCGGTTTTATCGATGCCGCCCGCCACGAGTTTGGCCTGCGCATTCCGGAGGACATCAGCGTTATTGGTTTTGATGATATCGAACAGGCAAGCTGGCTGGGGTATCAGTTGACGACCTTCGCCCAACCGCTGGCAGAGATGGCGGAGGCTGCCTGTGACATGCTGCTTGCAGCAGATGCGGAAAAACCGGCCCGCCGGGTGTTCAGGGCGCAGCTGGTGAAACGGCGGACCACGGGTCTAGCCCGGCGGCGCTGCGCTTGCACGGGCCTACAAAAACCGTAGGCCGGGTAAGCGCAGCGCCGCCGGGCGCAGTTGATTTAGAACCAGGCTTCCCACATCGCGCCGACGTTGAAGTCGTCGAGCGTTTCATCTTTCGTGTTGTTCACGCGGGCGGTGCGTTCGTTATCCACCTTACCGCCGGTGACGTAGAAGCGCAGCATCGGACGGAATTCCGGGCCCATCGCAATGGACATGTTCTGCGACAGGGTCAGCTTCCAGCCCTTGTTATCCCCGCCGTTGTCGTAATCAACATGCTGCCAGCCCGCTTCCAGCCAGGTGGAGTGCACATCGTTCCACCAGTGCATCGGCCGCACGATGGCGTTGTAGTTCTTGCGGTTGTCGGTGCTGTCACGGCTGTTGTCGTAGTCGTGGAAGGCCAGAATGTACTCCACCTGGGTCGCCTGGGTGAACTTGTGCAGCCCTTCGAAGCTGGCGTACACCGTGGTCAGGTCCTCGGTTTTGTTGAACACGCTGTTATCGGAGTTATCAGAGTAGCGGGCGATCACCTTGTTCACGCCGCTGTCGTTGGTGTGGCTCAGGACCACGCCGCCCTGCCAGGCGTTGGTGCGCTCTTCCGTTTCGATGGCTTTCGAGTCAAAGCCGTAGTTGGCGTACAGCTCCAGGTCGATGGGGCCGAGCTTCATGCCGTGAATTTTGGAGGTGGCCGCATAGTTGCCCTTGTCGCCGGTACCGGAGCCGCCGGTACAGGTGATGCGCGACGGGTTGGCCTCGTCGTCCATCACTTCCGGGCTACAGGATTCGACTGCCGCCACGGTCGCCACGTCAAACTGCACGCCGCCGATGTCGAAGTTCTTCACCCCGGCACCCTGGCCGTCGTGGTTCATCCAGAAGTAGTCGTTGATGCCCTGCTGCGGACGCTGGTGGAAGTCACGCCCGGCCCAGAGATAGGCGTTCGGGTTGGACGCCAGAATGTTGGTCACCCCGGCGTAGGCCTTCTTCAGGTTAACCTCGTCGCCCCAGTGGTCGATCATCACGTTGACGTCCCAGATGGCGCCGTTTTCGCCCTTAAAGGCCTTGGAGAGCTGGAACTCGCCGCCGTTGCCTTCGTTACCCAGACGGCCGATCGCCGAGGCGCCGTTATACGAGCCGTCCACCGCGACGTATTTCTGATCGGCGGCCTGGAAGTGGGCCCCGTAGCGGGCATAGCCGGTAAATTTAATCCCGAACGGGATCGCCATATCCGGGGACTGGGCGGCGCTTTGCGGTTCGTTGATGACGTCGGCTTTTTTCGCCACCGCGGCATCCATTTTCGCCTGGCGATCCGCCAGGGCTTTATCCACCGCTCTGGCCACAATGGCGTCGATTTGCTCCTGCGTAAACTCCTGGGCGAGGACAGAAAGTGGGCAAAGCGCGGCGATAACCGCCATTGTTAATGGAAGTTTTTTAATCATATTCATGGTTATCTCAATATATTTAAATTTTATTCAGACAATAACCACCCCGTTCCGGATTGACAGAATATGTCGCTATCATCAGAAAAGGTTGATTTTTATTTTTTAGGGTCCAGAGGTTCACACTATTATCGTAAGGTTATCTCCTTCACAGAATTATTCATGTTGAATTCAAAAAATGCGGGCGCTCACAGGAAGCGGCCAATAATCGGCTGAGACATACCCTCTATTTTTCTGGCCGATTGCTCAATTACGTTATTTCACTATCAGAGTAAGATAATGCTCAAACGTGAACCGCGTCGCAAAAATAACCTTATATTTCCACCACATTGACAACCCGGCGGCTGAACTATTTAGCGAGTCTATATAAACCAGCACTCGACGATCACAGAAGTAAAAAAACATAATTACTTAATTTAAAAACGTAATGGATTCTCCCGGACCACCTGTGTCAGAAAGAGCTTAACATTCATAAAACAAATCGGAGATCGGATTAGAATGAGTAAAAACATAATGCAAAGCCGGCATGATGAATATCATAAATTATCTCGTGGGGAACGGATTGGTTACGGGATGGGTGACTTTGCGCAAAACCTTGTGTTTGGGACGATAGGAGGTTTTCTGGCACTTCACATGTTGACTGTAAATACAATCGGTACAGCAACGGCGGGATTCATATTTCTGTTCGTGCGCATCATCAATGTTTTTTGGGATCCGATGGTGGGAACCTATGTTGACAAAAGAAGTTCAGCGGCTGGCAAGTATCGCCCCTGGATTTTAAGGGCCGGCGTTCCGCTCGTTATTCTTTCCGCTTTACTTTTTGCGCCCATTCCGGGCGTCAAAGGTTCCGTTCCCTTTGCGTTTATCGTTTATCTGGCACTGGATCTCGTTTATTCCGTAGTGAACATACCTTATGGTTCCCTGAATGCTTCTTTAACAAGAGATCCTGAATCGATTGATAAACTGACCAGTACGCGAATGATGTTGGCTAACAGTGCCAATCTGCTGGTCTATACCCTCTTCCCTATGTTTGTCCAGATGGCCTCACCAAAGGATCGGAGCCTTAAGGATACGGGGTTCTTTGGCCTTGAGCTCAATATGGGCAACTATACCGATCCATCAGCGAATTACGCCTGGTTTGGCGTTTACTCGATTTATATGGTAATCGGAGCGGTTGCACTTTTCATTTGCTATAAATTCACTAAAGAACGTGTGGTTGCCTCTGCCGAGCAAACGGCCAACGTAAAAACGACAGATTTATTCCTTGAACTCAAAAATAACCGCCCTCTGGTTATTCTCGGACTCTTTTTCATGCTGGCGTTTACGTTCATGTTCTTCATGAACACGGTAAATGGCTTTTTCAATCAGTACGTTGTCGGCCATTCCGAATGGATGGGCGCCGTTGGCCTTGTCGCCTCAATACCGGGCATCCTGTTCCCGATTTTTTGGCCCAAACTGAAGAAAATCTTCGGTAAAAAAGGGTTCTTCCACATTTTCCTGGGCATGTTTATTGTAGGGGAATTATTAACTTACGTTTGGTCACGTGAGGGTATGCATGATGCGCTCTGGCTGGCTTACATCGCTACATTCATTAAACAGTGGGGCTTAACGTCGGCTACCGGATTCATGTGGGCACTTGTTCCTGAAGTCATTGCTTATGGTGAATTAAAATCAGGCAAGCGAAATGCTGCCATCATCAACGCCATTATGGGTCTCTTTTTCAAAATTGGTTTTACTATCGGCGGAGCGATTCCACTGTGGTTACTGGCTGTTTATGGCTTTAACGAAACAGGGGCACAACAGAGCGCCAATGCTATTGACGGAATAATCATCACTGCGGTCTGGATCCCAATCGTGTTAGCCTTTATCTCGATGATCGTTATTCACATTTATCCTATCTCAGATAAACATGTCACGGATATTAACCGTCAGCTTGATGAGATCCGCGTTTAGTTTTATTTTCATTAAAAAGTCTTAGAACGATATAAGCCAGTAAAATTTAAAAGGTAGAATGTTATGTCACTTATTCAGAACCCTGTACTCCCTGGTTTTAACCCAGACCCAAGCATTATCCGTGTAGAAGATACCTACTATATCGCAAACTCAACGTTTGAGTGGTTCCCTGGCGTTCGCTTGCATGAATCAAAAGACCTGCAAAACTGGACTCTTCTGCCCAGTCCTCTGTCCACAACAGCGCTTCTGGATATGAAAGGCAACCCCTCTTCTGGCGGGATTTGGGCTCCGGCGCTCTCATACGCCGATGGCAAATTCTGGTTGGTTTATACAGATGTGAAAATCACAGAAGGCGCTTTTAAGGACATGACAAATTATCTGACCACCGCAACAGATATACGTGGTCCGTGGACCGATCCCATCAAACTAAATGGCGTCGGCTTTGATGCGTCACTGTTCCATGATGAAGACGGGCGTAAATATTTGGTTCAACAAACCTGGGATCACCGAGAGTACCATCATCCCTTTGATGGTATTACCTTAACGGAGCTGGATACCAGGACATTAAAATTAAAACCAGAGACAGCGCGTACTATTTATCGCGGCACTGCCGTTGCACTTGTTGAGGGGCCACATCTCTACAAGCTGAACGGGTACTACTATCTTTTCGCCGCTCAGGGGGGAACCGTGTTTACCCATCAGGAGGTTGTTGCACGTTCCAAAACGTTAGATGCCAACAGTTTTGAAACAGAGCCCGGCGAAGTCTTCTTAACTAACGTCGATACGCCAGACAGCTATATCCAGAAGCAGGGGCATGGGGCGTTGGTGTCCACCCCCAGCGGTGAGTGGTATTATGCCTCGCTCTGCGCACGTCCGTGGAATCGTGCAGGTGAGTCAGCCTACGATCCTCGTGGTTGGTCAACCCTTGGCCGGGAAACGTCTATTCAGAAAGTGTACTGGGATGAAGATGGCTGGCCACGTATTGCGGGAGGCCATGGTGGAAAAACCTTTGTCGAAGGGCCGGCCGATGCCATTTATACCGAAAGCGCAAAAGATCACAGCCAGCACGATGATTTTAAAACGGCGACACTCGATATTAACTGGAATACGCTTCGTGTCCCCTTTACAGAAAAAATGGGTACCACGGGCGATGGAAGGCTGACGTTAACGGGACAGGGTTCTTTAGCGAATACCCATAACCTTTCGCTGATTGCCCGACGCTGGCAAGCCTTTTATTTTGATGCTCAGGTTAAAGTCAAATTTAATCCATTTAATTACCAACAAATGGCAGGATTGACGAATTATTATAATGACCGTCACTGGAGTTTCGTTTTCATTACCTGGAATGAAATCAACGGCTCTGTCATCGAAATAGGTGAGAATAACCGTGGAAAATATATCTCTTATTTGAAAGATAACGCCATCAAGATCCCGGAGGGCACAGAATTTGTCTGGTTCCGCACGAAAGTTCGGAAGGAAACTTATACGTATGAATACAGCTTCGATGGCGTCACTTTCACAGAGATCCCTGTTAAATTAGATGCCGCTATTCTTTCTGATGATTATGTCCTGCAAAGCTACGGCGGCTTCTTTACCGGAGCGTTCGTTGGCCTGGCGGCAGTCGACTACTCTGGTTACGATGCCAGCGCAGAGTTTTATAACTTTGTTTATCAGGAACTCGGCGATAAGAAAACTGGCGATAATGCCTGGAGCTGGGACGCGAGCGAATCACGTTTTGATTAAATAATAAAACGCCTGCGTTATTGCAACGATAACGCAGGTTCTAAGGGGCTACCTGATACCGTGACGCCGCGCGTGTAATAGCAAACGGCTTTATGCGGCACCCGGGTAGTTGAAGCAATGCTGGCCCTGGCAAACCTCTCCTGCACAAATAATTGCCAGAATATCTCTTCCGCTTGGCATAAGCATCATGATTATTAGTAGGTTTATCATAAATCATTCGGTGCTTAGTTGCTGAAGAGATTAGCATGTAGTATTTTGAAATTTTCACAGTAACGCTGATTTTTAAGGAAGTTATTAAGTTTCATAATAAATATACGATTAAATGAGCTTCGCGGCAGAATATATAAACAGATCACTTACGGCGATTTATTTCCCCAGGGAAATAAAGCATGACTAAGAAGGGGCAATAAAATGAAGAAGATACTATTCATGACAATTTTCCTGGGTATGAGCGCATCGGTTGCTGCCGGAGAAGCGCATTTTTGTGGTTCGCCTGAAGTTAGTGCTTTGGCAAGCGGTCGACAAGATATTAATGACAGCACGGTTTTCACCTGCGGGAGTGGCATTAAAGGTACTCTTCCAGAACTGGCAAAACAGGGCTGGAAAATTGTGCAAGTAAGCGATCAGATGGCATCGACTTCCCAGATGGATCCGAGTAAAGCCACTGTCTATTCGCGTTTAATTATACAGAAAGACTGAGTGCGTTCGGTTGCTGTATATTCTTTATAAACTCCGCACTACGACAGAACAGAGATTCCCGGCAGACATACCGGGAATCAGATAAAACTGCCAATTTCATAAATGAACAACTGGACAGGATATTAATCAAAGATAGGGGAACATTTTAAAAGCCGACCATAAGTTATCATTGAGCGCAACAAGCCCAACGGAAATATAGGCCAGTATCGCGAGAAACCCTGTCAGGTATAAAATGGTTTTTTTAATTTTTCGCCTGAATTTATAAATGACGACTGTAGTGATCGCCATCACAATGGCCTGCCATATCAGATTTGTACCCAGATCGTAGGGATTAACCACACTCCCTATCATCATGGGTACAGTAAGAATAGAGTATGCACCCTTGAGTACAAACCATACGATCCCGCCAGGAACTGCGAGAATACCGCCCTGATAAACTAACATACCCGCAGAATTGAGCCCGGGAATGAGAATTAAACCAAAAACAATCGCCCAGGCCAGGCAGGCGACTATAAGATACCCAATAACCTGACCTATAACCTGATCACCCTCATGATGCGACGAATTAAGAGCAGAGTTAGCAAGTTCTGATTGATATTTTTCCTTCGCGTCTGCAATTCGAGCCTGTGATTCAGTATCGTACTGTAAATGAGGTCTGGCATTTGTTACATAATTCCCATCACCATCTTGTCTTACACCCATAACAAATCCTCTTTATTATTAATTAGCTTTGATGCGTAGTTAACAACTTATTTTCTTATGAGAATTTACTCACCCATATTTTCAAGTGGATATTGTAACTAAGTAGAAAAGAAAATGAAGACAGCAGAGAAATTATATTTTCATTGCAATATGAAGTACTTCATTCCTGATTGCTATTTCTATTCATTTAGCATTCCTGTCCTTCCGGCTGGTGACCGCAACACTGGCCACTGCCTGTGATGACCGGTGGGCCCTGCTCAGTGAGCTGGTTAAACTCATTGTTTAAACGGTATCAGCTTTTAATAAAAAGCAGTAACAAAAAAGCCCTGCGATATTGCTATCGCAGGGCTTTCAAATTTGGCGGAAGCGTAGAGATTCGAACTCTAGAACCCTTTCGGGTCGCCGGTTTTCAAGACCGGTGCCTTCAACCGCTCGGCCACGCTTCCTAAGTGAGGCGAACTATAAACACCTCCGGGCACCCTGTAAAGCGCACCCGCGATCGTTCGCCTGAAAAATAGTCAAAATGCGTTTAATCGGTTGAATAGACAACGCATTGACCATTTTCTCAGCACAGTGTCTTACCTGCGACCCTTAGTGCTTTTTAATATACATATCTTTGGTGAAGTAATACCCCAGCTTATCCGGCGTAAAGCCCCCTACCCACGGCTTCACCAGGTGGGTGCGCACGTAGTGATAGACCGGGATCGCCGGTACGTCCCGCGCCAGCAGATCTTCAGCCTGCTGGTAGAAGGTGCCGCGCTCGGCGGTGGTCTTCGCTTTTGCGGCGTTGTCCAGCGCCTCGTCATAGGCCGGATTGCTGTACTGGCTGGTATTTTGACTGTCGCCGGTACGGAAGTTATTCAGGAAGGTGGCCGCATCGTCGTAATCGGCGATCCAGGCATAGCGCACCGCATCAAAGTTGTGGGTGTGCATGGTGTCCAGCATCGTTTTCCACTCCTGGTTTTGCAGCTTCGCCTCCACGCCGAGGTTTTTCTTCCACATCGAGCTGGCAGCGATGGCAATCCGCTGGTGCGACTCCGAGGTGTTATACAGCAGATTAAAGCTCAGCGGATGGCTGTCGTTATAGCCCGCCTCGTTCAGCAGTTTTTTCGCTTCGGCAATGCGTTTTTCCAGCGGCCAGCTGGCGTAGTCCGGATTGTGCAGTTTGACGCCGCCGATATCCGGCTGGCTGATGACCCACGCCGGACGCTGCCCCTGCCCTAACACCTTCCCGGCGATAATGTCTTTATCCAACGCCAGGTTCAGCGCCTGACGCACGCGCGGGTCGTTAAACGGCGGGCGGGTGGTGTTGAATTCGTAGTAATAAGTCGCCAGTTGCGGGGAGACATCCAGCTCGCTGCCCAGCGTTTTTTGCAGCTGGGAAAACTGGTTGATTGGCACGGTATAGACAATATCAATTTCGTCCGCCTTGTAGCGGTTGACGTCGGCGGCTTCGGAGGCGATCGGCAGGTACGTCACCTTGTTGATCACCGTATGGGCGTTGTCCCAGTAGCGCGGGTTACGCTCGGCAACGATCCGCTCGTTGACCACCCACTGGCTGAGGGTATAGGGCCCGCTGCTGACAAAGTGCTCCGGCTTGGTCCACTTATCGCCATAGCGGCCAATCAGCACCTTATCGACCGGCACCAGCGACGGGTGCGCCAGCATGGCAAGAAAGGCGGCGTTAGGCTGGGTTAGCGTCACTTCAAGGGTGGTGTCATTCAGGGCTTTTACTCCCAGGGTGTCGGGAGATTTCTTGCCCTCGGCGATATCGGTGGCGTTCAGCAGATGCATGCTGCCGGGGTAGCTGGCGTAGGGCGAAGCAGTTTTAGTATCCACCAGCCGTTGCCAGCTCCAGACCACGTCCTGAGCGGTGATGGCGGTGCCGTCACTCCAGGTAATGCCCGGGCGAAGATGGAACGTCCAGACGGTGTTTTCCTTATTCTCCCATTTCTCAGCCAGCCGCGGTTGGATCTCCCCGTCCGGCGAGACGCTGACCAGACCTTCGAACAAATCGCTGATAATATTGAATTCGACGTCGCTTTCGACTTTATGCGGATCGAGCGATGCCGGTTCATTGCCATTATTCCTGACCAGTTCCTGCTTCTCTGCCAGCTCAGTGCCTGCCGGTACGCTGGCGGCAAAGGCCGTTGCGCTTGCGCAAAGGATGCCTGCCGTCAGCAAAGAGAGTGTAAATGTCGCGCGTGATGATGGTTTCATGTCCTTCGCCTTATCGTTTCGTTTTGTCGACGCAAAATAACTCTTAGCGTTGCGGCTGGAATAAGGCAATATATTTCAGTGACCTATAAGAGCTTGATCTGATTAATCCTGACAAACCGCGGTTCGTTCTGCATATGGTGCGTTGTGGAACATTTCATGCTGGCTCTTCCCCTAAGACGCTGAGTAAAGATGGGTAAAACCACTTTGTAACCGGCGCGTCGTTTCCTATTCTTGCCGTTAATTACATCTGTCATAAGAGAGTGACTCATGGATCGTATAATTAGTTCTTCACGCGACCGCACATCGCTACTCAGCACACACAAGGTGCTGCGCAATACCTACTTTATGCTCAGCCTGACGCTGGCCTTTTCTGCACTGACGGCAACCGCCAGCACCGTGCTGATGCTGCCGTCTCCGGGTCTGATTCTGACGCTGGTCGGCATGTACGGTCTGATGTTCCTGACCTACAAAACCGCTGACAAGCCGGTAGGTATTTTGTCCGCCTTCGCCTTCACCGGTTTCCTGGGCTATATCCTGGGGCCAATGCTTAACACCTACCTGTCTGCCGGGATGGGCGATCTGATCGGCCTGGCATTGGGTGGTACGGCGCTGGTGTTCTTCTGCTGTTCCGCTTATGTGCTGACCACCCGCAAAGACATGTCTTTCCTCGGCGGTATGCTGATGGCGGGCATCGTGGTGGTGCTGATTGGTATGGTGGCAAACATCTTCCTGCAGCTGCCGGCCCTGCACCTGGCCATCAGCGCAGTGTTCATCCTGATCTCCTCCGGGGCGATCCTGATGGAAACCAGCAACATCATTCATGGCGGCGAGACCAACTATATCCGCGCCACCGTGAGCCTGTATGTGTCGCTGTATAACATCTTTGTTAGCCTGCTGAGCATCCTGGGCTTCGCCAGCCGCGATTAACCCTCAGTGCTGTATAAAAAGCCCCGCTTATGCGGGGCTTTCTTTTTTGGTAAACTGCCGCAGTTTTCGATAAACCTGTGATGATTATGCTGAACTTTGAAGGTAAAGAGATTGAGACCGATAGCGAAGGCTATCTGAAAGAGACCAGCCAGTGGAGCGAAGGGCTGGCGGCCATCATTGCCGAAAAAGAGTCTATCGCCCTGACGCCGGAGCACTGGGAAGTGGTGCGTTTCGTGCGTGACTTTTATCTTGAATTCAACACCTCCCCGGCCATCCGCATGCTGGTGAAAGCGATGGCCAATAAGTATGGCGAGGAGAAAGGCAACAGCCGCTATCTGTATCGACTGTTCCCGAAAGGCCCGGCAAAACAGGCGACCAAAATCGCCGGCCTGCCTAAGCCCGTGAAGTGCATTTAATAGCGAATACCGAAATTGACGTAGTCCCGGTCGGGTTGATGCGGTTCTGACAGGACCTTTTCAACCCGGGCGATGCGGGGCCCGCCCGCTTTAAGCCAGGCAAGCAGTTTGTCGACCTGTTCCGCTTCGCCGCAGGCCACCACCTCAACGCTGCCGTCATCCATATTGCGCGCGTACCCGGTCAACCCCAGATCTGTAGCTTCACGCTGGGTGCTATAACGAAAGCCAACCCCCTGAACCGTGCCGTGAACCCACGCGATTGTGCAGACTTTTGCCATGATATTTCCCCTTATCCGTGTCTGGCCCTGAACCACAAGAATAGCAAATTATGGCCGGACGATTAGCGTAACGTTTTGGGTAAGCACCCGTAATGCTGGCGGAAACGGGCCGTAAAACGCGAGCTGGAAAGGTACCCACACTGCATGGCGATCTCACCGACAGACAGCCGTGTCGACTGTAACTGAGACAGCGCAACCGCCATGCGCACCTCCTCCACGATCTGGCGAAAGCTGTGCGACTCTTCGCGTAAGCGTCGGCGTAGAGTCGGCACGCTGACGGCCAGGCGACTGGCAACATCCTGCGCGGTCCATGCCCGGGCGGGTGACATCATGATGAACTGCCGTACCTGCTCGGTGAGATTGACGTTGCGTTCGATAAGCAGCGGCCCCGCCACCCCATCATGCAGCAGCGCCAGCAGCAGCCCGAAAGCCTGATGCTTTTGCAGTTCGTCGGGAAAATCATGCCGGACTGCATGCAACAGGTTGCCCCACATAAAGGCCAGCCCTTCGCTGAGCGGCGCACAGAGCGAGTCGGTTTTGCTGCGCGGCTAGGATTGCAGGTAATGGGCTTTAAACGCCGCGATAATATCCGGCGACAACAGCAGCAAATCAGAATGGAAAATGCCCTGCGCTGGCTGATTAACGATCTCCATCGGCGTATTCGCCGGGATAATGATCAGCTCATCGGGGGTGGCAACAAGACGGCTATCCTCATGAATAATCACCTTACTGCCGTGCGTAATATGGCAGATGGCAGGATAAAACAGCTTAACCTGATGCAGGCGATGCATTTTGCTGGCACTGACCTCAGCCGCGGTCAGATGTTTATGTTGAAAATGAAAATCCTGCACCGGTCGACCCCTATCTTGCGTATGTTGCGGTTAATTGCGCCTTCGCCAGCGCGTGGCTGTTGAGCATGAAACCGACCAGTGCGCCGCTGGCGCTTTTATCGATGGGCAGTTTATCCACATCCAGCGCCCAGACGGTTATCTGGTACGGGTGAGGCTTGTCTCCTTCCGGCGGGCACGCGCCGCCAAAGCCAGAGTAACCGAAATCATTACGTCCCTGCACAGCTCCTGCGGGTAGTTTCTCGTTATTCTGGTTGCCGGCACCGGCAGGGAGCTCCTGCGTTTGTGCAGGAATGTTCACCACCGTCCAGTGCCACCAGCCGCTGCCGGTAGGCGCAGCGGGGTCATACACCGTGATGGCAAAACTTTTCGTACCCTGCGGCTGATTTTTCCATGTCAGCTGCGGCGATTCGTTGCCGCCATGACAACCAAAGCCGTCGAAGACCTGATTCTGGGTTAATCGCTGTTCGCCGGAAATATCCCGGCTGTTGATGCTGAAAGGTAATGCCGCTGAGACCGTAAAACTCATCCCCGCCAGAGTGGCTGCTGCGATTGCAATGTGCTTTTTCATTCGAGTTTCCTTTTGCTGAGCTGGAAACATCAATGTAAATCCCGCAGCAAAGGGGTAATGTGCCAGAGCGATTTTAAATTGTGCCGAAACGCTCAATAGTGTCCGCAGATGATTGCCCCTGACCATCTGTGCTACTCTACGCGCCATTTCCCTGGAATCGACAGAATAGTAAATTATGAGTGTACGTTTAGTGTTAGCCAAAGGGCGCGAGAAATCCTTGTTGCGCCGCCATCCCTGGGTCTTCTCCGGCGCGGTTGCGCGTATGGAAGGCAAAGCCAACCTCGGTGAAACCATCGATATTGTTGATCATCAGGGGAAATGGCTGGCGCGCGGCGCATACTCGCCAGCGTCTCAGATCCGCGCCCGCGTCTGGACCTTCGATAAAGATGAAACCATCGACATCGCTTTCTTCGTTCGCCGTCTGCAGCAGGCGCAGCAGTGGCGCGACTGGCTGGCAAAACGCGACGGGCTGGACAGCTATCGTCTGATCGCCGGTGAATCCGACGGTCTGCCGGGGGTGACCATCGACCGTTTCGGTAACTTCCTGGTGCTGCAGCTGTTAAGTGCGGGTGCTGAATATCAGCGCGCGGCGTTAATCAGCGCCCTGCAGGCGCAGTATCCTGAATGCGCTATTTACGATCGCAGCGACGTTGCGGTGCGTAAAAAAGAGGGTATGGAGCTGACCCAGGGCCCGGTCACCGGTGAACTGCCGCCGGCCCTGCTGCCTATCGAAGAGCACGGCATGAAACTGCTGGTGGATATTCAGGGTGGCCATAAAACCGGTTACTACCTCGATCAGCGCGACAGCCGTCTGGCGACCCGTCAGTACGTCGCCGACAAACGCGTGCTGAACTGCTTCTCCTATACCGGTGGTTTTGCGGTTTCAGCTCTGATGGGCGGCTGCAGCCAGGTTGTGAGCGTCGACACGTCTCAGGAAGCGCTGGACGTGGCGAAACAGAACGTTGAGCTGAACAAGCTGGATCTGAGCAAAGCCGAATTTGTGCGCGATGATGTCTTCAAGCTGCTGCGCAAATATCGCGACCAGGGTGAGAAGTTTGACGTTATCGTGATGGATCCGCCGAAATTCGTCGAGAACAAAAACCAGCTGATGGGCGCCTGCCGTGGGTATAAAGACATCAATATGCTCGCGATCCAGCTGCTTAATCCGGGTGGCGTGTTGCTGACGTTCTCCTGTTCCGGCCTGATGACCACCGAATTGTTCCAGAAAATTATCGCGGATGCCGCTGTAGATGCTGGCCGTGATGTACAATTTATAGAGCAGTTCCGTCAGGCGGCCGATCATCCGGTGATCGCTACCTATCCGGAAGGGCTGTATCTGAAAGGATTTGCCTGTCGCATCATGTAACTTGAAAAGTGGAATGTTGCCCTCACCTATAGAGTAAGTAACGTTTCCCGGGAGGTGACTATGATTGCCAGCAAATTCGGTATCGGCCAGCAGGTCCGCCACTCCCTGTTAGGATACCTGGGCGTGGTCGTGGATATCGACCCGGAATATTCCCTCGACGAACCGTCAGCGGATGAGCTGGCGGTGAACGCAGAACTCCGCGCCGCCCCCTGGTACCACGTGGTGATGGAAGACGACGAAGGCCAGGCCGTGCATACCTATCTTGCCGAAGCCCAGCTCAGTGGCGAGCAGCAGGATGAACACCCTGAACAGCCTTCCATGGATGAACTGGCGCAAACGATCCGCAGACAGTTACAGGCCCCGCGCCTGCGCAACTAACCAGAAACCCGGTAGCCAACGGCTAACCGGGTTTTTTATTACTTCGCCATCCCCAGTCGAGGGATCTCAATCGCCGGGCAGCGGTCCATCACCACGTTCATTCCCGCGTCACGCGCCAGCACTGCTGCCTGTTCGTTAATTACCCCAAGCTGTAACCACAGGGTTTTCGCCCCGACGGCAATGGCTTCCTGCGCGACGCCCCAGGCAGCTTCAGAATTACGGAATACATCCACCATATCGATTTTTTCCGGTACCTCTGCCAGGGTGCCGTACCCCTGCTGGCCTAACAATGTTTTACCTGCCACTTTTGGCGATACCGGGATCACGTGATAGCCCTGATCGAGCAGATATTTCATCACCCGATAGCTCGGGCGATCGGGTTTGTCACTTGCCCCCACCAGCGCAATGGTTCGGGTGGTGGAAAGGATCTCAGCAATATCGTTCTGTTTCATGAACTTCCTCCTGGCGTGTTCAACATCAATATCCATGCAGTGAGAGCAACCTGTCATCCCATACGTCTGCATGAGGGCAAATTGCCGGCTTATGTCTATATGTTAGTAAATATGATTGAAGAAAAATTTTGATACATTATTCATGACGCGCGTCTTTTAAGAGGGCTTTTTATGAAAACCGGCATTGCCTGGAGTCTGTTTGCGCTGCTCATGCCGGTTTGCGTTTTTGCCACAACGCTGCGGCTCTCTACGGACATCGACCTGCTGGTGCTGGACGGAAAAAAAGTCTCCAGTTCCTTGCTGCGCGGTGCGGACAGCATCGAGCTGGATAACGGCCCGCATCAGATTGTGTTTCGGGTAGAGAAGACCATTCGCCTCGGCAATCATGAAGAGCGGGTCTATATCTCCCCTCCTCTGGTCGCCAGCTTTAACACTCAGCGCATCAGTCAGGTTAATTTTAGCCTTCCCCGACTGGAAACAGAAAAAGAGTCACAACTTTTTGATCATTCACCGCATATTGAATTACTGGATGGCGATGCGACCCCGATCCCGGTGAAGCTGGATATTCTGGCGATCACCGACACGCCGACCGGCGTGAACTATGAGTACGATACCGAGCGTTATAACAAAGCCGGTCAGAGCGCCTCGCTACCGCAGTTCTCCACCACCATGGCCGATGACAGCACTCTGTTATCCGGCGTCTCCGAGCTGGATATGCCGCCCCCGCAGTCGCAGAATCTGACAGAGCAGCGGCTAAAATACTGGTTTGCCCAGGCCGATCCCGAGACCCGCCGCCGTTTTCTGCAATGGGCGAAGCAACAACCCTCGTCCTGAGCCGCATTTTTTATCCCTTTCCCTTGCAGCATCAGGTGCTTCCAGTAATCTGTAACCAGTTAACTAACGGATAGAGATTATGGAACTCACAACCCGCACACTGCCGGACCGCAAACATATCGCGCTGGTGGCGCACGATCACTGCAAACAGATGCTGCTCAACTGGGTACAGCGTCACAAATCCCTGCTGGAAAAACACCGCCTTTCTGCCACCGGGACCACCGGTAACCTGATTCATCGCGAAACCGGGCTGGAGGTTAATGCCATGCTGAGCGGCCCCATGGGCGGCGATCAGCAGGTGGGTGCACAGATTTCGGAAGGAAAAATTGATGTGCTGATCTTCTTCTGGGATCCCCTGAATGCCGTACCGCACGATCCGGACGTCAAAGCGCTGCTGCGTCTGGCAACGGTGTGGAATATTCCCGTCGCCACCAACCTGTCGACGGCGGACTTTATCATTGCCTCTCCGCAGTTCAACGACCAGGTGGAGATTTTGATCCCAGATTATCAGCGCTATCTGGCTGAACGCCTGAAGTAAGTGCCCGCCCTGCCGGGTGGCGGCTTCGCCTTACCCGGCCTACGAAAAGCCCAAAACCGTCGACCCGCACACCCGTAGGCCCGTGCAAGCGCAGCGCCGCCGGACATCAGGCCGCACCATCCGTAAGCCCGGTAAGCGCAGCGCCACCGGGCAACACACCGCTACGGTTTTCGCGCCACCGGTACATCTATCTCCTTCAAAATGTCCACAAAGCGTGAAGGCTGCTCTTTGTTAAACAGCAGCCAGACGCGGTGACGGGCGCGGGTGATCGCCACATACAGTAATCGCCGCTCTTCCGCATCGGGGAACTCTTCCACTGCCGGCAGCAGAGCCTGCTCCATTACCGATTCACGCGCAGGTGCCGGGAAGCCATCGCTCCCTTCCTGCAACCCCACCACAATGACGTAATCCGCCTGCTGCCCCTTACTGGCGTGAATGGTCATAAAATCGAGCTGCAATTTCGGCCAGCGGGTCGCAGCTTTCTCCAGGCTGGCAGGTTTAAGGTGGTGATAGCGCGCCAGCACCAGAATGCGCTCCTCCGGCCTGGCGTAACCGCTCAGTTTATCCAGCAGGGCATCGAGCTGATCTTCAGCCAGCAGCGTGACCGCTTTTTTGTCCCCGGCCGACAGGCTGTTCAGCGGTTTTGCCAGCTGATGCGGGTTCTGCTGGATAAACCGGTTGGCGATCTCACCGATCCGGTTATTAAAGCGGTAGGTGGTATCCAGATCGCAACGATCGCCCTCGCCAAAGTAGTGGTGGAACGCCGTGGTCAACGACAGCTGCGCGCCGCTAAAGCGGTAGATCGCCTGCCAGTCATCCCCTACGGCAAACAGGGTGGTGTGCTTATTCTGCGCCCGTAGCGCCGCCAGCAGCGCCGCGCGCTGGGGGGAGATATCCTGAAACTCATCCACCAGGATGTGCTTCCACGGGCTGATAAAGCGCCCCTTCTCGAGAATAATGATGGCCTGATGGATCAACCCGGAAAAATCGACGGCATTTTCTTCCTTAAGGGCGGTTTTCCACGCTTTTAACAGCGGAGCCATCAGCTTCACCCGCTTCGAAAACAGGGTCCGGATCGCCTCGGGCGCGCCGGCAATCATCTCGGCCTGCGCGCCGCCGTGCATTCGCATCAGGCTCACCCAGCGATCGAGCCGCGGAGCCAGCCGACGCGCCAGCTTTTCGTTTTGCCAGAAACTGCCTTCCGGCACGCTCCAGTCAAGCTCTTCTTCCAGCCACTGACGCCACCCTTTGGCCTGCGCTTTTTTCTCGCTGCACTGCTGTTGCCAGGCCTCGATAAAAATCTGTTGCCGCGCCACGGTGTCGTTCTCCAGCTTGCTGACGACCGGCACCTTTTTGCTCCCCTGCTGGATGATGTGCAGGGCCAGGGAGTGGAAAGTTCTGGCGGTAATGTCGCGGGTATGCAACCGGGCCTCGATCCGCTCATCCATCTCCTGGGCCGCCTTGCGGCCGAATGCCAGGAGTAAGATTTGCTCGGGAGCCGCTTCATTGCGGGTCAGCAGCCAGCCCGCCCGCGCCACCAGCACCGAGGTTTTGCCGCTGCCGGCCCCCGCCAGCACCAGTAGCGACTGCTCGCCGTTAACCACTGCCCGGGCCTGGGCCGGGTTGAGAGGAGATGACTCAATATCGGCAAAAAAGTCGGCATACTGGCTGAGCATGGCGGTGGTCCACGCCTGGTTGTGCGCCAGCCGGCTCCGGTCAATATCGTCCAGCCAGGCCCGGCACTGACGCCAGGCGTCCCGGCAGTTATCAAACTCTTCCAGCCGCGAGACCGACAGGGGGAGCGCCTGTAATGCCTGCGTAATTTTTTGCTGCAGGCCCAGCGTTTTTTCCCGCGTCAGCCAGCTGTTTTGCTCATTGCTGGTGGAAATGTCATTCAGCGCGTTTTGCAGTACCTGCGCCGCCACCTCGCTCATTTCAACACTCCATTGCTGCCAGAGCGTATTCAGATGGTGGTGAAAACGCTGGGTTTCCGCCCACTCCGTTCCGTGCAGCCGCACCACTTTCTCTTCGGGCAGGACAAACTCCAGCTCGCCCCAGACCAGGCCGCGCTTACAATGAATGGCCAGCAGCTGATTGAAGGGAATGAGGTATTCGTGGCGTTCGCCAGAGACTTTCACCCCGGCATTGAGCAGAACGACTTTGTCGTACGGATGTTGTGCCAGGCGTTTGCCTAACGAAGTTGCTTTCAGTTCCATGTCCAGCCCGATCCACGACGTGAGAAATTGCCTGATAGTTTAACTGCCAGTTTTCAGGTGCTCCAGCGCAAAAAAACGTTACAATCAGCAGGGCTTCAACATTATGGAAAGAATTGAGGTTTTATGCGTACCGTTCTGAATATTTTGAATTTTGTCCTGGGTGGTTTTGCCACCACGCTCGCCTGGCTGCTGGCAACGCTGGTCAGCGTGGTGCTGATCTTCACCCTGCCGCTGACGCGCTCCTGCTGGGAGATCACCAAACTGTCACTGGTTCCGTACGGTAACGAAGCCGTTCACGTGGACGAGCTGGAGCCTGACAGCAAAAGCGCGCTGATGAACACCGGCGGAACGCTGCTCAATATCTTGTGGCTGATCTTTTTCGGCTGGTGGCTGTGCGTGATGCACATTGCGGCGGGGATCGCCCAGTGCCTGACGCTTATCGGTATCCCGGTCGGGATCGCCAATTTTAAAATTGCCGCCATTGCCTTGTGGCCTGTCGGACGCCGGGTCGTCCCGGTGGAAGTTGCCCGTGCCGCGCGGGAAGCCAACGCCCGCCGTCGTTTTCCGTAACAAGGATCCCGTGCGCTCATGCTAAGCCCGCTGATTCGCCGCTACACTCTCAACAGCGCCTGGCTGTACAACGCCAGGATCTTTATTGCCCTGTGTGGCAGCACCGCCCTGCCCTGGTGGCTGGGCGACGTGAAGCTGACCATTCCGCTGACGCTGGGCGTCGTCGCCGGGGCGCTGGCCGATCTGGATGACCGTCTCGCCGGTCGGCTGCGCAATCTGGTTATCACGCTGATCTGCTTTTTTATCGCCTCGGCGTCGGTGGAGCTGCTCTTCCCCTGGCCGTGGCTTTTCGCCATCGGGCTGATGCTCTCCACCAGCGTCTTTATCCTACTGGGCGGGCTGGGCCAACGCTATGCCACTATCGCCTTTGGCGCGCTGCTGATTGCTATCTATACCATGCTGGGGGTATCGCTTTACGACCAGTGGTATCAACAGCCGGTGCTCCTGCTCCTGGGAGCGGTCTGGTATAACCTGCTTACTCTCTCCGGGCACCTGATCTTCCCCATTCGCCCGTTGCAGGACAATCTGGCCCGCAGCTATGAGCAGCTGGCGCACTATCTGGAACTCAAGTCCCGGCTCTTTGACCCGGATATTGAAGGTGACGGTCAGGCGCCGCTGTACGATCTGGCCCTGGCGAACGGCCAACTGGTGACCACGCTGAACCAGACCAAAGCCTCCCTGCTTACCCGTTTACGCGGCGATCGCGGTCAGCGCGGCACCCGCCGGACCCTGCATTACTATTTTGTCGCACAGGATATTCACGAGCGCGCCAGTTCCTCGCATATCCAGTACGCCGACCTGCGCGAGAAGTTTCGCTACAGCGACGTGATGTTTCGCTTCCAGCGCCTGCTCTCCATGCAGTCTCAGGCCTGTCATCAGCTGTCGCAATCCATCCTGCTGCGCACCCCTTATCAGCACGATCCGCGTTTTGAGCGGGCCTTCACGCACCTGGATGCGGCACTCGATCGCGTCCAGGCCAGCGGGACCTCAGCCGAACAGATGAAAGCCCTGGGTTTCCTGCTGAACAACCTGCGCGCCATTGATGCCCAGCTCGCCACCATCGAATCCGAGCAGGCGCTGGCAATGCCCGGTAATGATGTTGAAAACCAGCTAGCCGACGATAGTCTGCACAGTTTTAGCGATATGTGGCTGCGCTTAAGTCGCAACTTTTCGCCGGAATCGGCGCTGTTTCGCCATGCGGTGAGGATGTCGGTGGTGCTCTGTATTGGCTACGCCTTTATACAGATAACCGGCCTTAACCATGGCTACTGGATTTTGCTGACCAGCCTGTTTGTTTGCCAGCCCAACTATAATGCCACCCGCCACCGGCTGGCGCTGCGTATTCTCGGTACGCTGGTGGGGGTCGCTATCGGACTGCCTATCCTTTACTTCGTCCCCTCACTGGAAGGCCAGCTGATCTTAATTGTGATCACTGGGGTGCTCTTTTTTGCGTTTCGCAATGTGCAGTACGCGCACGCCACCATGTTTATTACTCTGCTGGTGCTGCTCTGTTTCAACCTGCTTGGGGAAGGCTTTGAAGTAGCACTGCCGCGCATCATTGATACCCTGATCGGCTGCGCCATTGCCTGGGCTGCGGTGAGCTTTATCTGGCCGGACTGGCGGTTCCGTAATCTGCCGCGGGTACTCGATCAGGCGATGAATGCCAACTGCCGGTATCTGGACGCCATTCTCGAGCAGTATCACCAGGGCCGCGATAACCGCCTGGCGTATCGCATAGCCCGACGTGACGCCTATAATCGCGATGCAGAACTGGCTTCGGTGGTCTCGAATATGTCCACCGAGCCGCGAGCGACAGCGGAAACGCGCGAAGTCGCCTTCCGTCTGTTGTGCCTGAATCATACCTTTACCAGCTACATTTCGGCGCTGGGCGCGCATCGCGAGCGGCTGACCAGTCCAGCCATCCTGGCCCTGCTTGATGACGCCGTTTGCTACGTGGATGATGCGCTTCATCAACGTCCGGCGGATGAACCTCGTGTTCAGCAGGCCCTGACCGAACTGGCGCAACGCATTTCGCATATTGAACCGGGTGCCGAGAGCAAAGCGCCGCTGGTGCTGCAGCAAATCGGTCTGCTTATCGCGTTGCTACCAGAAATATGTCGTTTACAGCAGCACGTTAATCAACTGCCGGAGTGAGTGCTGTTATCCACCGGCAGCCTTTTGTACCACTCCACCAGCTCCCGGCGCCTTGTCTCCGGGAGCGCAGCTTCATGCAATCCGACGATCGCCCCTTCCAGTGCGAACAGCACTTTGTAGCTCAGGTGCCTGTTAAGCTCTCTGATCTTCAGCCAGCACTGCTCGGCCCCGAGGGCGCGTAACGCCTCTTCGTTGGCGATGCCCGCCTCGTTCAGCAGGATCTCAAGCTGAAAGGTGAGATTGGGTAAATCTTTCAACCTGTCGCGCTTGTACCGTTCCCGGCGTTCCCGCCGCGCGGCCTCAAGCGCAAATGAGGAGAGCTGCAGGAGCTTATCCCGATCCTGCCAGAGCGCCTCATCGACGCGATAATAATTCAACAATACTGCGCGCCCCCGCTTCACCAGCGTTAAGTAAGAGGAGGCATTTTTGACGCAATACTGTGCGCTCTCTTCGCAAGCGCGCAGGTATAACTCCCCGTCTGACACCATCGCAAAGACCGCGTCATCCACCGCCAGAGTGTATCCACCAAACAGGGCACGATGCTCAACATCACCGAGAGGAGAAAGATATTTTGTTGATTGATAGATCCGTTCGTAAGATAACTTTTTCATGATATTTCCCTTGTAAATCATGGAGTAAAATTAAAGTTTTTTGTTAACGGATCCGTTAGCCAAAAAATAGGTAACTTACGATCGAACGGCAAGATGATTTTTCAATCCGCCTGAATAACAAACCAAATTTGCGAGGCGCTTTCAGAAAATGAGGTTGATCTTTAGACGCACAGGGGTTACTGTATATCCATACAGTAACTACAGGGCTGGATTGATTATGTACTCTTCAGGCTATGCAAACCGTTCAACAACTTTCTCTTCTTCCGCTGGTAAAAGTGCACGGAGTTCCGCTGCGTATATGTCCACCGGGTTGATTAGTGAAGTGCTTTACCGTGAAGACCAGCCCATGATGACGCAGCTGTTATTGCTGCCCCTGTTACAGCAGCTGGGTCAACAGTCTCGCTGGCAGCTGTGGCTGACGCCGCAACAGAAGTTGAGCCGGGAATGGGTGCAGTCCGCAGGTTTACCGCTGACTAAAGTGATGCAGGTTAGCCAGATGGATCCCTGCCATACTGTAGAATCGATGGTGAGAGCACTGCGTACCGGGAATTACAGCGTGGTGATTGGCTGGTTTACGGAAGAATTAACCGAAACGGAGCAACATCGTCTGGCTGAAGCGGCCGAAGAAGGTAATGCACTCGGCTTTATTATGCGTCCCGTTCGGATGAATGCTCTGGGCAACGGACACCTTTCTGGGCTAAAAATTCACTCGAATTTGTATCACTAAGTAAAAATAAGAGTTTTCCTGGAATTTATTTTGCAGGCTCTGTACGCCATTGGTTCCCTTTCTAAAAGCCGCGACAAGTCTTGTCTGCCGCGGCTTCCTCCAGTTTAGCATGCCCAAATCTTCGCCATAAATGTTAAATATTGTGTATACAAAACTTTTTTTTTCATATGCCTGACGGAGTTCACACTTGTAAGTTTTCAGGTACGTTGTAGACTTTACATCGCCAGGGGTGCTCGGCCTAAACCGAAGATATCGGTAGCTTTACTCTTTGTCCCCGCCCCCCGGTGAAGGATTTAACCGTGACTCTCATTGAGATTCTCATGGCGATTTTTGGATGATAACGAGGCGCAAAAAATGAAAAAGACAGCTATCGCGATTGCAGTGGCACTGGCAGGTTTCGCTACCGTAGCGCAGGCCGCTCCAAAAGATAATACCTGGTATGCAGGTGCTAAACTGGGCTGGTCTCAGTTCCATGACACTGGCTGGTATAACGACGCTCTGAACAACGACGGCCCAACTCACGAAAGCCAGCTGGGCGCAGGCGCGTTCGGTGGTTATCAGGTTAACCCGTACGTTGGTTTCGAAATGGGTTACGACTGGCTGGGCCGTATGCCTTACAAAGGCGACAACATCAACGGCGCATTCAAAGCACAGGGCGTTCAGCTGACTGCTAAACTGGGCTACCCAGTAAATGACGCTGTAGACATCTACACCCGTCTGGGCGGCATGGTATGGCGTGCAGACTCCAGCAACAGCATCGCTGGCGACGACCATGACACTGGCGTATCTCCAGTATTCGCAGGTGGCGTTGAGTGGGCAATGACCCGTGACGTTGCTACCCGTCTGGAATACCAGTGGGTTAACAACATCGGCGATGGCAACACCGTTGGTGTTCGTCCAGACAACGGCATGCTGAGCGTAGGTGTTTCCTACCGTTTCGGCCAGCAGGAAGAAGCAGCGCCAATCGTTGCTCCAGCTCCAGCACCAGCTCCAGAAGTACAGACCAAGCACTTCACTCTGAAGTCTGACGTTCTGTTCAACTTCAACAAAGCAACCCTGAAACCAGAAGGTCAGCAGGCACTGGATCAGCTGTACACCCAGCTGAGCAACCTGGATCCTAAAGACGGTTCCGTTGTGGTTCTGGGCTTCACCGACCGTATCGGTTCTGACGCTTACAACCAGGGTCTGTCCGAGAAACGTGCTCAGTCCGTTGTTGATTACCTGATCTCTAAAGGTATCCCGGCTAACAAGATCTCCCCACGTGGTATGGGCGAATCTAACCCAGTTACCGGTTCTACCTGTGACAACGTGAAACCTCGCGCTGCACTGATCGACTGCCTGGCACCAGATCGTCGCGTAGAGATCGAAGTTAAAGGCATCAAAGACGTTGTAACTCAGCCAGCGGCATAAGTTATCGTCTTATAAAAAAACCCCGCCATGTTGCGGGGTTTTTTATTACCTGAAGAAAAGTAAAACGCTACTTCTTATTGGCGAGCAGCGCCTGGAGATCGGTTTTCAGGGTCGACATCTGGTTGGCGTACTTCTCTTTATGTTCCGCATCTTCAATCAGCTGCACGATAGTCTCAGACAAGGTTTTTCCGCGGCGCTGGGCAAGCCCCGCCAGACGTTGCCAGACCATAAACTCCAGATCGATCGACTTCTTCCGGGTATGCTGGTGTTCAGCATTGAAATGCCGTTTTCGCCGCGCGCGGATGGTCTGCTTCATGCGGTTCAGGAGCGCCGGATTGATGTGTTTATCTATCCAGCCGTTGACCAGAATGGGTTCATTTTCGAGGGTCAGCAATAAATCTACAGCTTCTTTTGCAGCACTGGCTTCGAGGTAGCACGTGATCAATTCCCCTTCACGGTGTTTTTTGACCAGATACTTCCATTTCCAGCCGCTTTCGAGATTTTCCAGTTGTTGGTATTTCATTGCGATCTCAGTGTGACCGTGTAACTGTGTTCAGAATATCAGTTTTTTGGCAATCTGCTGAAAAGAAATCATATCCTGTGACACGCGGTGACGTATTCATCGCTGGAAACGCCCATTCCCTCATGGGCAGAGCCTGCGCCTTACGGTATACTCCATCGTTTTACTTCTGACTAAAAAACATCAACTTTGACCATTACGAAACTTGCATGGCGTGACCTGGTTCCGGATACCGATAGCTATCAGGAACTGTTTGCACAGCCAGATCTCGCGAAAGAACACGAATACATCCTCAGTGACACACAGCCCCGTTTGCATTACGCACTGGAGCAGGTGTTAAGCCCGTGGGCCACCTCACCGTTCATGTTGTTGAAAGCGCCAGACGAAGCGGAGTATCTGAGTCTTCTGGCGGATGCCATGCGGCAGCTGCAACCAGAAACCGGGACGGTCTTTGGGGGTGAGTACAACATTAACGGGCATACTGTTACCTTTGAACCGGCGACCGTACCCGATGGCCGTTTTGCTGTCACAGGCAACATTGTCCCGGCGGGCTGGACAGAAGCTGAACAGCTTTTCGGCTGCCTGCGTCAGTTTAACGGCGAGTTAACCCTGCATCCCGGCATGGTCCATCAGGCCAATGGCGGCGTGCTGCTCATCTCCCTGCGCACCCTTCTGGCACAGCCTCTGCTGTGGATGCGCTTGAAAAATAGCGTCAGCCAGCAGCGGTTTGACTGGGTGGCGTATGATGAGTCGCGCCCTCTTCCGGTTGCCGTGCCTTCTATGCCGCTCTCCCTGAAAGTGGTGCTGATTGGCGATCGCGAAGCGCTGGCCGATTTCCAGGAGATGGAACCCGAACTGGCAGACCAGGTGGTGTACAGCGAGTTTGAAGACAGCACGCAGATCGCGGATGCCGAAGATATGCTGCAATGGCTTCAGTGGGTGCATGCCGTCTGCGAACGTGCGCAACTTCCAACCCTGGCGGCCGATGCCTGGCCGGTGCTGATCCGCGAAGCAGTGCGTTATACCGGCGATCAGGAGACCCTGCCGCTTTGCCCTCTCTGGCTTGGTAAGCAGCTGCGTGAAGCCGCGGCCATGACCGATGACGGCACCATTACCGGCGAGCACCTCTCCCAGATGCTGCTGCAGCGAGAGTGGCGTGAAGGCTACCTTGCGGATCGCATGCAGGACGAGATCCTGCTGGAGCAGATCCTGGTCGAAACCGAAGGTGAACGCGTAGGGCAGATCAACGCCCTGTCGGTGATTGAGTTCCCTGGTCATCCGCGCGCCTTTGGCGAACCGTCTCGCATCAGCTGCGTCGTACACATCGGTGACGGTGAGTTTATCGATGTGGAACGTAAAGCCGAGCTCGGCGGGAATATTCATGCCAAGGGCATGATGATCATGCAGGCTTATCTGATGTCGGAACTGCAGCTTGAGCAGCAGATCCCCTTCACCGCCTCCCTGACCTTCGAGCAGTCCTACAGCGAAGTCGATGGCGATAGCGCCTCGATGGCAGAGCTGTGCGCGTTAATCAGCGCCCTGGCCGATGTGCCGGTGAATCAGAGCATTGCCATTACCGGTTCGGTGGATCAGTTTGGTCGCGCGCAGCCGGTCGGCGGGCTGAATGAGAAGATCGAAGGCTTCTTTACCGTTTGCCAGCAGCGCGGGCTGAACGGTAAACAGGGCGTCATTATCCCTCTGCCGAACGTCCGCCATCTTAGCCTCAGCCAGGAACTGCTGACAGCGGTAGAAGAGGAACAATTCACCCTCTGGGCGATCGAAGACATTGCTGATGCGCTACCCTTACTGACAAACCTGGAGTGGGATGCCGAAGGGCAGACGACGCTGATGCACACTATCCAGGAGCGTATTGCGCAGGCAACACAGCAGGAAGCACGTCATCGTTATCCCTGGCCGTTACGCTGGTTGAACTGGTTCACGCCTAACTGATCGGACTTGTTCAGCGTACACGTGTTAGCTATCCTGCGTCCTTCACTAAAATAAGGCATACTGAGAACATGGTAGATAAACGCGAATCCTATACAAAAGAAGATCTTCTTGCCTCTGGTCGCGGTGAACTGTTTGGCGAGAAAGGCCCGCAGTTACCGGCCCCGAACATGCTGATGATGGACCGTGTCGTGAAGATGACGGAAACCGGCGGCAACTTCGATAAGGGTTACGTAGAAGCAGAGCTCGATATCAACCCGGACCTGTGGTTCTTTGGTTGCCACTTTATTGGTGATCCGGTGATGCCAGGCTGCCTGGGTCTGGATGCGATGTGGCAGCTGGTTGGTTTCTACCTCGGCTGGCTGGGTGGCGAAGGTAAAGGCCGCGCCCTGGGCGTTGGTGAAGTGAAATTCACCGGTCAGGTTCTGCCAACCGCGAAAAAAGTTACCTACCGCATTCACTTCAAACGCATTGTTAACCGTCGCCTGATTATGGGCCTGGCGGATGGCGAAGTGCTGGTCGACGGTCGTCTGATCTATACCGCGAATGACCTGAAAGTGGGTCTGTTCCAGGATACTTCCGCATTCTGATTTTAGCTTTTCATAAGCATAAAACGGCGAAACCTCCGCACTGCGGAGGTTTCTTTTTTTAAAGAGACGCTATCAAGCAAGTACTGCCCTGTCTCCGATGGCTTCTCGCCAGCCCCCTAACCATTGCGACCTCTGATTGATGGTCTGATAGGGACACATTTCTTTAGAACGTCCGGCGATGCCAGCCTGATAACCACGTTGATGAGCCCTTTCAAGGCGATCTCGTTTCTGTCTCTTCATGCCTCGTTTCCCTCATTATTTGATCTGGTGGAAAAGAAAACAGTGATTACAAAATGTGCAACCACAGATAACGAATACCCTGATTACCGCTTAGCGTCAATGCGCAAAATTCACGCCAGTGTCATATTTGTGAGCTACTCAAAACTTCATTTGTACAAAAAGTGTGATGCGGCACAAGTAACGACCTGAGGTTAAAACGAAAAAAAAGCCGCAATTAGCGTGACGCTAACTGCGGCCTGGTGCGATGAATTTTACTTATGGCAGACGGGAAATCTCTCTGGCAATGCTGGCGGACTCCTGCGCCCACCCCTGTGCCAGTACTTTCACCATCTCATCGTAGCCATCTTTTTGCTGTTTCAACTCCAGGTGGAAAGGCCGCTTAATCAGCTGGCCCTGATGGTTCAGCAGCCATTCACCGCTGACAATCACCCTGCCATCATAGCGTCCATGGAAGTTGGTCACGTTGACGTTCAGCGTATCCTGATCGCTCCCCAACGGCTGCGACGCCACTACCCATCCCGGCAGCTGGCTACTGAGATTGGCGACCAGCGTGTTGCGCAGCTGCTGATCCAGCGGGCTGGCCCACAGGTTGTTGTTAGCGATGACATACTGCACATCGCTGGTTTGATAAACTACGCCATTACCCGCCAGGTAATCCGGCACCGCCACCTGCTCGACCCACAGCAGACGGTTCCCCTGGCTGGCGATGCTTTGCCCGCCCGCCTGCGCTGCCACAGGCAGCTGGTAATAGCTCTTGTTCTCTGCTGAGCTGCAGGCGGTCAGCAGCGCCACTGTGGCGATCGTTAGCCATTTTTTCATTATTTAGCCCCCTTCGGCTCAGGGTCCTTTTTGTCTTTCGCTTCGAATACCAGCGCGTTGCTCTTCGTGTTCAGCGTCTTCAGCACCGGCTGCAGTTCACGCAGAACCTGATCGAGGCGCTGCATATCTGCCACCATCTTGTTGTACGCCGCTGAGCCCGGCTGGAAGCCCTGCATACTGCGGTTCAGCTCGCGCAGCGTTTTCTGCATGTCCTGAGGCAGCTGCTGCATCGACTGGCTGGCGGTCAGCTTGTTGAGGTTATCCAGGGTAGTCTGCAGACGGCGCATCGTCGCCTGGCTCTCACTGAGCGTGTTGGTGGCCTGTTGGATCATCGGATTGAGCGGCAGATTGTTGATCTTATCCAGGGTCTCCATCAGACGCTGTTGGATCTGCGCCAGACCACTGCTTACGGTCGGGATGATTTTATAGCCCGAAAACTCGCGGATCTCTTTAACCGGCGGCTCTTTCGGGAAGAAGTCCATATCCACGTACAGCGCCCCGGTCACCAGGTTACCGGTTTTGAGCGAGCCGCGCAGGCCACGCTTCATCAACCCGTCGATATGCTGAGCGATATCAGGCGTGTCGCCCACCTGATTAATCAGACGCTCCGGCTCAATGCGGATCAGCACCGGAATACGGTAATCGTCATCCAGCACCTGACGCATGCCCGGCGCAAAGAACGGCACTTTGCCGACGGTACCAAGACGGATGCCGCGGAACTCCACCGGCGCTCCTGGCTGCAGGCCGCGCACAGAGTCCTTGAAGAACATCAGGTAATCGATATGGTCGGTATAGAGCGAATCCTGAATGCTCTTCTGGTCGTCATACAGTCTGAACGCGGTCTTTTGCGCCACCGGCTGGCCCTGATCCATCCCTTCCGGCACGTCAAAGCTAACGCCACCGCCGAACAGCGTGGAGAGTGATCCCATCTCGACGCGCATCCCCGCCGAGGTTAAATCCACGGCGATACCGCTGTCTTTCCAGAAACGGACGTTGCCGGTGACCAGACGATCGTTCGGCGCATTGATAAACAGCTGGTAACTGATGGTGCGTTTTTGCGTGTCAAAGGTGCTGGTTTCAACGGAGCCAACACGATAACCGCGGAACAGCACCGGATCGCCCGGGCTCAGCTGGCCGGCTTTTTTACTGTCGAGGGTCACGCGGATCCCCTTCGCATCCGGCGGCGCCAGCGGTGGAGAGTCCAGCAGCTGATACTGCCCCGGTTGAGATCCCTTTTTCCCCGGCTGCAGTTCGATATAGGCCCCGGACAACAGGGTTCCCAGGCCGCTGATGCCTTCGCGGCCCACCTGCGGTTTCACCACCCAGAACACCGAGTCGCCATGCAGCAGCTTCTCCATGCCGGCGTTGAGGCGGGCTGTGATTTCTACGTGCGTCAGGTCGTCGGTCAGGGTTGCACTCTCAACCACCCCCACATCCACGCTGCGGCTCTTGATGGTCGTTTTACCGCCCTCAATCCCCTCGGCGTTGGTGGTGATTAGCGTCACGACCGGGCCCTGATGGCTGTAATGATAAAACAGGATCCAGGCACCGATCAGCGCGGTCACGATGGGGAAAATCCACACCGGCGACCAGTTTTTGACCTTCTGCACTTTCGCCTCTCCACTCTTATTTTCCATGCTTTTCTTCATCCTCATGGCTCGACTCTGGCTCACGATCCCACGATAAACGCGGATCGAAGGTCATGGCCGCAAACATGGTCATAATCACGACCAATGCAAACATCAGCGCCCCTATTGCGGGGTAAATACTCATAAGCCCGCCTATCCGCACCAGTGCAGAAAGAACGGCAATCACAAACACGTCAATCATTGACCAGCGTCCGACAAACTCGACCACTTCATAAATCAAATGCATCCGCTCGCTATCACGCTTGCCGTGTCCTTTGGCATCCCAACAGAGCCAGGCAATGGCGATCATTTTGAGCGTAGGTACCATGATACTGGCGATAAAAATCACCAGCGCCACCGGATAGGATCCCTCCCCCCAGAGCAGAATTACCCCGGCCATAATGGTCGAGGGCATTTCATCGCCCAGCAGATTGGTGATCATAATCGGCAGGATGTTGGCGGGGAGATAGAGCATGATCGAGGTGACGAGCAGCGCCATCGTCCATTGAAGACTGTTTTTACGCCGCACGTGCCCTTTCGTTTCGCAACGCGGACAGATCTCCTGGTCGGCAGGGAGGATTGCCGTACAGCAGGAGCACAGGCGCAGATTCTGGTGAATCCCCGGCACGCCGACCTTCAATGCCTGCGGCAGCGCAGGCGCTGGGGCGATATCGTCCCATGCCCAGCGGCGGTCCACACACTGAAATGCCCGCAGCTGCAGGACGCAATAAAGACACCAGGGAATAAAGCTGCTGCCAACGCCCACGTCACCGTAGGCCATCAGTTTGACAAAGCTCACCAGGATCCCGGCAAGGAAGATCTCTGCCATCCCCCAGCTTTTTAACTGAAACAGGATCCGCGCCAGCCTGATTTTCAATGCCATGGGCATCTGCACGCGGTTCACGAGCAGCAAGATTACCACCAGGCAAAACGCCGGCACGATCTGGACGAAAAGCATAAAGAAGGTGCCCAGACTGGCGTAATCTTCCGAGAACATTACGCCAGGTATCTCCAGCAAATGCACTTCGCTGGTGATACCGCCCACTTTCATATAGATAAAGGGAAACAGGTTGGAGAGAAACAGCATGAACAGCGCAGCAATAGCATAAGCAGTGGGACGCTGCCGGGGCGCGTCCCACTTCGTTGTCAGCGTTGTCCCGCATCGCGGGCATGCCGCTTTATGTCCATGCTCGAGCGCGGGAAGCGCCACGAGCATATCGCACTGGGAGCATAAAATATGCCGATCGGCATGGTGATGTTCACACATACTGGCTCCATGTTTCACTTATGCGCCGTTTTTCAGAGCCTCAAGATATTCCCAGCGTTCGAATGCCTCTTCCAGCGCCTGCTCAGCCTGTGCCATATCGGCCAGGACTTTTTGCGTATGGTCATGCGGCTGGCTAAAGAATGACGCGTCGGCCACCTGAGCCTGCAAACCTTCCAGACTGGCTTCGAGCTCTTCCAGACGCTGCGGCAAGCCTTCCAGTTCGCGCTGCAGGTTATAGCTTAGTTTGTTACTGCTACGTTTGGCCGTTTCTGCTTTGGTGACAGCAACTTCTGCTTCACTCTTCACTTTTGACTGTTTCGTCGCCAGCGACTGCGCCTGCTGCCCACGGGCATCGTGGTAACCGCCCACATAGCGCCCGATACGCCCCTGGCCTTCGAAGATCCAGCACTCGGTAACGGTGTTGTCCACGAACTGACGATCGTGGCTGACCAACATGACCGTTCCCTGATAACTATCAATCAGTTCTTCAAGAAGTTCCAGCGTTTCGACATCAAGATCGTTCGTCGGTTCATCGAGGATCAGCAGGTTGCTGGGTTTCAGGAACAAACGCGCCAGCAGCAGGCGGTTACGCTCCCCGCCGGAGAGGGCACGAACCGGCGTCATCGCCCGTTTTGGATGGAACAGGAAGTCCTGCAGGTAGCCCAGCACATGGCGCGGTTTCCCGTTCACCATCACTTCCTGCTTACCTTCTGCGAGGTTATCCATCACCGTTTTGTCCGGATCCAGCTCGGCACGGTGCTGGTCGAAGTAGGCCACTTCCAGCTTGGTCCCGCAGTGGATGCGGCCGCTGTCGGCCTTCAGTTGATCCAGCATCAGCTTCAGCAGCGTGGTTTTGCCGCAGCCGTTCGGGCCGATCAGGGCGATTTTATCCCCACGCTGGACCTGGGCGGAGAAGTCTCTCACCAGCACTTTGCCGTCCACCTGGTAGTTGACGTTCTCCATCTCAAAGACGATTTTGCCGGAGCGGCTCGCCTCTTCCACCTGCATTCTGGCGCTGCCCATCACTTCCCGGCGCTCGCTGCGCTCACGGCGCATCGCTTTTAAAGCGCGGACGCGGCCTTCGTTACGGGTACGACGAGCTTTAATCCCCTGACGGATCCACACCTCTTCCTGGGCCAGCTTGCGGTCGAACTCGGCATTTTGCAGCTCTTCTACCCGCAGGTTTTCCTCTTTTTCCAGCAGATAGGTGTCGTAGTCGCCCGGATAGGTCACCAGCTTGCCGCGGTCGAGATCGACGATGCGGGTTGCCATATTGCGAATAAACGAACGGTCATGGGAGATAAAGATAATGGTGCCGCCGAAGGTTTTCAGGAACCCTTCCAGCCAGTCGATGGTTTCGATATCCAGGTGGTTAGTCGGTTCATCGAGCAGCAGCACTTTCGGCCCGCTGACCAGCGCCCGGCCCAGCGCGGCCTTACGCAGCCAGCCGCCGGAGAGGGAGGCCAGCGGCATGTCCGCTTCCAGACCCAGCTGGGCCAGCACTTCGTTGATGCGGTTTTCCAGCTGCCACAGGCCGTGATGATCCAGCAGCTCCTGCAGACGCGCCATCTCGTTGAGGTTTTTAGTGCTCGGGTCGGTCATCACCAGGTGCGAGATCTCGTGGTAGCCCTTCAGGTATTCCGCCTGCTCGGCGATCCCTTCGGCCACAAAATCATAGACGCTGCCCTGCACGTTACGCGGCGGATCCTGTTGCAGACGTGCCACCACCAGGTCCTGCTCGTAAACGATACGCCCGTCATCCAGCCCCTGCTCGCGGTTCAGGATCTTCATCAGGGTCGATTTACCGGCGCCGTTACGGCCTACCAGACAGACACGTTCGTTATCTTCGATATGCAGTTCTGCGTTATCGAGAAGCGGTGCGTCGCTGAATGAGAGCCACGCGCCATGCATGCTAATTAATGACATTTACTTTTCCTTTCAGGCGGCGGTGATCAGCCAGCAGTTGTGGATCTGACGGTTACGGGCAAAATCCTGGGACAGGGTTTTTTGACTGATTTCTTGTGCTTTCAGCCCCAGTTCTTCCAGCCCTTCGTGATCCATGCGGAAGCCGCGCTTGTTGTTCGAGAACATGATGGTGCCGCCTTTACGCAGCATCCGTTTAAGATCCTTCATCAGCGCCAGATGGTCGCGCTGAACGTCAAAAGACTCTTCCATGCGTTTGGAGTTGGAGAAGGTCGGCGGATCGATAAAGATCAGATCGAACTGCTCCTCCGATTCGCGCAGCCAGCCCAGCACGTCGGCCTGCAGCAGACGGTGTGCCCGGCCGGTCAGGCCGTTGAGACGCAGGTTGCGCTCTGCCCACTCCAGATAGGTGCGGGACATGTCCACGGTCGTGGTCGTGCGCGCGCCGCCCAGACCGGCATGCACGCTGGCGCTGCCGGTGTAGGAGAAGAGGTTCAGGAAATCCTTGCCTTTGCTCATCTGGCCCAGCATACGGCGGGCGATACGGTGGTCAAGGAACAGGCCGGTATCGAGGTAATCGGTCAGGTTGACCCACAGGCGCGCGTTATATTCGCCCACTTCGATAAACTCGCCCTTGCTGTTCATCTTCTCGTACTGGTTTTTCCCCTTCTGACGCTCACGCGTTTTCAGGATCAGCTTGTTCGGGGCGATGTTCAGCACGTTGATGGTCGCGGCAATGATATCCAGCATACGCTGACGCGCTTTCTGCGGATCGACGGTTTTTGGCGGGGCGTACTCCTGCACCACCACCCACTCGCCGTAGCGGTCGACCGCGACGTTGTACTCCGGCAGATCGGCGTCATACAGGCGATAGCACTCAATCCCTTCCTGCTTCGCCCATTTTTCAAATTTCTTCAGATTTTTACGCAGACGGTTGGCGTAATCTTCCGCAATGCTGGCCGGTTTGCTGTCGGCTTCTTTCTCGGCCAGATGGTAGTTCTTCTGCACGCAGTCCAGCGGGCCGTTTTTGGCCTTGAACTGACGCTCGGCGCGCAGCTGCAGGCAGCTCAGCAGCTCCGGCGAGGCGCTGAACAGGGAGAGGTTCCAGCCGCCAAACAGATCCTTCATGGTGCGGCCCAGCAGGCTGTGCAGGGCAATCAGCGCCGGCTCGCTGTCCAGACGTTCGCCGTAAGGCGGGTTGCTGATCACCGTCCCGTACGGACCTTTCGGCAGCGGGTTGGTGAGCTGGGAGACATCTTTCACCTCAAAGGAGACCAGCTCGCCAATCCCGGCGCGACGGGCGTTGCTGCGCGCGCGTTCAATCACGCGGGCATCGCTGTCAGAACCGTAGAAACGGGATTCATAGGCAGCCAGACCGGCACGGGCGCGGGTCTGAGCTTCGGCTTTCACTTCCTGCCAGGTGGCTTCGTCATGCTGTGCCCAGCCCTTGAAACCCCACTGGCCGCGGTGCAGACCCGGTGCGCGATCGGTCGCCAGCATGGCCGCTTCAATCAGCAGCGTACCGGAACCGCACATCGGATCGAGCAGCGGCGTGCCCGGCTGCCAGCCGGAACGCATGACAATGGCCGCCGCCAGGTTCTCTTTGATCGGCGCGATACCCGCCCGGTCGCGGTAGCCGCGCTGGTGCAGGCCTTCGCCACACAGATCCAGCGCGATACTGGCGATCTCTTTGTTCAGACGCACGTTAATGCGCAGATCCGGGTTTTCACGATCGACGTTCGGACGTTCCAGATTTTTGCGGGTGAAACTGTCGACGATGGCATCTTTGACCTTCAACGCGCCGTACTGGCTGTTGCGGATCTCGTCGTTGAGGCCGCTGAAGTGCACGGCAAAAGTGGCGCCCGGAGCAAAAATCTCTGTCCAGTCGATCGTCTGCACGCCCAGATAAAGATCGAGATCGCTGTAAACCTTACACTCTCTCATCGGCAACATGATGCGTGAGGCCAGGCGACTCCACATCAGGCTCTGGTAAATAAGCCGCGTGTCGCCCTGAAAATGGACACCACCCTGAACCACCTGGCACTCTTGCGCGCCCAGACTTTCCAGTTCAGTTTTTAACAGCTCTTCCAGCCCACGGGCCGTACTGGCAAACAGAGAATTCATATCGTCACTTTTACTCTAAGAAAATTGCTGCGCATTATAGCCAATCTGGGCTCTATGTCATAAAGTTGAGGGCTTATTTTCATTTGAGGGGACGGTGCCGTGGCGACGTTATCCAGGCTTTTCATTCATCCGGTCAAATCCATGCGCGGTATTGGGCTCACGCATGCCTTCGCAGACGTCAGCGGTTTTGCCTACGATCGCATTTTCATGGTCACCGAACCGGATGGCACGTTCATTACCGCCCGCCAGTTCCCGCAAATGGTTCGTTTCACTCCGGCCCCGGTTCAGGATGGTCTGCATCTCACCGCGCCGGACGGTTCCAGTAGTATCGTTCGCTTCAGCGATTTTGCGCCAGCGGATGCGCCTACCGAAGTGTGGGGCAACCACTTTACCGCGCGTATCGCCCCGGAGGCGATTAACCGCTGGCTGAGCGAGTTCTTTTCCCGCCCGGTACAGCTTCGCTGGGTCGGGCCTGAACTGACGCGACGCGTGAAAAATTTCGCCGGGGTGCCGCTGTCGTTTGCCGACGGCTTCCCGTTCCTGCTCACCAACGACGCCTCGCTGCGCGATCTGCAAAAGCGCTGCCCGGCAAGCGTGCAGATGGAGCAGTTCCGCCCGAATATGGTGGTCACAGGCGCAACGGCCTGGGAAGAAGACACCTGGAAAGTGATTCGCATCGGCGACGTTATCTTTGACGTGGTGAAACCCTGTAGCCGCTGCATCTTTACCACCGTCAGCCCGGAAAAGGGGCAGAAGCACCCCGCCGGCGAGCCGCTGAAAACGCTGCAATCCTTCCGCACCGCGCAGGATAACGGCGATGTTGATTTCGGCCAGAACCTGATCCCGCGCTCCAGCGGCGTGATCCGCGTGGGCGACGAGGTGGAGATCCTCTCGACCGGGCCAGGGCGGATCTACGGCGCAGGTGCGGAAGAAGAGACTCCAGAGGTGGAGATCCAGCCTGCCACGGCGGTGACCATTCAGTGGCAGGGTCAGACGATTCGCGGTAACAATCAGCAGGTGTTACTGGAGCAGCTTGAACAGGCCGGGATTCGCGTGCCCTATTCCTGTCGTGCGGGGATCTGCGGATGCTGTCGCATCACGCTGGTCGAAGGCGAAGTGAGCGCGTTGAAGAAATCGGCCATCGGCGGTGACGGCACTATTCTGTGCTGCAGCTGCGTACCGAAAATCTCGGTACAGCTGGAAGCCTAAACGGCCTGCTCGAGACTGAAGCTGACCGGCTGGGGTTTGAGTCGGTCATTCATCACTTTGATCGGGTCGCCCAGCTGCATGGTGCGCCCGGCAATAGTCACCGCCGGCTGCGCCAGTAAACAGAGCGCGGCGTTATCGCCCGGCTCCACCACCAGCAAATTCACCAGCTCGGCATTTTCGCTCAGGCTGACGCATGCGGCATCGCCGGTGACCGGCGACCAGCGCTCACCGTGAGCAAGAAAGTGCCAGCTTTTCGGCATCTGAGGTTTAAGGAAGCGGATCGCCACCAGCGCATTGAGCACCAGTTCGGCGCGTTGTTCTTTCGACAGATCCAGATCGCGGCACTTCTCTTCAAAGGAGAAATAGAGCGCGGCATCGTCGACGCAAAAACCGGTATCGGCAAAGGCGTCCGGGGTTAACATCCGGCGGGCAAAACGCGAACGAAACAACATACCATTGGCGAGATCGAGCATCATGCGATCGTGCTCGTCACAGAAATACCAGCGCCAGTTATCGTCAGGTTTAATTCGCATCTGTCTCTCCCGTTCCCGAAACGTCCTGTCGTAAGAAAGTCCTTATTTGCCGCTTCGCTTTTTTAACTTCAATAATCAAAGACTACAATGTCTAATAAAGCAACAGCCCGGGAATATAAAACAACCAGAGCTGGAAATAAAGCCCTGGTTGTAAGTCATGCTAAAAGATTAGATATGATTAACGATTTCTTTAATCAGCGGCGGGCCTTTGAAAATAAAGCCTGAATATATCTGCACCAGCGAAGCGCCAGCCGCCATTTTCTCGCGCGCGGCCATGACCGAATCAATACCGCCCACCCCAATAATCGGTAGGCGACCCTTTAATTCCTGCGACAGACGGCGAATAATTTCGGTGCTTTTTAACTGCACCGGACGCCCGCTCAGGCCACCCATTTCGTCGCAATATTTCATCCCCTGAACCAGCGAGCGATCGAGGGTGGTATTGGTGGCGATAACACCATCAATATTATGGCGAACTAAACTGTCGGCGACCTGTACCAGCTCTTCTTCAGTCAGATCCGGGGCAATTTTAACGGCCACCGGGACATATTTATGGTGCGTCGCCTGGAGTTCATTTTGCTTATTTTTAATGGCGAGTAATAAATCGTCGAGGGCTTCACCATATTGCAGCGTACGCAGGCCCGGGGTGTTCGGTGAAGAGATATTCACCGCAATATACCCGGCATAGGCGTAGACTTTTTCCATACAAATCAGGTAGTCATCTTTGCCCTGCTCGACCGGCGTGTCTTTATTTTTGCCGATATTAATGCCCAGAACGCCATCGAAATGGGCTTTCTTTACGTTCTCGACCAGATGATCGACGCCGAGGTTATTAAAGCCCATGCGGTTGATCAGCCCTTCGGCCTCAACCAGTCGGAACAGGCGCGGCTTGTCATTACCCGGCTGCGGGCGTGGCGTGACGGTGCCAATCTCGATGGAGCCAAAGCCCATCGCACCCATTGCATCAATGCACTCACCATTTTTATCCAGCCCTGCCGCCAGACCCAGCGGGTTTTTAAAGGTTAATCCCATGCAGGTGACCGGCTTCTCCATCACTCGCTGGCGCACCAGCGCTTCAAGCGGGGTTCCCGTAATACGGCGTAATTGCTGGAATGTAAATTCATGAGCGCGCTCAGGGTCGAGCTGGAAAAGGGCTTTACGAACGAAGGGGTAGTACATGAACTCTCCTGGATTCCCGGTGTGCAAACCGGGGCCGAATTATCAGCGATCGCAGCGGGAAAGGGAATTGACCTGCGGCAAAAAAAACCTCACCAGACGCAATCGTTTACTTTTCACCCCTCCTTTATTCATTTTTTGGCATTTATCTTGCGGATAAATCATTTAGTGGAATAAGTCAGCGATGCCACACTGCCAACAAATGTTATCAATGTTAGATAAAAGCAAATAATTGGTTATAAGGAGCATCTATGCGCGTCATTACGTTGGCCGGCAGTCCGCGATTCCCTTCCCGCTCCAGCGCGCTGCTGGAGTATGCCCGGGAGCAACTGACTTCTCTGGATGTGGAAGTGTTCCACTGGAATCTGCATAACTTCGCCCCGGAAGATCTTCTCTATGCCCGCTTCGATAGCCCGGCGCTGAAGACCCTGAACGAGCAGCTTAAGGATGCCGACGGGCTGATCGTCGCCACCCCGGTGTATAAAGCCTCATTTTCCGGCGCTCTGAAAACCCTGCTCGATCTCCTGCCGGAGCGCGCCCTGGAGGGCAAAATTGTGCTGCCGCTGGCGACCGGTGGCACCGTCGCTCATCTGCTGGCGGTGGATTATGCCCTGAAACCGGTGCTCAGCGCCCTGAAGGCCCAGGAGATCCTGCACGGCGTGTTTGCCGATGACTCGCAGGTGATCGACTACCAGCACAAGCCGCACTTTACCCCGAACCTGCAAACCCGCCTCGACAGCGCGCTGGAAACTTTCTGGCAGGCGCTGCATCGCCGTGACGTTCAGGTTCCCGCCTTCGGTCTTCAGAAAGGAGTCGCCCATGTTTAAATCTCTTGCACGCCTGAGCCTGGCGGGTCTGGTGGCCCTCTCCGGCCTGGCCCACGCCGCCGATCCCGCCCCCGAGAGCCTGCGTATAGGCTACCAGAAAGGCAGCGTCAGCATGGTGCTGGCGAAAAGCCATCAACTGCTGGAAAAACGCTACCCGGACACCAAATTCTCCTGGGTGGAGTTCCCGGCAGGCCCGCAGATGCTGGAGGCGTTGAACGTCGGCAGTATCGACCTCGGCAGCACCGGCGATATCCCGCCGATTTTTGCTCAGGCCGCCGGCGCGGACCTGGTCTACGTTGGCGTGGAGCCACCAAAACCGAAAGCCGAAGTGATCCTGGTGCCTGAAGACAGCCCGATTAAAACCGTGGCGGATCTTAAAGGCCATAAAGTGGCCTTCCAGAAAGGTTCCAGCTCGCACAATCTTTTATTGCGCGCCCTGCAGCAGGCGGGTCTGACCTTTAAAGATATTCAGCCGGTTTATCTGTCCCCGGCGGATGCCCGCGCCGCCTTCCAGCAAAACAACGTCGATGCCTGGGCAATCTGGGATCCCTACTACTCCGCGGCCCTGCTGCAGGGTGGCGTGAAGGTGCTGAAAGACGGCGAAACCCTGAAACAGACCGGCTCCTTCTACCTTGCCGCTCGCCCTTATGCGGAGAAAAACGGTGAATTTGTTCAGGGCGTACTGAATACCTTTAGCGAAGCGGATGCCCTCACCCAGAGCCAGCGTCAGGCCAGTATTGCCCTGCTGGCAAAAACGATGGGCCTCCCGGAGCCGGTCATTGCCACCTACCTTGACCACCGCCCGCCAACCGTTATCAAACCGGTAGATGCCAGTACCGCCGTGTTGCAGCAGCAAACCGCTGACCTCTTCTATGACAATCGCCTGGTGCCGAAAAAAATCGATATTCGCGACCGTATCTGGCAACCCACAGCGCAAAAAGGAGCTAAATCATGAGTCTGAATCTGTTCTGGTTTTTACCTACCCACGGTGATGGTCATTATCTGGGTACCGACGAGGGCGCACGCCCGGTGGATCATGCTTATCTCCAGCAGATCGCCCAGGCCGCAGATCGGATTGGCTTTACCGGGGTGCTGATCCCGACCGGACGCTCCTGTGAGGATGCATGGCTGGTGGCGGCGTCGATGATCCCGGTGACCCAGCGCCTGAAGTTCCTGGTGGCCCTGCGCCCGAGCGTGACCTCTCCGACGGTAGCCGCCCGCCAGGCCGCCACCCTCGACCGCCTGTCGAACGGACGCGCGCTGTTTAACCTGGTGACCGGCAGCGATCCGCAGGAGCTGGCGGGAGACGGCGTCTTTCTGGATCACACCGAGCGTTACGAAGCCTCCGCTGAGTTCACCCACGTCTGGCGTCGTCTGCTGGAGGGGGAAAATGTGACCTTCGAGGGCAAACATATTCATGTTCGTGATGCCAAACTCTTCTTCCCGCCGATCCAGCAGCCGCGTCCACCGCTCTATTTTGGCGGTTCATCGGACGTCGCTCAGGATCTGGCCGCCGAGCAGGTGGATCTCTATCTCACCTGGGGCGAGCCGCCGGAGCTGGTCAAAGAGAAGATCGAACAGGTGCGCGCCAAAGCCGCGGCTCACGGTCGTAAGGTGCGCTTCGGGATCCGCCTGCATGTGATTGTGCGCGAAACCACTGAAGAGGCGTGGCAGGCCGCCGACCGCCTGATCGCCCATCTCGACGATGCCACCATTGAGAAAGCCCAGGCCGCCTTTGCCCGCACCGATTCCGTCGGGCAGCACCGGATGGCCTCCCTGCACAACGGCAAGCGAGAAAATCTGGAGATCAGCCCGAACCTGTGGGCGGGCGTGGGGCTGGTGCGCGGCGGCGCGGGTACGGCGTTAGTGGGGGATGGCCCGACCGTGGCGGCGCGAATTAATGAATACGCCGACCTCGGTATCGACAGCTTTATTCTGTCCGGTTATCCGCATCTGGAAGAGGCGTACAAGGTAGGCGAGCTGCTGTTCCCGCATCTGGATGTCGCCATTCCGCAGATACCGCAGCCGCAGCCCCTGTCGCAGCAGGGTGAGGCGGTCGCCAACGAATTTATCCCGCGTAAAGTCGCCCAGAGCTAAGGAGAACGCATGGCTAACCCTTCCCGAAAATGGCTGCTGCGCATTGCACCCTGGCTGCTCCCTGTGGGTATTGTCCTGATCTGGCAGCTGGCATCCTCCGTGGGTTGGCTGTCGAGCCGCATTCTGCCCTCCCCGGAGGGCGTTGTGGAGGCGTTCTGGTCCCTGAGCGCCAGCGGTGAGCTGTGGCAGCATCTGGCGATCAGCTCCTGGCGCGCGGTGATTGGTTTCTCCATCGGCGGGTCGATTGGCCTGACGCTGGGCCTGATCAGCGGTCTGTCCCGCTGGGGCGAGCGTCTGCTGGACACCTCCATCCAGATGCTGCGCAACGTGCCGCACCTGGCGCTGATCCCACTGGTGATCCTGTGGTTTGGTATCGACGAGACGGCGAAGATTTTTCTCGTCGCCCTTGGCACCCTGTTCCCGATCTACATCAACACCTGGCACGGCATTCGTAATATCGACCGCGGGCTGGTGGAGATGGCGCGCAGCTACGGTTTGTCCGGCTTCGCCCTGTTCATCCATGTGATCCTGCCGGGCGCCCTGCCCTCGATCATGGTCGGCGTGCGCTTCGCCCTCGGCCTGATGTGGCTGACGCTGATCGTAGCGGAGACCATCTCCGCTAACTCCGGTATCGGCTACCTGGCGATGAACGCCCGAGAATTCCTGCAGACCGACGTAGTGGTAGTGGCCATTGTTCTCTACGCCCTGCTCGGCAAACTGGCGGATGTCAGCGCCCAGTGGCTTGAACGCCGCTGGCTGCGCTGGAACCCGGCCTACGTAATTAAGGAGGCACACGCATGAATACGGCTCGCTTAAATCAGGGGACGCCGCTGCTGCTTAACGGCGTGACCAAACGCTACGGCGAAAACACCATTCTCAACGGCCTGGATCTGCACATTCCCGCCGGACAATTTGTGGCGGTGGTGGGCCGCAGCGGTGGCGGTAAAAGTACCCTGCTGCGCCTGCTGGCCGGGCTTGAAGCGCCAAACGACGGTGAACTGCTGGCCGGCAATACCCCGCTGGCGCAGATCCAGGAAGACACCCGAATGATGTTTCAGGACGCGCGTCTGCTGCCGTGGAAAACGGTGATTGATAACGTCGGGCTGGGGCTGAAAGGCAACTGGAAAGCGCAGGCCTTACAAGCCCTGGCCGCCGTCGGGCTGGACAATCGCGCGGGTGAGTGGCCTGCCGCCCTCTCCGGCGGACAAAAACAGCGCGTGGCGCTGGCGAGGGCGCTGATCCATCGCCCTGGGCTGCTGCTGCTGGATGAACCGCTGGGGGCGCTGGATGCGCTGACGCGGATCGAGATGCAGGATCTGATCGTTTCGCTATGGCAGGAGCACGGCTTTACGGTGCTGCTGGTGACGCATGACGTGAGCGAAGCCGTCGCGATGGCCGATCGGGTATTGCTGATTGAGGATGGCAAGATAGGGCTGGATCTGACGGTGGACCTTCCACGCCCTCGCCGGGTGGGTTCAGTGCGGCTGGCGGAGCTGGAAGCGGAGGTGCTGGATCGGGTGATGAAGCGTGGCGCAAATGAGGTGTCTGTCAGAAAGCACGGATAAAAATGCCGGGTGGCGGCTTCGCCTTACCCGGCCTAAAACATAACCGTAGGCCCGGTAAGCGTAGCGTCACCGGGCATCAGGCCGCACAGCATTGCCGGGTGGCGGGCTTCGCCTTACCCGGCCTACAAAACCGGCCCCAACTTTCTATCAGGCCAGCGCCTTACTGATCTTCTCGTACAGATCGCCAGAGAGATTCTCCAGCCCTTTCAGCTGCTCCAGCGCCGCACGCATCTTCGCCTGACGCTCTGCATCATAGCGTTTCAGACGGATCAGCGGCTCAATCAGACGCGACGCCACCTGCGGGTTACGGCTGTTAAGCTCCGTCAGCATCTCCACCATAAACTGGTAGCCGCTGCCATCTTCCGCATGGAAGGCGGCCGGGTTGCTGCTGGCGAAGGCGCCAATCAGGGAACGGACGCGGTTCGGGTTGCTCAGGGTGAATGAGCGGTGCTCAAGCAGGCTGCGCACCTTGTTTACCACGTCGGCGGCCGGGCTGGTGGACTGCAGAATGAACCACTTGTCCATCACCAGACCATCCTGATGCCATTTGTCGTCATACTCCTGCATCAGGGCATCACGGCACGGCAGTTCCGCGGCAACGCTTGCGGCCAGCGCGGCAAGAGCGTCGGTCATGTTGTCGGCAGTATGATACTGCTGGCTGACCAGTTCGTTAGCGAGCGCTGTTTCGCCAAACGCCAGATAGCGCAGGCAGGTGTTACGCAGCGCGCGCTTGCCGATATCGGCATGCTCAACGCGGTACGCATCCAGCTTGTGATGGTTGTAGATGGCGAGGAACTCATCCGCCAGCTCGGTCGCCAGGGTACGGGTCAGGGCTTCGCGCACGGCCACAATCGCAATCGGGTCAATAATCTCGAACAGCTCGGCGATTTCAGTCGCGGACGGCAGGGTCAGAATTTCAGCCGCCAGCGCCGGATCAATCTTCTCGTCCAGCAGAATGGCGCGGAAGGCATCCGCAACATGGACCGGCAGAGACAGCGGCTGGCCCTGTTGATGACGATTGACGTTCAGCTTGATGTAGGTTGCCAGCAGGCTCTGCGCGGCATCCCAGCGGGAGAAGTCGTTGCGCGCGTGACGCATCAGGAAGGTCAGCTGCTGATCGCTCCACTTGTACTCCAGCTTAACCGGCGCGGAGAATTCGCACAGCAGCGCAGGCACAGGCTGGAAGTAGACGTTATCAAAGACGAAGGTCTGTTCGGCCTGGGTCACGTTCAGCACGTTATGCACCGGATGACCGCCCTTTTGCAGCGGGATCACTTTGCCTTCGTTATCGTACAGCTCGATGGCAAACGGAATATGCAGCGGGTGCTTCTCTTCCTGCTCGGCCGTCGGCGGCGTGCGCTGGCTGATGGTCAGGGTATACTGCTCGGTTTCCGGGTTGTAGTCGTCTTTGACGGTCACAATCGGCGTACCGGCCTGGCTGTACCAGCGGCGGAAGTGGGACAGATCGATATTAGAGGCATCTTCCATCGCCTGCACGAAGTCGTCGCAGGTGGCGGCGCTGCCGTCATGGCGCTCGAAATAGAGCTGCATCCCTTTCTGGAAATTCACTTCGCCCAGCAGAGTGTGGATCATGCGGATGATTTCGGAACCCTTCTCATACACCGTCAGGGTGTAGAAGTTGTTCATCTCAATCACTTTGTCCGGGCGGATCGGGTGCGCCATCGGGCTGGCGTCTTCGGCAAACTGCAGGCCGCGCATGGTGCGCACGTTGTTGATGCGGTTAACCGCGCGTGAGCCGAGGTCAGAGCTGAACTCCTGATCGCGGAAGACGGTTAAACCCTCTTTCAGGCTCAGCTGGAACCAGTCGCGGCAGGTGACGCGGTTACCGGTCCAGTTATGGAAATATTCGTGGCCGATGACGCGCTCGATATCGAGGTAGTCTTTATCGGTGGCGGTATCGGTCCGCGCCAGCACGTACTTAGAGTTAAAGACGTTGAGGCCTTTGTTCTCCATCGCGCCCATATTAAAGAAGTCGACGGCGACGATCATATAGATGTCGAGGTCATACTCGAGGCCGAATCGCTCTTCGTCCCACTTCATGGAGTTGATAAGCGAGGTCATCGCCCACGGAGCGCGATCGAGGTTGCCGCGGTCGACAAACAGCTCCAGCGCCACTTCACGGCCAGAACGGGTGGTGAAGGTGTCGCGCAGAACGTCAAAATCGCCCGCCACCAGCGCAAACAGGTAGCACGGTTTTGGGAACGGATCCTGCCACTGCACCCAGTGACGGCCATTTTCCAGCTCGCCTTCACCGACGCGGTTGCCGTTGGAGAGCAGGAACGGATAGGTAGCTTTATCAGCAATGATTTTGGTGGTGAAGCGGGCCAACACATCCGGGCGATCGAGATACCAGGTAATGTGGCGGAAACCTTCGGCTTCGCACTGGGTACAGAGGGCGACACCCGACTGGTATAACCCCTCCAGCGCGGTGTTGGACGCCGGGCTGATTTCGTTGACGATGCGTAAGGTAAAACGCTCCGGCAGGTTGTCGAGCACCAGCTGGTTGTTTTCTTCTTTATAGTCGGTCCATGCGGTGTCGTTGACGTGCACCGACACCAGGGTCAGATCTTCGCCATCAAGACGCAGCGGCACCGCCGTGGCGTTATGGCGGGTCACCTGGCTTACCGCCGTGACAACGGTTTTTGTGGCATCCAGGTCAAAAGTCAGATCGATATCGCTAATCAGGTAATCCGGCGCACGGTAGTCGTGGCGGTATTTGGCTTGAGGCTGTTGTGTCATAGAAAACCTTTTGCATCGTTTGTCGAATAACGAGTCAGTCTATTCCTGTTGTGTAAATCGCGCTATGCAGAATGTTCATCTTTTCAGTTACAAACACGCTATTTGCTACATTTGTATAACACTCGGCACGAAATGCACTCGACCCTGAACCAGGCTTATGGTGTGATCGGGGTTCAATAAATCGCTAAACAGGGTATACTCCAGCGGTTTCAATAGTTGTTTATTGTACTAAACGCTCCCGTGAGAGGATGCTATTGCGCGCCTATGACTCGATTCGCTTCACCTGTTCTGCATACGCTGCTGGATACCGACGCGTATAAACTGCATATGCAGCAAGCCGTTTTTCACCACTACCACGACGTACAGGTCGCGGCGGAGTTCCGCTGCCGTGGTGATGATTTGCTTGGGATCTATGCTGATGCCATTCGTGAGCAAGTCGACGCTATGCAGCATCTTCGTCTGCAAGATGATGAATTCCAGTGGCTTTCCGGCCTGCCTTTCTTTAAAGAAGACTATCTGCAATGGCTGCGGAATTTCCGCTATGACCCGACCCAGGTCCAGATCAGCAATGATAACGGCAAGCTGCATATTCGCCTTGAAGGCCCGTGGCGGGAAGTGATCATGTGGGAAGTGCCGCTGCTGGCGGTGATCAGCGAGCTGGTGCACCGCTTCCGCTCCCCGGATGCCGGCGTTGAGCAGGCGCTGGCCAACCTGGAACACAAGCTGGTTGATTTTGCCGGGCTTACCGAATCGTTGGATATGTCGCGTTTCCGGCTGATGGATTTTGGCACCCGCCGCCGTTTCTCTCGCGAGGTGCAGCAGGCCATCGTTGAGCGGTTGCAGCAGGAGCCATGGTTTGTCGGCACCAGCAATTACGATCTGGCCCGCCGTCTCAACCTGACGCCAATGGGCACCCAGGCGCATGAGTGGTTCCAGGCGCATCAGCAGATCAGCCCGGAACTGGCGACCAGCCAGCGTGCGGCGCTGGCGGCCTGGCTTGAGGAATACCCGAACCAGCTCGGCATCGCCTTAACCGACTGTATTACCATGGACGCCTTCCTGCGCGATTTCGGCCCGGAGTTCGCCACCGCCTATCAGGGGCTGCGCCACGACTCCGGCGATCCGCAGGAGTGGGGTGAGAAAGCCATTGCCCATTATCAGAAGCTGGGCATCGACCCGATGAGCAAAGTGCTGGTCTTCTCCGATAACCTCGACCTGCCAAAAGCGGTAGGCTTGTACCGCCACTTCTCCTCACGCATCAATCTGGGCTTTGGCATTGGCACCCGTTTGACCTGCGATATTCCTCAGGTAAAACCGCTGAATATCGTCATTAAACTGGTGGAATGTAACGGCAAGCCGGTAGCAAAACTCTCCGACAGCCCGGGTAAAACCATCTGCCATGACAAAGCCTTCGTGCGGGCGCTGCGCAAAGCGTTCGACCTGCCGCAAATTAAAATAGCCAGTTGATTTTCGCTAAAAAGGGCCCCTGCTGGGGCCCTTTTGTATTTCCTTGTTCTACAGCGGCAGACGGGTTCTGACGATCTCCGCAAAATACTCCGCGCCGGTCAGTAAAATCTCATCGTTGAAGTCATAGCAGGCATTGTGCAGCGGCGTATTGCCCTGCGGGTCCGACGCATCGCCATTGCCTAAAAAGACAAAGCAGCCGGGCACCTGCTGCAGGAAAGCGCCGAAATCTTCGGAAATCATCATCGGCGCGACGTTGCCCTCCACCCGCTCCGCGCCCACCACGTTTACCGCCGCGTTCACGGCCACATCCACACACTGCTGCCAGTTCACGGTCGGTGCGAACTCATGGGTGTAAATAAATTCGCACTGCGCCCCGTGCATGGCGCAAATCGCTTCGCTGATGGTGCGCATCCGTTCCTCGAGCAGGGCCTGCACCTCCGGGGAATCGCTGCGGGTATCGCCTTTGATTTCGACATGGGTCGGAATGGCATTGCGGATGCCGTCGGTGTGCAGCTCCGTACAGGAGATCACCGCCGGGACGTTGGGATCGACGTTGCGCGAGACGATGGTTTGCAGGGCCAGAATAATCTCCGCCGCAATCACCAGCGGATCTTTGGCCATGTGCGGTCGCGCGGCATGCGCCCCCTGGCCGGTAATACGAATAATAAAGTTATCTTCGCTGGCCATAATGCCGCCAACCCGGGTGGCTATCGTTCCGGCCTTCATGCCCGGCATATTGTGCAGGCCATAAATCTCTTCAATGCCAAAGCGCTCGATAACCCCGTCCGCCATCATCGCCTTCGCACCGTAACCCGGCTCCTCGGCTGGCTGGAAGACAAAGCAGACGGTGCCGTTGAAATTCTGCCGCTGTAACAGCAGCTGCGCCGCCCCCAGCGCAATACAGGTATGACCGTCGTGACCGCAGCCGTGCATGCGTTCCGGCGTGTCCGAGCGATAAGACATCTCGCCCTTTTCCGTCAGTTGAATGGCGTCGATGTCGGCGCGGATCGCGATGACGCCCTGACCTTCCCCGCATTTCAGGACCCCAACCAGCCCGGTTTTGCCAATGTCACGATGCACCTCAATCCCCATGCTCTGGAGTTTTTCGGCAATAAACTGCGCGGTTTTTACCTCTTCAAAGGCGCTTTCCGGGTTGGCATGCAGATGGTGACGCCATGCGGTAAGCTGCTGTTTGAGCTGTTCCTGATTCATCATAATCTCCAGTTAAGGTTAAGCCGGGCGCTGGGCGCGCTGTAAAACCACCTGCAGCAGCACGTTGGCACCGGCAATCAGGTCTTTGGGATCGCTATGTTCGTTGACGTTATGACTGATGCCGTCGACGCAGGGGACGAAGATCATCCCGGCCGGACACACCGAGGCCATAAACTGCGCATCGTGGCCTGCGCCGCTCGGCAGCCGTCGTGCGCTCAGGCCCTGACGCTTCGCCTCGTCTTCCACGGCGTTGACGATATCATCGGCAAAAATAACCGGATTAAAACGTACCAGCGAACGGCTGGTAATTTTTACCCCTTCGTCGTGGGCCGTTGTGGCGATAAAGTCCGCCAGCTGCTGTTCGGCCAGTTTTAAGACCGCGTTATCGGTATTGCGTAGATCCACCGACATCACGACCTGGTTGGGAATGACGTTAATCAGATTGGGTTTGACGCTAATATGCCCCACCGTGGCGACCTGATCGCCGCCGAGGTTCAGCGCCAGTTCACGGACAAAGACGGCGATTTTTGCTGCCGCCAGACCGGCATCGTGACGCATAGACATCGGCGTCGTACCGGCGTGATTGGAGACGCCCGTCAGGGTAAGTTCCTGCCATGAGATCCCCTGCACCCCGGTAACCACACCGATATCGGTTCCCTCTTTGTCGAGGATTGGCCCTTGCTCAATATGCAGTTCGACGTAGCTATCCACCGACATATCGCCAGGCCTGCGTTCGCCCCTGTAACCAATCGCCCGCAGCGCCTCGTCAAGGGTAATGCCCTCGCGATCTTTCGCCGCCAGCGCTGCCTCCAGCGGATATTCTCCGGCAAACACCACGCTGCCCATCATATCGGGCTGGAAGCGCACCCCCTCTTCATTAGTAAAGAAGGTGACCGCCAGCGGACGCCTGGCACGGAGCCCCGCCTCCTGCAGCGTGGCAATCACCTCAAGCCCGGCCATGACGCCATAGTTGCCGTCATACAGGCCACCGGTGCCGACGGTATCAATATGCGAACCCATCATGACTATAGGCAGCGCCTCTTCCCCGGCATACACGCCGGTAACGTTGCCGATCGCATCAACACTGATATCCAGCCCCAGGGCCTTCATTCTGGCGACAACAAAATCTCTGCCCGCTTTGTCCTCTGCGGTGGCCGCGAGGCGACAGACACCCCCACCCTCCAGCGCGCCGCATTCGCCAAGAGCGAACAGAGAATCGATAAGCCGTTGGCCGTTAATCTGTAGATAATGATGCATATAAATCTCGCTATTGATCGTGGTTACTGGAACATGCCGTAAAAAATGGCGGATACGGTAATCAGCCCAATCAGGGTGACAAAAACGTTGCTGGCTTTGCCGCGGTACGGCGCCAGCGCGGGTAATTTATGGATGGCGTACATGGGTAACAGCAGGAGGATCACCGCCCCGGTGGGGCCGCTGATGTATTCAATAATGCCGAGGATGCTGGGGTTTTTATAAGCGGCGAACCAGCAGGTCAGCACCATAAAAATCAGGATCGCGGCGTCAACAGAGCGGATGGCCGGTTTTTTACCCCGCGCGCCGGCGGTTTCAACGATCAGATCGCGCAGCGATTCATAGGCCCCGATATAGTGGCCGAGGAAGGATTTTGTAATGGCGACAAAGGCGATAATCGGTGACAGCCAGGCGATAACCGGCGTATCAAACTGGTTAGCGAGGTACGAGAGGATGGAGAGATTTTGCCTCTTTGCCTCCGCCAGCTGCTGCGGCGACAGGCTTAACACGCAGCTCAGCACGAAAAACAGTACCACCAGGGTCATCAACAGGATCCCGTAGCGCTGGATCTGCCCGCATTTATGCTCGGCCAGTGCCAGGCCGTAGCGCTGCTTCTGGCGCACCACCATCGGGGAGATAATCGGATAGTGGTTAAAGGACATCACCAGCACCGGAAATGTCATCCACAGGGTCAATAACATGCCGTGCCCGTCACCCACCGTACTGAGATTCAGGGTATGCAGGATCGCTCCGTTCCAGTGAGGGATCAGAAACAGCGCCATAAAAATAAGCGAGAGAATAAAGGGGTAAACCAGCGCGCTCATCACCCGCATGATCAACCGCTGCCCCAGCCGGACGATAAACATCAGCCCGAGGATCAGTCCTATAGCCACCAGCGCCCGCGGCGGCTCCGCCATTCCCAGTTGATGCGTGATAAAACTCTGCGCGGTATTGGTTATCGCCACCGCATACATAATCAGAATGGTATAGACGGCGAAGAAATAGATAACGGTAAATACCTTCCCGGCCAGCGCGCCGAAATGCTCCCCTATCGCATCGGTAATGGTGCTTTCCGGGGTAGTCGACGAGTAAATAAATCGCGCCAGCCCGCGGTGTGCCAGATAGGTAATGGGAAAGGCGAGGACGAAAACGATCAGCAGTGGCCAGAAGCCGCCAATTCCGGCGTTTATCGGCAGAAACAGCACTCCGGCGCCAATTGCCGTTCCGAAAAGGCCAAGTACCCAGACGGTATCTTCGCTATGCCATTTTGCGGGATTACATCCTCTTTCTGTAACAGCATTTTCACTATTCATCGGTCATGTTCTCTCTGTGCATTACGCGATACCGCGTATGTTTTATTGTCAGAACGCGTGCCATACCGAGGGCCTGTAGGGTAGGTAAAATGACCCTCTTGCTATTACCGGGGGCGATTAACCGTTACGGCCAAACCAGACGATCTCTTCATAGATGTCCGGGGAGGTGTCTCCTTCTGTGCTGATTAACAGGACGTGGACATCGGCATTGAGGCGCAGGGATTCGGCCAGTTCGCGATGTTCCGGTTGGGTCATCAGGGCATGCAGCACCCCGGCACCGATAGCACCAGACTCCCCGGAAATAAAGGGCTCATCGGTACCGGGGCGCGGCGCGGCAAGCAGGCGCATGCCGTTGGCGGCAAGGCGATCGTCGGCAGAGATAAAACAGGTGGCGTGGTCGCGCAGCATCGGCCAGCTGGTAATATTCGGTTCCCCACAGGCCAGCCCGGCCATCAGGGTGGCCATATCGCCCCCCACGCTATGCGGTTGTCCGTCATTGATGACCACCGAGCGATACAGGCAGTTCGCCTGATGCGGTTCCACAATGACGATCGTCGGCGCCTGATGCTGCATCTTCTCGACAAAATAGCCCATGATGCTGCCCGCGAATGACCCCACGCCGGCCTGTAAAAAGAGGTGCGTCGGTAACGGCGTGCCGCTTTGCCGCAGCTGTTCCCAGGCTTCAACGGCAAGGGTCATATAGCCCTGCATAATCCAGGTGGGGATCTGCTCATAGCCCTGCCAGGCCGTATCCTGCAGCAGCACCCAACCCTGCTCGCGGGCCGCTTTGTCGGCCAGCCGCACGGTATCGTCGTAGTTGAGATCGGTGATGGTGCATTCGGCGCCGTGCTGGCGAATATTCTGCGCCCGCACCGGCGAAGAACCTTTTGGCATATAAACCACCGCCCGCAGGCCGAGCTGCTCTGCCGCCCAGGCGACACCGCGTCCATGATTACCATCGGTGGCGGTGACAAAGACAATATCCTTAATGCGGGCTTTTATTTCCGCTGAGTTAAGGTCGGCGAAACTCAGGGTATTAATGTCGCGTCCAAGCAGGTCGGCGAGATATTTCCCCATGGCATAAGACCCCCCAAGCCCTTTAAAGGCATTGAGGCCGAATCGCTGGGCTTCATCCTTAACATGTAACGACCCCAGCCCCAGACGTTGGCTTAAGTGGTCCAGCCGGCGCAGCGGCGTCACCTGATAAGCGGGAAATTTTTGATGAAAAGCAAGTACTTCGCCTCCGACCTGCTCATTGAGCAAGCTGAGGCTCACCCCCTTGCCATAGGCTTTGCGTCGGGCGTTAAAATGAAAATTAATCCTGTCCGTCATAAGTGCACCTTTATTGTGTGAAATCGCGTGGGCTGGCTATTTGAAGCGACTTAACGCTTTCCCGGTGATAGTGATGGTACACTTCGCCCGATGCGCAAATGGCGCAAAATTGCCCACTATTGCGCAATTTCCGCCCTTATTTACCTCATCAATGCAACAAAATTGCATTAGTGAGGCCGATCACACTGTTTAAAGGCTGCCAACACGATGAAACTGGATACCTGGGATAAAAAAATCCTCACGCTTTTACAGCAGACGAATCGCCTCTCGCAGCGGGAAATTGCCGATCGCGTCAGCCTGTCTGCCTCGGCGGTCAACAGGCGGATCGCCGCGCTGGAGGAGGCAGGCATTATCAAGGGCAGCGTCAGCGTGGTGGACGCCAGCAAGGTGGGCCGCCCGATCACCATCATGGCTCAGGTCACCATTGAGAACGAACGCCTGGATTTGCTGGAGGAAGATAAGCAGCGGTTCGTGAATTGTCCGCAGGTGCAGCAGGTGTATTACGTCACCGGAGATTTTGATTTTCTGCTGGTGATTAACGTGCGCGATATGGCGGAATACGAAGGGCTGACCCGCGAGCTGTTCTTCGCCTCGGGGAACATTAAGTCCTTCCGCACCATCGTTTCGATGCAAAATGCCAAGCAGGAGATGACGGTGGTGATTGAATAGTTTGCGTGAAAGGCAATGGCAGAGGGTAATGAATCTGTCCGCACCATTATTATTTCCGAAATCCGCTCTTTCATATGCGAATTCTACTTGTCTGATGGAAGATGACAGGTAACATAGATATCCCCCCATTGAAGGGGATACAGATTTTATTTTTGGACTACATAGAGAGACTATTATGAGCGTTGTGCCTGTAGCCGACGTACTCCAGGGCCGCGTTACCGTTGACAGCGAAGTCACCGTGCGCGGATGGGTGCGTACCCGCCGAGATTCAAAAGCTGGCTTTTCATTCCTCGCCGTTTATGACGGTTCCTGCTTTGATCCTGTACAGGCCGTTATTAATAATTCTCTGCCCAATTACAATCAGGAAGTGCTGCGTCTGACCACCGGCTGTTCCGTGGTCGTCACCGGCAAAATCGTGGCCTCTCAGGGCCAGGGTCAGAGCTATGAACTGCAGGCCACCTCGATTGAAGTGACCGGCTGGGTTGAAGATCCGGATACTTACCCGATGGCGGCAAAACGTCACAGCATTGAGTATCTGCGTGAAGTGGCTCACCTGCGCCCGCGTACCAACATGATTGGCGCCGTTGCCCGTGTCCGTCACACCCTCGCTCAGGCGCTGCACCGTTTCTTTGACGAGCAGGGTTACTTCTGGGTCTCCACCCCGCTGATCACCGCCTCCGACACCGAAGGCGCTGGCGAGATGTTCCGCGTCTCCACGCTGGACATGGAAAACCTGCCGCGCACGCCGGAAGGCAAAGTGGACTATGACAAAGATTTCTTTGGTAAAGAGTCCTTCCTGACCGTATCTGGCCAGCTGAACGGCGAAACCTACGCCTGCGCACTGTCCAAAATTTACACCTTCGGCCCAACCTTCCGCGCTGAAAACTCCAACACCAGCCGCCACCTGGCGGAGTTCTGGATGCTGGAGCCGGAAGTGGCCTTTGCCAACCTCGACGACGTGGCTGGCCTGGCGGAAGCGATGCTGAAGTACGTCTTTAATGCCGTACTGACCGAGCGCGCAGATGACATGAAGTTCTTCGCCGAGCGCGTGGACAGCGATGCTATCTCCCGTCTGGAGCGTTTCGTCTCTGCTGATTTTGCGCAGGTGGATTACACCGATGCGGTGACCATTCTCGAAAACTGCGGCCAGAAATTCGAGAATCCGGTGTACTGGGGTGTTGACCTCTCCTCCGAGCACGAACGCTATCTCGCCGAGAAACACTTCAAAGCCCCGGTGGTCGTGAAAAACTATCCGAAAGACATTAAGGCGTTCTATATGCGCCTTAACGAAGACGGTAAAACCGTTGCCGCGATGGACGTACTTGCCCCGGGCATCGGTGAAATCATCGGTGGTTCTCAGCGTGAAGAGCGTCTGGATGTGCTGGATGCGCGTATGGCTGAGATGCGCCTCAACAAAGAGGACTACTGGTGGTACCGCGATTTACGTCGTTACGGCACCGTTCCGCACTCCGGTTTCGGTCTCGGCTTCGAACGTCTGATCGCTTACGTGACCGGCGTACAGAACGTGCGTGATGTGATCCCATTCCCGCGTACCCCGCGCAGCGCCACCTTCTGATTTATTAACATTTAATGGCCAGCATATGCTGGCCATTATTTTATCCTGCACTGTCAACTTATGTCAGTCGAAAGTCATTATCCTTAAAGAGCAACCCCGCAAGATCCTCTCCACTGTTACGCTTTATTTCTATGAAATATCTTTGCACAAAAAATAAACCATAGTCTTATTGCGCCTAATACACCTCTCAAGCTTTAGCACAATTTTCAACCAAAAAACTGGCTATCCAGAAGTCCATTTACAGAAATAAGAAAAACAGTGTGCAAATGGTTCGCAGCATAAAAAAAGTCATTAGATAAAATTATGATAAGTAATTCATATAGATAGAAAAGAGAAAGGTTTAATTTTCGCCACTCAACTCTGAAGTTTGAGATAGTTCACAAAGTTCCTTAAAATACATGTTTTGTTACACATATTTTCTTTTTGTAACTGTATCTTGATGTTTGTAGCACTTTCAGGGTGGCGAAACGGTAATTTGAATGGAAAGATGCCTGTCAGACACATAAAGACACCAAACTCTCATCAATAGTTCCGGAAATATTTATTGACGAAATTTATTGGCGGCAGTGGCGAGTGTCATAAAAAAACAAATGAGGGTAATAAATAATGATGAAGCGCAATATCCTGGCAGTGGTTATCCCTGCTCTGCTGGTAGCCGGTGCAGCTAACGCTGCTGAGATCTATAACAAAAACGCCAACAAACTGGATCTGTACGGCAAAGTTGTTGGTAAACACATCTGGGATAAATCTGGCGGCGACAACAACAGCGCTGACGACTCTTATGCTCGTATTGGCTTCAAGGGCGAAACTCAGGTAAATGACCAACTGGCTGGTTACGGTCAGTGGGAATACAACCTGAACGCAAGCAAAGCTGAAGGTTCTCAGGACACCAGAACCCGTCTGGCCTTCGCAGGTCTGAAAGCGGGCGACTACGGCTCATTCGACTACGGCCGTAACTATGGCGTGTTCTATGATGCGCTGGCATCTACCGATATGCTGGTTGAATACGGCGGCGACACCCTGTGCCAGACCGACAACTTCATGACCTGCCGTACCACTGGCGTTGCGACCTATCGTAACTCCAACTTCTTCGGCCTGGTTGATGGCCTGTCTCTGGGTCTGCAATACCAGGGCAAAAACGTTAACGGTCACGGCGTTGAGCGCCAGAACGGCGACGGCAACAGCTACTCTTTAGGCTATGACTTCCTGGATGGCTTCAACGTCACCGCGGCATACACCAACTCTGACCGTACTAACGGTCAAGAAGCTGATGGCCAGGGTTCTCGCGCTGAAGGTTGGGCAACATCTGCTAAGTATGATGCCAACAACCTGTACGCTGCGGTTATGTACGGCGAATCAAACAACATGACTCGTGAAAACGATGATACGTTCGCCAACAAAACCCAGAACTTCGAAGCTGTGGTTCAGTACCAGTTCGATTTCGGCCTGCGTCCATCCGTGGGTTACGTTCAGTCCAAAGGTAAAGACCTGGCTGCACGTGGCACCTTCAACGGTGGCGATGCTGACCTGGTGAAATACGTAGAAGTGGGCTCATGGTACTACTTCAACAAGAACATGAACGTGTACGGTGCATACCGCTTCAACCTGCTGGATGACAATAGCTACACCAGCAGCGTTAAGCTGGCAACAGACGACACCTACGTTCTGGGTCTGGTATACCAGTTCTAATCAGTACACCACTTTGTTATATGTCTAAAAAACAGGGCTTCGGCCCTGTTTTTTTATGCCCGAAAGCTAAAAATGGCGACTTTTGAAAAGCCGCACGCTTTTTGTAGCAAACGGTTGGCATTTTGTAGAACTATCGTTAACCTGATAGCGGATTTCACTTCCGTAACCACAATGGAACTTCGTCATGTTTGAGAACATTACCGCCGCCCCTGCCGACCCGATTCTGGGCCTGGCCGATCTGTTTCGTGCCGATGACCGCCCTGGAAAAATCAACCTGGGTATTGGTGTCTATAAAGATGAGACCGGCAAGACCCCGGTACTGACCAGCGTTAAAAAAGCTGAGCAGTATCTGCTGGAAAACGAAAATACCAAAAACTACCTCGGCATCGACGGCATCCCGGAATTTGGTCGTTGCACTCAGGAGCTGCTGTTCGGCAAAGGCAACGCGATTATCAGCGATAAACGTGCCCGCACCGCACAGACCCCTGGCGGTACCGGTGCCCTGCGCGTGGCGGGGGATTTCCTCGCCAAAAATACCAGCGTAAAAACCGTCTGGGTGAGCAACCCAAGCTGGCCGAACCATAAGAGCGTCTTCAACTCTGCCGGTCTGGAAGTGCGTGAATACGCTTACTACGACGCGGCTAATCATGCTCTCGACTTTGACGGTCTGCTGGCAAGCCTGAGCGAAGCGCAGGCGGGCGATGTGGTCCTGTTCCACGGCTGCTGCCATAACCCAACCGGCATCGATCCGACGCTGGAACAGTGGGAACAGCTGGCGAAACTGTCCGTCGAAAAAGGCTGGCTGCCGCTGTTTGACTTCGCCTACCAGGGCTTTGCCCGTGGTCTGGAAGAAGATGCTGAAGGCCTGCGTGCGTTCGCTGCACTGCATAAAGAGCTGATTGTTGCCAGCTCCTACTCCAAGAACTTCGGTCTGTACAATGAGCGCGTAGGCGCCTGTACGCTGGTGGCTGCCGACGAGCAGACCGTCGATCGTGCGTTCAGCCAGATGAAATCCGTTATTCGTGCTAACTACTCCAACCCACCGGCTCACGGTGCGTCTGTAGTGGCAACCATTCTCAGCAACGACGCGCTGCGCGCCATCTGGGAACAGGAACTGAACGACATGCGTCAGCGTATTCAGCGCATGCGCCTGCTGTTCGTTAACACCCTGGCGGAAAAAGGCGCAGATCGCGACTTTAGCTTCATCATCAAGCAGAACGGCATGTTCTCATTCAGCGGCCTGACCAAAGAGCAGGTTCTGCGTCTGCGTGAAGAGTTTGGCGTGTACGCGGTGGCTTCCGGTCGTGTTAACGTGGCGGGTATGACGCCGGATAACATGGCGCCGCTGTGCGAAGCGATTGTGGCTGTGCTGTAAAAAACTGTCGGGTGGCGCTTGCGCTTACCCGACCTACAAAAGCCACGTAGGCCCGCGCAAGCGTAGCGCCGCCGGGCAAAAAAAAGCCTGCTTAAAGCAGGCTTTTTTTATTGTTCGTTACCAGACAGGCATTTCATCCTGCAGGAACGGGTTGTGCAGCCGCTCGTAGCCCAGCGTCGACATTGGGCCATGGCCGGAGATAAAGGTCACATCATCCCCCAGCGGCAATAACTTCTCTTTAATCGAGCGAATCAGCTGACCGTGATCGCCACGCGGGAAATCACTGCGCCCTACTCCGCCTTTAAAGATCACGTCGCCGGAAATCAGCAAGCGGGACTGGTCATCAAAGAAGACAATGTGGCCTGGCGTATGGCCCGGGCAATGCAACACCTGTAAGGTCACATTGCCGACGCTGACGGTTTCACCTTCGTTCAGCCAGCGATCCGGCGTCAGCGGCAGACACTCATCCAGACCAAACATGCGGCTTTGTGCCGGCAATCCCTGCAGCCAGAACTCATCTTCTTTTTCCGGACCCACGATCGGTACACCGTAGTGTTGCGCCAGCTCGGCCGCAGCCCCCACGTGATCGAGATGACCGTGGGTGAGTAAAATCTGCATTAAGGTCACGCCAGCGGCGGCGACTTCCTGTTTGATCTTCTCTGCATCACCACCCGGGTCGACCAGGGCGGCCAGTTTGGTTTGTTCGCACCAGATAATCGAACAGTTCTGGGAGAACGCGGTGACCGGAATAATACGATAGTTCATACTGCTCCTGATTTCGTTATTACCAGTGCCGCAGTGGCCCGGTATCAATATGCACAAAGTTGCTACGTGGGTAATATCCTACACCACCTGCGCGCATAGATAACGCAGCTTTGCGAACATTGGCTAACGAAACGCCTTCAATATGAAAATCCATCGCTTGCCCTTTGGTGTGATAACTTTTTTTAGCAACTCCACGGCTGCGGGCGCGTAATTCGTTATTGGTATCAAGGGAGCGGTAACCAGAGATAAGCTGGACCGGTTTACGGGTTCCCAGCAGGCCCTGCAGGCGGTAAAGCTGATCGAATAATCCTGGATCGATGGCTTTAATCTTATTTGCGCGGAAATCACGGAAAAAATGATTAAGCTTTGCTAATTCATCCTGAATATAGCCCCGGCCATCAAAAAACTCGGCTTTTATTGACTCACCTGTATGCAGGTTATTAAGCGTCAAAATGCGTGGTCGTGGGGTAGAGAGCGTGGCAAATGATGGCGTCGGTAAGATGGCAGCGCCCAGCGCAATGCCCCCTAACGCCAGCAACTTACGGCGATTAGCGTCGAATTTATCCATGGTAATCAGGTCTACAGGTCAGTGTTATCGTATAAATGCAATACAGCGCACGAAGGGCACATTACCGGGCAAACCTGTCAGCGTCAAGGCAGCAAAACCAGGAAATACGGGGCTTGCAGCCGCAAGCCCCGTTTCTTTTTCTTCCTCAGGCTACCAGAATTTTCCGAACTTCTTCATTTACCTGATCAATTGCTCTGCCTTGGGCAGAATCTGAGTGTTCGATCGGGCAATCTCATCATAATTGTAAATATCTGTACGATACTGGGTCCGGCCGTCCTTACCCACGAATGCGGTCAGATAGTACAGATTAACCGGAATATTTTGGCGGATATTCACATAACGCGTGTCGCCCTGCTTCAGCGCGTCGGAGATTCGTGTGTCGTTCCAGCCTGCATCCTGTAACAGCATGTTAGCCAGTTCTGACGCCTTGTTTACACGCACGCAGCCGGAGCTGAGCGCACGAGCATCTTTCTGGAACAGGTTGTGGTTAGGCGTATCGTGCAGATAGATAGCGTCCGAACTCGGCATATTGAATTTATAACGCCCCAGAGAGTTATGCGCCCCGGGAGCCTGCTGGAAACGGAACGGCAGATTCGCTGGCGTAATGGTCGCCCAGTCTACCCGCCACGGATCGATAGCCTCTTTACTGTTCCAGCCCCGCAGGACGGTATAGTTGTGGCGCTCAAGATATCCCGGGTCATCCCACAGTTTCGGCAGAATGTCTTTGCGCGCCAGCGTCGGCGGCACGTTCCACGGCGGGTTGACCACCACGTTATTTAGCGCGCTGCTCATCATCGGCGTTTTGCGATCCGGACGACCGACAATCACTCTCGATGCCAGCACTTCATTGCCGTTCTGATAATAGACCAGCGAAAAGGCCGGGATATTCACCATAATGCCGGTGGAGAGCGTTCCCGGCAGCAGGCGCAGACGCTGGATATTCAGCGCCAGCACGCCGGCACGCTGGGCAGGGGTGAGATTCAGCGCGTCACGCGTTGCCGGGCCGATCACGCCATCCGCGCCCAGCCCCTGGGTGGTCTGGAAGGCTTTGACCGCCTCAACAAGGCTACGGTCATAGGAGGCCGGCTTGCTGGATACGGGCTTCGTTTTCTTCTCAACCGGCGGGGCTGACGGGCTGACAACCGCGCTTTGCGGATCGTCACCCGGCAGGGCAATTTTCGGCCCACCGTCAATCACGCCGGAGCGTTTCAGGATTTCGCGCAGGGCCGGAACGTCGCTGCTCCACTGCCCCGGACTCAGTTTGGCGGTTCCCTGCAGCTGTGGCCAGGGTTGCGTATCGGCCACCAGCTGCAGCAGCGACTGGTGCATCACCGCATACTGCGGATGCGTCGGTGCAAGTCCGGCAATAAAATTCGGTACCGTCCCGTTATCCAGCGCCAGCTGCCACTGGTTGATGACCGACAGCGGCGGCGTCGCCATCTTGTAGGGTTTGGTGCTGTAGAGCCAGCGGTTACCGTTGACCGGGATCCCCGCCACAAACTGCAGATAGCCCATCATCGCATCCGACAGGACCACGTCCCGCGCCATTCCGGTTATCGCAGGCTGGGTCAGCAGTTCCACCCAGGCGGTAAACTGCGGCTGGAAACCGGCGATAGCGACTTCAGCAAGCTGTTGCTGGAACGCCCGCACGGCATCGCGATCGTCCCACATGGGTTTCATGTCGCGTGCGGCATACAGCAGCGTAAGCTGATTGAGATAGACCGGGGAGTAACCCGCCGGCAGAGCTGATAGTAGCTGCTCGCGGCGTTGTTCCGCTGTGACATCGGCAGGCGGCAGCGGTCGGATACCGGCCATAATGGCGGTGGCTGGCGATTGTTCCAGCGGTTGTGACAGCGACGTAGGCTGCGCGCCCATGGTGGCGGAGCTGTCGACAGGAACCAGTTCGGGCTCATCGGCCCGGGCAGAAAACAGTGGAGCCACTACTACCGTCAGGCACAAACTTAGCGCCGACAGCTGACGACCATACATTTTATTCAGCAACATCCCTTGCCCCCTGTTTGCTTTACGTCGCGCCCTCATCACCGGGGCTTCATTTCATTATAGGAAGACAGACCGGCACCAGCCTTGCCTTATGTAAAGAAGTTTAAAGTTAACGCAGCCGCCAGTACAAGCTCAAGGAATAAAAAAAGGCGGCCCGGGGGCCGCCATGGTTCACTTTCAGATTCATCAGGAGGCGTCAGCCGTCCCCGGGAGAGATTCAGGCGGCTGCGGGGCAAAGCCGCGCAGGCCGACAACGTGAACGTGCTCGCTGTTCTGGTAGACCTTACGCACCAGTTTATAGGTGGTACCTTTCTCCGGACTGATGTTCTCCGGCGCCGCGATAATCAGCTGCATATCCAGACGGTCGCACAGCTCAAACAGCGTGGCGATCGAACGGGCATCCAGACGCGCCGCTTCATCGAGGAACAGCAGGCGGCATGGAGAGATATCCTTGCCGCGCAGACGCCGGGATTCATCCTCCCAGCTCTGCACCACCATCACCAGAATCGACATCCCGGTACCGATCGCTTCCCCGGTCGACAGGGCGCCGGATTCCGCACGCAGCCAGCCGTCGGAACCACGGTTAACTTCCACTTCCATCTCCAGATAGTTGCGGTAGTCCAGCAGCTCCTCACCGATGGTTTGCGGCGTGCGCTGGCCCATGTCGATCTGCGGGTTCAGACGCTGATACAGCTTCGCCAGCGCTTCGGAGAAGGTCAGGCGGTTGCTGTTGAACAGATCCTGATGCTGCTCGTGCTGCTCAGCCAGTACGTCCAGCAGCGTGGCGTGGGCTTCACGCACGTTGACGTTCAGTCGTACGCTGTTAACCTGGCCGAACGATACGCTTTGCAGGCCCTGGTTCAGCTGGCGGATACGGTTCTGCTCGCGCTGAATCGTCTTGCGGATAATATTCGCCACGCTGCGGGAGCTGATTGCCAGCTTCTGCTCGCGGGAAGTCAGCTCTTCCGTCAGACGGCCCAGCTCGATCTCCATTTGTTCGATGGCTTCGACCGGATCGTCGGTACGGATGATGTCCTGGCGGATACGCTCGCGCAGGTGCTGATAGACCGCCACAAAGAACTGAATTTTGCGCTCAGGGCGTTTCGGATCTTCCGACATGCGCAGGACATCGCGCAGGTGTTCGTTATCCGCCACCGCCAGACGCAGCGCACCGAGCGCCTTATCCGACATAGAGCGCAGCTCATCTCCGGAAAGATAGGCCAGCTCGCGGCGGTGCAGACGACGTTCAACCCCGTTGTCTTTCACCATTCGCATCACGGCACACCAGCCCGCTTTGGCGGTAACCACCTGCTCGCGCTTCTCGTGGTAGTCGCGTTCCAGCTTGCGCAGACGACGGGTGAGGTTATCCATCTCCGCTTCGCAGAAGGTCAGCGCTTTTTCCAGCTGGTTGCGGCGCGCGCGGTTGTTGCTGAGCTGGGCATGCAGTTCGTCGCGACGAATACGCGCCCGCTCCTCTGCGCCGCTATCGGCACGTACGCCGATATCCTGCAGCTCTTTGTGCAGGTCGGTCAGCAGCTCTTTCTTGGTATCAAACGAGCTTTTCAGCGACGCCAGCACCTGGCTGTACTGGCTCAGCTGCGCGGCATGGCTACGCATCGCTTCACGGGCGCGGGTACGTTCCGCTTCTGCCTGCTCCAGACGCTGACGCAGTTTCTCGTTCAGATCGCTGTTGCCGTTCAACATTTCCGCCGAGTCGGAGTAGCTGAAGTGCGCCCGACGCTGGGCCACTTCGGTCAGGGCAAAGGCCTGCTGACGGGCTTCGCGCTGAACCTGTTGCGACCAGGCATAATCTTCTTTCAGCTGTTCGAACTGCTCCGGGTCGCTCTGCAGGACGGAGAGCATCGGTTCGAGCTTCGCCAGCTGATTGCCGTACTGCTGCACGAAGCGCGCGGCTTCCTGTGCTTCGTCGAGACGCTCCTGGATCTCATCCACCCGATCGGCAAGGGTGTCATCCGCCAGCAGGTTGAGGCGCGGCAGAATACGGTTCAGGGCAGCGACGCCCTCTTTGGCCTGCTCGAACTGGACGCGGCTCTGCTGGTTGTCGTTCTCGTGGGCGGACAGCGCGCGTTCAAGCTCGGTACGACGGGTGGTGAACTTGCGGATCTCCGCTTCCGGATCGGCTTCAAATGCGACGGCCAGATGGCTACCGATAAAGCGGCTGAACGCCTGGTGCAGACGCTGGGTTTTCTGCACATCGAAAGAGAGCGTGGCAAAGCGTTCGGAGAGCGCCTCGCGCTCGGTGTGCAGACTTTCAATGCGGCTTTCACGCGCGGCACGGCCAAACAGCGGCAGCGACGGGAAGCGCGAATAACGCCACTGGCGGTCGGCGATTTTCACCACCACCGCTTTTTCCAGCTCGTCGACGCCAAAGACGCTGTCATCGAACGACTGCGGATCCCCTTCGATCAGATAGAGATCTTCCGGACAATCTTCCAGCCCTTCGAGCTGGTCAGCAATCAGGGAGAGATCCGGCACCACGATAGCGTGGCGGGACGGGCCATACAGCGCAGAGTAGTAAGGCGCATCTTCGAGGCTGACGTCGTCGTAGATTTCGGACAGCAGCACGCCGCCAAAACGCTCTGCCAGGGTGTTCAGGCGCGCGTCTTCTGCACCGCCCGGCTGGCTTAAACGCTCAATTTCTTCGTCGACCGCGCGTTTGCGCGCGCCCACTTCATCACGCTCAACAATCGCTTCGCGTTCACGCTCCAGCAGCTGCTGGAGGTACTCCGTAACGTCCTGGCTGGATTCGAACTCCTCCCCACACTGCTCGCTGAGCTGGCTAAGGCTGCTCTGGGCTGCCAGCCAGATCGGCGCGCGCAGCATCAGCGTCTGAATACGCGACTGCAGCTGCTCCAGCTCCTGGCGCAACGCCATGCGTTGTTCGCTGGCGCTGGAGACGCTGTCAGACAGCGACGCGATGCGGGCTTCCAGCTCCTGATGCAGGGACTCGAGATCGTCAATATCGACCCGTTTGCCCTGACGCTTGCAGAATTCAGCCAGCAGACGTTCCGCCTCCTGCTGTTCGCGCAGGCGTTGCTCCAGCTCGTTCAGACGCATACGCAGCGGCTGAACCTGTTCCGCCTGATGACGCTGATTGACGCCGTCACGCAGCAGCTCGCGGGCCACTTCCCACGCCTCGCCGCGCGCCAGTGGGCCGTTAATAGCCGCCACCAGCTGGTAAGCCTGCTCAAACTGGCTGTGGGCGGTTTGCGCCACGCTCATCTTCTGGTCGAGGTTGAGCAGCTTCTCGGTCGCTTCCTGCTCTTTAGCCTGGAAGGTTTCCAGCCATTGATCGGCGCTCTCCGGGGTCAGATCCGGCAGATGGCAGAGATCTTTTGCGCGCTGCAGGGCCTGCAACGCCTGGTTGTACTGAATGGCGCGGGTCTGCTGGACGTCCAGCGCCTGCTGATAGTCGGCAAGCTGGCTTTTCAGCTCATCCACTTCCAGTTCGGCGGCTTCGGCGCGGCCTTCGTTCTCTTCCTGCTTGTCGGCGGCTTCGGCCACCACTTCGTTCTGCTCTTCCAGACGAATTTGCAGTTCATCGAGATCTGCTTCGTAGCGCTCAATTTTTTCCTGCTGGCGCAGCGCGGTCTGCACCAGGTTCAGGTGATCGCTGGCGGCCTGGTAATCGGCCTCCAGATCCCCTTCCGCCCCGTTATGCTCGGACAACTCACGCGCCATCTCGACGTGCTTGTACTGCTCGGACGCCAGCTGCTGGCGCGAGGTAAACAGCTCGCGGCGATACTCAAGAGCCTGATCCAGATGGATGCGGCGCTCGTTGGCGTGGCGCATATAGTCGGCGGCCACATAGTTGGTGGCTTCGCTGATCAGATGCTTAAACAGATCGCGATCCGACTGGGTGACGCGAATCGCTTCCAGCGTCATGCGGTTTTCCCGCAGCGCCGCTTCCATGTCCTGGAAGGCTTTGCGCACGCCGCTGTTCTCCGGCAACAGGTAGTCGCGCAGGGAGCGAGTAATGGCGCTGGAGATCCCGCCGTACAACGAGGCTTCAATCAGGCGATAGTACTTACTACGATCCGACGCCGAGCGCAGACGACGCGCGACCACGCCCAGATCGAACATCAGCGAGTGGTATTCGGTAATGGAATTGAACTGCTTAAACTGCACGCCTTCGATGGCTTCCAGCTTGTCTTTCAGCTCCTGAAGCGTCAGCACGCGCGCCTGGCGCTCGTTGAGGGTTTCCGTTAACAGCGAGGTTGGCTGAACGGAGGTGGGCAGCCCCTGAATGGCGAACGGCTTGATGTCCACCTTACGGTCACGTCCAGCGACCTGTTGCAGACGCACGCCAACGACCACGCGCTGGTGACGGGAGTTGATCACGTCCAGCACGGAGTAACAGACACCCGCCTTCAGCTTACCGTGCAGACCCTTATCGCGGGAGCCACTGGTGGCACCGGCTTCGGTGGTGTTACGGAAGTGCAGCAGCGTCAGATCCGGGATCAGGGCGGTGACGAACGCCGCCATGGTGGTGGATTTCCCTGCCCCGTTACCGCCCGAGAGCGTGGTCACCAGCTCATCGAGATCAAAGGTGCGGGCAAAGAAACCGTTCCAGTTAATCAGCGTCAGTGAGCGAAATTTACCGCGTTCAATCATTACTCTTCCTCCCCGCTATCCGGCTGATTGTCTTCATGCTCATCATTGAGCTGCAGATGGTTTTCCACCGGCATCGCTTCGCCATCGCGGATCATGCGCAGCTGCGCTTCACGGGCGTCATCGCCCACGCGCACGTCGGCGCCGAAGCGGAATACCGATTCCGTGATGCGGAATTTACTGCTGTCATGCCCCATAAACCACACCATGCCCAGACGACGCAGGCGGTTCAGGGAGGAGCGCACTTTTTCCTGTAACTTCTGACGGTCCACGTCGGAACCGGTAGAGCGGTTGTTCACCAGCTTCAGCAGTTTGCCTTCGTCCGCCAGCGTCAGCAGCTCGTCATAGAGCTCCTGCTGGGTGAAGATGCCTTCATTAGCCAGACGCTCCGGGCTGAGATAGAGGTAGCAGAGAATTTTGCCGACCATCATGTCCAGCTCGGACAGCACCGAGCGCGGAATAAGCGTGGTGGAGCGCGGGCGCAGGTAGAAGAAGCCTTCCGGGGCGCGGATCAGCTCCACGTTATAGCGGGCGTAAAACTCTTCCAGGTACTCCTGAAAATCCATCAAAAAGGCGTGATTATCCAGCTCGTCGAGACCAATGTGACGACCGGCACGCAGCTGGCTGTCCAGCGCCGGAAAGATCGGATTTGCCAGCGCCTGGGCCAGCTTAACTGGCATCACGTGTTCAATATTTGTCAATGACATGCGCCTGTACCTTGGCTCCGTAATCGTTAATCGGCTGCCACTTCGGCGGCAGGCCGGTGAAATCTGCTTGCGCGACGCCCAGGCGTACCGCCTGATCGACCACGATGCGGGCAATATCGAAATGGCGCGCACGCGGGTATTGTGCGAGGTAGTCCCGCACCACCAGACCGAGATCGAGTGGTGTGTTTTTGGCTTTGAAGATCGCCAGCTGCTCCTCGATCATCGCCGCAAGCTGTTCCCGTATTTCGTTAAATTCTTCATATTCCAGGTCTGCCGGCAGTTCGCCGGTCACCTCTTCGTCACGCAGGCTCATCTCTTCGTCACGCATATCGAGCAGACGGTCGGCACTGGCGTAGGTCAGCGCCCATGGCGCATCGAAGTAGGTCTGGACCGACTGGCGCAGGCGCTGGGCAAAGACGCGGTTTTTATCCATATCAATGGCGGTACGGATAAATTTATGCACGTGGCGGTCATAGCCGATCCACAGGTCGATTGCCTGCTGGCCCCAGCTGATAATGCGGTCGAGTTTGCTTTGCAGATCGAAAACCAGACGATCGACAAAATGCAGGTTGTCATGGGCCAGCGTCGCATCCTGAATGCGCAGCAGGTTAGCCTGCAGCTTGTCCCCCGCGGCTTCGAGCGTATCCTGCAGTTCGCGCAGGGTGCCGGAGGTTTCTGACAGCAGCATTTCGCAGCTGGAAATCGCCGCCCGCCAGTCTTTGTTCAGCAGTTGGGCGATATCGTCTTTGACCAGCTGCTGCTGCTCATCCATGATGCGCTGGGTCAGATCGATGCTGTCGAAAATCTCGGCCACCGAATATTTCAGCGGCGCGTAGACGTTGCGGTGCCAGTGGAACTCGTCGCCGTTCTCGTCAGCGGCATCGGCCGCACGCTTCAGTTCGCCCGCCACAATAGAGAGCTGCATAGAGAGGCGCAGGGTCGAGAATTCGCGCTGGCGAATGTAGTAGTCGGTGATACCAATGCCCAGCGGCGTCAGGCGATAGATGGCATTCCCTTCCGCCAGCTCGCTGGTAAAGCGGTTCAGCAGACGTTGACGCACCATATCGTTAATCGCGTTATTGGCACGCACATTAATGGTTTCGCTGGTTTGCTCAAACGCATCACTGACATGGCGGAACGCATCCACCAGTTCGCCCTCGCTCATTTCTCCATCCATTCGTTCGCTGTTCAGCGTAGCCACCGCCAGCAGAAAAGAGAGTCTGTCTACCGGCAGCGAGAGGGAGAAATCGTTTTTTCGGGCCCAGGCAACCAGTTCGGGGACTGTCTGGGAAAATTCACTCATAAGTTATCCTTGCTCTGCGGCTTGTGCGCGGTGACGTGTATGTAACGGCCAAGGCTGATCCAGGGTTCCTGGCGACAGTACCGCGTCTCTAATTCTGTCAGGGCGTCAAAGCACTCATGCTGCTTTTGTTTATCACGCAGATAATCGTGAAACACCCTGATGCCGGTTTTCCCGGCGATCTGCCAGCCCATCGCTTCCAGCCAGCCATAGACCTGCTGCGGATCGCGCGGAAAGTCCGGTGAAAGCGTGCGCCGTTTCTTTTTGTACATGCCCTGCTGCACGTAGCCGAAATTGCCCACCAGCACGTTACGCATTAGCAGGCCGTTGGCGTTGTAGAACATCAGCGACAGCGCACCGCCGGGGCAGAGTATCGACCACAGCGTCTGCAACAGCGCCTGGGGATCGGCCACCCACTCCAGCACCGCATGAGACAATATCAGATCAACCGGGCTTTCCAAATGTTGAGCGATGTCCTGAGCGGCGCAATGTATAAATTGCATGTTATCGCTCACACCTTTCTGTGCCGCGGCGCTTTCGGCACGGGCGATCATCTCTGCCGACAGGTCGCACAGGATGACATGGTGTCCGCGCTCGGCCATTTTTATCGCCGTCTGACCTTCACCGCCGCCAGCGTCGAGAACGCGCAACTTTTTTGAGCCAAAGCGGGCGAGGAGGATGTCCAGATCCTGCCAGAGGATCGTTTGACGCAGCTGGCCCTTGGTCGTGCCATAAATATTGCGGGCAAACTTTTCCGCGATGTCATCAAAATTGCGATCCCGCATTGGGAGAGCTCCACCCGCTAACAACAAAACCGCTATTTTGTCACAGCCGGGCGGAGAATGAACCTCTCTGGTGTAATATCGCTGACAATCCTCAGCTGTATGGTCAAAAAAGGAGCCAGAAAGGATGCTTTTTACCCTAAAAAAATATATTGGCGGCATGATGCTTCCCCTCCCTCTTCTTCTGCTGTGTATCGCGCTGGGCCTGGGGTTGTTGTGGTTCAGCCGCTTCCAGAAAACCGGCAAAATTTTTGCGACGGCAGGCTGGCTGGTACTGCTGCTGCTGAGTCTGCAGCCGGTGGCGGACGGGCTATTACGTCCGGTAGAAAATAAGTACCCCACCTGGCAGGGAAAACAGAAGGTTGCGTACATCGTGGTACTCGGCGGGGGTTACACCTGGGATCCTGACTGGGCACCCAGTTCGAATCTCATCAACAACAGCCTGCCGCGACTCAATGAAGGGATGCGTCTGTGGCTGGCCAATCCCGGTTCGAAGATGATCTTCACCGGCGCGGCGGCGCAAAGCAATCCGGTGAGCACGGCAGAAGCAGGTGCACGCGTGGCCCAGTCGCTGGGGGTGCCGCGCGAGGCCATTATCACCCTCGATAGCCCAAAAGATACCGAAGAGGAAGCCGCAGCGGTGAAGCAGGCGATCGGCGATGCCCCGTTCCTGCTGGTGACCTCCGCCTCACATCTGCCGCGGGCGATGATCTTCTTTGAACGCGAGGGTCTGCACCCGCTGCCTGCCCCGGCCAACCAGCTGGCGATTAGCGCTCCGCTCAACCCCTGGGAACGGATTATTCCGTCCCCGGTCTGGCTGATGCACAGCGATCGTGTTGGCTACGAGACGCTGGGGCGCGTCTGGCAATGGCTGAAAGGCCTGTCAGGCGAGCCACGGGAGGAGTGATTTCGACGCCAGATCGACGTTAGCGCGGTTAAAGCGCCCGGTATTCACCAGCTGCGCCACTTCGTCCCACAACATATACAGCCAGCGCCGCCAGAGGAAGGACTCTGAGACCGGCGCCCGCTGCAGATAGTACCAGAGGAGATCCTCAGCGAGCCCGCTCTCGCTGAGCCGAAACAGTTCGTACTCCCGCGGGGCCCATAGCATCACCCCTGGCCCAACCATTGCCAGCAGCTGATCGCTGCGCGGATCCTTGAGCATACTGCGCAGGGTAAAGTTGCCGTGGATGAGCACGCTGTTGTCGTTGAAGCCTTCAAACAGGGCGGGCAGACATTCACGGGTCCGAAACAGGATCCGTTTGTCCTGCATGGTCAGGCCGGTGTTGTGATACTGATTCAGCGTTCCCCACAGGACCTCGACCCGCTGGCGATACCAGAGCGGCCAGAGGTTCTCCTGAGTGCTGTCCACCGCACCGACTAATCCTCCACTATCCATCCGGTGCCAGGCCAGCAGCGCTTCAACAATCTGGTCTTTCAGCTGTTCCCAGCGTTCCGGCGTGCGGGCCGGTGCTTCAACCGGGACACCGCGCAGGCGCTCAAGCAGCAGGACGTCAGGGCCCGGATGCTCTTCGTGGGTCATTACGCCATATACGGTCGGCATTCTGACCGTACCGCTGCGTGCCAGCATGGAGATTTTCCACGCCAGCTGTCGGGCAACATCCGGTGAAGAGAAGCTTCGCGCCAGTAACGGCATGGGGTTTCCATGGCTGTCATATAACGACCACAGGGTGGTATCCGCCTTTTCATGCACGCATTCCAGGCGGCTCAGTTTTTCACCCAGCAGATGGCTGAGCTCAACACGCAGCTGTTCCATTTGATATTACCCCCATTAAGACTACTGCTTTTATAATGAGCGCGTGGCGGGCGGATGTCACTCTTGTGAGGCGATTCTGATGAAGAAATTCGGAAGAAAAGCATCCCCCCGGATGAGGGGATGACGGGGATTAACGAAGCTCGGCGCGAACGCGGGCGAGATCCTCTGGCGTATCAACGCCTGTACCAGGGACTTCCTGCGCGACGGCAACATGGATCTTCTCGCCGTACCACAGCACGCGCAGCTGCTCGAGCATCTCGATGTTCTCCAGCGGGCTCGGCTGCCAGGTTACGTAACGGCGAATAAAGCCGGCGCGATAGCCATAAATACCCAGATGACGCAGGATACTGTCGCCAATCTCATCGCGGGAGGCTGCAAAGCGATCGCGATCCCACGGGATAGTCGCGCGGGAGAAATAGAGCGCGTAGCCTTCGCCGTCCAGCACCACTTTCACGGCGTTGGGGTTGAACGCCTCTTCGGCACTGTGCACCGGCACGGCCAGCGTCGCCATGCCCACCTGACGCTGGGCGAGGTTCTCTGCCACCTGGCGAATAATGACCGCCGGGATCATCGGCTCATCGCCCTGCACGTTGACAATCACCGTGTCGTCGCTGAAACCGCATTTCTCAACCACTTCCGCCAGACGCTCGGTACCGGACTGGTGATCGGCGCGGGTCATGCACACTTCGCCACCCGCCGCTTCAACCGCACGCGCCACGTCGTCGTGATCGGTGGCGACAATAATCCGTTCAGCGCCGGACTCGCGCGCACGCTCCAGCACATGGACAATCATCGGCTTACCGTTGATGTCGACCAGCGGTTTACCCGGCAGACGCGTGGAGGCGAAGCGCGCCGGAATAATGACAACAAAACTCATGGTTTGCTCTCTTCTGCCGCCAGCGAACGGGCTTCGGTTTCCAGCAGGACGGGAATGCCGTCGCGCAGGGGGAAGGCAAGGCTGTCCAGTTTGCAGATTAACTCCTGCTTATCCTGGCTGTAGTAGAGTTTGCCGTTGCACACCGGGCAGGCAATAATTTCCAGTAAACGGTGATCCATAGTTCCTCCGTATCAATGATCGGTAAAGCTTACCATATTCCTTTTTCAGACCGCGTCTATTTCCCAGCCACTTCGACAGGCGGCAAAAAGTCCGTCGGGAAGATGGCCCAGCGCGATCCGTGTTGCCCCTTGCCAGCCCGCAAAATCGCTGATGGCGGCGGTGATCCCCTTCTCCAGTGCGGCGCTGACCCGGACGCCCTCTTCCAGATAAAGGGCGATAATTTGCAGCTCACCGGTTTTGCGGTGCATTTTGGCATCCATCCGCCCGACCAGCTGTCCTTTGTGCAGCAGCGGCAGGACGAAATAGCCGTACTGGCGTTTCGGGGCTGGGGTATAACACTCCAGCCGGTAGCTGAAATTAAACAGCTGCTCGGCACGCTTGCGATCCCAGACCACCGGATCAAACGGCGACAGGACGGCACTGTGGGTGGCGGTGAGTTTTCCCTCTTCGGCGAGAGGAAGCAGCGGCAGCAGATCGACATGCAGCCACATCTCTCCCAGAGACTCCACCTCGACGCGCACCACCTGCTGCTGCGCCTGCCAGCGTTCAAGCAGCGGAGCCAGCGCCGGCTGGCGCAGGCGATAATAATCGGCTAACCACCGGGGGCGAAAAATGCCTAAGCTACGGGCGCTGTTTTCCAGCATCACGGCTTCGGCCGCCGCCTGGGTCAGCATATCCCGGCTGTCATCCCACTCCGGCATCACCCGATGGGTGAGATCGTAAACGCGCTGGAAATTACGCCTTTCGACCACCATCACTTTCCCGGCGGTAAACAGCCCCTCAAGATGGCGTTTGTGCGGCTTCCACTCCCACCATCCGCTGGCCCCTTTACGGGGGTGTTCAAAATCGGCGGAACGTACCGGACCCTTTTCATGGATATGGGCGATCAGCTGGTCAATCTCCTCCGCGTGCTCCTGCATCCAGGCCTGACGGTATTTCCAGCCCATGTTGTCGGGGGAGAGCATCCGGTGACGCACCAGGGCAAAATCGCTGCGCGGCAGGAAGCACGCCTCGTGCGCCCAGTACTCCATCAGCTCGCCCTGACGCAGGGCATTATCCAGCCATTCGGGCTGATAGTGACCGAGACGGCTGAACAGGACCAGATACGGGCTGCGGGCGACGATATTGATGGTGTCGATCTGCAGCAGCGACATGCGCTGGATGGTGGTAAGAATATCGGCGGGCTGCGCGCGGCGGCGGGGCTTTTTCAAAAGCCCCTGCGCGGCAAGATGAAGATGACGTGCGGCTGAAAGCGTGAGTTGCGGTAAAGCCATGCCATGTCCTGTCAGTTAGTGCGCGGGTGAAACCCCGTTACCCCCTCCTGCGAGGGCAATCAGTTCCTGTAGCAGTCGTTCAGGCTGTTCGCCCTGCAGCTCAGCATCAACCGGTAAATACCACCAGTTGTCGCGGGCAAACGACCGGCATTTCACCGCATCTTTTTCGGTCATGATCAGCGTCTGGCCGGGTGCGGTAAAACCTGCAACCTGCGACAGGCTCAGCGCCTGATGATCGGCCAGCGGCACCCTGTTGAGAAGCCGGGCACCGCAGGCTTCGAGAGTAGAGAAAAAGCGCGGGGGATGACCAATACCGGCCATTGCCACCAGACCAGGGAGTTCAGCGACATCACGCCGCTCGCCGGTCAGCAGATTCACGGCCAGGCCAGGGCGCAGCTGCATCGGGATCTCTCCCGCCTGCGCCGTACCGCCGTTGACGATGACCGCATCCACGGAACGTAAGCGAGACGCGCGCTCGCGCATCGGCCCGGCGGGTAACCACCAGCCGTTACCAAAGCGGCGCACGCCGTCAATCACCACAATCTCTTTGTCCCGGGCCAGGGCGTAGTGCTGCAGCCCGTCGTCGGTGATAACAATCTGCACATCCGTCTGGTTCAGCAGAGCCTGAACCGCCTCGCTACGCACCGGCGAGACCGCCACCGGCGCACCGGTGCGCTGAAAGATCAGCACCGGCTCATCCCCCGCTTCTGCGGTGGTGGTTTGCGGGGTCAACAGCAGTGGATAGCGCTCCGCCTTACCGCCGTATCCCCGGGAGACGACCCCCACGCGGATACCGCGTCTGGTCAGCTGTTCCACCAGCCAGATCACCACCGGCGTTTTGCCGTTGCCGCCGGCGGTGAGGTTACCCACCACCACCACCGGTACCGGGGCACGCCAGGCCCGTTTGAGCCCCACTTTATAGCTGAGACGAATCAAGCCGCTGACCAGGCCATACAGCCAGGAGAGCGGCAACAGCAGCAGCCAGAGCGGAGACTCACCGGACCAGATGCGGGCAATCATGCGCCAAACTGCATCTTATGAAGTTGCGCATACACGCCCTGATGCGCCAGCAGATCGGTATGGCTGCCGCGCTCGACGATGTAGCCATCTTCCACCACCACGATTTCGTCGGCTTTTTCGATGGTCGACAGGCGGTGTGCGATTACCAGCGAAGTACGGTTCTTCTGCAGCTCATCCAGCGCAGACTGGATGGCGCGTTCGGATTCCGTATCCAGCGCCGAGGTGGCTTCATCGAGGATCAGGATCGGGCTGTCACGCAGCAGCGCACGGGCAATGGCGATACGCTGGCGCTGACCGCCGGAGAGCAGCACGCCATTTTCACCGATAATAGTATCCAGGCCGTTATCCATCTTATTGATGAAGTCCATGGCGTAGGCCATTCGCGCCGCCGCTTCAATCTGCTCACGGCTGTACTCTTCGTTACGGGCATACGCAATGTTATTGGCGACGGTGTCGTTGAACAAATGCACATTCTGCGAAACCAGAGCGACCTGATTACGCAGCGACCTCAGGGTGTACTCCCGCAGATCGTGGCCATCAATCAGGATCTCACCCTCATCAATATCGTAGAAGCGGGTGATCAGGCTGGCGATGGTCGATTTACCCGAGCCAGAGCGACCCACCAGCGCCACGGTCTTCCCTGCCGGGATCTTCAGATTGATGTTACGCAAGGCAGGCGCATCACGACCCGGATAGGTAAAGGTCACGTTGCGGAATTCAACATCGCCGGTTGAACGCTCGATCACGCGTTTGCCTTCGTCTTTTTCCTGTTCGGAATCGAGGATCGCAAACAGCGTCTGACAGGCGGCCATCCCGCGCTGGAACTGGGCGTTAACGTTGGTTAACGACTTCAGCGGGCGCATCAGGGCGATCATCGACGAGAAGACGACGGTAATGGTACCGGCGGTTAAGGTTTCCATCACGCTCGGGAAGCTGGCGGCATACAGTACAAAGGCCAGTGCCAGAGAGGCGATAAGCTGAATAATCGGATCGGAGATGGAAGAGGCGGAAACCATCTTCATCCCCTGCAGGCGCATCTTATTGCTGACCTTATCGAAGCGTTTGGTTTCCACTTCCTGACCACCAAAAATGAGCACCTCTTTGTGCCCTTTCAGCATCTGCTCCGCGCTGGTAGTTACCTGCCCCATCGTGTTCTGCATGTTCTTACTGATGCTGCGGAAACGTTTGGAGACAACGCGGATCGCTATCGACACAATCGGCGCCAGTACGATAAGGATCAGCGACAGCTGCCAGCTGTACCAGAACATCAGGACGAACAGGCCAATGATTGAGGCCCCTTCACGCACGACGGTGATCAGCGCGCTGGAGGAGGAGGAGGCAACCTGCTCGGAGTCGTAGGTAATACGCGACAGCAAGGTACCGGTGGACTGCTTGTCGAAAAACGCTACCGGCATGCCCATCATGTGGCTGAACAGGCGACGGCGCATGGTCATGACGACTTTGCCCGATACCCAGGAGAGGCAGTAGCTGGAGATATAGCTGGTGATGCCGCGTAAAATCATCAGGCCGATAACCACCAGTGGCATCCAGAGCAACACTGAGCGGTCCGTTTTACCAAAACCGTCGTCCAGTAACGGTTTGAGGAGCGATAACATGAAGGTATCGCTGGCTGCGTTGAGGATTAACGCTACGCCCGCCACGATAAGGCCCGTTCTGAAGGGTGCAATCACCGGCCAGAGTCGGCGGAAGGTCTGCCACGTGGAGAGATCTTTGTCGTTATGCATTCAAAAAACCAGCATTTGTTGAAATAGCCGCATATTCTACCCGTTATCTCCGGGCGCGCCAAACCACTGATGATACCAACGGGGTAAAATTTGATCCCGTAAGCGTTGGATTTGCCAGCCATGTTGCGAAAAGGAAACCGTGATTTGCCCGGATCGGGGGGTTGTTAGCCAGAGATACCCCTCCTTTCTGTAACGGCGAGCCACCTTGTTCGAGGGCAGTCGCCACGCGTTGTAGCGGGATGCCGACACCAGAGCGATACGCCCACCTACGCGCTGCACCAGAGGAAGTGACGACGAGGTATTACTGCCGTGGTGCGGCACCTGGATAAGTGTAGACGCAAGATATTGCCAGTGACGACTGAGCATCGCTTTTTCTCCCTGCGCCTCAATATCCCCGGTTAACAACAGGCTATGGGTACCATCCTCAATTTTGACCACGCAGGAACCGTTGTTGCCGCGCTGCGGAGCGGTGGCAAGGGGCCAGTGCGCACTGAAGGTCAGCCCCTGCCATTGCCAGCGTTCGCCGCGAAAACAGGGATCATGTCCGTCCCGGCGCAGCGGGCTGCGTATCCACATGTTCGGCCACGCCTCGCGTAGCGATGCCAGCCCACCGATATGGTCCAGGTGTTCATGGCTGATAATCACCCCCTCCGGACGCAAGTGATGCCAGCGTAGCCAGGGGATAATCAGCCGTTGCCCGCTGTCCCCGCCCTGCCACGCCGGACCGGTGTCATATAAAATCGCTTTCCCCTGTCGCTCAATAACCACTGCCAGCCCCTGCCCGACATCCAGCATATGCACCGCCCAGCCTTCCGTTTTGTTCCCCCGCCATAACGGACTGGCCGCCAGCACCAGGGCCGAGACACAGACAACCGGACAGGCTTTTGTGCCGCGCATCCGCCAGGCGATAATGGCTCCCCAGGGTAGCAGGGTCAGCCACAGCCAGCGTTTATCGACCGGGATCCAGCCGTCGGGCAGCGTAGTTAAGAAATCAAACAACAGGGACAGTGAGCCATCTGCCAGCGTCCAGACCTTATGTTCCGCGAGGGGCCATATCCCGAGATGCAACCACATCCCCAGCAAAATGAGCGGTACAGAGATAAAGGTCACCAGCGGTACCGCGACCAGGTTCGCCACCAGCGATGACAGGCTAAACCCGTGAAAGACCAGCACCTGCACCGGCAGCAACAGTAAAAGCATGCCGAGCTGCAGGTGCAGTAGATTCACCACTGCCCTGACTACCCACGGCCCGGATAAACGGGGTCTGGGCATCCACTGATACCAGAAAATCAGTCCCGCCACCGCAAAGGCCGACAGCATAAGGCTATGGGATAATACCGCCAGCGGATCGACCAGCAGAATGGCGGCAATACAGATCCGCCATACCTGCCAGGGCGACCAGAGACGGCCGCTCAGCTGCAGCGCCAGATATCCCCCCAGCGAGACGACGGTGCGCAGCGCGGGGGGCTGCATCCCGGTGAGCCAGGCATAAAAAGCGGCAAAACAGAATCCTGCCACCAGGGGGGCTCGCCAGCCCACCCAGCGGACCGGAATAAAATACTGCCCACCCCGCACCAGCAGCCAGATGACCGACGCCGCCAGCGCAATGTGCAATCCCGAGATCGCCATCAGATGCGACGTGCCCGTTTCCCGCATCAGATTTTTAATGTCAGGCGTCACCGACAGACGCTCCCCCATGCCCAGCCCCAACAGGACCGGGCCCCAGGTATAAGACGAGAGCCTGGCTGTCAGGGTGGCAAGATATCGGGCGCGTAAGATGCAGCGGGCATCGACCACGTCTGCGTGGGTAAAACGCCCGGTCAGCGGCTGATGCTGCGTCAGGGCATAGCGCTGGGCATCGAATCCTCCTTCGTTGAGCTGCCCATGAACGGGCCTTAAGGACAGGGTCATCTTCCAGCGTTGTCCCGCACAGCCGGGTTGCGGCAGCGCGTTGCCATACAGCGTAACGCCCACCGCGGGCAGCATCGTTCTGCCATTAAGCCGGACAATGCGGGCCTGGTACATCGTGTCGCCCCCGGTCGCCAGGATCTCCAGCTCAGCCTTCTGCGGCCCGCTGGTCAGATGCTGCATCGGCCAGACTTCGCCCAGCGCGGCAAGCCCGCCCCAGGCAAAAAAGAGCAGCCAGAAGCCCAGATAGCGCGCAATCTGATGACGAATTAAAGCCAGCGGGACCCCGACGACGATTATGGCCTGAAGTACCGTCAACTCCGGCAGCGCGGGCAACCACAGCAGCGGTAAGATGGCCAGGATCAGACATGTCGCGAGCGTTGACAAACACATTCACACCTCCCTGTATCAGGGCAGTGTGCGGCGGGTCGCGTGGCTTGTCAGGCAGAAAAATGTGAGGTTGCGGCGCAGACTGGCGGGAAACGATCGGTTTGCAGCAACCGACCGCAAAACTTGCAGCGTCGATTCAGGATCGGCAAAACAGAAACAAAAAAAGCACCCGCAGGTGCTTTCTTGAGGTTACTCAGTTTCGCCCGCAGGCCAAACTCAGTCGCCGTAAATATTGGCGCGATCGCGCAGTTCTTTACCCGGCTTAAAGTGTGGAACGTATTTACCTTCCAGCTCTACTTTGTCGCCAGTCTTCGGGTTACGCCCGGTGCGTGGAGCACGATAGTGCAGAGAAAAACTACCGAAACCGCGGATTTCAATGCGCTCGCCCTGTGCAAGAGTGGTCGCCATATGCTCCAGCATCTCTTTTACGGCATCTTCCACTGCTTTAGCAGGTATGTGCGATTGCTGGCTGGCAAGTCTTTCAATCAATTCTGACTTGGTCATGATTCCTCCGGTTCCTTCAAACCCATTAGCTAAACAGCTTAAACAAGGGCGGCCGTAGCCGCCCTTTGTTATTGATTACAGGACGAATCCTGCAATCTGTCAAGTTACTCTACGAGTAACTTATTCGCCTTTAGCTGCTTTGAAAGCTTCAGCCATTGCGTTGTTAGAGAAGTTTGCATCTTCCTGTTTGTTAACAGTTGCGATTGCATCTTTCTCATCAGCTTCGTCTTTAGCACGAACAGACAGGCTGATTGCACGGTTTTTGCGGTCAACGCCGGTGAATTTAGCTTCAACGTCGTCGCCTACGCTCAGAACCAGAGTTGCATCTTCAACGCGGTCACGTGAAGCTTCAGAAGCGCGCAGGTAACCTTCAACGCCGTCAGCCAGTTCTACGGTTGCGCCTTTCGCGTCAACTGCAGTCACTTTACCGTTTACGATTGCGCCTTTCTTGTTCAGTGCAACCCAGTTGTTGAACGGATCTTCTGCGAGCTGTTTAACGCCCAGGGAGATACGCTCACGCTCTGCGTCAACCTGCAGAACAACTGCTGCGATTTCGTCGCCTTTTTTGTATTCACGTACTGCTTCTTCGCCTGCAACGTTCCAGGAGATGTCAGACAGGTGAACCAGGCCGTCGATGCCGCCGTCCAGGCCGATGAAGATACCGAAGTCAGTGATAGACTTGATTTTACCTTCAACACGGTCGCCCTTGTTGTGGGTTTCCGCGAACTGCTGCCATGGGTTGTTTTTGCACTGCTTCAGGCCCAGGGAGATACGACGACGTTCTTCGTCGATATCCAGAACCATAACTTCCACTACATCACCAACGTTAACAACTTTGGATGGGTGGATGTTTTTGTTGGTCCAGTCCATTTCGGAAACGTGAACCAGGCCCTCAACGCCTTCTTCGATTTCAACGAAGCAGCCGTAGTCGGTCAGGTTGGTAACGCGACCAGTCAGTTTAGTACCTTCTGGGTAACGTTTAGCGATAGCAACCCATGGATCTTCGCCCAGCTGTTTCAGGCCGAGGGATACACGAGTACGCTCGCGGTCGAACTTCAGCACTTTAACAGTGATTTCGTCGCCCACGTTCACGATTTCGCTTGGGTGCTTAACGCGTTTCCACGCCATGTCGGTGATGTGCAGCAGGCCATCAACGCCGCCCAGGTCAACGAATGCGCCGTAGTCAGTGAGGTTCTTAACGATACCTTTGACTTCCATGCCTTCCTGCAGGTTTTCCAGCAGCTGATCGCGTTCTGCGCTGTTTTCGGATTCGATAACGGCACGACGGGAAACAACAACGTTGTTACGCTTCTGGTCCAGCTTGATTACTTTGAACTCAAGCTCTTTGCCTTCCAGGTGCAGGGTGTCACGAACTGGACGAACGTCTACCAGTGAACCTGGCAGGAACGCACGAATACCATTCAGCTCAACAGTGAAGCCGCCTTTAACTTTGCCGTTGATAACACCGACCACAGTTTCAGCTTCTTCGTAAGCTTTTTCCAGCGTGATCCAAGCTTCGTGACGTTTAGCTTTTTCACGGGACAGCAGGGTTTCACCGAAGCCGTCTTCCACTGCATCCAGAGCAACGTCAACTTCGTCACCAACCTGGATTTCCAGCTCGCCCTGGGCGTTTTTGAACTGCTCTGCCGGAATGGCAGACTCAGATTTCAGACCGGCGTCAACCAGTACGATATCTTTGTCGATAGCAACAACAACACCACGAACGATGGAACCCGGACGGGTTTCGATTTCTTTTAAGGATTCTTCAAACAGTTGAGCAAAAGATTCAGTCATGTTTAATCTTCAGGTTAATATTAACGTCCACCTGGCTCCGTGCCGGATGGGGTTGTTTCACATACCCGCCGTCAATCCATTGCAGCGGGGGTACTGCTAAATCGGTCGCGATTACGCGATTGCCAGTTTTTGGCGCGCATATTGTAGCGCTTTTTCAATCACTTGCTCAATAGTTAAACTGGTAGAATCCAGAACTAATGCATCATCTGCAGGAACAAGTGGTGCAACGGCGCGATTGCGGTCGCGATCGTCGCGCTCTTTTATCTCAGACAAAAGACGTTCAAAGTTAACACTAAAGCCCTTTTCCTGCAACTGCAGCATGCGGCGCTGCGCACGCTCTTCCGAGGAAGCGTCGAGGAAAATTTTGACCGGCGCATCAGGGAAAACCACGGTTCCCATGTCGCGTCCGTCGGCGATCAGGCCGGGAGCATCACGGAAGGCGCGCTGACGGCGTAAAAGCGCCTCGCGAACGCGCGGGAATGCAGCGACCTGAGAGGCGGCATTCGCTACGTCCTGGGTGCGGATCTCACCGCTCACGTCTTCCCCTTCCAGAATCACTTCCAGATTGCCGTTGGTGGAGACAAAACGCACGTCCAGATGGGCGGCCAGCGGCACCAGCGCCTCTTCAGAGGCCACATCAACATGGTGATGCAGAGCAGCCAGCGCCAGCACACGATAGATTGCGCCCGAATCTAAAAGATGCCATTGCAATGCTTCCGCCATCGCTTTGCACAGAGTACCTTTACCTGCGCCACTCGGCCCGTCAATGGTGATAACCGGGGCAATTGCCGTCATCTTTTTCTCCTTAAATTAGGCATACCGTTGTGTAAACGCCGCGCATTATACGCGTCAACGTGCACAACTGTTACCTTTGCGTGCAAATTACGGAATGATTGAAGCTGAGTGTAGAAGAATTGGACGATGACAGCGTCATGAAGTGTAAGTAATTAATTGCCGCACCGGGCGGTGCGGCAGAGAAGCGTCAGGCAAGCGTACTGATACGCGCCAGCTGGTCAAAATAGTCCGGGAAGGTTTTCGCGGTGCATTTCGGATCCAGAATGGTAACCGGCGTATCCGACAGCGCCACCAGCGAGAAGCACATCGCCATCCGGTGGTCGTTGTAGGTACCAATTTCCGCAGCCTGCAGCTGGGCCGGTGGCGTAACGCGGATGTAGTCCTCGCCCTCTTCCACCTCGGCACCTACTTTACGCAGCTCAGTGGCCATCGCAAACAGGCGATCGGTCTCTTTTACACGCCAGTTGTAGATGTTGCGCATTGTAGTCGTGCCTTTGGCGAACAGGGCCGCCGTGGCAATGGTCATCGCCGCATCGGGGATATGGTTCATGTCCATATCGATGGCGTTCAGTTCACCGCGCGTGCAGGAGATAAAGTCATCGCCCCAGGTGACCACCGCGCCCATCTTCTCCAGCACATCGGCAAAGCGAATGTCGCCCTGCACGCTGTTGCGGCCAATACCGGTCACTTTGACGGTGCCGCCTTTAATGGCGCCCGCAGCAAGGAAATAAGAGGCAGACGAGGCATCGCCTTCCACCAGGTAGTTACCCGGCGTCTGGTACTGCTGCCCACCGCGCACCACGAAACGCTGGTAGCTGTGGTTTTCAACCTCAACGCCAAAGGTCTTCATCAGGTGTAGGGTGATATCGATATAGGGTTTGGAAACCAGCTCACCTTTGATGGTGATAGTGGTGTTCTGTGGCGCCAGCGGTGCGGTCATCAGCAACGCGGTCAGGAACTGGCTGGAGACGCTGCCGTCCACCGCCACTTCGCCACCGGTAAAGCCACCACGCAGACGCAGCGGCGGATAATCTTCCTGCTCCAGATAATCAATCTGCGCGCCGCCCTGACGCAGCGCATCCACCAGATGGCCAATCGGACGCTCTTTCATGCGCGGCTCGCCGGTCAGCACAATGTCGTTGCTGCCCAGGCACAGGGCCGCCGCCAGTGGACGCATAGCCGTACCAGCATTGCCGAGGAACAGTTCCAGCGCGTCAGCAGAGTGCAGCGCCCCGGCATTGCCCGTCACTTCGCAGCGGGTGCGATCGGCGGACAGGGTATAGTGGACTCCTAACGCTTTCAGCGCATTGAGCATATGGCGAACGTCATCGCTGTCCAGCAGGTTAGTAAGAACAGTGGTGCCGTTTGCCAGCGCTGCCAGCAGCAAAGCGCGGTTCGAGACACTTTTTGAACCAGGCAGATTAATGGTGCCATCTACCCGCGCGATAGGTTGTAACGTCAGGGATTCCATGAAACTTAACTCTCAATTCAACATAATAAAAACCCCGCAGCCAGGCCGCGGGGGAATAAACACGGGCGTGATTAACCGTGGCGACGTTCGAAGTCAGTCATAAAGTCGGTCAGTGCCTTAACGCCTTCGAGCGGCATAGCGTTATAAATAGACGCACGCATTCCGCCCACGACGCGGTGGCCTTTCAACGCGTGCAGACCTGCGGCGAAGGACTCTTCCAGGAACAGCTTATCGAGATTGCTGTCGGCCAGCTGGAACGGCACGTTCATGCGAGAACGGTTCGCTTTGGCAACGTCATTACGGTAGAAGTCGCTGCCGTCGATCACGCTGTACAGCAGCTCAGATTTCTGCTGGTTGATCTTATCCATCTGCGCCACGCCGCCGTTGTTTCTCAGCCATTTAAAGACCAGGCCAGAGAGGTACCAGGCAAAGGTCGGCGGGGTGTTGAACATGGAGTCGTTGTCGTTCAGCACGGTGTAATCCAGAATCGACGGGCAGGATTTGTGGGCTTTACCCAGCAGATCTTCACGGACGATCACCAGGGTCAGACCGGCCGGGCCGATATTTTTCTGCGCGCCGGCGTAGATCACGCCATAGCGGCTGACATCCAGCGGCGCCGAGAGAATCGTGGAGGAGAAGTCCGCCGTAACGATCGCGTTCTCGCCAAAGTTCGGCTCTTCGTGAATGGCGATCCCGTCGATGGTCTCATTTGGGCAGTAGTGCAGGTAGGCCGCATCCGCGGAGAGCTGCCATTCGCTCATCGGCTTCACCGCGCGTAACCCGTCCACGGTGACTTTGGCATCAATCACGTTCGGGGAGCAGTATTTGTGCGCTTCTTTTACTGCGCTGGCCGCCCAGTAACCGGCATCAACGTAATCCGCGGTGGTTTTGTCACCCAGCAGGTTCAGCGGGATGCCCGCGAACTGACCGCGTCCGCCGCCGTGGCAGAATAATACTTTGTAATTTGAGGGGATATTCAGCAGGAAACGAAAATCTGCTTCTGCCTCTTCTGCCACCTGAATAAACTCTTTACCACGGTGGCTGACTTCCATCACCGACGTGCCAAGACCGTTCCAGTCACACAGCTCCTGTTGAGCCTGTTTGAGCACATCCGCCGGTAACATTGCCGGACCTGAACTAAAATTAAAGACCTGAGCCATTTCCCCTCACCACGCTAAAAGCAATAAGTTATAACTGTGGATATCGGTTTTATCATTCAGTGACACGCGCCGCAATGTCTAAAACTTATGACCCGGAAAATGTGCCCGCCGTCACACAATACATTCTGCCAGCGGGCTGTCACAAAACCGACAAAATGGCTGTCAGGTGATGCGTTTGGCCCGGCTAACCTTCGTCCATTCCGGATTCGTGCAGCGTGGACATAATTGATGTGCCCCGGCCGATAGAGTCTCAACATGACCACAGCGTCGGCAGGCATACTCGCCGACTTCCGGTATGGTCATAAAACGTTCCACAAATTCATCCGGCAATATGCACAACCCGGGCTTAACCTGGTCGTCTTCATAAAAGTAGACGCTTATCTGCCCGTTGGTCTCCATAATGGCAAGCTTAACCTGCCCAAGCTGCTCGACGCTGCTCACCCGCAGCTCCATAAAGAACTCAAACTCGGTCATGTTGGCGCGCTGTACTTTTTCCCAGGCCAGCTTGCCCTCTTCGACAATGGCTACCGGTTTCCCCTCCAGCAGATCTTCCAGCTTTTCACTTTTCGACATCAGCCACATCACCAGCCGGTAGAGCAACGCCAGGGTGACAAACACGATAAAGACCGGGATCATCGGCACATCGTCATAAAACGCCACGTCACCCGCCGCCGACCCCAGCGTCAGAATGATTAACACTTCGAAGAGCGACATCTGGCGCACGCCGCGCCGCCCGGTAAGTTTAAGGAACAGGAAAACCAGCACAAAGGTATAGAGACTTCGCAGCGCGACCTCGCCTAAAAACTCAACGGGTACTTTATCAAAGGCCATTCGTTGAAGATCGAATGCTTCCATTTTTATATTCCTTTACAGTAGGTTACTCAATATAAGCATAGCCCAGCCTTTTATTTTCGCCGAAACCGCCGGGGAGATAGCGCCTGCCATGCAAAACCCGTATCATTGCGCGCTTTCCGTACGATATAAGTGATCGCCATGACTCAAACGTTTATCCCCGGCAAAGACGCCGCCCTGGAAGATTCCATCGCTCGCTTCCAGCAAAAACTGACCGACCTGGGTTTTAACATCGAAGAGGCCTCCTGGCTCAACCCGGTTCCCCACGTCTGGTCCGTGCATATTCGCGATAAAGAGTGCGCGCTGTGCTTTACCAATGGCAAAGGCGCGACCAAAAAAGCGGCGCTGGCCTCTGCGCTGGGTGAGTATTTTGAGCGTCTGTCCACCAACTATTTCTTTGCCGATTTCTGGCTGGGCGACACCGTGGCGAATGGCCCATTCGTTCACTACCCGAATGAAAAATGGTTCCCGCTGACCGACGATGACGAGCTGCCGGAAGGGATCCTCGACGATCGTCTGCGCGCGTTCTACGATCTGGAAAATCAGCTGACCGCCAGCATGCTGATCGATCTGCAATCAGGTAACGAGGATCGCGGTATCTGCGCCCTGCCGTTTACCCGTCAGTCTGACGAGCAAACCGTCTATATTCCGATGAACATCGTCGGCAACCTGTATGTCTCCAACGGCATGTCCGCAGGTAATACCCGCAACGAAGCGCGCGTTCAGGGCCTGTCCGAGGTGTTTGAGCGTCATATAAAGAACCGCATTATCGCAGAATCCATCAGCCTGCCGGAGATCCCGGCTGACGTGCTGGCCCGCTATCCGGGCGTGGTGGAGTCCATTGCCAAACTGGAAGCCGAAGGTTTCCCAATCTTTGCCTATGACGGCTCTCTGGGCGGTAAGTACCCGGTGATCTGCGTGGTGCTGTTCAACCCGGCGAACGGCACCTGCTTCGCCTCGTTCGGCGCGCACCCGGACTTCGGCGTGGCGCTGGAGCGTACCGTTACCGAGCTGCTGCAGGGTCGTAGCCTGAAAGATCTCGACGTGTTCACCCCGCCGACCTTCGATGACGAAGAAGTGGCTGAGCACGCCAACCTGGAGACGCACTTCATCGACTCCAGCGGCTCTATCTCCTGGGATATGTTCAAGCAGGACGCGGATTATCCGTTCGTTGACTGGAGCTTCGCCGGCACCACGGAAGAAGAGTTTGCCACGCTGATGGCGATCTTCACTGCTGAAGACCAGGAAGTGTATATCGCCGATTACGAACACCTGGGCGTGTACGCCTGCCGTATTCTGGTTCCGGGCATGTCCGATATCTATCCGGTAGAAGATCTGTGGCTGGCGAACAACAGCATGGGTGCGCACCTGCGCGAAACCCTGCTGGCGCTGCCGGAGAGCGCGTGGGAGAAAGAGGACTACCTGAACCTCATCACCCAGCTGGACGACGAAGGCCACGACGACTTCACCCGCGTGCGCGAGCTGCTGGGCCTGGCGACGGGCAAAGACAACGGCTGGTACACCCTGCGTATCGGTGAGCTGAAGGCGATGCTGGCGCTGGCAGGCGGTGACCTGGAGCAGGCGCTGATCTGGACCGAGTGGACCATCGAGTTCAACGCCTCGGTCTTCAGCGCAGAGCGCGCGAACTACTACCGCTGCCTGCAGACGCTGCTGTTGCTGTCGCAGGAAGAGGATCGTGAGCCGCTGCAGTATCTTAACGCCTTTACCCGTATGTACGGCGCCGAAGCGGTAGAGAACGCCAGCGCAGCCCTGAGCGGCGAAGCGCCATTCCACGGCCTGCAGGCGGTGGACAGCGATCTGAAAGCCTTCCCTGCTCACCAGTCGTTGCTGAAGGCCTATGAGAAATTGCAGAAGGCCAAAAGCGCTTTCTGGGCTAAATAACGTTAAATAACATGACAAACAGTAGGCGTATACAATCGCCTACGTTATATTACGGGGCGATTTTTATTGCCCCGTTTTTTATTTCTGCGGCAATAAGTTTTAGTTGTAATAATAAAGTTAAATATTGGTAGCTATAATAATGGCGACCTGGCGGTTATTGTTACTTTTTATATGAAATACTCCATTCTAATTAACTGCCCGGGGGAAGGTCAGAAGAAAAAAATCAACTCATTTTGTAACTTTTAAAATTTATTTTTATACGGATAATCAAATACTTACACCGCATTCACTGGAAAACCACGCGCTTTGCGGGCCTATAAGCCAGGCGAGATATGATCTACATCAATTTCTCTTCTATAATGCTTTGTTAGTATCTCGTCGCCGACTTAATAAAGAGAGAGTTAGTGTGAAAGCTGACAACCCTTTTGATCTTTTACTCCCAGCTGCAATGGCGAAAGTTGCCGAAGAAGCGGGTGTCTATAAAGCAACGAAACAACCGATGACGACGTTCTTCCTGGCCATCACTGCCGGGGTGTTCATCTCCATTGCCTTTGTTTTCTATATCACCGCCACCACCGGTACTGCCGGGATGCCTTTCGGTATCGCTAAGCTGATCGGCGGCATCTGTTTCTCACTGGGTCTGATCCTGTGCGTTATCTGCGGCGCTGACCTCTTTACCTCAACGGTTCTTATCGTCGTCGCGAAAGCCAGCGGTAAGATCACCTGGGGCCAACTGGCAAAAAACTGGCTCAACGTTTATGTTGGAAACCTGATTGGTTGCCTGCTGTTTGTCCTGTTGATGTGGTTGTCGGGTGAATATATGACCGCCAACGGCGCGTGGGGGCTTAACGTCCTGCAAACCGCCGACCACAAAGTACATCACACATTTATTGAAGCCGTTGCGCTTGGCATTCTCGCCAACCTGATGGTCTGCCTGGCCGTCTGGATGAGCTACTCCGGACGCAGCCTGATGGACAAAGCCATGATCATGGTTCTGCCAGTCGCCATGTTCGTTGCCAGCGGCTTTGAACACAGTATTGCAAACATGTTTATGATACCTCTGGGTATTGTAATCCGTGATTTTGCCAGCCCGGAGTTCTGGACCGCAGTAGGTTCCAGCCCGGAAAGTTTCTCTCATCTGACCGTTATGAACTTCATCACTGATAACCTGATCCCAGTCACAATCGGGAACATTATTGGCGGTGGTCTGTTGGTTGGGTTGACATACTGGGTCATTTACCTGCGTGGCGATAACCATCATTAATGGTTTTCTCAGGCAGTAAATAAAAAATCCACTTAAGAAGGTAGGTGTTACATGTCCGAACTTAATGAAAAGTTAGCCACAGCATGGGAAGGTTTTGCCAAAGGTGATTGGCAGAATGAAGTCAACGTTCGTGACTTCATCCAGAAAAACTACACCCCGTATGAAGGTGACGAATCCTTCCTGGCCGGTGCTACCGACGCAACCACTGCCCTGTGGGACAGCGTTATGGAAGGCGTTAAGCAGGAAAACCGCACTCACGCGCCTGTTGATTTCGACACCTCCGTTGCATCCACCATTACTTCTCACGACGCGGGTTATATCAATAAATCCCTCGAGAAGATTGTTGGTCTGCAAACTGAAGCACCACTGAAACGTGCGATTATCCCGTTCGGTGGTATCAAAATGGTTGAAGGTTCCTGCAAAGCGTACGATCGCGAGCTGGACCCAATGCTGAAGAAAATCTTCACCGAATACCGCAAAACCCACAACCAGGGCGTGTTTGACGTTTACACCAAAGACATCCTGAACTGCCGTAAATCAGGTGTTCTGACCGGTCTGCCAGATGCGTATGGCCGTGGCCGTATCATCGGTGACTACCGTCGCGTTGCCCTGTACGGTATCGACTTCCTGCTGAAAGACAAATACGCACAGTTCCTGTCCCTGCAATCCGATCTGGAAAACGGCGTAAACCTGGAAGCGACTATTCGTCTGCGTGAAGAGATCTCCGAACAGCACCGTGCGCTGGGTCAGATCAAAGAGATGGCCGCGAAATACGGTTGCGATATCTCCGGTCCTGCAACCAACGCTCAGGAAGCTATCCAGTGGACCTACTTCGGTTACCTGGCAGCGGTTAAATCTCAGAACGGCGCAGCAATGTCCTTCGGTCGTGTATCCACCTTCCTGGATGCTTACATCGAACGTGACCTGAAAGCAGGCAAAATCACCGAGCAAGACGCTCAGGAAATGATTGACCACCTGGTCATGAAACTGCGTATGGTTCGCTTCCTGCGTACCCCTGAGTATGATGAACTGTTCTCCGGTGACCCAATCTGGGCAACTGAATCTATCGCCGGTATGGGCGTGGATGGCCGTACTCTGGTCACCAAAAACAGCTTCCGCTTCCTGAACACCCTGTACACCATGGGGCCATCTCCGGAGCCGAACATCACCGTTCTGTGGTCTGAAAAACTGCCACTGAACTTCAAAAAATATGCCGCTAAAGTGTCTATCGACACCTCTTCTCTGCAGTATGAGAACGATGACCTGATGCGTCCTGACTTCAACAACGATGACTACGCGATCGCTTGCTGCGTAAGCCCAATGGTTGTTGGTAAGCAAATGCAGTTCTTCGGTGCGCGTGCTAACCTCGCGAAAACCATGCTGTATGCAATCAACGGCGGCGTTGATGAAAAACTGAAAATGCAGGTTGGTCCTAAGTCTGAGCCGATCAAAGGCGACGTCCTGAACTTCGACGAAGTCATGGATCGCATGGATCACTTCATGGACTGGCTGGCTAAACAGTACGTCACCGCGCTGAACATCATCCACTACATGCACGACAAGTACAGCTACGAAGCCTCTCTGATGGCGCTGCACGACCGTGACGTTGTTCGCACCATGGCATGTGGTATCGCAGGTCTGTCTGTTGCAGCTGACTCCCTGTCTGCTATCAAATATGCAAAAGTTAAACCGATTCGTGACGAAGACGGCCTGGCTGTAGACTTCGAAATCGAAGGTGAATACCCGCAGTTTGGTAACAACGACGCGCGCGTTGATGACATGGCGGTTGACCTGGTAGAACGTTTCATGAAGAAAATTCAGAAACTGACCACCTACCGTAACGCTATCCCGACTCAGTCTGTTCTGACCATCACCTCTAACGTGGTTTATGGTAAGAAAACCGGTAACACCCCAGACGGTCGTCGTGCTGGCGCGCCATTCGGACCAGGTGCTAACCCAATGCACGGCCGTGACCAGAAAGGTGCAGTTGCCTCTCTGACCTCCGTTGCGAAACTGCCGTTTGCTTACGCGAAAGATGGTATCTCTTACACCTTCTCTATCGTGCCAAATGCGCTGGGTAAAGACGACGAAGTACGTAAAACCAACCTCGCGGGTCTGATGGACGGTTACTTCCATCACGAAGCGTCCATCGAAGGTGGTCAGCACCTGAACGTGAACGTTATGAACCGTGAAATGCTGCTCGATGCGATGGAACATCCTGAGAAATATCCTCAGCTGACCATCCGCGTTTCTGGCTACGCAGTACGTTTCAACTCGCTGACTAAAGAACAGCAGAAAGACGTTATTACCCGTACTTTCACTCAGTCCATGTAAGTGGTTTTGACTGAAATCACGCCGTAAAACGCGTACAATAAAGGCTCCACGCAAGTGGGGCCTTTTTAACACCTCCCGCACCACAGTCTCTTTTGCCCGCTATCTATAATAAATGGATAACAGCCAAAACAGACTCGACACAGCCGCTTGAGTTGTGCGCATACACAGGCCCCGGACGGGCCGAATCTGGAGATATCACCGCAATGTCAACTATTGGTCGCATTCACTCCTTTGAGTCCTGTGGCACCGTCGATGGCCCAGGCATCCGCTTTATCACCTTCTTCCAGGGTTGCCTGATGCGCTGCCTGTACTGCCATAACCGTGATACCTGGGATACTCACGGCGGCAAAGAAGTCACCGTTGATGAATTAATGAAAGAGGTGGTGACCTATCGCCACTTTATGAACGCTTCCGGCGGCGGCGTGACCGCGTCCGGCGGGGAAGCGATCCTGCAGGCCGAGTTTGTCCGCGACTGGTTCCGCGCCTGCCATAAAGAGAGCATTCACACCTGTCTGGATACCAACGGCTTTGTCCGTCGTTACGATCCGGTGATTGATGAACTGCTGGAAGTGACCGACCTGGTAATGCTGGATCTCAAGCAGATGAATGACGAAATCCACCAGAATCTGGTCGGCGTCTCTAACCATCGCACTTTAGAGTTCGCAAAATACATCTCAGCCAAAGGCATCAAAACCTGGATCCGTTATGTTGTGGTGCCGGGCTGGTCAGATGATGACGACTCTGCCCACCGTCTGGGTGAGTTCACGCGTGATATGGGCAACGTTGAGAAAATTGAGCTGCTGCCGTATCACGAGCTGGGCAAACATAAATGGGTGGCGATGGGTGAAGAGTACAAGCTGGATGGCGTTAAACCACCGAAAAAAGAGACCATGGAACGCGTAAAAGGCATTCTGGAGCAGTATGGTCACAAGGTCATGTATTAATAAAAAGCCCGGTTTTCACCGGGCTTTTTATTTACTAGTCAAAGACGCCATTAATAATGGTGGTCACAATCGCCGTACTCAACGCAATTAAGACCAGATCCCTCCCGACCACCCGCCATTCATAGCCAGGATAAGAGGGTAATTGACCTAACATTGACGCTGGTACGGTCTTTTTGGCGATACCCGGAGGCAGTGGTTTACCGCGCGCGAGGTTTTTCGCAATCCCCGGCGGCAGGGAATCATAACCCGTTAAACCATAATTCAACGCCAGATGCCGGGCATGGTCGTAACTGACGCGGGCATCGACGTCGTCTTTGACGCTTTTATTTGATTTGCCTTGATTCTGGTGACCGTTATTTTGTTTGTGGTCCTGGTTACCGGTATTCCCTTTACCGGAATTACCGTTGCCATGATTGCCGCTATTACCTTGCCCATTACCATGGCCATTTCCATTTCCATTTCCATTTCCCGGATTGGCCATAGCAGGTGCAGTTGCAAAGGTTAAAGACAATACTACTGCCAGCGCTGTAGTGGTAAAACGACGAGTAGACATAATGGCTGCCTTTTAGTGGTAGAACGCCTCTGAATTATCGCCTCAGGCAATAAACAAACAATGCGTAAAACTCTTATATGTGACAGAGACAAAAAAGCCTGTCATCGACAGGCTTTTTTTTACTCAGGCATGAGCCACCGGTGTAGGATGTTCGCCCGCTTTACGCAGCAGCATGAGCAGATAAATAAATGACACGCTGGCGATCATGATAAACAGCAGATTGTCGGAATAGTTCTGCATCAGCATGGCGGTAAAAGTCGGGCCCAGCAAACTGCCGATGGTATAGCTCAGCAGCAGCGCCTGGTTCATGGCCACCAGCTGATGATGTTCAACCTTCTCACAGGCCCAGGCCATCGCTACCGGATAGAGGGTGAAGCCCGCCGCGCCCAGAATAAACAGTGCCGGTGCCATAGCGGCATTACTCAGCATGGCAAGACAGCCCATGATCACCACAAAGACCTGAACGCGCAGCACCAGCAGGCGCCCAAAGCGGTCAGCAAGACGGCCAACCGGCCACTGCCCGATAATGCCGGCGCTGACCATCACTGCCATCCAGAAACCGATCCCGGAATCACTGACGCCCTGATGATTCAGATAGAGCGGCATCAGACCATAGAGCGAGCCGAGCACAATCCCGGAGATAATGCAGCCGTTCACTCCGAGACGCGCATGACGCAGTCTCAGCATCGGCCAGATATGGGTCGCTTCCTGATGCTCACTGCTCTGGTTCACAATGCGCGTAAAGAGCAGTGGCAGGATCGCGGCCAGCACCATGCCGGTTACCCACGGCAGGACGCTCATCAGGTCGGTTGGCAGTTTGCTGACCATCAGTTGTCCCAGCACGGTGCCGACATAATAGACCATCATATAGGCTGCCAGCAGACGGCCACGGTTGCGGGAAGTACCGCTGCACATCAGGGCGCTTTCCACTACCACCCAGATCATGGCGCAGCCGACGCCCGCAATAAAGCGCCAGACCATCCAGCTCCAGAAGCCGACCATCAGCCCTAACCCGGCACAGCCGACGGCAAAAATCAGCGACGCCAGATAATAGCTGCGGTTAAAACCAAAGCGTTTAATCAGGCTTCCCGTCATCAGGGTGCCCAGCAAATTACCGGTAAAAAAGGACGAGCTGACCATACCCACCTGCCAGGTCGGTAAGTTTTCATGGGCGAGCCACAGCGGGACGAGCGTGTTTAACACCGCGATCGCGAGGGTCAGCAAAAGCAGGCCACAGAGCAACAGGAGCACTGGCCGGGTATAGATCGACATGGATTAAAAACCGTGAGGAAGTTCAGATTTCGTGCGCATCATGCCACTGGCAAAAACAAAGTCAATCCACCCGATCGGGCCGCACGCACAATATGTTCTCTGTCGATTGAAAAAACTCATCCTGCTAATGCAAAGTCTGCTATCGATAATAATTATGTGTTTGTTTTTGTTTATTTAAGGCCAAAATTAAAACCAAACGACAGTTGAAAAATTTCATGATTGAAAAAAGAAAAGCCGGGCACTAAGTCCCGGCTTTATATAACAATAATCAGCGCTAACTGGCGATGGCCATTCCAACGGTCATATGCAGACCGTAAAACACTCCACGTCCAATCAATTCACCTGCCAGCAGCAGCACAAATGCCAGCGACAACAGCGGGAGCGCAGGCTGATAGCCTTTCAGCTGCGGCACGATCCAGCACACCAGCGCCGCCGCCAGCAGCACCACACGCCAGGCCATCAGCGAGCCGTAATCAGGCACAAGGGCCGAGGCCTGCTGAATGGCGCTGTGGATCGTCGCCAGCTCCGCGCCCTGCATCAGGGCCACCACCGTACTTACCGCCAGCGCCAGTAGCGACACGGCAGGCAGTAAACGCATCGCCCAGCCATCGACGCCCGCCACCCGCAGGAGCAGGAAGCCCAGCAGCGGCCCGCCGATAAACATGGTCAGGAAGAAACTCATTGGCGTCCAGACGCTGTACCAGGTCGGCACCGTATCAATGGTGTTATAGACCCGCACCATCATCCAGACGAAGACCACGCCCAGCACCATAGTTGCGATCAGCCACAGATTGCGTAACGCTACCGGTAGTTTTTTCACGACTGCAAGCAGCCAGCCCAGCCCGCCGACAGCAAAGAAGAGCGCCCCGCTGGCGATCTCGTTGCTAAGTGAAGACGCGCCCACGCGGTTCAGGGAGTTGAACGCGCGCATGGGTGAACCGAGGTGCAGGGTGGAGGCGATAAACCCGATCCCCATCAGCACCCACAGACCAAACATACTCAGCACCAGCCGCTGCTGTTGCTCCCTGTTCAGTTCGCCTTTTAACAACGCCAGGGCGAGGACGATAAAACCGCCCGCCACACACTGTCCGAAAACCGTAAAAATCATTAACGGCCATTCATGCCATCCGTTTCCCATCTCACACCTCCTTCGGATTGGCCAGGTAGCCGGTGGTATCACCCGTGGGTCGGCTGTTGGCATTGGGTTTAATGACGATACTCGGCTTCGTGAAGTGCGCCGACGGCAGCGGGGCCACGGCAGCCAGCTTGCCGTGCTTCTTACGCAGCTCCTCAATCGGGCCGAAGTCCAGCGCCCGCAGCGGGCAGGATTCGACGCAGATCGGCTTGTAGCCCTCCGCCACGCGCTCATGGCAGCCGTCGCACTTGGTCATATGCCCTTTGGCGGCGTTGTACTGCGGGGCGCCGTACGGGCAGGCCATATGGCAGTAGCGACACCCGATGCAGACATCTTCGTCCACCACCACAAAGCCGTCGTCGCGCTTGTGCATCGCCCCGCTGGGGCAGACTTTGGTGCAGGCCGGATCCTCGCAGTGGTTGCAGGCGATGGAGAGGTAGTAGGCAAACACGTTCTGATGCCAGACCCCGTTGTCCTCCTGCCAGTCGCCGCCCGCGTACTCGTAGATGCGGCGGAAGCTGACGTCCGGGGTCAGGTCCTTGTAATCCTTGCACGCCAGCTCGCAGGTTTTGCACCCGGTGCAGCGGCTGGAATCAATAAAAAATCCATACTGAGTGGTCATCGGCTACTCCTTACGCCTTTTCAACCTGAACAAGGTTACTGTGAGACGGGTTGCCTTTCGCCAGCGGCGACGGGCGTTGGGTGGTCAGCACGTTAATGCAGCCCGCCTGATCGATACGGTTCGCATCGGGGTTGTACCAGGCTCCTTCGCCTAGCGCCACCACACCCGGCAGGATGCGCGGCGTGACTTTGGCTTCGATATGCACTTCACCGCGTCCGTTGAAGATCCGCACCCGGTCGCCGTTGGCAATTCCGCGCCGCTGTGCATCCAGCGGGTTGATCCAGATCTCCTGACGGCAGGCCGCTTTCAGGACATCAACGTTGCCGTAGGTGGAGTGCGTTCGCGCTTTGTAGTGGAAACCGGTCAGCTGCAGCGGGAAATCTTTGCTCTGCGGATCGTCGTAGTTCTCAAAGCCCGGGCTGTAAACCGGGAGCGGATGGATCACATCGCCCTGCTCCAGCTCCCAGGTCGCGGCAATCTGCGCCAGTTGGGCAGAGTAGATCTCGATTTTGCCTGACGGGGTAGTCAGCGGATTGGCGGCTGGATCGGCGCGGAAGGCTTTATAGGCCACGTGATGCCCTTCCGGGTCGCGCTGCTTGAACATGCCCTGCTGACGGAACTCATCAAACGGCGGCAACTCAGGAATGGCCTGGCGCGACTGCTCATACAGATGGCGCATCCACCCTTCCTGGGTGCGGCCTTCGGTGAACTGCTGCTCAACGCCCATGCGTTTTGCCAGCGCGGTGGTCATCTCATAGATGGTTTTGCACTCAAAACGCGGTTTAATCGCCTGGTCGGCAAAAATCACGTACGACATGTTGCCGCATGAGGCATCCAGGGCGAAATCCATCTGCTCAGAGGCGGTGCAGTCAGGCAGCAGAATATCGGCGTACTTCGCCGACGAGGTCATATGACAATCCACCACCACAATCAGCTCGCATTTTTTGTCGTCCTGCAGAATGTCGTGGGTGCGGTTGATCTGGGAGTGCTGGTTGATCAGACAGTTGCCGGCATAGTTCCAGATCATCTTGATCGGCACGTCGAGCTTTTCTTTGCCGCGCACCCCGTCACGGGTGGCGGTCATCTCCGGGCCGCGCTCGATGGCGTCGGTCCACATAAACATCGAAATACTGGTCTGAACCGGATTTTCCAGGGTCGGCATGCGCACAAACGGCAGAGAGTACGAGCCTTCGCGCGCCCCGCTGTTGCCGCCATTGATCCCCACGTTGCCGGTCAAAATCGCCAGCATGGCGATGGCACGGGATACCAGCTCGCCGTTGGCATGGCGCTGCGGGCCCCAGCCCTGGGAGATAAAGGCCGGTTTCGCCCCGGCGATTTCACGCGCCAGCTTAACAATACGCGCCTCGGGAATACCGGTAATGGCCGCAGCCCAGGCCGGAGTTTTGGCGATCCCGTCATTGCCCTGACCGAGAATATAAGCTTTATAGTGGCCGTTCGCCGGGGCGCCTTCCGGCAGCGTTTTTTCGTCGTAGCCAACGCAGTATTTATCGAGGAATGGCCGATCGACGAGGTCCTCGTTGATCATCACCCAGGCCAGGGCAGAGATCAGCGCCGCATCGGTTCCCGGGCGGATCGGGATCCACTCATCCTCGCGCCCTGCCCCGGTGTCGGTATAGCGTGGGTCGATGACGATCATCCGGGCGTTCGATTTTTGCCGCGCCTGTTCGATGTAGTAAGTCACCCCGCCGCCGCTCATGCGCGTTTCACCGGGGTTGTTGCCGAACAATACGACGAGCTGGCTGTTTTCGATATCCGACGGGCTGTTGCCATCGGCCCAGCCGCCGTAGGTGTAATTAAGACCTGCGGCAATCTGCGCGGTGGAGTAGTCACCGTAATGGTTGAGATAGCCTCCGCAGCAGTTCATCAGGCGGGCAATCAACGTTTTGCCCGGCGGCCAGGAGCGGGTCAGGGTCCCGCCGAGGGTGCCGGTGCCGTAGTTAAGGTAGATAGACTCGTTGCCGTAGTCTTTAATCAGGCGCTGCATATTACTGGCGATGGTGTCGAAGGCCTCGTCCCAGCTGATACGCTCGAATTTGCCTTCCCCGCGCTTGCCGACACGTTTCATCGGGTATTTCAGGCGGTCCGGGTTATAGACGCGGCGGCGCATGGAACGGCCACGCAGACAGGCGCGCACCTGGTGTAGCCCCTCGTAGTGATCATCCCCGGTATTGTCGGTCTCGACGTATTTGATCTCGCCGTCGATAACATGCATCCGCAGCGGACAGCGGCTACCGCAGTTCACCGTACAGGCGCTCCAGACCACCTTTTCATACGGCTTAACGGCGGCGATGGCTTCAGCCGCCGACGACAGGCGAGAAAAAGGCAAAGTAAAGGCGCTACTGGCAACCGCCAGGCCGCCAATCGCGGTGGTTTTCATCAGCCCGCGACGGCTCACCTCGGCAGCCAGTAAGGCATCAGGCGTTTTAATTTTCATAGACTCTCACTTTGATTGCTCACAAAGTTCCATGTGCGGCAGCACCGCTATATAGTTATTTATATAATGAGTGATTGCGTTAACAGAGGTTTATGCTAACTACCTGGAAAGTATTACTACTTTGGAAGGAGGGGATATTGCCTGATGTCAAAACCGGGGCATAAAAAAAGCGCCCGCAGGCGCTTTTTTACGTAAAAGCAAATTAACCGATGTACTGCTGGCCTTTCATGTAAGGGCGCAGTACTTCAGGAATTTCGATACGACCGTCAGCCTGCTGGTAGTTTTCCAGCACCGCCACCAGGGTACGACCCACTGCCAGGCCGGAGCCGTTCAGGGTGTGCACCAGACGGGTTTTCTTGTCGGACTTGCTGCGGCAGCGGGCCTGCATGCGACGCGCCTGGAAATCGCCAACGTTGGAGCAGGAGGAGATTTCGCGATAGGTACCCTGCGCCGGAACCCACACTTCCAGATCGAAGGTTTTGCAGGCGCCAAAGCCCATGTCACCGGTGCACAGCGCCATGCGGCGGTACGGCAGACCTAACAGCTCGAGCACTTTTTCCGCGTGACCGGTCATCTCTTCCAGCGCATCCATGGACGTTTCCGGACGCACAATCTGCACCATCTCAACTTTGTCGAACTGGTGCATACGGATCAGACCACGGGTATCACGGCCATAAGAGCCTGCTTCAGAACGGAAGCACGGAGAGTGTGCAGTCAGTTTGATCGGCAGGTCGTCTTCGTCGATGATCTCATCACGCACGAGGTTGGTCAGCGGCACTTCTGCGGTTGGGATCAGCGCGTAGTTGCTGCTGTCTGCTTCCTCATCCAGCGGACGGGTATGGAACAGATCGCCGGCAAATTTCGGCAGCTGGCCGGTACCGTACAGCGTATCGTGGTTGACCAGATACGGCACGTAGGTTTCGCTGTAGCCGTGCTGCTCGGTGTGCAGATCCAGCATGAACTGGGCCAGCGCACGGTGCAGATGGGCAATCTGACCCTTCATGACCACGAAACGGGAACCGGTCAGCTTAACGGCAGCCGCAAAATCGAGCCCGGCGTGCATTTCGCCCAGCGTGACGTGATCGCGAACCTCGAAGTCAAACTCGCGTGGGGTGCCCCAGCGTTTCACTTCGACGTTGTCATTTTCGTCTTTACCGACAGGGACGCTGTCGTCAGGGGTGTTCGGGATCGCCAGGGCGATATCACGAATTTCGGCCTGAAGAACGTCCAGATCGGCTTTCGCCTGATCCAGCTCTTCACCGAGTTTGTTCACTTCCAGGCGTAATGGCTCAATATCTTCCCCGCGCGCTTTCGCCTGGCCGATGGATTTCGATCGAGAGTTACGCTCTGCCTGCAAGTTTTCGGTTTGTACCTGCAGAACTTTACGACGCTCTTCAAGAGCGCGCAGCTTATCTACATCCAGTTTAAAGCCCCGGCGTGCCAGTTTTTCAGCGACTGCGTCTGGCTCGTTACGCAGCAGATTGGGATCGAGCATGCTTATCCTGTGCTTATCGAATTAAAAAATAGGAGGAAATGACCGCAGCCTGCGGTCATCAGATACATTGCCAACATTACCGCAACGATAGCCCTAACGGTAGCGTTTTATAGGGCTATTTTGATCCTGTCCGGCAAGCCAGGTGAGCTTTTCGCCAATCTTGCCCTCAAGGCCTCTGTTTGTCGGGCGATAATAGCGAGTTTGTGCCATTTCCTGCGGGAAATACTCCTCCCCGGCGGCGTAGGCATTGGGCTCGTCGTGTGCGTAACGATATTGCTGACCATAGCCCATCTCTTTCATCAGCTTTGTCGGGGCATTACGTAAGTGGTCAGGAACATCGTAATCAGGGCGTTCACGGGCATCGGACATCGCCGCTTTAAATGCGGTATAGACCGCATTGCTTTTCGGGGCGCAGGCCAGATAGACAATCGCCTGGGCAATGGCGCGCTCGCCTTCGGCTGGCCCGACGCGGGTGAAGCAGTCCCAGGCGGAGATCGCCACCTGCATCGCGCGCGGGTCGGCATTGCCGACATCTTCCGAGGCAATCGCCAGACAGCGACGGGCCACGTACAGCGGATCGCCCCCGGCGGTAATAATGCGCGCATACCAGTAGAGCGCGGCATCGGGCGCGCTGCCGCGCACCGATTTATGCAGCGCCGAGATCAGGTCGTAGAAACGGTCGCCTTTGTTATCAAAGCGCGCGCTGCGTTCGCCGGCGATTTCGGTCAGCAGTGCCGGAAGCAGCACCCGCTTGCCGCTGTCGTCGGCTTCGGCCATATCGGCCATCATCTCCAGGGTATTCAGCGCCCGTCGCGCGTCCCCGTTAACCAGTTCGGCAATGGCTCGGCGGGTGTCGTCGGGCAGCACGATATTCTGGCTGCCGTAGCCGCGGGACTTATCGTCCATCGCCTGGGTCAGCACCAGCTCAATGTCTTCGGTGGTTAACGATTTCAGGAGATAGACGCGGGCGCGGGACAACAGTGCGGAGTTGAGTTCAAACGAAGGGTTTTCGGTAGTGGCACCGATAAAGGTGATGGTGCCGTCTTCGATGTGCGGCAGAAAGGCATCCTGCTGGCTCTTGTTGAAACGGTGCACCTCATCGACGAACAGGATGGTGCGGCGACCGGCATTACGGTTCTGGCGGGCACGCTCGATGGCCTCACGGATCTCTTTCACTCCCGAGGTGACGGCGGAGATGCGCTCGACGTCGGCATCGGCGTAGCGGGCAATCACTTCCGCCAGCGTCGTTTTACCGGTGCCTGGCGGCCCCCACAGGATCATGGAGTGCAGATGCCCGGCCTCAATGGCGCGCGGCAAGGGTTTGCCCGCAGCCAGCAGATGCTGCTGGCCAATATACTGCGCTAAATTTTCTGGCCGCATACGGGCGGCCAGAGGTTGAAACGCATTATCTGAAAAATCGAGCGACAGGTTGCTCACGCACGCCTCTTACTTATTACGTTGGTCATCCACCGTCACGCCCTTCGGCGGGGTAAAGGTGAATTTCGATGCATCAACCGCCCCGTTCTGCTGGGATTTCAGCTGATAGCTGCTGCGCTGATCGTCCTGCTCAACAGCGCTGAACTGATTGATGGTACCGTTGCTGCTCACGTTAATGGTGAACTGCTTCAGGTTGCCGTTGCTGCCTTTCGGGGTCAGCACAAAATCATCGCCGTTCTGTTTAATGTTGTACTGCTGCCAGTCGCTGGTCTGGTTACGGGCGATCAGCATAAACGGCGTGTTGCTGGTGGCATCTTTCAGCCAGGTCGCCGTGGCCTGCTCAACAAACGGGTTGAAGAACCACAGGGTTTTCCCGTCGGAAACCAGGATGCTCTCATCCGGCTGCGTCATATGCCAGTTGAACAGATTTGGACGTTTCACCCACAGGTCACCCTGACCTTCCTGCACCGCATTGCCACTGCCATCAGTCACTTTCTGGGTGAAGCTGGCGTGGAAACTGCTGACTTTGTCCAGACGGTTTTTGAGGTCGCCGGCGGCATCAGCCCAGACGCTGCTCGCTACAAAGCTGGTCAGTAATGCACAGGTGATTGCAATTTTTTTCATTGGTAGTCCTTACAAAGCGTCATCCCGAAATAGGGGTTTTCTGTCAACTATTCTGGACCTGCCCGCAGGCAGGCGACAGAAGAAAATGCTTAATTATTGCTGATTTACCCATCTTTGCAATCGAGGGGGGATCACTCAAACGGCGGCGGGGCAAGCACTTCACGGTTGCCGTTGTGCCCCTGCTCGCTGACGATGCCCTGCGCTTCCATCTGCTCGATGATACGCGCCGCGCGGTTATAGCCTATACGGAACTGGCGCTGAACCCCGGAGATGGAAGCTTTGCGTTTCTCGGTGACGAAGTTAACTGCCTGATCGAACAGCGGATCCAGCTCTTCGCCGCCATCTACGCCGCCGCCACCGCCGCCTTCGCTTTCGCTGTCAGAGGTGATGCCTTCAACGTACTGCGGACGACCGCGCGCCTTCCAGTCCTGCACCACGGCATGCACTTCCTGGTCACGCACAAAGGCACCATGGACACGCACCGGCGTGGTGGAGTTCGGGCCGGAGTAAAGCATATCCCCCATACCCAGCAGCGATTCCGCGCCCCCCTGGTCGAGGATGGTGCGGGAGTCAATTTTGCTCGATACGGTAAAAGCGATACGGGTCGGGATGTTGGCTTTAATCAGGCCGGTGATCACATCCACCGACGGACGCTGGGTCGCCAGCACCAGGTGGATCCCCGCCGCACGCGCTTTTTGCGCCAGGCGGGCGATCAGCTCTTCCACCTTCTTACCGACGGTCATCATCAGGTCAGCAAACTCGTCCACCAACACCACGATGTACGGCAGTTTTTCCAGCACCGGATGCTCGGCATCCATGCTGTCGCCCGGTTTCCAGTACGGATCCGGGATCGGACGTCCCATCTTCGCCGCTTCGGCGATGATCTCGTTATAACCGGCAAGGTTACGTACCCCCAGCGCGGACATCAGCTTGTAGCGACGCTCCATCTCGTTGACGCTCCAGCGCAGGGCGTTGGCGGCATCTTTCATGTCGGTCACGACTTCGGTCAGCAGGTGCGGAATACCTTCGTATACCGACAGTTCCAGCATTTTCGGGTCGATCATGATGAAGCGCACATCTTCCGGCTGCGCCTTATACAGGATGCTGAGGATCATGGCGTTCACGCCGACGGACTTACCGGAACCCGTCGTACCCGCCACCAGCAGGTGCGGCATTTTCGCCAGATCGGCCACCACCGGTTCACCGGCGATGTCTTTACCCAGCACCACGCTAAGCGGCGACGGGTTATCGCGGAATTTGGCGTTATCCAGCACTTCACGCAGGTAAACGGTCTGACGTTTTTTGTTCGGCAGCTCCAGGCCAACATAGGGTTTACCCGGAATAACCTCGACCACGCGCACGGCCACGGTGGACAACGAACGCGCCAGGTCGCGGGAGAGGTTTGAAATACGCGCGGCTTTCACACCCGGGGCCAGATTCAGCTCGAAACGGGTGATCACCGGACCAGGTGAATAATTCACCACATCCGCTTTAATCCGGAAGTCGGCCAGGCGGAGTTCAACCAGGCGCGCCATCTGATCGAGGGCGAAGGTATCAACCGGCTCGACTTCCGTTGGCGGCGGGGTTAACAGGTCAAATGACGGCAGCGGCGTGGTCGGTCTTTGCAGCGGGCGGCTGTCACCGTTACGCATAAGCAGCGGATGGATCAGGCTCTGCTGAGCCGGTGGCTGCTGCGGCTGCGCAGGCTGTTGAGGCTGAGCGTACTGCTGAGCCTGTGCCGGTTGCTGAGGCTGAGCAAACTGCTGCGGCTGTACAGGCTGCTGAGGCTGAGCAAACTGCTGCGGCTGCACAGGCTGCTGAGGCTGGGCAAACTGTTGCGGCTGTACAGGCTGCTGAGGCTGAGCAAACTGCTGCGGCTGTACAGGCTGCTGAGGCTGGGCAAACTGTTGCGGCTGCGCAGGCTGCGGCGGCGTAAACGCCTGACGCGGCGGCTCGACCTCCGGCATCACACCCGGCGTGAACAGCGGTTCACTCGGCGTATCATCCACCAGATCTTTCATCGGTGAGAATTCAAAATCCGCCAGCGAGAACGGGTTCGCCCCTGTCGGCTGTTCACCAGCGTAACGCCGCTGCTGCGTGGCGGCAAACTGGCGAGCCAGCTCCGCTTCGGCGGCATCATCTTCGTCATCCTGGGTCTGATACTGCTGTGGCTCACGCTGATATTCTTCGCCATAACGCTGCTGTTGCTGCTGGGCGAACTGGCGGGCCAGCTCGTCCTGCTGCATTTCGTCAGCGTCGTCTTCGTACTGGTCGTCATCGTACTGCTGACGCCCGGCTTTACGCGCTTCCTCTTCCGCCATTCGCTGCGAAGGCAGCTTGATGCCATACGAGGCCAGTTCACGGCGGGTAGGAACGCGCACGCGGTTCGGACGCGGCAGCTGCGGACCAATGCCCTCTTTCACCTGCGGACGCGGCGCGCCGCCGGTGGCCAGGCTGAATAACGGTGCAGCAGCGCCAGCCGCAGCGGCACCTGCGGCTGTTGCCTGATGCACGCTCGCCGCAACCGGTGCCACGACGGAGGCAGGCTCAACGGCCGGAACCGGTACAGACGGGATTTCAGCTGCTTTTACCGGGGCAGGCTCTTGCACTGGCTCCGGTACAGGCTGATACCAGGCCGCGAGCTGTTCGCGCTCACGGGCACGTTTCTCTTCCACCTCTTCGAAGTAGTAAAGCGGCGGCCGGGACGGTTTCACCTCTTCAACCGGCGGCGCTTCGACGACCGGCGGAGTTACCACCGGCTCAGGCTGATACACGGCCTGCTGCGGTTCATACTGCTGCGGCTGCTCATACTGAGGTTGTTCGTACTGTGGCTGCTCGTACTGAGGTTGTTCGTACTGTGGCTGCTCGTACTGAGGTTGCTGATATTGCGGTTGTTCATACTGCGGCTGCGCGTATGCCGGTTCAGGCTGATAAGGCGGTTGCCACTGCTCCTGCGGCGCGGCGGCGGCATAAGGCTGTGGCTCTGGCGCATAGGCCGGTGCTGCTGGTGCAGTGGGTTCCCCATGCCATTCAACCGCAGGCGGCTGCAGATGGGTATCTGGCATCGAAGGAGTTGGCGGGATCACCGGATCGACAGGTGCAGCAAAGGCCTGAGTGGCGGTAGTCGCCGCGGCAGCGGCGGCAAGCGGCTCAGCCACCGAGTGGCCGTTGAGCAGCGGATCGTACTCATCATAGTCGGAGGCCAGCGCGCGATTGCCGGAGAACAGTACATCATCCGGATCGGCGGCTACGCCACGGGCGCTGTAAGCTACCTCTTCGTCGTCCATCCTTTTGCCAGAGAACAGGGCCGCATCCGTCTTGCGCCCCAACGGATTTGCGAACTTCTCTGCTACGCGTTTACGGCGCGCCAGCGCCCCGCGCATAATGCGCGCGCGGCGGGATTCACGACGCTCGGCGGTCGGCTCAGCGTCATCGTAGTCGTCGTCTTCATACTCTTCATCGACCCAGGTATCATCGCGACGGGTACGGTTGCTGGCAAAGGTAAGAATGTTGAGGATCACGCTGCCGATTTTTTCAGCAATACTGACCCATGACCAGCCGGTAAAGAGCGTCAGCCCTGCGCCCCAGACGCAGAGCAGCGCGATGGTGCCGCCGCTGCTGTGCAGCATCGGCTGCAGCGCGGTACTCAGCAGGCTGCCGATTACCCCACCGGAGGCAAAATACCAGATGTCATCGGCGTTAATCGCCGCCAGACCGCACGAGGTGAGGATCAGCGCCAGCGCACCAATGAGGCGCAGCGAGACGGCAAAATAGTCGATGTAATCATCGTTCTGACGATGACGCCAGGCAAACCAGCAGCCACCAATAATGATGACGGGAAGGGTGTAGGCCATCACGCCAAAGATAAAGAACAGCGTATCTGCCAGCCAGGCGCCCGGTACGCCGCCTAAATTATGAATAGGCTCGTGCCATGCGGTCTGTGACCAGCTGGGATCGGAGGGATTGAAACTGAGTAAGGCTGCCATCAACCAGACGGCAAAAAGAGCAACAAGGATCAGTAACGCCTCAAGGAGTCGGCGCCCACTGCTGAGCTTGGTTAAATTGACTTCTTTGTCTTCGGTATATTCCTGGCTCAAAACAGGCTCTCCAGGTATCAGGCAATTCCTGCCCGAGTGCTAAACGGACAACAGTGCCGGGAGGCCCGACACTGTTGCTGTATGGATTACCAGGAGTGTAATCAAAGTACGCTGATAATGCACCTGTTCCGTGTTAGCGCGTCTTAATAACCAGACGATTGCTCTGTTTGACTTCTTCCATTACCACGTAGGTACGGGTGTCGTTCACACCAGGCAGTCGCAGCAGGGTTTCGCCCAGCAGCTTACGGTATGCAGACATATCAGGTACGCGGGTTTTCAACAGGTAGTCGAAATCACCGGAAACCAGATGACACTCTTGAATTTCTTCAAGTTTTTGCACGGCGGCATTGAACTGCTCAAACACATCCGGCGCACCACGATTCAGAGTAATCTCAACAAATACCAGAAGTGAGGCATCCAGGTAATGCGGGTTCAGCAGCGCTGTATAGCCCTGAATAAAACCCTGTCTTTCCAGTCGGCGCACACGCTCAAGGCATGGCGTCGGGGAAAGTCCCACACGTTTTGAAAGCTCGACGTTGGAAATACGCCCATCCTTTTGCAATTCATTAAGAATGTTACGATCGATACGGTCGAGATCTTTGCCAGGGCGCTTCTTGCTATCTACCATTATTATTGTCTCTCTGTATTCCTTCCCTAACTCCTGCCAGGACCCTGTGCACTTCACTGTTCAGAGTCTTTCCCCGCGGTTAATCGCATCGCCTGTTTTATAGTTTGCGCGATTCGATTGGGGTTATGTGGTATGAAGACCGTTGCCCAGAGGCGGCCATCAACATCACGAATGGCATCTGTCCACACCATGCGTAGATTTCGCTGACCCGGTAAAAATGGTGATTTTGTGCATGACTATGCGTTACACAAAGACCGTTTTTTTTCTTCCTTGAATGTTTTCGCAAAACAGCAGGGGATTGTCAAAGCAAAACATCGATTTTTAGTACAACATGCCGGATATTCATTACGACCGGCGATTAATCCTCATTTTATCGCCGTCGTTTCGAGCGATTTGCCATGATTATTGTTATAAAATCACCTTCCCTGCCCCGCCGTTGATTGGCGCTTTCTATTACACACATCGTTAACAAAATCGCTGCGCCCTTTTTTTACGGCAACAAATTCCCTACAATCCGGGGAAAATGTCTGCCAACAACAATGGGGATCTCATGGGCACGGCCAAACACAGTAAACTTCTCATCCTGGGTTCCGGACCTGCGGGATACACCGCAGCGGTCTACGCGGCACGCGCTAACCTGCAACCGGTACTGATTACGGGCATGGAAAAAGGCGGTCAGTTGACCACCACTACCGAAGTAGAAAACTGGCCAGGCGATCCTGAAGGCCTGACCGGGCCGCTGCTGATGGAGCGCATGCACGAGCATGCCGCCAAATTTGATACCGAAATCATTTTTGACCACATCAACAAGGTCGATCTGCAGAACCGTCCGTTCCGCCTGATCGGTGACAACGCAGAATACACCTGCGACGCGCTGATTATTGCAACCGGCGCTTCTGCCCGCTATCTGGGCCTGCCGTCTGAAGAAGCCTTTAAAGGCCGCGGCGTTTCCGCCTGCGCCACCTGCGACGGTTTCTTCTATCGCAACCAGAAGGTCGCGGTCATCGGCGGCGGCAACACCGCCGTGGAAGAAGCGCTGTACCTGGCGAACATCGCCTCTGAAGTGCATCTCATTCACCGCCGCGATACCTTCCGCGCGGAAAAAATCCTGATCAAGCGTCTGATGGACAAAGTGGCCAGCGGCAATATCGTGCTGCACACCCACCGCACGCTGGAAGAAGTGACTGGCGATCAGATGGGCGTGGCGGGCCTGCGCATCCGTGATACGCAGAACTCCGACAACGTTGAAACGCTGGAAGTGGCGGGTCTGTTTGTTGCTATCGGCCACAGCCCGAACACCGCGATCTTCGACGGTCAGCTGGAGCTGGAGAACGGCTACATCAAAGTGCAGTCCGGGATCCATGGCAATGCCACCCAGACCAGCATCCCGGGCGTGTTCGCTGCGGGCGACGTGATGGACCACATTTATCGTCAGGCGATCACCTCTGCGGGCACCGGTTGTATGGCGGCGCTGGATGCAGAACGTTATCTCGACGGACTGGCCGATCAGAGTAAATAATTTTTACAAAACAGCAACAAACGTAAAAAAGGCGGCGATAAGTCGCCTTTATTGTCTCTGCGTTGTAACATTGCCGTGCCCAATACCTAATAACATCACCTGCAAAGCACGCAATGGAAAAAACCCGTCAACAAGAGTTAACACGCTGGCTTAAACAGCAAAGCGTACTTTCCCGCCGCTGGCTGAATATTTCCCGTCTTTTAGGGTTTATCAGCGGCGTGTTGATTGTAGGCCAGGCATGGCTGCTGGCCCGCATTCTTAACCATATGATCATGGAAAACATCCCACGCGAGGCCCTGTTACTGCCTTTCATTGCGTTGATTCTGGTCTTCATTCTGCGTGCCTGGGTGGTCTGGTTGCGTGAGCGCGTGGGTTTTCACGCCGGGCAGAACATCCGCTACGAAATTCGCCGCCAGGTGCTCGACAGGCTACAGGAAGCCGGTCCCGCCTGGATCCAGGGCAAACCTGCCGGCAGTTGGGCGACGCTTATCCTCGAGCAAATCGACGATATGCATGACTACTACGCCCGCTATCTGCCGCAGATGGCGCTGGCCGTTTTCGTTCCCCTGCTGATTGTGCTGGCGATCTTCCCGTATAACTGGGTCGCGGCGCTGATCCTGCTGGGTACTGCCCCGCTGATCCCGCTGTTTATGGCGATGGTCGGCATGGGGGCCGCCGATGCCAACCGCCGCAACTTCCTCGCTCTGGGGCGCTTAAGCGGCCACTTCCTCGACCGCCTGCGCGGCATGGAGACGCTGCGCATTTTTGGGCGCGGTGAAGCCGAAACCGACAACATCCGCCACGCCTCCCAGGATTTCCGCCAGCGCACCATGGAGGTGTTACGCCTGGCGTTCTTATCCTCCGGGGTGCTGGAGTTCTTTACCTCCCTGTCGATTGCGCTGGTCGCCGTCTATTTTGGTTTCTCCTATCTGGGCGCCCTCGATTTTGGTCACTACGGCACCGCCGTGACCCTCTCGGCGGGCTTCCTGGCGCTGATTCTGGCCCCGGAGTTCTTCCAGCCGCTGCGCGATCTGGGCACCTTCTATCATGCAAAGGCCCAGGCCGTGGGCGCAGCCGACAGCCTGAAAACCTTCCTCGAAACGCCGCTGGCTCATCCGCAGCGCGGCGACGTGACCCTGAGCACCAGCAAACCGGTCAGCATTGAAGCAGAGAATTTCTGCGTGCTGTCGCCGGAGGGGAAAGTGCTGGCGGGGCCGTTAAACTTCACTCTCGCTGCAGGTCAGCGCGTGGTGCTGGTCGGTACCAGCGGCTCGGGCAAAAGCTCGCTGCTAAATGCGTTATCCGGCTTTATGGCCTACAGCGGGTCGTTGCGCATCAACCAGGCCGAACTCTCTGCGCTCGATCCTGACGAATGGCGCACCCATTTAAGCTGGGTGGGTCAGAACCCACAGCTTCCGGCGGCCACGCTGCGTGAAAACGTACTGCTGGCGCGCCCGGATGCCAGCGACGAAGAGCTGCAATCGGTGCTCGATCGCGCCTGGGTCAGCGAATTCCTGCCCCTGCTGCCGAACGGCGTGGATACGGTGGTGGGCGATCAGTCGGCGGGACTTTCCGTCGGACAGGCGCAGCGTATCGCCGTGGCCCGCGCCCTGCTTAACCCTTGCCAGCTTTTACTGCTGGATGAGCCCGCTGCCAGCCTGGATGCGCACAGCGAACAGCGCGTGATGATGGCCCTGGATGCCGCCTCGCAGCAGCAAACCACCCTGATGGTAACCCACCAGCTGGAGGGTATCTCCCAATGGGATCAGATCTGGGTCATGGACAACGGTCAGCTTGTTGAGCAGGGCGATTACGCCACGCTCGCGGCGGCACAGGGGCCATTCGCGGCCCTGCTGGCGAACCGTCAGGAGGACATCTGATGCGCGCTTTACTACCTTATCTGGCGCTCTATATGCGCCACAAATGGATGCTGACCCTCGGCGTGGTACTGGCGATCATCACCCTGCTGGCCAGTATCGGCCTGCTCACGCTTTCGGGCTGGTTCCTTTCGGCCTCTGCGGTGGCCGGGTTTGCCGGGCTGTACAGCTTCAACTATATGCTGCCTGCCGCAGGCGTACGTGGCACGGCTATCACCCGCACCGCCGGACGCTACTTCGAACGTCTGGTCAGCCATGACGCAACCTTCCGCGTGCTGCAACACCTGCGCGTCACTACCTTCAGCAAGCTGCTGCCCCTCTCCCCTGCCGGACTGGCGCGCTACCGCCAGGGCGAGCTGCTGAACCGCGTTGTTGCGGATGTCGACACTCTCGACCACCTTTACCTTCGCGTCATCTCCCCGCTGGTGGGTGCGCTGGTGGTGATTGTGGTTGTTACCCTCGGGCTGTGCCTGCTGGACGTCAATATCGCGCTGGTCCTCGGCGGGATCATGCTCCTGACGCTGTTTTTACTGCCGCCGCTGTTTTACCGTGCCGGTAAACCCACCGGTGAAAATCTTACCCGTCTGCGCGGCGAGTATCGCCAGCAGCTGACGGGGTGGCTGCAGGGTCAGGCAGAGCTGACGATTTTTGGTGCCAGCCGTCGCTACCGCGCGCAGATGGAAAATACCGAGATGAACTGGCATGAAGCCCAGCGCAAACAGTCGGAGCTCACGGCCCTGTCTCAGGCGTTGATGCTGCTGATTGGCGGTATTGCCGTAATGACAATGCTGTGGCTGGCTTCCGGCGGCGTGGGCGGTAACACCCAGCCGGGGCCGCTCATTGCGCTGTTTGTCTTCTGTGCGCTGGCGGCGTTCGAGGCGCTGGCGCCGGTGACCGGGGCTTTCCAGCACCTGGGCCAGGTGGTGGCCTCCGCGCTGCGTATCACCCAGATCACCGGCCAGCAGCCGGAAGTACAGTTCAGTACCACCGCATCAGACGTGCCTGAGCAGCTGGCCCTCCGCCTGGCGGATGTCAGCTTTGCCTACGATGGCCAGGCACAACCGGCGCTGGACCATATAAACCTGACTATTCCTGCAGGCGCTCATGTTGCGGTACTGGGTCGTACCGGCTGCGGGAAATCGACGCTGCTGCAGCTGCTGACCCGGGCCTGGGATCCGGCCCAGGGCCAGATCCTGTTCAACGACACCCCTCTGACAGAGATGAGCGAACCTGCGCTGCGTAAAACGGTGAGCGTGGTGCCGCAGCGGGTTCATCTTTTCAGCGCTACCCTGCGGGATAACCTGCTGTTAGCCGTGCTTGGCGCCGCCGATGACGTGTTAAGCGCGATGCTGGAAAAGGTTGGTCTGCACAAGCTGCTGGAAGACGAAGGTCTGAACAGCTGGCTCGGTGAAGGGGGTCGTCAGCTTTCCGGCGGCGAGCTGCGTCGTCTGGCGATTGCGCGTGCGCTGCTGCACGATGCCCCGCTGATGCTGCTGGATGAACCTACCGAAGGGCTCGACGCAACCACAGAGCGGCAAATCCTTGATTTACTCGAAAAAGAGATGCAGGGCAAAACGGTGCTAATGGTGACGCACCGCCTGCGCGGGCTGGCGGATTTCGATCAAATTATTGTGATGGACAACGGACAAATTATTGAGCAAGGTAGTCACGCAGAGCTGTTAGCAAAACAGGGTCGCTACTACCAGTTTAAACAACGTCTGTAGTCTATATTTGAACCGATCCCCACTTCGCGTACTGGAGTTTTGTTGTCATGCGCCTGGTCCAGCTCTCTCGTCATTCTCTTGCGTTCCCTTCTCCGGAAGGGGCGCTGCGTGAACCTAATGGTTTGCTGGCCCTCGGCGGCGATCTGAGCCCGTCGCGTTTATTAATGGCGTACCAGCGCGGGATTTTTCCGTGGTTTTCCCCCGGCGATCCGATCTTATGGTGGTCGCCCGATCCTCGTGCCGTCCTGTGGCCCGCGCGGTTTCATATCAGCCGCAGCATGAAGCGCTTTCATAACCATTCCCCCTATCGCGTCACCCTTAATCACGCCTTTGGTCAGGTGATCGAGGGGTGCGCCAGCGATCGCTTTGAAGGAACCTGGATCACCCCGGAGGTGATCGCTGCCTATCACCGCCTGCATGAGCTGGGTTACGCCCACTCGATTGAGGTGTGGGATAAGGACGAACTGGTGGGCGGGATGTACGGCGTGGCGCAGGGCACCTTGTTTTGCGGTGAGTCAATGTTCAGCCGGGCGGTGAATGCTTCCAAAACCGCCCTGCTGGTTTTCTGCGAACGCTTTACCCGCAGCGGCGGCCAGCTGATAGATTGCCAGGTGCTGAATGAGCATACCGCCTCGCTGGGAGCGGTTGAGATCTCCCGCCATGAATATCTGGATCAGCTAGCAACGCTGCGAATGCAGAAATTACCGCAGAATTTCTGGGTCCCCGGGACGTTATTTATGCCCCAAAGATAAATGTTTTCCGCATATTTTTCCTCAAGGTGCTATAATTCTGCCGCAGAGTAGGTTCTGCCTGTTGCCCCGCCGCCGTTTGGGAATAGTTCGCATCCGATAACGCCCTATCGTTTATCCTGCCACCTCCCCTTTACGTATGCGCTTTTCGTACGGTTCATCCGTGACGTCCGGGTAATACGCTGAAACTGCTTTGTTGCGTTTTAAACGCGCAAATCTTTACTTAATTGATGAATTTCGGCATTATCTTGCCGGTTCAAAACTTGGTAGTGATACCCCAGAGGATTAGATGGCCAAAGAAGACAATATTGAAATGCAGGGTACCGTTCTTGAAACGTTGCCTAACACCATGTTTCGCGTAGAACTGGAAAACGGTCACGTTGTTACCGCGCATATCTCCGGTAAAATGCGTAAGAACTATATCCGTATTCTGACGGGCGACAAAGTGACTGTTGAGCTGACCCCGTACGACCTGAGCAAAGGCCGCATTGTCTTCCGTAGTCGCTAAGAGTTTTTCGCCGCGAATGGCGTAGTGAGAATAATCAAGGCCGGGTAATCCCGGCCTTTTTGTTTTCTGTTACGCAGCGTTAAAACCAGATTTCGGTCTGCACGCCAAAGTTCCATGTCCCGCCCGCAGTGAACCCTGCACTGCCAAAGTCGTCGTTGATGGCATAGCGATCCAGCTCTCTGTCCCAGTTCATATAAGTGGCAAAAAGACGGATTTCCGGACGCGCTTTGATATCAAACACGTTGCCCACTTTGAACGTCGGGGCAAAGGTCAGCTTGTAAAAATCCCCTTTTACCGCCTGGTACTGGTTCATGTTACCGTCCGACCTGTAGGTGCGCCCGTTAGGATCCAGATCCATATACTGCCAGGATGCCTCATACAGCAGGGCAAAATGCGGAGTCAATGCCTGTGAGGCGCGAAGGTTAAAGGTCGCCCAGTCATAGCGGTCGCCGTCACGATAACGATCTTCGCTGTGCTGGGCGATCACCGACGGCGCAATTTCCCAGTTTTTCGCCACCGGCAAAATGCCGTAAGAGGCAAAGCGCAGAGAGGTGGCATTGTCCGTCAGATCGCCGTCGCTGCCCGGCTGACGCGCTTCGGCCCCCAGCCCGCCGCCAAATTGTAATGCGGTTTCCGATACTCCCTTCGTCAGGCCATAAAACTGCTGTTTATCATGATAAGCCAGCATCGCGTAGTAGCCGTTTTGCGCAGTGTTGTCGCTGCGCAGGGCATAGCTTCCGGTTGAGGAGGTATTGTCCTTAAGATCGTCATTGCCCTGGGCCGTCATCCCGGTCAGCATCAGCTGCCAGTTACCGTAGAAGTGGTTGGCGGTGAGCATCAGGTTCTGGATGTCGTTGTCTTCATAGTGCGAGCTGCCAAGATCGCCGAAATTGCGCCCATACAGGGAGTAGTCGCCTTTCAGGTTATTGGTCCACTGCACGTCGTAGATCCCGGCCCCGGTGCCGCCGAGGAACATGATGTCGCTGTCGGTAAAGTGAATATCAAAGTTATCGCGATCGAAACGTTTCCCGGCCCACAGATAAGCATTTTTCGCCGGGCCGGAAAACTCGGCGAAGTTGCCCATCTCGACGTACATCTGGCGCACGTTGATATGGTGGCTGTCGTTATCCTGCACCCAGGGATCGGGGTTGGTGGCGCCATCGGCAATCATGGTTTTGAAGTGCGCCCAGGAACCGTCATCGAAGGTCATGCGCTTGCCGAAGCTGAGCTCGATGTAGTTATCCTCTTCGTTACCCAGACGCCCGACGTGCGCGTCGCCATTCAGGGAACTGGCCGGTGAGACACCCGGACCGCCGCGCGCACCTTTGCCGTGGTTATTGATCAACAACCCTGAGCGAGCATAAGCATTAAATTCAAACCCGTCGCTGAGCGCGTTTTGCTTCTGCTTCTGGCTGACGGTCTCCACTTTCTTTTCGGTGGCCTGAGATTGCTGGCTCAGGGTGGCTAATTTTGCCTCCGCCTGCGAGGCGCGCCGTTCTGCCTCGGTAGTTCGTTGTTCCGCTGCGTTCAGCCGCTGCTCCAGCAGAGCCAGGCGTTGTTCCACGCTTTGCGCGTCGGCAAACACATATGAGGGCGAAAAAAGGGCGCAGCAAACCGCTGCGCTAATCACAGAGATACGCATAGATGTCCTGTTATCAGAAAGAGGTCAGATTAAATAGCGGCGGATTTTTTGAGTTCTGGTTGGTCGTCCGATGCGAAGATTCCGGCATCGAGATCGGCGCGGATCGCCCCGAAGCTGTCGTCGAGCCGGTAGAAGCGCCCGATCCAGATCATCGACGCCACGATTAACCCGGCGGGGATCCACAGGTAACAGGCCTGGATGGCCAGCAGGGCTGACGGGGTTTGCACCGCGTTTGCCACGTAACCGCCCGAGGAGAGCAGAAAACCGGTGATCGCCCCGGCCCCGGCCATTGCTACCTTACCGAGGAAACCGTTTATGGAGGTCAGAATACCTGCGGTATTAATCCCGGTTTTCCACACCCCGTAATCCACCGGATCGGCCTGCATCGAGAAGTAGATTGCGGTGCGCTGCCCCGCGCCAAGCGACAGAACAATTGCCCCGATGACCAGCCCCCAGTAGTTGACGCCAGCGACCATCATGATCCCCATGCCGACAAGGTTAACCGTGCTGGCGACCAGGTAAACATGGCGTTTTTTCATTAAGCCCGCGAGGAACGGCACCGTCAGCGTCCCGAGCAGCGGCACAAAGGAGGAGATCCCGGCCACCAGGGCGGTCAGCTCGCTGCTGCCCACGTAATAGTGGAAGAAATAGACCAGCGCCCCCGTCTGGAAGAAGAAGGCCCCCCACATCAGGAAAATATTCAGTGCGAACACCTTCCACGGCGTGTTGGATTTCAGGCCGGTCCAGGCCCGTTTTAAGGTCATGCGCTCCTGAGTGATGCTGATTTTCTCCTCCACGTTGCGGAAGCTGATCAGCAGGAAGAAGGTGGCGATCACGCCGAACACCACCGCGGTATAGAGAAACCCCTGCGCCTGATTGCCCTGCCCTAACGCCCCCACCAGCGGCAGCGTGGCGACCGCCACAATGGTGGAGCCCAGCGAGCCGAGAAGAATGCGCACTGCGGATAAGGTGGTGCGCTCCTGGGAATCCGCCGTCAGGAACGGCAGCATCGCGCAGAAGGGAATATTGACGATGGTGTAGAGGAACGAGAGGCACAGGTAGGTGATAAAGGCATACACCAGCTTCCCGGTGGTGCCAAAATCGGGCACGTAAAACGCCAGTATACACATCAGACCGAAAGGTATCGCGCCAAACAGCAACCACGGACGGCATCGTCCCCAGCGGGTGGTCGTGTTGTCGATCATCAGTCCCATTAACACGTCCGCCACGCCGTCCACCAGCCGCGTGACCAGGAACATAATCCCCACCCAGTAGGCCGGGAGGTTCATCACATCGGTATAAAAGAACATCAGGTACAGCGAGATTAACTGCCAGACCAGGTTACAGGAGAGATCGGCAATCCCGTAACCTAACCGTTGCCGCCATAGGGTAAAGAAGGTTTTAGCCATTTTGTTCACTTTATTGTTGTGTTATCAGAGGCCGAACTGGCGGATAAACCAGGCCGGGGTACAGCTCCAGGCATGGCAGTAACTGTTGATGAGCTTACTGCCATACGGGGAGAAGTCAGGTCTTTGCGGATCAAATAGTTCCCAGAAGGTGTCCGCCCCGTCATCCACCATCGCTCCCCAGTAGGCTTTGATCTCGACCACGGCACGCTCGCGCAAGCCGCATTTCAGCAGCGCGGCGATAAAGTGGTGGCGCAGATAGGGAGTATTCATGCCGATGGACGGCGGCGACTGAAGTAAATTCGTCATGACCTGTTGCTGGTGTTCCGCATCGCCCACGTCGGCCAACACCAGCCAGATTTGCGAGGCGGCGCTGATCTGGCGCGCTGAGCCGCTGACGTAAAAGCCGCTCGCTTCATCCCAGAGCTGATGCGCGGCACGTTTTACCAGAACCCGCTTTTCGTTCAGGAATGCAATCTGTTCAGGAGCGCAGACTTCCGCCAGCCGCACGGCTTTGTCGATGCAGTAGATCAGCACGCCCTGGGAGGCCGCCTGCTTGTTGAGTTGATCGTGCCAGTCGATAAATGACCACCAGTCATCGCTGTCTGTGACCAGGCCAGCTTCACACCGCGCTAACGCCAGCTCGACCTGTCGGAAGGCAATCGGCCACAGCTCGCGAGCGGTGGTCCTGTCCCCGGTCGACTTCAGATAGTTGTGCAGCGTATCGACAAAAAAGAGCGAATAATCAAACAGGAAAGTGTCATCCGCCATCACCTCGGGGCGGACAAAGATATTGGCTGAGACCATTCCATCCTCCCGACGATGACCGGCGAACAGGTACAGACAGCGGCGCACCAGATCGTGATTCGCAAAGGTGACGTCATTCACCAGCGCCTGCAGCCGGAGGTCACCCAGCCATAACCGGCGATCCCGCTTCGGCCCGTCCTCAAACACCTCCTGCATGCAGTTGCGCAGGGTTCGGACCGCCACTTCATCAATCTTTCGCAGCTGCGGGTCGGTGGCGTTGCAGGGTGGATATTCGTCCGGCGCGGAACTGACGCTATTTAGCGTGATTTGCTTAAAGCGCAGCTGATATTTTGGCGAGAGCGCCACAACCCGTACCTTCAGATAACGAAAACAGTAGCGGCGAGCGAGGGTAATATCCGCAGGCAGGACGTCAATATACTCATGATGTTGTTGCAACCAACTGCTGCTTAACCATCCCTGATAATCGCTGAAAGGCTCTGCCATTTCGCACAACGTTTCGCCAAAAATAAACTCCAGATGAGCGGGGGCATCCGGCGGGCTGCCTGCGGCTTTGCAGCTAAAATTTAACCAGCCAACGCCGTGGGTGCCAAAGTCCAGAATAAATGAATCTCCCGGGGAGAAAGGTTGCTTGAGCCAGGCGCTGGCATCGGCCACCTTTTCCGCACGCCAGCCGTGCAGGGCGTGACTGTCGGGAACAGTATTGATCACGCTGACGGGAGAAATCGCCTGCGAATAGAGTGTTGGCATCAATGCGCTGGCGGTGGCCAGGAGATGCTCGTCGCGATACATGGTGAGATTGTGATGTTGCTGAAGTGCCTGAGACATACTGCGCCCTCTTTAAGATTTCAGGCAGAATAGAGCTGATGGGGAGTTGAGAGCCACTCTCAGATTGCCAACCCCCGACGCAGGTTGGCAGTGTCAGTGAGGTCGGCCTGAGGATGTTCACATTTTGAAAAACAGGGCTTCTTAAGCCGGGGTAAATCAATTATCGTGCTCGCAGCTTTTCACATTGCAGGATAATTTATGAACACCTTAACCGTTGCGCATTATTTCAAATCCACAGACGATAAACTCGCCCTTTATAAAAGCGACCCGGAAGATAACAGCTGCGAACATTGTCATGAATTTGATGAACTGGTTATTGTTGAGCAAGGCCATGGCCTGCACATTATTAACGGACGCCCTCTCTATATTCAGCAAGGGGATATTTTTTACGTCCAGCGTGGCGACCACCATTTTTATGATGAGCTGGGTACACTCAAGCTGATTAATATCCTGATAAATCCTGTGGCTGAATTTGTTTTTTTACAGCACACCGGCTCCCTGCTGCAACGCTTCTCGGTCCGGGATGCCAGCTGCTACACCTGGCTGGCACCGGAGATCCGCATGCAGTGCAATTCCCTGATCGATAAAATATTCAGCGCCCAGCCGCTGCAGGTTGAACAGCGGGAGTCGCTCTTTTTCCAACTGGTGAATACGTTGCTGCAGGCGCAGTCTGACGTGAACCACAACAATACCCGCTATAAGTTGCATAAGCTGCTCAATCATCTGCAGGAAAACTGTTTTGAAGAATATGACTGGAACGATCTGGCTAAGCAGTTTCATTTAACCCCGCGCACGGCATTCCGCCATATTAAAGCCGCGACGGGCATGACGCCGGAAAATTATATTAAACACCTGCGGCTGGTCTCCGCCCGGGTTAAAGTCCGCGAAACCGATATGACTATTACCGAGATCGCCTTCCTGTGCGGTTTCGCCAACAGCAGCCATTTCAGTACCCTGTATAAAAAGGTCTTTTCAATTACCCCTAGCGAAGAGCGCAAACGGGCTGAAATGGCCGGTTAATGCGCCCGGATTCGCCAGGCGCAGGTGACGACTCAGTGAACATGCACCACGGTCAGATCGGCCAGCATCGCATGGCTGATCTCGTGCAGCAGACCGGTCAAATGCGGAAGCATATCGCGGTCAAAATGCGACACCAGCAGCACATGGTTTAACGCCCGGCAGTAATCGCACTGGGCTTCGGTGCTGTCCAGCAGCCACCCCTGTTTGTGTGCTGGCGGTATCTCATCCTCATCCAGCACGCGGAAATCGGTCATCGATTTTTCCAGCTCACTCCTGAATGCGTCCAGGTATGCAGCAAGACAGCGGCAGACGGGCTGCGTTTGCGGCAGCGAATTGCAATCGACCAGGATTTCGGTGAGCAGGTTGCAGCGCGCGGCAAGGGTGGAGAGATCGGGAGTGCTGAGTTCGAGTTCGCTGTAAAGGTGAGCAATAGTTTGATTTTCCATATTCACAATTCCATATTAACGCTGAAAAACTACCACCTGAAACGCCAACTTCGGGTGGCAGACTGAACCGGATTGGCGTACCGACAATATGGAAAATCGGCGCTTCAAAAGAAGCCCCGGTTCAGCCCACCATAATTGAAGAAGCCCATTATAATCGCTACTTACAAAAGTGTGAACGAAACCTGTGGTGCTGCCTTGGCAACATCATTTCCATATCTATGAGTCCAGGACGCCAATCCTGGCACCTGATTTTGCAGGTGCATCGCCATTTTATTACTGGGATTTTATCCAGCAATACCCTTATTTAAATTCTGGATAACGCCTCGCAAAATTTTCATCTCCCCTACAGCAACACAAAAGTCAGAGGCAAACTTGCCACTCACAGCGGCACCCAGGTCCGGCTGAAAATCGCTGAGGCGTTGACCGCAGGCCGGGGCGAGGCGCATGGACGCGCCGAGAGGGCATAGCCTGCATGGATGCAGGCTGGTGCCCGACCCGAAAGCCGAAGGGAATAAGCCGAAGGGACCGCGAAGCGGCGATTTTCTTTGCCGGGAGCCGGGGTTGCCAGGGGGGAGGCGGCGAGCCCCCCTGGCACGTTCACGGGTGACGTGGTTTACAGAGAAGCAGCGAACGCAAGGTGAACGGAACCCCCACAGCCGCCACATGTTACCACCGTGCATTGCCCGGCGGCGCTGCGCTTGCACGGGCCTACAAAATGCACAATATAAAAGCCATAAAAAAACCGGGCTTTCGCCCGGTTTTTATCGTCACTCAACAAAACTAGTGAGCCGCTTCCGGCTTATGCTTCGCCGCACTCTGGAAGTCATACGTCAGCTCGTTCTTCGCCTGATCCAGCGCCACGGTCACCTGCCCCCCATCCACCAGCGAACCAAACAGCAGTTCGTTAGCCAACGGTTTTTTCAGGTTGTCCTGGATGACACGCGCCATTGGACGCGCACCCATCGCACGGTCGTAGCCTTTCTCAGCCAGCCAGTCGCGGGCTTCCTGACTCACTTCCAGGGAAACCCCTTTCTGATCCAGCTGGACCTGCAGCTCGACGATGAACTTATCCACCACCTGATGAATCACCTCGGTAGACAGGTGATCGAACCAGATAATGTTGTCCAGACGGTTACGGAACTCCGGCGTAAAGACCTTCTTGATCTCTTCCATCGCATCGGTGCTGTTATCCTGGTGGATCAGGCCGATGGATTTACGCTCGGTCTCACGCACCCCGGCGTTGGTGGTCATCACCATCACCACGTTGCGGAAGTCCGCCTTGCGCCCGTTGTTGTCGGTCAGCGTCCCGTTATCCATTACCTGCAGCAGCAGGTTAAAGACGTCCGGGTGCGCTTTCTCGATCTCATCGAGCAGCAGAACCGCGTGCGGATGCTTGATCACCGCGTCGGTGAGCAGGCCGCCCTGATCAAAGCCCACATAGCCCGGAGGCGCACCGATCAGTCGGCTGACGGTGTGACGCTCCATATACTCGGACATATCAAAGCGCAGCAGCTCAATACCCAGCGCTTTGGAGAGCTGAACCGTCACCTCGGTTTTCCCCACCCCGGTCGGGCCGGCGAACAGGAAGGAACCGACAGGCTTGTGCTCATGCCCCAGCCCGGCGCGGGCCATCTTGATGGCTTCGGTTAAGGCCTCAATGGCTTTATCCTGACCAAAGACCAGCATTTTCAGGCGATCGCCGAGGTTTTTCAGCGTATCGCGGTCGCTCTGAGAAACGCTCTTCTCAGGAATACGCGCGATGCGGGCCACCACGGATTCGATATCCGCCACGTTGACCGTTTTCTTGCGCTTGCTGACCGGCATCAGACGCGCACGCGCGCCCGCTTCGTCGATCACGTCAATCGCTTTATCCGGCAGATGACGGTCGTTGATGTATTTCACCGCCAGCTCCACCGCCGCACGCACCGCTTTGGCGGTATAACGCACGTCGTGGTGCGCCTCGTACTTCGGTTTCAGGCCGTTGATGATCTGCACCGTTTCTTCAACCGACGGTTCAGTAATGTCGATTTTCTGGAAGCGACGCGCCAGGGCGCGGTCTTTTTCGAAAATATTGCTGAACTCCTGGTAGGTGGTCGAGCCAATCACCCGGATTTTGCCGCTGGAGAGCAGCGGTTTAATCAGGTTGGCAGCATCCACCTGGCCGCCCGATGCCGCACCGGCACCAATGATGGTATGGATCTCGTCGATAAACAGGATGCTGTTAGTATCCTGCTCCAGCTGTTTCAGCAGCGCTTTGAAACGTTTTTCAAAATCACCGCGGTATTTGGTCCCCGCCAGCAGGGAACCGATATCCAGCGAGTAGATGGTGCAATCGGCGATCACTTCCGGGACGTCGCCCTGCACAATGCGCCAGGCCAGCCCTTCGGCGATGGCGGTTTTACCGACGCCCGATTCCCCCACCAGCAGCGGGTTGTTCTTACGGCGGCGGCACAGTACCTGAATCGCCCGTTCCAGCTCTTTTTCGCGGCCAATCAGCGGGTCAATACCGCCGACGCGGGCAAGCTGGTTAAGATTGGTGGTGAAGTTTTCCATACGTTCCTCCCCGCCTGCCTGCTCTTCGCTGTTGACCTGATGGCCGGAATCCGATGCCTGATTCGGCTCGTCTTTTCGCGTTCCGTGAGAGATGAAGTTCACCACATCAAGGCGGCTGACTTCGTGTTTGCGCAGCAGATAGGCGGCTTGCGACTCCTGCTCGCTGAAGATGGCAACCAGCACGTTGGCACCGGTGACTTCGCTACGTCCGGAGGACTGGACGTGAAATACCGCACGCTGGAGTACACGCTGGAAGCTGAGCGTCGGCTGCGTGTCGCGCTCCTCTTCACTGACGGGCAGTACAGGTGTGGTCTGTTCGATGAAGGCTTCAAGTTCCTGACGCAGCGCCACCAGGTCCACGGAGCAGGCTTCAAGCGCTTCGCGGGCGGATGGATTGCTGAGCAGTGCGAGCAGCAGGTGCTCGACCGTCATAAACTCATGTCGGTGCTCACGCGCTCTGGCGAAAGCCATGTTTAAACTGAGTTCCAGTTCTTGATTGAGCATAGGCACCTCCCCCAATTTTCATTGCCTTATTCAGGCTTTTTCTAGCGTACACAGCAACGGATGCTCGTTCTCCCTTGCATACTGGTTCACCATCGCCACCTTCGTCTCTGCGACTTCTGCAGTAAAAACACCGCAGATGGCTTTGCCATGATAGTGAACGGTAAGCATCAGTTGCGTTGCACGTTCTACATCATAAGAAAAGAACTTTTGTAGCACGTCAATAACAAATTCCATCGGCGTGTAGTCATCGTTCATTAACATAACTTTATACATAGATGGCGGTTTTAGCGCGTCGCGCACTTTATCTTCCGCCAGCTTGTCGAAATCGAGCCAGTCGTTCGTCTTACCCATTGTCTGTCGTCATCTTCGTTTACGGTCTCCGGTCGCGGTTCTGATGCTGACAGGAGGCTATACATAACCTGAATCTACCTCAGATGTCAGATAACTCACATCTATTATTGCCATCCGCGATGTCTGTCACAATACCCACCAATAGCGTTAACTGCTTCAAATTTTGACGCATTTTCCCCCTCCCATCCCCGGCAAATGCTTGACGCTGCCTTTGGTTTATCTAAATTGTACAGGCGTGAGTTGGCGAGGTTTTGAACAGCCCCCACTCCAGCACCGGTTCATTACATCTAACTCAATAAGATTTACGAAGGATGTCGAAGCATGGAAACGGGTACAGTTAAGTGGTTCAACAACGCCAAAGGGTTTGGTTTTATCTGCCCTGAAGGCGGCGGCGAAGACATCTTCGCGCATTACTCCACCATTCAGATGGATGGTTACAGAACGCTGAAGGCCGGACAAGCCGTCCGGTTCGATGTACACCTCGGGCCAAAAGGCAATCATGCCAGCGTTATTGTGCCCATCGAAGCAGAAGTGGTGGCATAGCCCTCTGTTTCATTGTGTACACCCCGCACTCAAAATGCCAGCCCGATGCGCTGGCATTTTTATTTGTGGGCTTCCATGCGGTCTGGTGCCCGGCGGCGCTGCGCTTGCACGGGCCTACAAATCCTTGTGGGCTGCTGTGCGAGCTGACGCCCGGCGGCGCTGCGCTTGCGCGGGCCTACGAATATTTGTAGGCCAACAGGCTCACTCCCGGGCTAGCGCATCCACCGGATCCAGCCGCGCCGCATTTCTTGCCGGCAGCCAGCCAAACAGCACCCCGGTAAAGGTAGAACAAAGAAAGGCCGTTAACAGCGCCATCGGTGAAAAACCAATTTCCCAGCCGGGTAAAAACAGCTGCAGCGTGAAGGCAATTAACAGGGAGAGCGAAATCCCCAGCGCGCCGCCTACCAGACAGACCAGCACCGCCTCAATTAAAAACTGCTGCAGCACATCGCTGGCCCGGGCGCCGACCGCCATGCGGATGCCGATTTCGCGCGTGCGCTCCGTCACCGACACCAGCATGATATTCATCACCCCAATTCCCCCGACCAGCAGAGAGATAATCGCCACCAGCGTGAGGAAGAGCTGAAGAGTACGTGTGGTCTTTTCCGCCGTTTTCAAGAGCCCGTCCATGTTCCAGGTGAAGAAATCCTTCTTCCCGTGGCGCAGGGTCAGCAGGCGCTCGAGCTGTTGTTCCGCCTGGGCGCTGTCGTAGCCCTCTTTCACCCGGACGGTGATCGAGTTCAGCCATGACTGCCCCATAATGCGTCCTGAGATGGTGGTATACGGCAGCCAGACGCGCAAAATCTTGCTGCTGCCAAACATCGACTGCTTCTCCTCCGCCACGCCGATCACCGTTGCAGGCATATTGCCCACCAGGATAATTTCGCCCACCACCTTCGCTTTATTGGGGAACAGCTGTCGCCGGGAGTTGGCATCCAGCACCACCACCTGCGCCCGGCCCGCCAGCTGTTCCGCATTGAAGGTGCCCCCTTCGCTGAAGGTCATACCGTAGACGTTAAAGTAATCGCCGCTGACGCCGTTAGCGCTGGCGGCCACGTCGATGTTGGCGTAACGCAGACGCAGGTTCTGCGACACCGCCGGGGTGGCGGAGTTGACCCAGGGCTGCTTCTGGATAGCGGCCAGATCGTCATATTTCAGCGCCTGCTGATACTGCGGCTCATCGTCGCCAAAGTCTTTGCCGGGATAGACGTCGATGGTGTTGGTGCCGATGGAGCGTATGTCCGACAGCACCAGCTGTTTGGCGGCATCCCCCACCACCACAATCGATACCACCGAGGCGATACCGATGATGATCCCGAGCATGGTCAACAGGGTACGCATCTTGTTGGCGGCCATCGCCAGCCAGGCCATGGTCAGCGCTTCACGGAAACTGCTGGCAAACTGCCGCCAGCCGGACGGCGGCGGTAGCGCCACCTCCTGACGCCGGGTGGCGTTAAGGCCGGGCGGTGGATTGCTGACCAGCTCGCCGTCGTGGATCTCCACGATCCGCCCGGCCTGCGCGGCCACCTGCGGATCGTGGGTGACGATGATCACCGTATGCCCCTGATCCCGCAGCTGATGCAGGATCGCCATGACCTCTTCCCCGGAGTGGCTGTCCAGCGCCCCGGTCGGTTCATCGGCAAGGATCACCTGCCCGCCGTTCATCAGCGCCCGGGCGATACTCACCCGCTGCTGCTGGCCACCGGAGAGCTGCGAAGGCTGGTAATCGACCCGCTCCCCCAGCCCCAGCCGGGTAAGCAGCGCCTGCGCCCGCTCAAGCCGTTTTTTGCGCTCCACGCCGGCATAGACCGCCGGCACTTCGACGTTTTGCGCCGCGCTCAGGTGCGAGAGCAGGTGGTAACGCTGGAAGATAAAGCCGAAATGTTCCCGCCGCAGTTTGGCCAGCGCGTCGCTGTCGAGGGTGGCGACATCGGTCCCGGCCACCCGGTAGGTGCCGCTGGTGGGTTTATCCAGACAGCCAAGAATATTCATCAGGGTGGATTTACCGGAGCCCGAGGCCCCGACAATCGCTACCATCTCCCCGGCCTCGACCCGCAGGGTGATGCCTTTCAGCACCTCCACCGGCCCGTCGCCGGAGGGGTAGCTCCGGCGGATATCATTCAGCTCCAGCAGGGCCGTCATTTGGCCGCCCCGGGCTGGCTCTCGCTGATGACCACCTCTTCACCCTCTTCCAGCCCTTTCACCACCACCACGTCGGTGTCGTTGCGCGCGCCGAGGCTCACCTCACGCTCGCGCGTCTCGCCGCTACGCAGCACCTTCACGTTGTAGCGGTTGTCGCCTACGGGTTCACCCAGCGCCGCCAGCGGAATGGTCAGCACGTTTTTAACCCCGGCCAGCTGGATATGCACCTGAGCGGTCATGTCCAGACGCAGCACCCCCTGCGGGTTAGGCACTTCAAAGCGGGCGTGATAGAAGATGGCGTCGTTGACCTTCTCCGGGGTCGGGAGAATGTCTTTCAGCACCCCTTCGTAGCGGGTTTGCGGATCCCCCAGCACGGTAAACCAGGCTTTTTGCCCTGGTTTAAGGTGAATGACATCCGCCTCGGAGACCTGGGCTTTCACCAGCATGGTGCCCATATCCGCCAGGGTCAGGATGTTCGGCGCCTGCTGGGCGGCAATCACCGTCTGCCCCTGCAGGGTGGTGATTTGCGTCACTTCCCCGGCCATCGGGGCGACGATACGGGTGTAATCAAGGTTGGTTTTGGCGCTGTCCAGCGAGGCCTGGTTGCGTTTGATCTGCGCATCGATGGTGCCAATCTGCGCCTGCTTGACCGCCAGCTCCGTAACCGAGGTATCCAGATCCTGCTGCGAGATCGCCTGGGTCGTAGCCAGCTGCCGCTGACGGTTCAGGGTCACCTGGGCCAGCTTACGCTCCGCTTCAGCCTGGCTGCGCTGGGCGCGCAGCTCCATCAGGGTCGCCTCCACCTCTTTGATCTGGTTTTCGGCCTGCTCCGGATCGATGACCCCCAGCAGCTGCCCTTTTTTCACTTTGTCGCCAATCTCCACCGACAGCGTTTTCAGCTGCCCGCTGACCTGCGCGCCCACATCCACCTTGCGCAGCGCGTCCAGCTTGCCAGTGGCGAGCACGCTTTGCTGCAGCTCGCCCGGACGGACAATCAGCGTTTGATAGTGCGGCACCGGGGCGTTAAGCACCCGCCACAGCCAGAATCCAGCCACCAGTACAATCAGCACCAGCAGCAGAAACAGCTTCCTGCGTTTTCCCTTAAAGTTCATAAATATTCCAAATAGCTATTCTGGCTTACATAACTGTTGATTCTAACTAAACCGTTCCTCAACGAAACCCCTGCTTTCCAGGATGGTTGAAAATCGTTGAGGAGAGGTTGATAAAACCCCTGCTGAAATAAAGATCTGGCAACAAGACCGGAATTTATTATGTCATCCATCGCAGAGTCATCTTATACACACCAGCCACACCCAAAATCGGGCTGGCAACTGTTTCAACGTCTGGCATCCGGGACATTAACCCCCGGCCTTGCCTGGCGCAACCCGGCCTACCGCCGCAAGTTTATGCTGCGATCGCTGATGACGCCATTCAGCACCGCCCGCCTGCTGACTAACCTGGCAAAACAGCCGCAGTTACTGCAGCTGTTGCAGGTTCAGCCTGGGCTTCCCTGCCGCCTGCACCGCCCGTGGTTGTCCGTTGCCATCAACCGTCAGCAAACCCTGCAGGCGCTGAACTGGCACTATCAGACGATGCAGCGCCAGCTTCCGGCCGCGCTGATGAACGGCTATCTCTCCCGGGAAGGGGTGACGTTGCTGACCCTGACCGGCAAAGACGAGCAGCAGTTTACCCTGCGTCTGTGCGCCGATGCTTTTCTGGATAAAGAGGGCGAAGCCACGCTGGCGTTTTGCGACGCACAGCAGACGGTGCTGGCAGAGATGACCTTTACGCTGTGCCAGATTAACGGCACCACGACGCTGTTTATCGGCGGGATGCAGGGGGCAAAAGCCTTTGTGCCGCACGAGGCGATCCAGAGCGCCACCAAAGCCTGTCATGGCCTGTTCCCGAAACGCCTGCTGGTGGAAGCCGCCATGACGCTGGGCCATGTCCTTGCCGTGGAGCAGATCGTTGCCGTCAGCAACAGCACCCATATTTACCGCAGCTGGCGCTATCGCAAGAAAAAAGAGGGCAAACTGCTGGCCGATTACGACAGCTTCTGGCTGTCGCTCGGTGGAGAGCGCGACGATGAGGGCAACTTCAGGCTGCCGCTCGCCATGCCGCGCAAACCGATGGAAGAGATTGCCAGCAAAAAGCGCGCCGAGTACCGCCGCCGCTTTGCCCTGCTGGACAGCCTGATCGATCAGGTCAACCAGGCAACCCGCCGTTAATCAGCTCTCCCGCGCGCCAGCCACAGCACGCGGGAGAACATTTTCCGCAACAGGGTTGGCACCGCCTCAACCCCGCGCCGCCCGGCCTCCATCGCCACTTCAATCGCCAGATCGGGTTTCGACGAGCGGTGAATGGCCTTCACGATCACCCGCCGCATGTTCATCGGAACATCGTCGGGGATCATCGCCACCCGGTGAAAGACGTCCGAGAAGCCCTGGCGGTACATGAAGTGCTCCATGTCCATAGCGGGGAGCATCGTCAGGTGCTCCCGCTCCTCTTCCCGGTCGTTATTGATCAGCCCGCGCACGGTAGCGGCATATTTCTTACCCGCTTCGTCGCCGTCCACCAGCACATGCCACTCGATGCCCATTCGCCGGGCAAATTTGATCAGCGGTTTTAAGCCCGACTGGGCAAACTCAATCACCTTGATCCCCTCGGCATCGAAGTGGTGGCCGCACTGGCGGGCCAGCTCGTTAATCACCCAGGTTTCCGTCTCCCCTTCCACCAGCAGCCAGCAGCGGGCGAACAGGGAGGAGGCGCGATTAAAGCGAATATGGAAGGCGATCCGCCGGTTGTCTTCGGCGTTCATCCCCCCGGGTCCCAGGCGGAAGGCGGAGACGCGCGACGATTCGCGTACCAGGCGACAGACGTGCTCGACCGGGGTTAACGACAGCAGCTCGCCGGAGTTGGTGGTGGTGATGCGCTGCAACGGCAGCAGATTCAGCAGGTGCCACGCCACCGAGAGCATAATGGGGTGCAGGCGCGTTTCGGGATCTTCTACCAGCAGCAGCGGGCGGGCATCCCGGTCCAGCCGGACGGTGCCTTTGGCCTGCAATAGCGTCGAGAAAAGTCCCAGCAGGATCACCCGGTGCGAACGGCCGCCAGGCCTGTCAATCATCCGGTTGATGATATCGAGATAGCGCCAGCTACGCTGTTCGTCATGGGAGCGCCGCCGCATCAGCCGGTTGCGGACCGGCGAAGATCCCTGCTCGGAGAAGTAGTGCTCCAGCAGTTGCACCATCGCCGACAGCCCCTGACGGATCTGGCCATCGGTTAAATTTTGCGGGCGGGCCACCAGCTCCCGGGCCAGATAATCCAGCTCGCGAGCGGTCACTTCCACGTCGGGCATATTGGGCACCGCGCCGTTGCGGATCCGGCGCATAAAGCGGGCGTCCCGCAGGCGCAGCACCGGCATCAGACGCACCAGATGGCGCGCGAGCGCGTCGATATCCGCCAGCGGCAGAGCATTACCGTCGGTATCGAGAAAACCACGCAGGGTCAGCACGCTGTCGTCGTCCGCCAGCTCGCCCTCCAGACGGTAAAAAATGCGCTGATAGCCATCCTCACAGGGCACCCAGCAGTCGGCAAGGGGGCGATAGCGACGGACGCGATGACGGCCCGGCTCGGATTCACGGAAAGTGAGAATGATATGCAGATGGTGTTCGCGCCCCAGCAGATCCCCGGGCGGGAACCAGAAGTCTTCCCGGACAAAATGGTACAGATCCGATTCCGGAGAGAGCAGCAGCGTCAGGGCATCCAGCAGGCTGGATTTACCCCAGGCGTTTTCCCCGATCAGCACGTTATTGTGCTCAAGCATCAACGACAATCTGTTGATGCCGCGAAACCCTACAATTTCCACACGTTCCAGCAACATATACCCTCCGGGAAATTCCTGGTTTTTCCTTTAAGTTATCCGGAGTATAGCTTTCTGGGTGCGCTGAGAATACGGGCAAACAAAAATGGGGGAGCATGCTCCCCCATTAAGACATTAGCGGTAATTAGCCGCGACGAAACAGAGAGTTGAAGATGCTGGAGACGGTATTCACGCCGGTTTCGATGATCATACCGATACCACGACCCAGGGTTTGAGCGGCTTCGCTTGGCTGCGTACCCACATCCACACCGATCAGGCCCAGACCCGTATCAACTACTTTACCAATACCCAGACCCAGCGCAGCGGCCGCATCTGCAATAAAACCGGCACCGGATACGTTTTCAATTTCCTGTTGGTTTAATTCACGCATTGCACAATCCTTATTTCAATGTTGTTTATGTCTACAGTTAAAATTCCCGTTGGTCATCAGTACGAATGTTGACCCAGTCATTTCAGGGGCGGATGCTAATTACCGATATAATTAATGTCAACGAATCAGATTTTATTCAGAAAAGAGCCCAGATATCCAATCACCGCACCAATATAAATAGCGTTATATCGGTTGACCTAATGAAATAAGGAATCACCTGTCATTGCTCTAAATCAAATTTTATAGATTTATTCTACTGGTGAAGGGGAGCATGCATTTCTAAAATAACAGCGCTTTTTATGTCGCGATTATTTTGTAGCGATAAGTACTGCGTACCGGATAGTCGCAGTTTTTTTATTTTTGAGGTGTATATGTTCAGAAAATTAGCAGCTGAATGTTTTGGTACATTCTGGTTAGTCTTTGGTGGTTGCGGCAGTGCGGTTCTGGCGGCAGGTTTCCCGGAATTAGGGATTGGTTTTGTCGGTGTTTCTCTGGCCTTCGGTTTAACGGTATTAACCATGGCGTATGCCGTAGGGCATATTTCCGGCGGGCATTTTAACCCGGCGGTGACATTAGGTCTGTGGGCGGGCGGCCGTTTTCCGGCGAAAGATATTCTCGGCTATATAATTGCCCAGGTGATTGGCGGGATTATTGCTGCCGCTATTCTGTATGTTATTGCCAGCGGTAAAGCCGGCTTTGACGCCGCGGCCAGCGGTTTTGCTTCGAACGGATTTGGCGAACACTCCCCGGGCGGCTTCTCCATGCTGTCTGCCATCGTAATTGAAATCGTTCTGACGGCCGGTTTCCTGCTGGTGATCCACGGCGCCACCGACAAACACGCTCCGGCCGGTTTTGCGCCGATTGCGATTGGTCTGGCGCTGACTCTGATCCACCTGATCAGTATTCCGGTTACCAACACCTCGGTTAACCCGGCGCGCAGCACCGCGGTCGCTATCTTCCAGGGCGGCTGGGCGCTGGAGCAGCTGTGGCTGTTCTGGGTGATGCCGATTGTCGGCGGTATTCTTGGCGGCGTGCTGTACCGCACCCTGCTGGAAAAACGCGATTAAGATTGTACGCGTTGCGGTGCCGGGTGGCGGCTTCGCCTTACCCGGCCTACGGGACAGTATTTCGTAGGCCGGGCAAGCGTCAGCGCCGCCCGGCACTGTTTTCACCTTTACTGAACCGCCTTAATTGGGTAGTGTCACAGCGCCACTCATATAAAGGACCGGTTGTTCATGTTTTCAGGACTCTTAATCATTCTGATCCCGCTGATTGTGGGTTATCTCATTCCTCTTCGTCAGCTGTCAGCCTTAAAACTGATCAACCGTTTACTGAGCTGGATTGTCTACGTCATTCTGTTTTTTATGGGCATCAGTCTCGCCTTTCTCGATAATCTGGCGGCCAACCTGCTGTCGATCCTGCATTACTCCATCATTACGATGGCGGTTATTTTGCTGTGCAATATCGCAGCGCTGTTCTGGCTGGAACGGGTTATTCCCTGGAAAAACCACCATCACCAGGAGAAATTACCGTCGCGTATTGCCATGGCGCTGGAGTCATTAAAATTATGCGGCGTGGTGGTGCTCGGTTTTCTGCTGGGGCTGACGGGGCTCGACATTTTACAGCACGCCACCGAAGCCAGTGAATATACCCTGATCTTCCTGCTGTTCCTGATTGGTATTCAGCTGCGAAATAACGGCATGACCTTAAAACAGATCGTGCTCAACCGCCGGGGTATGATGGTCGCCGTCATCGTGGTGGGCAGTTCTCTGGTGGGCGGGGTGATTAACGCCTTTATCCTTGGCCTGCCGCTTAATACCGCCCTGGCAATGGCCTCCGGTTTTGGCTGGTACTCCCTGTCCGGCATTTTGTTAACCGAATCCTTTGGCCCGGTGATTGGCAGCGCCGCCTTCTTTAACGACCTTGGCCGGGAGCTGATCGCCATTATGCTGATCCCGGGTCTGGTGCGTCGCAGCCGCTCCACAGCGCTGGGCCTGTGCGGCGCCACCTCGATGGACTTTACCCTGCCGGTTCTGCAACGCTCGGGCGGTCTGGAGATGGTGCCGGCCGCCATCGTACACGGCTTTATTTTAAGCCTGCTGGTGCCGATTATGATGGCGTTCTTCTCCGCCTGATACTTCTTTGGCGGTAGCCTGCTGCCGCCAAAATTGCGCTAAATCAATATCCCTCTACTTTGTAGCAGAAAGCCCTTCCCAGCGTATCGCCGCAAGCATAATCTTAAAGATGTATCTCAAATATAACTTTAACAGGTGTGATTATGTTTTGTGTGCAATGTGAACAAACTATCCGTACCCCAGCCGGCAACGGCTGCTCTTACGCACAGGGCATGTGCGGTAAAACCGCAGAAACCTCCGATCTGCAGGATCTGCTGATTGCCTCCCTGCAGGGTTTATCCGCCTGGGCAGTAAAAGCCCGGGAATATGGCATTATCGACCACTACGTGGATAACTTCGCCCCGCGCGCGTTTTTCTCTACCCTGACCAACGTCAACTTCGATTCGCCACGCATTGTGGGCTACGCCCGTGAAGCTATTGCCCTGCGTGACGCCCTGAAAGCCCAGTCCCTGAACGTTGATGCCAGTGCCCACGTCGATAATCCCATGGCCGATCTGCAGCTGGTGAGCGACGATCTCGGCGACCTGCAGCGTCAGGCGGCTGAATTTACCCCGAACAAAGACAAAGCGGCGATTGGCGAGAATATCCTCGGCCTGCGTCTGCTGTGCCTGTACGGCCTGAAAGGTGCGGCGGCCTATATGGAACACGCGCACGTTCTGGACCAGTACGACAACGACATCTACGCCCAGTACCATAAAATCATGGCGTGGCTGGGGACCTGGCCTTCCGATATGAACGCCCTGCTGGAGTGTTCCATGGAAATCGGCCAGATGAACTTCAAAGTGATGAGCATTCTGGACGCCGGTGAAACCACTAAATATGGTCATCCGACCCCCACTCAGGTCAACGTTAAAGCAACCGAAGGCAAGTGCATCCTGATCTCCGGTCATGACCTGAAAGATCTCTACAACCTGCTGGAGCAGACCGACGGCACCGGGGTGAACGTTTACACCCACGGCGAGATGCTGCCTGCCCACGGCTACCCGGAGCTGCGCAAATTCAAACATCTGATCGGTAACTACGGCAGCGGCTGGCAGAACCAGCAGGTGGAGTTCGCCCGCTTCCCTGGCCCGATCGTGATGACCTCTAACTGCATCATCGACCCAACCGTAGGTGCCTACGACGATCGTATCTGGACCCGCAGCATTGTCGGCTGGCCGGGCGTGAGCCACCTCGAAGGTGATGATTTTGGCCCGGTGATTGCCCAGGCACAGCAGATGGCGGGCTTCCCGTACAGCGAAATCCCTCATCTGATCACCGTTGGTTTTGGCCGTCAGACCCTGCTGGGCGCGGCGGATTCCCTGATTGACCTGGTGAGCCGCGAAAAACTGCGTCACATCTTCCTGGTCGGCGGCTGCGACGGCGCACGTGGGGAGCGTAACTACTTCACCGACTTCGCCACCAGCGTGCCGGACGACTGCCTGATCCTGACCCTGGCCTGCGGTAAATACCGTTTCAACAAGCTGGAGTTCGGTGATATTGAAGGCCTGCCGCGTCTGATCGATGCCGGTCAGTGTAACGATGCCTACTCGGCGATCATCCTGGCGGTAACCCTGGCAGAAAAACTGGGCTGTGGCGTGAACGACCTGCCGCTGTCGCTGGTGCTCTCCTGGTTCGAACAGAAAGCGATTGTGATCCTGCTGACCCTGCTGTCGCTGGGCGTGAAAAACATCGTCACCGGCCCGACCGCACCCGGCTTCTTTACGCCGGATCTGCTGGCCGTCCTCAACGAGAAGTTTGGTCTGCGTTCCGTGACCACCGTTGAAGAAGACATGAAGCAACTGCTGAGCGCGTAAGGAGTAAAGTATGACAATGCCAACCCATCAGTGCCCATGGCGGATGCAGGTTCATCACATCCATCAGGAAACGCCGGATGTCTGGACGATATCGCTGCTGTGCCACGACTATTATCCATACCGTGCCGGACAGTATGCGCTGGTCAGCGTGCGTAATTCAGCGGAAACGCTGCGGGCGTACACGATCTCCTCAACGCCGGGTATCAGCGAGTACATCACGCTGACCATCCGCCGCATTGATGCGGGGGCAGGCTCTCAGTGGTTGACGCACGATGTGAAGCGCGGGGATTACATCTGGCTGTCGGACGCGCAGGGTGATTTTACCTGTGACGATAAGCCGGAAGATAAATTCCTGCTGCTGGCTGCCGGATGCGGCGTGACGCCGGTGATGTCGATGCGTCGCTGGCTGGCGAAGAACCGCCCGCAGGCCGACGTGGAGGTGATCTTCAGCGTGCGCTCGCCGCAGGATGTGATTTTCGCGGACGAATGGCGTAACTACCCGGTCACACTGGTGGCCGAAACCAACGCCACCGAGGGTTTTGTGGTCGGTCGTCTGACCCGCGAGCTGCTGCAGCGCGTGCCGGATCTCGCCTCACGCACCGTGATGACCTGCGGTCCGGCGCCGTATATGGACATTGTTGAAGAAGAGGTGAAAGCCCTGGGCGTGACCCGCTTCTTTAAAGAGCAGTTCTTTACCCCGGTCGCGGAAGCCGCCACCAGCGGACTGAAGTTCACCAAACTGCAGCCGGCACAGACCTTCTTTGGCCGCGTGGGCAGCACGCTGCTGGAGGCGCTGGAGAGCAATAACGTGCCGGTGGTGGCCGCCTGCCGTGCAGGCGTCTGCGGCTGCTGTAAAACGAAGGTGGTGGACGGGAACTATACCGTCTCCAGCACCATGACGCTGACGGATGCCGAAGTGGCGGAAGGCTACGTGCTGGCCTGCTCCTGTCATCCGCAGGGGGATTTGGTGCTGGCCTGATGAAAAGCCCGGTGTCGCATAGCGATCCGGGCCTACAAAGTCCATGCTCTAATACCCGGTGGCGCTACGCTTACCGGGCCTACGAAACCCGTAGGCCGGGCAAACGCAGTGCCGCCCGGCGTTACTTCCAGACCGGATCGCTTACCACCGCGTACCGCCCCGCCCCTAAAAATGCCACGGCCAGTGCGCCAACGAAGAAGTAGACCAGACTCTCAATCGCCCACGCCCCCACCGCATCCAGCGCGAAGGTTTTACCGGTGCCCACCATCAGCCACGCCACGACCATAGTAAAGGCCAGTACCAGCGCCGCCGGACGGGTAAGAATACCGAGGATAATCAGGATCGGCGCCACCACTTCGCCAATCAGAACCCCATAGGCGATAAAGCCCGGCAGTCCTTTTGCCACCAGCATGCCTGCAATCCCCCCCACCCCGTCGATAGCCTTATGCAGGCCATGAAACAGCATCAACCCCCCCACCGCCAGGCGCAGCAGCAGTCTGCCAAAATCTTCATGCGTTAGCGTTTTATTAACAGCCATTAACAATGATTTAACCATTTGAATTCACTCCGCTTTTTATGGGATACGCCACCACAATATGACGAAATGTTGCGCATTGAAAGCAACTATTAATCAGGGGGATTAAACAGGCATGGCGGTCAGTTTCATCTAAGCTTGAAAGCGTTATCACATTCAGGAGACGGACTACCATGAAACAAACCGTGGCGAACTACATTGCGAAAATGCTGGAACAGGCCGGAGTGAAGCGAATCTGGGGTGTCACCGGGGATTCCCTCAACGGCCTGAGCGACAGCCTGAACCGGATGGGCACCATCGAGTGGATGCCCACCCGTCATGAAGAGGTCGCCGCGTTCGCCGCCGGGGCCGAGGCCCAGCTCACCGGGGAGCTGGCGGTGTGCGCCGGTTCCTGCGGGCCGGGCAACCTGCACCTGATCAATGGCCTGTTTGATTGTCATCGTAACAACGTCCCGGTGCTGGCTATCGCGGCGCATATTCCGTCGAGTGAAATCGGCAGCGGCTATTTTCAGGAGACGCATCCCCAGGAGCTGTTCCGTGAATGCAGCCACTACTGTGAGCTGGTCTCCTCACCCGAGCAGATCCCGCAGGTGCTGGCCCTGGCCCTGCGCAACGCTATCTTAAAGCGTGGCGTCTCGGTGATTGTACTGCCCGGCGACGTGGCGCTACAGGCGGCACCGGAAAGCGCCAGCAACCACTGGTATCCGGCCCCCCTGCCGGTGGTGACGCCCGCCCATGCCGAACTGAAAAAGCTGGCGCAGCTGCTGCGCTACTCCAGCAATATCGCCCTGATGTGCGGCAGCGGCTGCGCCGGGGCCCACGACGAGCTGGTGGAATTTGCCGGCATGCTCAAGGCGCCGATTGTTCACGCCCTGCGCGGCAAAGAGCACGTAGAGTACGATAACCCCTTTGATGTAGGGATGACCGGGCTGATCGGCTTCTCGTCCGGGTTCCACACCATGATGAACGCCGACACCCTGGTGCTGCTCGGCACCCGCTTCCCCTATCGCGCCTTCTACCCTACCGACGCAAAAATCATTCAGATCGACATCAACCCGGCCAGCATCGGGGCCCACAGCAAGGTGGATATGGCGCTGGTGGGCGATATCAAGGCCACGCTTACCGCGCTGATGCCGCTGCTGGAGGAGAAAACCGATCGTAAATTCCTCGATAAAGCCCTCAGCGACTACCGTGATGCCCGCAAAGGGCTGGACGATCTGGCGAAGCCCAGCGACAAGGCGCTGCACCCGCAGTATCTGGCGCAGCAGATCAGCCATTACGCTGACGAAGATGCCATCTTTACCTGCGACGTGGGCACCCCGACCGTATGGGCGGCGCGCTACCTGAAAATGAACGGCAAGCGCCGTCTGATTGGCTCGTTTAACCACGGCTCGATGGCTAACGCCATGCCGCAGGCGCTGGGGGCCAAAGCCACCGCGCCGGAGCGGCAGGTGGTGGCGATGTGCGGTGACGGCGGCTTCAGCATGCTGATGGGCGATTTTCTCTCGGTGGCGCAGATGAAGCTGCCGATCAAAATCATCGTCTTTAACAACAGCGTGCTGGGCTTTGTGGCGATGGAGATGAAGGCCGGGGGCTATCTCACCGACGGCACCGAGCTGCACGACACCAACTTCGCCGCTATCGCCGAAGCCTGCGGTATCACCGGCATCCGTGTGGAAAAAGCCTCCGAGGTGGACGATGCCCTACAGCGCGCCTTCGCCACCGAAGGCCCGGTGCTGGTGGACGTGGTGGTCGCCAAAGACGAACTGGCGATCCCGCCGCAGATCAAACTTGAGCAGGCGAAGGGCTTTAGCCTGTATATGCTGCGCGCCATCATCAGCGGCCGCGGTGACGAAGTTCTGGAGCTAGCCAAAACCAACTGGCTCAGGTAAAACAATCGGCATCGCCTTTAAAATAATAAGGAAATGCCATGATTGATTTACGCAGCGACACCGTCACAAGACCAACGCGAGCCATGCTGGAGGAGATGCTGGCCGCGCCGGTCGGGGACGACGTCTACGGCGACGACCCCACCGTTAACGAACTTCAGCGCTATGCCGCGGAGCTGAGCGGTCACGAGGCCGCCCTGTTCCTGCCGACCGGCACCCAGGCCAACCTGGTGGCCCTGCTCAGCCACTGCGAACGCGGCGAAGAGTATATCGTCGGTCAGGGGGCGCATAACTATCTCTACGAAGCCGGTGGCGCCGCGGTGCTCGGCAGCATTCAGCCGCAGCCGATCGATGCCGCCTCTGACGGCTCCCTGCCGCTGGACAAAGTTGCCGCCAAAATCAAAGCCGACGACATCCACTTCGCCCGCACTAAGCTGCTCAGCCTCGAAAACACCCATAACGGCAAAGTGCTCCCGCGCGAGTACCTGAAAGCGGCGTGGGAGTTTACCCGTGAGCGCAAGCTGGGGCTGCACGTCGACGGCGCACGCATCTTTAACGCCGTGGTGGAGTATGGCTGCGAGCTGAAAGAGATCACGCAATATTGCGACTCGTTCACCATTTGTCTCTCCAAAGGGCTGGGCACGCCGGTGGGCTCCCTGCTGGTGGGCAACGCCGACTACATCAGGCGCGCCAACCGCTGGCGTAAAATGACCGGCGGCGGCATGCGCCAGGCCGGGATCCTCGCCGCAGCGGGTCTGTACGCCCTGAAAAATAACGTTGCCCGCCTGAAGGACGATCACGACAATGCAGCGTGGATGGCGACGCAGCTGCGCGAGATCGGCGCAGATGTGATGCGTCACGACACTAACATGCTGTTTATCCGCGTCGGAGAGGACAACGCGGCGGCGCTGGGTGAGTTTATGAAGGCGCGCGGCGTGCTGATCAACGCCTCGCCGGTGGTCCGTCTGGTAATGCATCTCGACGTCAACCGCGAGCAGCTTGCTGAAGTCGTTGCTCACTGGCAGGCGTTTTTGCAGCGCTAAGGAGCTAACGTGCCGCAACGTATTCTGGTCCTGGGTGCCAGCGGGTATATCGGTCAACATCTGGTGGCCGCCCTTAGCGCGCGCGGGCATCAGGTCCGGGCTGCGGCACGCAACGTTGAGCGCCTGCAAAAGCTGGGGCTGCCCAACGTCACCTGCCATGCTATCGATCTCAACTGGCCCCGGGATCTGGCGGCCCTGCTTGCGGGGGTGGATACCCTTTACTATCTGGTGCACAGCATGGGCGAAGGCGGGAACTTTATCGCCCACGAGCGTCAGGTAGCGATGAACGTCCGCGACCTGCTGCTGGAACATCCGGTTG